>CAJTMY010000007.1 GCA_910577355.1 uncultured Muribaculaceae bacterium
TCTTCGCCCGCAAGAAACTCCAGGAGCGCTTCGCCGACTACCGCTGATTCGATTCCGCAACAGGATTTTTTCGCAACAACACAGCAAAAGCCACCCCGCAGGGTGGCTTTTGTTCAGTAGGGACACTCGGCCCGTGCGTCCGCCCGACCGGATGGCACACCTACATTTTTATCCCGTAAGCCTGTTATTTTCGCGTTTTTTTCACATATCTGTCCCACCATTCAAAAATTTCACTAATTTTGCATATATCAAAATCCAATAACCATCAAAAACACTATAATATGATCAGCCCGCTTGCCTACGTCGACCCCGCCGCAAAACTCGGCAACGACGTCACCGTCCATCCATTCGCCTTCATCGACAAGGATGTCGAGATAGGCGACCGATGCGAGATCATGCCCTATGCCTCGATAATGAAGGGCGCACGCATCGGCGAGAACACAAAAGTGTATCAGGGTGCAATCATCAGCGCCGACCCCCAGGACTTCCGCTGGAAAGGACAGAACACCTACTGCTACATCGGCGACAACTGTGTGATACGTGAACACGTGATCATAAACCGGGGCATAACACCCGAAGGAGGCACACACATCGCCGCCGACTGCTGGGTGATGGCCGACTCGCACATAGGCCACGACTCGCACGTCGAACAAGGATGCGTGCTCGGCAACGGCGTCACAATAGCCGGAGACGTACGGGTGGAGCACGGATCGATACTGTCGAGCAACGTCATTCTCCACGAAGGCGTACACGTAGGCTCTCTCGTGCTCGTGAAAGGAGGATGCCGCATCTCATCCAACGTGCCACCCTTCATCATAATCGCGCACAACCCCGCCACATACTACGGCGTAAACTCCATAATCCTCACAAAACACGCCGGCTTCACACCCGAGCAGATCGACGACATAGCTAAGGCATACCGCCACATATACCAGTCGGGCACATCGCTCTACAACGCGCTCGGACGAATCGAGGCCGACATCGAGCAGTCCGACATACGCGACGAGATACTCGACTTCGTACGGCGCAACAACTCGCGCATCGTCGGAAACCGCTTCGACGACTGATACCTGCCTCCATACAAGACAACAGCCACAGGACTACACCATGTGGCTGTTGCTGTTTTACGACAAAATGCAACTACTCTCACGAGCCGTTGCATCTCTAACCTATGATTCACTTATGGCCGATTTGGGGAAAACCGACCGGATGCAAAGTTACAACGATTTTGTTTAATTATAAAAAACTTAACTATTTTTAAAAAATTTAACCGCCATTAACGCCCCTCTCCCGGCTCCCCGTAGGGTTCGCGGCCTGCCGCGACCGCCATCCCGCGTATTTAGGCATTGTCGTACAATAAATTGACATATCCCGCGTTATACCCCTACCGACCAATCATATCCAAGCATGTCCATATACAAGCATATATCCCTCCTCATAGCCATACTGGCCGCAGCCATATGCTCCCTGCCGGCCGCGGCATTCGCCCCCGACACATACACACAGCAGTCGGTACTCGCCTCAGGCCGCTGGGTAAAAGTCAGCGTCGACCGCTCGGGGATGCACCTGCTGCCCTCCGCCTCCCTGCGCCAATGGGGATTCACCGATCTGTCGCGCGTACGGGTTTACGGCTACGGTGGACGACGCATATCCGACATACTCAACCGCGAAAACTATATCGACGACCTTCCCTGCATCGCATCCGAGCTTACCGACGCCGGCATCGTATTCTACGCCGCAGGTCCCGACACATGGGTAAGCTCCACCGGCCAATACCACCACCGCGAGAACAACATCTACACCACACGCGGATACTACTTCATCACCGAAACAAACGGCGATGACAACAGCGCCATGCCGGTCACCGGCGTCGGAGCCGACGCCGCAGGCGCCATATCAACCGGCTACGGAAGACTCCACCACGAGACCGACGGGGTGCTCGCCACCGAGGCCGGCGCCCTCTTTGTCGGCGAAGACTTCCGCTTCACCCCATCACGCACCTACGACTTCAAGACACCCGGCCGCATCGCCACAGAACCCGTATGGATGGAATGCCAGTTTTTCCACAAACACGAAGGCGCCACGGCTCTGCTCAGCTTCACGGTCGACCGGGCTCCTCTGCCCGAAGCCGCCACCGACCGCCTTGCGGCAACATCAGGCAGCAAATACGTACACGGCTCCATAGGCGCCACCCGCCACACATTCACACCGGCCTCGGCCGACGGATTCCGTCTCGAACTCCGCTACACCCCCGGCCGCGTCGCCGAAAAAGCCAACCTCGACTACATATCAGTCAACTACCGCCGCCGCCTCGAGATGGACGACGCCGGATACGTCGACTTCTGGGCCGCCGGCCCTACACTCAGCTTCGACACACGCGGCACCGACACACGCATATGGGACGTCACCGACCCCGCCCGCATCGAGCGCGTCGACGCCCGAAAGGACGCATCAGGCCACCTCACATGGAGCGTATCACGCACCGGCACACGCGCATACGCGGCATGGCGCCCCGGAGCACAGTTCCCGCAGCCCGCATTCGAAGGCACCGTCGCCCCCCAGAACCTGCACAACACCGACGGCGACACCCCCGACATGCTCATCCTCTCAGCACCCGCCTTCCGCACACAGGCACAGCGCATCGCCGACCTGCACGCACGCGTCGACACACTGCGCGTCAGCATCATCGACCCCGCCCTGATATATAATGAATTCTCCTCCGGATCGCCCGACGTATCCGGCATACGCAGATACCTCAAGATGCTATACGACCGCGGCATCGCCGCCGGACGCCCCTTGCGCTACGTGCTGCTGATGGGCCGCGCCACACTCGACCACCGCATGATACTCGAATCATCGCGCCGGCTCAGCACCGGCACGATACCATGGTGGCTGTCCGACAACGCACGCCTCGCCATGAGCGACAACGACGGTTACGGCACCGACGACTTCATCGCAATGCTCGACGACGGCGCCGGCTCCGACCACGGCCTCGACAACCTATGCGTCGCCGTAGGCCGAATACCCCTGCTCTCCGCATCCGAAGGCGACGCTCTTGTCGACAAGCTCGAGCAATACATCACAAAATCGAAAAAGACCGGATGGAAAAACCGGCTCATCGTACTGGCCGACGACGAGGACAACGGCGTACACCTCCAGCAGGCCGAACGCATGACCGACCTCATGCTCGCCACCAAAGGCCAGCAGCACATCATCAGCAAGATATACATCGACGCATACGACCGCATCGGAGGCACATACCCCGAAGCACGCCGCGAGATGTTCCGCACACTCGACGAAGGCACCGCATGGTGGTTCTTCACCGGACACGCCAACAACCACTCATGGACAGGCGACGGCATGCTCACATTCGAAGACATCAACTCAATGTACCTCCGCAACCTCCCCTTCATCGTCGCATCCACATGCGACTTCCTCCGCTGGGACTCCGAGACAATCTCCGGAGGCGAGATAATGTACAAAGAACGCTACGGCGGCGCCATCGGCATGATCAGCGCCACACGCCCCGTATACATCTCCGACAACGACTACTTCCTCAGCGCAATGGGCCGTCACACCCTCGAGCGCGACACCGACGGACGCCTCCTCACAGCCGGCGAAGTATACCGCCGCGCCAAAAACGACATACTCAACTCCAAAGGCGAGCACGCTTCCAACCCCAACCGCCTCCGCTTCGTATTCATGGGCGACCCCGCCATGCGCCCCGCCACCCCCGACAACATCGTCCGGCTCCTCACCATCAACGGCCGCGAAGTCGACCTCGACGAGCAGATAACCATCGGAGCCATGGCCGACGCCACACTCACCGGACATATAATCGCACCCGACGGCACACCACTCACCGACTTCGACGGCACAGTCACCGTCGAACTCTTCGACGCACTCCGCTCAGTCGTCACAAACGGATACGGCAAAGGCTCCGTCGAGACATTCGACACACAAGGCGAACGCCTCTACACCGGAGCCGCCCGGGTATCCGGCGGACAATTCACCCTCCACATCGCCATGCCCGACATGGTAGCCGACAACTTCCGCCCCGCCACACTCTCCATGTACGCCTGCGCATCAAACTCCACCGCCGAAGCCATCGGCGCATGCCGCGACTTCTACGTATACGGCTTCGACGAGCCCGAGCGACCCGACACCATCCCCCCCGTCATCGACACCATGTACCTCAACCACCCCGCCTTCACCGACGGAGAGCTAGTCAACACCTCGCCCATGCTCATCGCCACACTCTCCGACAACACCGGCATCAACCTATCCACCGCAGGCATAGGCCGGCAGCTCACACTCATACTCGACGACCGCACCACATACTCCGACGTCAACGCATACTACACCCCCGCCCCCGACGGCTCTCCGGCCGGCACAGTCAACTACCCCTTCGACAATATCGCACCCGGCCCCCACACACTGCGCCTGCGCGCGTTCGACACCGCCGGCAACCCCGTCACACGCACCATCGCATTCACCGTCACCGACGACATCGCACCACGCATCTTCGACGTATACACCGACGCCAACCCCGCATCCACAGCCGCCAACTTCTACATACGACACGACCGCCCCGAAAACCTCCTCACAGTCACCGTCACCGTATACGACCTCATGGGACACCCCGTTTGGGACTCCACCGTCAAAGGCATGGCCGACATGGACATCTCCACACCCGTCACCTGGGACCTCACCGACTACTCCGGCCGCCGCGTACCCCGCGGCATCTACCTCTACCGCGCATCCATCACCGCCGACAACACCCGCTACGAGACAGCCTCCCGCCGCATCGCCGTCACAAACTGACATAATGAATAACCCAACCGCCCCACGCAAATACCCACGTGCATCATTCCACGACTATAACGGCGGCGACTACTTCATCACAGTCTGTACCCGAGGCAAACTACACTACTTCGGCGAAATCCACGACCAACAGATGCGCCTGTCCACCATCGGTAAAATCCTCACCGACAACCTCCAGGCGATAAACCAACACTTCCACGACGTAGAGATCCCCCTCTTCGTCGTAATGCCCAACCACTTCCACGCCATAATATCCATCCGCCCCAACACAAACACGACCAACAATGTAGGGTCGCGGCCTGCCGCGACCGAAGCAACGGCGACACAACCGCAACCTGCCGCGACCGACGCAATCACCAACTTAGGCCGCCTCAACCAATTAGCCCGTCTATCAGTCGCTACCGGCAGCGACCCCGCCTCGACCACACATCACAACACCCGATTATCTGTCGTAATCGGATCGATCAAATCACACGTCACCCGCCACGCCCGCCGTGCCGGCATCGAATTCGCCTGGCAAACCCGCTACCACGACCACATCATCCGAGGCACCCGCGACGGCAACAAAATAGCCGACTACATCGAGACCAACGTCATCCGCTGGGAAACAGACTGCTTCTACACCCATTAAACATCGATCGTATCGACCAACGTCCCGCCCCACAAACCGAAATACTGCGGCGCCACTCGATGCACAAAACCGACGTAGGGTCGCGGCCTGCCGCGACCGCAACAACGCCCCCCCGAATACAAATAAAAACCCCACAACCGCGGTCGCGACAGGTCGCGACCCTACATCGTTATTACCGCCCGGACAGGGCGCCCGCAGGCCGCCGATTTCATAGTAACCCCCACCGCAGTAGCCAAGGCGTGCGTAGCCCGCCGATTTGACCCACACTCCCTTGCCATGAATCCTATTAAACGCCCTACGACCGCCAACAAAATCCCCGATGATCCGCGTAATCCGTGTGCTTTACGAGCCGGCTTTGCTCCGTCAAGCCAGCTCGTACAAAACTTTTTTCCGGAATATTCAAATCAGATTTGGTAGTTTCATGAATTATTCATAATTTTGTCACCATGGTAATTGTTACCACGGTGACAAAATTATGAGATTCTATAATCGTACAAAGGAAATTGACGAACTGCGGCGGATTCAAGAGCGTGCCTTTGAATCGCGGTCGAGAATGACGGTGATAACCGGTCGACGTCGTATTGGCAAGACATCCCTTGCCTTGCGTGCTACTCATGGAGAGTATCCCACAGTATATCTGTTCGTCAGCCGCAAGAACGAGGCGGCATTGTGCGAGGAGTTTGCCGGGCTTGTATCGTCGACTCTCGGTTGCTATGTGCCGTCTGAGATAAAATCCTTCAAGTCCTTGTTCCAAATGTTGATGGAGCTTGCGAAGACTCGCAAGTTTAATCTGATTATTGATGAATTTCAGGAATTTTTCAATATCAATCCGTCGGTATTCAGCGACATGCAGAATATCTGGGATTCATACCGCGACCACACGCATGTGAATCTGCTGCTCATGGGATCGATTTACTCGATGATACACAAGATTTCTGAAAGTTATCATGAGCCGCTTTTCGGTAGGGCTGATGCCACAATATGCCTTTCTGGATTCGGTACAGAGACCATGAAGGAGATTATGCACGATTTTCGCCCCGATTACACCAATGATGCGTTGCTTGCTTTCTACTGCATCACCGGAGGTGTGCCGAAATATATTGAACTATTATGCGAAGACACCGATTTGTCTATTGATGAGATGTTCAATTATGTTATCCGGGAAAACTCACCCTTTACAGATGAAGGACGCAATCTGCTGATTGAGGAGTTTGGCAAAGATTACGGCATGTATTTCTCCGTGCTGAGTTGCATCGCATCCGGGGTAAATACTCAAGGTGCTATCGAATCTGCGTTGGGTGGCGTGACTGTGGCAGGGCATCTGAAACGATTGATCGAGGACTATTCGCTAATCAGGCGTGTGCGTCCAATCATGTCGAAGCCCCGCTCACAGAATGTGCAATATGAGATCACCGACATTTTCCTGAAGTTCTGGTTCAACTATTTTGACCGGAATCAAACATTGATTGAGATGGGCAACTTCGATTACCTGCGTCAGATTGTCAAATCCGATTACCCTACATACTCCGGTCTAATGCTTGAAAAATACTTCCGGCTCAAAATGATGGAAAGCCACGAGTATATAAACATCGGCTCATGGTGGGAGCGCAAGAAAGGAAAGGAAGCCAACGAGATTGACATCGTTGCCATCAAGACCGATGATAAAACCGCAGTAGTGGCGGAAGTGAAACGACAGCGCCGCAACTATGACCACAAGCTGTTCATGGAGAAAGTGGAACGCATCAAGTCATGTATACTGATGAAATATGATTTGGAAACGAAATTGCTGACATTGGATGATATGTAATTCGAGCTTTTCCACTCCCCCCCGAAACCTTCTCCCTTATGAAATAACCTACAACCGTCCGAAACCCATACCCGACTCCCTGTGGATAAACCGCGGCAACTACCCCCACGAAGCATACGGATACTCCTTCACCCACCCCACACACCCGCCCCCGATAAATAGAGGCAACACAAGAGCCGCGCAACCGATAGGCCGCTCTTATTCGACCCCATACAGAAAGGCGCCGCAAGTGCCGCGTCAACCGGTAGACCTCTCACACCCACCGTATAAGCAGAGGCGCCATAGGTGCCGGGCGAATAGTAGGCCACGGCAAGGACGCCGTAGGTGTCCGCAGCCGTGGTATCAACGCATCATACCGCGAAGGAGCCGCGTAGCCGCGACACCCCTACGCCGACTAACCGATAACCCCGCAGCCTGCGTAAGCGTACTCAGACAAAAATTCCTCCTTGCGATGGCACCCGCAGGCCAACGATTTAAGCCCTCACGCTATAAAAACACGGAATACACCATAAAACATTTGGTTTAACGGCATCCGCATATTACCTTTGCAAAAACACATATAAATATGCGCAAGCTGCTTTCATCCATAATCGCCCTGTCTATAATTCTGATATCGTTTGCCCGGACAAACGATACCGACATCGCCACACCCCCGCCTGTAACCGACTCCGCCGCCATATATCTTAATGAATATTACATATTGGAACGAGGCCGTACGCCTTCGTCCCTTATTTATACAAAAATACACTTGAAAAGAGATTTCACATTTGAAGATACTGAAGAGCCTGAAGATACTTTTTTCAACGGTCAAATAACCTGTACAAGAAACGGCAAGAAGATTTTAGGCGACTGGAGAGTTTCAGGCGACTCCCTATTCCTGTATTTCCATTATTTTCAACCTGAAGACACCTCCATGACCAATCTCCTTACCGCAATCTCAACACCCGAAGAGTTATCCGATTCCGATTATGTGCATGGGATTTATGAATGGAGCGGAGAAAGATACATTCCGTCATCATATTTGCCGGACAAGATTTTGCCGAAATACTATCCTTTCGCCAAGAATGAATTGGTTTTTAAGATTAAACATTTCGGGCAAGAGCTGATACCCTTATCATTAGAGCGTATGCATGGATACTATATATCCAAGCCTATGTATCGCTCAAATCGGCATATCGATCAGATTAACTCGGAAGCCGGATGGGAGAAAGTCCGGATCGATTGGCAGGCCGGGAGTTTTCGGGTTTCTGATAAACAGAATTTCAACGGGCACACACAGCTTGTACACCTCGTGAAAGATGGTATAAAATTCATTGTGGTGAACCCCAAATATTATCTGCCGGATACCGACTGCCGTCTCTACACACCGAAAGATCTTCCGGCCTTATCCGACTGGATGGATTCTGTCAAAATCAACGACACTCTCAAATTCGTACTCAGCCGCCCTGCATATTGCATCGATTACGACGATCCCGGCGCCATCACATATTCATTATCCGACCGCGCCGTCGGTTATTACGATGCCAACAGTGCTTATTATTTCAAATTAGAACGTCCGGACGTAAGAATACCAGCCGACAGGATTATAACCTACAACCGTCTGAAATCCATACCCGACTCCCTGTGGATAAGCCGCGGCGGTTACCCCCATGAAGCATACGGATACTTCTTCGCCCGACCCACACACCAACACAACCGCCCCCAATAAATACCCCCGCGAGAACCGCACCAAAGGCGTGCGAAGGCCGCCGATTTACTCGTAACCGAGCCCGCCGAGCCCCTAAGGCGAGGCGTGCTCGGACAAGCGCCCTCCTCGCGATGGCGCCCCCAGGCCGCCGATTTATCCAACCACGACTCGCTCTATTATATTATAAAAAGCAAGCGAATACAGAACCTTTTCACAGTATAGCCACATCGCAGACCAAAAACGTCCGAAATCAGCCTTATTCTCATAAAAATCTGATTTTTCCGCAAAAACGCTTGACTTTACCCTAATCCCATATTATCTTTGCAAAAAACAACGATTTATCCATGAAAACCAATCTTATATCATTATGCATATGTCTGACACTTGCATGTTCTGCATTTGCTCAGACCTTTAAATGGCCCGAAGAAGGCGCATGGCCCGAATCACCACGGATAGCGGCAATAAAACAAGTACAAATGCCCGGTCCCTCCATACTTACCGGAGCATGCGAATTTAGCGTACCACTATATACATTGGCAATCGGCGATACCAAAATTCCTTTTCAACTCCAATACAGGTCTAATGGTATACGAGTCGACGATGACCCGGCTCCAATAGGATATGGATGGAACTTAACCCCACCTTTACGTGTCACACGGCAGATAATGGGCAGACCCGATGAATGGTTTCAATATCTTGATCCGGATTATCTCGGTGGTTATGTAGACGACTATGCGACACTCTTTCGTTGTGTCACGAGCGACTTTGCCACTTCAAAAGTAGAATTAGGCTACTACCCTCGCTACGACACGCAGCACGATATATATACAATACATCTTCTTGACAAAACTTTGACTCTCGTTCGCGACAAAGGTATATTCAAAGGAATAGGTTGCACTGAATATATAATTGAGGGAGACGAACAGCTCTCTTATATCAATGTCACCGATCCGCATGGTAATATTTATACTTTTGGCATTAGAGGCGAATACGTGGACACAGATCTGATGACTACCGAATGGCTCCTCTCTTCCTTATCACTATCAACCGGAGAGATTATCTCTTTTGAATGGACACTCGATCCTCATGCAAATTATCCACGGACTTATTTTGATAACGGATCGGTCGTATATGGCAACGCACCAATCATCAACTCCCTCACAAGTATTAATCTCGATAACGGACCACGTATAGCAGAACACACCTTCGGAGGAGCAAAAAATCTGGCAAAAGTGGCTTTCCCGGGCGGAACTATTGAATTCGACTACCATAATCCGAACGGCATATATGCAACGATGCTTAAATCAATGTCAGTAAGATGGGGCAAAGATATCGTTCATAGTGCTACACTTCAACACACAGTGAATACTCTTACAGCTGTCGATATAACCGGAACCGGGCATTACAGCTTTGAATATAAAAACAACGATTTCGGTTTACAACCCTCATCCGACTGGTGGGGATTCAGCAATGGAAAAAGCACAGACCATATTTCCCCTGATTTTATATTCCGAAGCGCAATAGGCCCTCTGCAAATCGATGGTGCAGATCGATCGGTCGATACCTTGCATATCGACGACTGCATACTGTTGAAAGCGGTCTATCCTACCGGTGCAAGTGTTGAATGGCAATACGAACCTCATCATTTCAATCCACAGATCTGCAACGATAACGCTATAAACAAAAGAATTGATGTCCCCGTCCTTTCATTTGGAGGCGGTATACGGGTCAATCGTATAAAAGTCAAAGCATCCCCCGATGACCCGACGCCACGTATACGCCGATACAGATATGGTGTTGACGGCAACGGAAAAGCAGTCATTAAAGCCACGCCATTGCTCAATACTTTCATCTCGGAATTTGATCTGCTGCAGGCACGCAAGACATTTAATCTCGCCCCAATAATAAAAATAGATAAGATTTTATATGCCAACCGTACATCCGATTATATGACGGGGCAAACAGGCATACTTCCCATATGGTATTCCGAAGTAACTGAATATGAGGATGAAGGTTATACAAAATATCGTTTCAGCGATTTTGGTAGAGAAAACAGGGTATTTCGCGATTGGGGATTCGTAGTGCCGGAAGAGAATCATACAATATTTGCGGGTGGCCCGAAGCTTATAAAGAAAGAATCTTACAAAAAGGAAAACAACACATTCAAACCGATCGAAAAAACTGAATACTTCTATTCTAATATTCAGAATCCTGATTTTGAAAGATTCGATGATATATATATTCGCAGACTTCTACTTCAATTCGGCGATCTATCTTATGCGCCCGATTTTGGAGAATTCCCCGACGGGAGAAACATCGTGTACTTTAACACCGCAACTGCTATAGTCGGAGACATCGGTTTCGATGGTGGAATTGATGCCATGGTGCCGATAGAACGTAATGATTACCAATGGTATTCCGTATCACGGATAAAAAATAAAGTATTCTCAGATCGCCTTGATAAGAAAATCACAACAACTTATACTGACAACGGTTCTATTATAAACTCCGAATCATACTCATATATCCCCGACACAGAGCTGATTTCATCCAAAACGATAGTAACAGGCAATGATTCTCTCGTAATATCATATGACTATAAAGATCGTTACGATAAAGCAGTGGCCGATGTAATGAAGAAAAACAATATTATCGGCGTACCTACCATGTATCGCAGCACATTCAATGGCTCCACAACAGAGATTTCGCTTGAAATGGAACAATGTGGAAAAACTGTACGCCCCAAACGCATATGGCAGAAACGAGGAAACGGGATTCCATGGTCCGACACATATTATCAATATGGATTACATGGCGAAGTTATAGCCATGCATGGTGCGGATGGAGTGAGTACCACCTGGCTTTGGGATATGTGGGGACGATACCCACAGGCAATAACAGTTGGAGGCATCCTCAGAACGCATGCTACATGGAAGCCACTTATCGGCGTAGAAACAATTACCAATCCTGCAGGGGTGAAAAATACATATACATACGATCGCGATGGTCGACTTGCATCAGTTTCTATCCAGGGAGATCTGATACGACGATATGAATACAACATAAATCAACAGGGCAATAACTATACCAAAACATACAAATATTACTCATCATCAGGTAAGACCTCAATTACTGAACGTTACGATGGTTTAGGACGGAAGTGGGCTTCTTTTGCCGAGGTACTGGGATCGACTATTGCCATGCTCACAGAATATGATGCCTTGTGGCGCATATGGAAGGAATGGGCTGAAACACCTGTCAACAACCCGGATGCCTCGGTTCGTGAGATCATTTCGGCAGCTCGTTCTTTTTACGGGCAACAAAATCCATATGCTGAGCACACGTATGAACCAGGAGAACGCAGTTTGCTCTGTACAGACATAAAAGCGGGAGACGCTTGGCACTCGGCATCCAAAATAAAAAATTACAAGCTGTTAACCAACACTCAAGCCGACGGATTATATACATTTATCCTAAATGATGACGGGTTCAGTTTCTCAAAAGCTGAGGACGGTATATTCACATGTGAATATACCGTAGACGAAGACGGACGCCAATCCTCGGAATTCAAAGACTCTCGTGGATTGACTATAAGAATAGCCAATGCATCCGGAAACACAGACTTTGTTTATGACAATTACGGGGACTTGCGCTACATTCTTCCTCCGGGAATACTGACTGGAAATTCCGGTACATTAAAACGCAACGACGACATAATGCAGAAAATCGCATATTGGTATGATTACAATTTCCAGGGACAATGTACATCCGTAAAAGAACCGGGGCGCGAAGCGGCATATATGGCTTATGATCCGGCGGGGCGGTTGGTTGCAGAGCATAGTGCCGACCATATCGATGGTGAATGGAGATTATATGGATATGACGGTTGTCGACGGCTGATTGTCGCACTTGACACAAAAGCCGATGAGAACGATATTTCCGCTTTCGCCTCTCAGTGTCGTACAGCCATCCTTGATTCTTCCGCTTTAACCTCGGGAGGATATCGCTTCGAACCGGCATGGACATGGGATGAAGCGCCCACTCTCATATTCGCCAATTATTACGACACCTACAACTTTAAGTCTATCTGCGATACAGATTCCTGTCTGGATTATAAACGAGCTCCTCTCGGCGGTGGTTTTGCCCGCAATTTCACGCCCAAATCAAATCCCTATGGTTTACAGACCGGATTGAACACAGGCAATGGTTTTGAAGTTTATTATTATGACTCTTTCGGTCGTGAAGCGGTAAGATGCGCCAAAGGATACAATATTGGCCGAAGGTACACTGATTATACCTATGACGGATTGCCGTCCAACATCCTCTATATATACCCGGAAAAAGAATGCGACTATATGTCACACTCGGTGAAATATGAATATGACAGAGCCGGTCGTATGACAGGCATACGGCTACGACCTTTGATCTCTGTAACAATGAACGACAGCATTAGCTCATTTCCGCTGAAAGCTACCGGAATGAATATTTTCAACAAAGCCGAAATTGACTATAAATATAATGCTGTCGGCAAATTGTCAGACATACATTTCGGTAACAATGCATCCCAGTCTTTCACGTATGATGTACACGGATGGAAAAAAAGTATCTCATCATATTATGATGGCACTGATCACTCGGAAACGTTATATTATGCAGATGGTTCGACACCATATTACAACGGATCTATCTCGGCAAAACAATGGCATAGCGGTCGCTATGATTACACTTACAATAATGCCGGTTTCCTTACAGAAGCGCGATACACCGCGTCTACGCAATCCGGAGCAGACTTTTCAACTTCATATATCTATGATAACAGAGGCAACATGGAATCTCTCTATCGCAAAGGTATTATAGACCGCACGCCCGATGGAGTCGAGTTATTCGGTACGCTCGACCGAGTAGACTTCTATTACAGCGGGGGCAACCGTCGCCTTTCATCCAACGACCCTAAAGGTATGTCCGGAAATATCTTTGAAGGACGTACAGGTCTTTGCCACAATGCAGAAACTTACGAATATGCCTATGACGGCAAGGGACGTCTTGTGTCTGATCCCTCTCGCGGAATCACCGAAATAAAGTACAACAACGACGGACGTCCCACATATATTGCTTTTGATGACGGGCACGAGATTAACGAACAATATGACGGGCTCGGACGTCATATCAGGTCTTATTATTATCTTACTCAGAAGTCGGTATTTGTACCCGGTGGTTTCCAAACCTTAAGCAGCGCTGCGCGTCCTCTACGAGTCTCATTGGGGACACGTACATATTGCGGCGACGGTCATATGGAGTATAAGCCTCGCTCTCGCAACGATAGAGAATCACGCGAAATATTTTTGGCTTTTGAAGGAGGGTTTCTTGATAAAAACGGTAATGTATTCTACAATCTTACCGACTACCAAGGCAATATAACCGCCATAGTCGACACTGCCGGACATGCAGTACAGACCATCGACTACTACCCCTATGGCGAGACTTGGCGTCGACCCGATGCACAGATAAACCGCCGACAATACAGTGCCAAAGAATTCATCGGCGAATTCGGCCTAAATATGCTTGATTTCAATGCCCGACGTTATCTCGCTTCGGGTTGTTTCGACCGCCCGGACGCTCTTGCTTCACAGCGCCCGTGGCATAGTCCCTATCTTTATTGTGGCGCCGATCCAATCAATAATACCGATCCTACCGGCAACCGTTTCACAAAAAAAGCAGAAGAAGCAGGCGAACGACTAATAAGCGAATCCACAAAAATGCTTTTCAAAAAAAAGAAATCAGATGATGAAAAATCCGAAGTCATAAACATGCTTGTTGAAATCACGTTGATGCGTATTTCCGACCAAGTTTTCAGTCTCGATGGAGCCGCCGCCAACGACGGCAACGGCATGACAACCTACGACATCAATGAAAACGCCGTCGTTTTTGTAATTCCGTTCGGCAGCAAAGGCAACCTGTCACTGATCGCCCATGAATTCAAGCACGGATATCAATTCTTATCCGGAGAATTGGATCTTGGAATAAGATCTAATGGAGACAAGTCTCCGTCATTCGGAAATTTTCTCTACGACGCATATGATGAGTTAGATGCATATAGACGCGGACAAGTATTCGGCGGTCCCCATTACAATAGATACAAAATTACTAAAGAATACCCCGACCTAAATTGGGAAATCAAGACCATCTACAATCAATCATCTGCTTTTATACCTTATAATTATAATACCATAAGGCAACAAAAATTAAACCAAGACAGAAATCGCATCGTTATATCATATAAAATTGCAGTTAGAGCAAACGGCAAAACTTACAAACCTTAGATTATCAAAAATGCGCAAACTACTTTCATCAATAATTGCTCTATCAATAATTATGGTATCGTTCGCCGATACAAACGATACCCACATCGCCACACCCTCACCTATAACCGACTCCGCCACCATCAGCCTCTACGAATATTATCATATCGGTTCAGAGCCCTATCAGAATTGCATCCGGCTGAACAGAGATTTCACCGTCGACCACGTACAGACAGAATATGATTCCGCCGCATATTTCACCTGCGAAAGAAATGGTAAAAAAGTATTGGGAGATTGGAGACTTTCGCATGATTCCTTGTACTTATATCTCTATTACTATCGACCCGCCGATACCATAGCCCGAGATTATTATATCAAAAAAGCCACACCCCTGCAACTCCGGGATTCCGACTACATGTACGAAATAGAAAAGAATTACGGAGAAAGATTCATCCCCGACTACTTTCCGTCTCTTCCGAGAATATACCCATATGCCCGAAATGTATTGGTTTTCAAAGTCGAGAACTACGGACAAATACTAAAACCTGTCTCCGGCATAACGGATGAAGGCCGGTATATCCCTGAATCTGAATTCTCCGACAATACATGGGGATGGCAAAAAATCGCGTTCCATTGGGACAGTGGAGAATATGAAGTCACCTACAAACTTATCCAAGGTGGCCACACACAGCTTGTACACCTCGTCCGAGACGGCATAAGATTCATGGTCGTGAATCCACGGTATTACCTTCAAAATATTGATTGTAAACTTTATGATCCAAAAGATCTCCCCTCCTTATCCGACTGGATGGATTCAGTCAATACCAACGACACCCTCAATTTCACACTCAGCCGCCCGGCATACTGTATCGACTATGATGCCCCCGATATGATCGCATTTTCTCCGACAGAATCGTACATCGGTTACTTTACCCCGGAATTGGCTTCCACCCAAAAGAAATCTCCCCATTATAAAATTTCATCCGACAGGATTATAACCTACAACCGCCTGAAGCCCATACCCGACTCCCTGTGGATAAGCCGCGGCGGCTACCCACACGAAGCATACGGATACTTCTTCGCCCAACCCACAAATACAAATCATTCAACATGCAGATAACCACACGAACTATATTTATCTCGTTGATGGCCGTTCTTCATATTACCGCAGCAGCCTACAACCTCCAATATCAAATGCCGACAGTCGATACCGACGGTCGGATATGGAATTTCTCCGCAACCGAACAACTTGACCGTCCCGCCGCAAAATACGATCTTTACGGCGACACATTGCTATCCGAGGTCGTAAACGGCCATCGTTCTTGGTATTTGATGGCATCCGACAGCGTACATTTTATCCGCGAAGAATCAGCACTTATGGAAGCTATACCGACTGATATGTTGCCGTCGGCGGCTTTCCGCTCCGATAAAATGGCCGGCGAACAACAGTTTGAAAGCCGAGGCGTGTATTGCAAATCATCAGACATCATCGAACAGGGAATATACGCCACTGAAATGCCACGTCAAGGGTTTATACTACTTGCAGACGGAGATACCGTTACAGCTGACATGACTGTCGAACACCGACGCTTTGTAGCCGTAATAAGCCGAAAGGATATTACCCTGTCTCTCGACTCCGTTACCGCTACCGACACCCTGTCAATATTCGGGATAACACGATACAGATGGTTTGTTGACGAAAGCCTATATCCCGCAGCCATACAGATTGAGAACCACGAATACGATACAGTTGGTCGTGTGATAAGCGAATTTTCAGCAGCATATACCACCTCATCCGAAGATCTTCGCAACCGTGCACAAAGCTTCAAAAGGAACAGAAGCCCAAACATCAGCATAGAATATTCCGACGGCAAGCTAAACATAAAAACCGACAACGATTCCGTCGTCAATATAAGCATTGATATAACCGACAGCAGCGGCATATTATACATGCACGACGAGATACAAGTGTCTGCTGGAAATCCGACCTCGCTCAACGGCGTTCCACTACCACATGGCCAATACCTCGCCACTGTAAGCTCACCAAATACAGAGCCGGCGAAAGTGTGGTTTAGCGTCAGATAATACTGTTAATCCCATCGCCGATGCACTTTTTTCGCCCTGTCGCTTGGCGGGGCGGGCGGTTTTTGCTAACTTTGCTTTGATTTTAAACGCACGCACGATGGCAAAGAAAGTTGTGGAGACGCCCTTGATGAAGCAGTATTTCGAGATGAAACAGAAGCATCCCGACGCCGTGCTGCTCTTCCGCGTGGGCGACTTCTACGAGACGTTCTCCGACGACGCCATCACCGCATCCGAGATCCTCGGCATCACCCTCACACGCCGCGCCAACGGCTCGGCCCAACACGTCGAGCTCGCCGGATTTCCCCATCACGCCCTCGACACCTACCTCCCCAAGCTCGTGCGCGCGGGCAAGCGCGTGGCCATCTGCGAGCAGCTCGAGGACCCGAAGCTCACCAAGAAACTCGTCAAGCGCGGCATCACCGAGCTTGTCACCCCAGGCGTCGCCCTCAACGACAACGTGCTCTCCCACCGCGAGAACAACTTCCTCGCCGCCATACATTTCGGCAAGACCAAGATGGGTATTGCCTTTCTCGACATATCCACTGGCGAATTCCTCGCCGCCGAGGGCTCGGCCGACTACATCGACAAGATAATGGCCAACATGGCTCCCAAGGAGCTGCTGGTGCAGCGCGGCCTCAAAGGGCGCGCCTGCGACACCCTCTCCGAGCGCTGCCTCATCACCGAGCTCGACGAGTGGCTCTTCACCTCCGACGCCGCCAACGACCGCCTGCGCACACAGTTCGGCACCGCATCGCTAAAGGGCTTCGGCCTCCACGGCATGACCGACGCCATCGTCGCCGCCGGCGCCGTGCTCCACTACCTCGACATCACTCAGCACACCCGCCTGAGCCACATCACCGGCATATCGCGCATCGAGGAAGAGCGCTACGTGCGCCTCGACCGCTTCACCGTGCGCAACCTCGAGCTGGTAAATCCCCTCGACGAGGACGGCAAGAGCCTCCTCGACGTTCTCGACCGCACAGTCACCCCTATGGGCTCGCGCCTGCTGCACCGGTGGCTGCTCTTCCCGCTCAAAGACCCCAAGGCCATCAACGAGCGCCTCAACGTGGTGGAAGCCTTCTTCAAGGCGCCCGACGACCGCGACGACATCGCCGACTGCCTGCTGCGCGTCGGCGACCTCGAGCGCCTGCTGTCGAAAGTCGCATCGGGTCGCGCCACACCCCGCGACATGCTCCAGATACGCAACGCACTCGACCAGATACCTCCGATAAAGGAGATGTGCATGCGCTCGCCCGACCCCTCGCTCCGCTCCATGGGCGAGCAGCTCAACCCCTGCGCCTCGATCCGCGACCGCATAGCACGCGAGATAGCCGACGACGCCTCGCCCAAGGGCGACTACATACGCTCCGGCGTCGACCCCGAGCTCGACGACCTCCGCGCCATAGCCTACTCTGGCAAGGACTACCTGCTCCAGATACAGGCCCGCGAGAGCAAGGCCACCGGCATCAGCTCGCTCAAGATAGGCTACAACAACGTGTTCGGTTACTACATCGAGGTCACCAACACACACCGCGACAAGGTGCCCCCCGAGTGGATACGCAAGCAGACCCTCGTCAACGCCGAGCGATACATCACCCAGGAACTCAAGGAATACGAAGAGAAGATCCTCTCAGCTCAGGACAAGATCGAATCCATACAGGCACGCCTCTACGCCGCCCTCACTGCCGCCGTCGACTCGTTCATGGGCGCCCTCCGCCTCGACGCATCCATCCTCGCGCGGCTCGACGTGCTCAACGCATTCACCCGCGTGGCTGCCGAGAATCACTACACCCGACCCACCGTCGACGACTCCCTGCGCATCGAGCTCGTCGAGGCACGCCACCCCGTCATCGAGCGACGCCTCCCGCCCGGCGAGCCATATATCAGCAACAGCGTCACCCTCGACAACGACACCGACCAGATAATGATGATCACCGGCCCCAACATGTCGGGCAAATCAGCCCTGCTGCGCCAGACCGCCCTCAACGTCATCATGGCTCAGGCCGGCTGCTACGTGGCCGCACAGAGCGCCCATATCGGCGTGGTCGACAAGATATTCACCCGCGTGGGAGCATCCGACAACATATCCCTCGGCGAATCCACATTCATGGTCGAGATGAACGAGGCCGCCGCCATCCTCAACAACATGTCGCGCCGCTCCCTCATCCTCTTCGACGAGCTCGGCCGCGGCACATCCACATACGACGGGATATCGATCGCCTGGGCCATCATCGAATACATCCACGACTACCGCGACCTGCATCCCAAGACCCTCTTCGCCACACACTACCACGAGCTCAACGAGATGAAAAACACCCTCGACCGCATCGTCAACGTCAACGTATCAGTCAAGGAAATCGACGGCAAAGTGGTATTCCTGCGCAAGCTCGCACCCGGCGGCTCGGAACACTCATTCGGCATACACGTGGCACGCCTCGCCGGCATGCCCCCCGCCATAGTGAAGCGCGCCGACAAAGTCCTTAAGCAACTCGAGCAGGCCAACCGCCACGACGGCACCGACGCAGCCCCCGCCGACACCCGCGCCGCCCTCTCATCGATCGACTCCGCCCCCGGCATGCAGCTCTCCTTCTTCCAGCTCGACGACCCCGTGCTCGAGCAGGTGCGCGACGAGATACTCGGCATCGACATCGACAACCTCACCCCACTGCAGGCCCTCACAAAACTCAACGACATCCGCCGCATACTTACCGGCCGATTCCAATAACCATTTACCCCTCCCGTGTGTTTTAAGTAAGGACTTAAAGACACACCCACAACATAAAACACCGCCACACACAATGGAACAGAAACATAAATCGGGCTTCGTAAACATCGTAGGCAACCCCAACGTAGGCAAATCCACCCTCATGAACGACCTCGTAGGCGAGCGCGTGAGCATCATCACCTCCAAGGCACAGACCACCCGCCACCGCATCATGGGCATTGTCAACACCCCCGAATACCAGATAGTATTCTCCGACACCCCCGGCGTCCTCGCCCCCAAATACAAGCTCCAGGAGAGCATGCTCAATTTCTCCGAGGGCGCACTCACCGACGCCGACATCCTGCTCTACGTCACCGACGTGGTCGAAGACCCCACCAAGAACGCCGACTTCCTCGCCCGCGTCGCCGCCGAGAAGATCCCCGTGCTGCTCGTCATCAACAAGATCGACCTGCTCAAAGACCAGAAACAGCTCGAGGAAATCGTCGACCGCTGGCACACCATGCTCCCCGCCGCCGAGATATTCCCCACATCGGCCAAAGAAGGATTCAACGTACAGAACCTCATGCGCCGCATCGTTGAGCTACTGCCCCAGGGCGAGCCATACTTCGGCAAAGACGCCCTCACCGACAAGCCCGCCCGATTCTTCGTCACCGAGATCATCCGCGAGAAGATCCTCCTCAACTACGACAAGGAAGTACCCTACTCCGCCGAGGTCATCGTCGAGAAATTCGAGGAGAAAGACACCTCCATACACATCATGGCCGTGATATACGTAGAGCGCGACTCACAGAAAGGCATCCTCATCGGCAAAGGCGGCTCCATGCTCAAACGCGTAGGCACCGAAGCCCGCAAGGACATCGAGAAATTCTTCGGCAAGAGCGTATACCTCGAGCTATTCGTCAAGGTAGAGCCCAACTGGCGCAACCGCGAGAATAAGCTCCGCCAGTTCGGATACATCGAATAACGAATTTTTTTCGTACCTTTGCACCAAACATTCAACCGATAGATAAATGCTCGTAGCAATAGTAGGCCGCCCCAACGTAGGCAAATCCACCCTCTTCAACCGTCTCACACAGACACGCACAGCCATCGTCGACCCCACCGCCGGCACCACACGCGACCGCCAGTACGGCAAGGTCGACTGGAACGGCGTCGAATTCTCCATCGTCGACACAGGCGGATGGGTGGTCAACTCCGACGACATCTTCGAGTCGGAGATCAACCGCCAGGTGCACCTCGCCATCGAGCAGGCACAGGTAATACTCTTCGTCGTCGACGCCATGAACGGCACCACCGACCTCGACGACCACGTCGCCGAGATACTCCGCAAGAGCAACAAACCCGTCATACTCGTCGCCAACAAAGTCGACTCAAACGAGTGGATATACAACGTGCCCGAATTCTACTCCCTCGGCCTCGGCGACCCCTATCCCGTATCAGCCATCAACGGCTACGGCACCGGCGACCTCCTCGACGAAGTGGTCAAAGACCTCCCCGCCGAAGACCCCGACCGGGCCGAACAGCTCGACGACATACCCCGCTTCGCAATCGTAGGCCGCCCCAACGCCGGCAAGTCATCGCTCATCAACGCCTTCATCGGCGAAGACCGGCACATCGTCACCGACATCGCCGGCACCACACGCGATTCCATCTACACCCGCTACGACAAATTCGGATTCGACTTCTACCTCGTCGACACCGCCGGCATCCGCAAGAAGACCAAAGTAAACGAAGACATCGAGTACTACTCCGTCATCCGCTCCATACGCGCCATCGAGGCATCCGACGTATGCATCCTCATCATCGACGCCACACGAGGCATCGAGGCACAGGACGTCAACATATTCTCCCTCATCCAGCGCAACAAGAAAGGCATCGTCGTGGTAGTCAACAAATGGGACATCGCCACCGACAAGTCGCAGGCCGCCATCAAGCACTTCGAAGCCACCATCCGCGAGCGCTTCGCACCCTTCACCGACTTCCCCATAATCTTCGGCTCCGCACTCACCAAACAGCGCATCTACAAGGTGATAGAGACCGCCGTCGACGTATACAAGAACCGCCGCCGCACCATCCCCACCTCCGAGATCAACCGCGTGCTCCAGGAAGACATCACCGCCTTCCCGCCCCCCTCCAACAAAGGAAAGTTCATCAAGATAAAGTACATCACCATGCTCAAAGACGCACAGGTGCCCACCTTCATCTTCTTCTGCAACCTCCCCCAATGGATCAAGGAACCCTACCGCCGCTACCTCGAGAACAAGATCCGCGAGCACTGGGACTTCTCCGGCACCCCCGTCAGCCTCTTCTTCCGCGACAAATCCTAAGCGGCAACCCACTGGTCAGCATTATATAATATATGACCGACAATACGCGCCATTGCCACCGGTCCGGACATCATAGACGTTGTCGAGTCACCCTCCCCCAATGTCCCGCACCACGCGATAATCACATTTTACATCGATGGGGAGCGTCGCCGGGGCAACACACCACACCCGCGTTTCCGCCGATACAAAGAAGCCCTGCTGGAACTATTCGCCAAAAGAAAAGTAAAAGTCACCGGATGATTACACCATATGCCACAAAGCAAACATAACATCGATAACTGAAGAACGGCAGGCGTGCGTAGCCCGCCGATTTACTCGTAACCGAGCCCGCCGAGCCCCTAAGGCGAGGCGTGCTCGGACAGCACCTATCACTATTGCCGGCGCCCGTAGGCCGCCGATTTTGAGACACCGAGTCACCACTCTGGAAATCAAACAACTGCATAATAGCAAAACAATCCCCCCGCCGGCCGCGGGCATCGCGGCCGGCGGGGGGATGCTATGTAGGGATGTTTATTCCACCGTCCAGGTTTCGCCGGCTAGGATCATGTCGCGCAGCGTGTCGAAACCCTTCTTGGCGCGCACTGCGGCCACCTGCTCGGTGAGAGCCTCGTCATAGCTCGGCGCCTCCACGTCGCGTATCACACCGATAGCCAGAGGCAGCGTCTCGCCGTCCATCATGGCGAGCTGCTGATGCAGGAAGTTGCTCGGCGTATGGGCGTCGTGCACCAGCACATCGTCGATAGTGTAGCCGTCCTCGCCGAGGGTCACAGCCTTGAGCAGGAAGCCATCCTGCACCAGGCCGCGGTTGTTGTCCTTGCCGAAAAGCATCTTCTCGCCGTGGCGCAGATGGATGGTGCGTTCGGCACGCACGGCCTTGTCGGTGATGGGATTGTGGATGCCGTTGTTGAATATCACACAGTTCTGCAATATCTCGGTCACCGACGTGCCCTTGTGGCGGCCGGCGGCCACGAGCACCTCCTGCGAGGTGGCAAGCTCCACATCGATCGAGCGCGCGAAGAAATTGCCGCGCGCGCCGAAGCACAGCTCAGCGGGGATGAACGGATTCTCCACCGTGCCGTAGGGCGACGATTTCGACACGAAGCCGCGGGCCGACGTGGGCGAGTACTGCCCCTTGGTGAGGCCGTATATCTTGTTGTTGAACAATATGATATTGATATCTATATTGCGGCGGATGGCATGTATGAAGTGGTTGCCGCCGATAGCCAGGCCGTCGCCGTCGCCCGATATCTGCCATACGGTCATCTCGGGATTGGCGTTCTTGAAGCCTGTGGCGATGGCTGCCGCACGGCCGTGGATGGTGTGGAAGCCGTAGGTGTTCATGTAGTAGGGCAGGCGCGACGAGCATCCGATACCCGATATCACGGCTGTCATGTGCGGGGGCACGCCGAGGGTGGCCATCGCCTTGTGGAGGGTGTTGAGAATGGCGTGGTCGCCACAGCCGGGGCACCAGCGCACCGACTGGTCGCTCTTATACGAAGCGGCTGTATATTGTTGTTCTTCCATCGTTCAGAGGCTTTGGGTCATGTAGTTTTTTACTTGTTCTACTATTTCGGCCACCTGGAAGGGCTGGCCCTGTATCTTGTTGATACGCAGTATCTCGGTGCCGGGGAGTTTCGACTGCAGATAGTCGGCGAACATGCCCGTGTTGAGCTCGGCCACTATCACGCGGCGGTAGCGGCGTATCACGTCGAGCGCGTTGGCCGGCAGCGGGTTGATGTAGCGGAAGTGGGCGAATGCCACGGGCTTGCCCTCGGCGGCGAGGTCGTCGGTGGCCGTCATCAGATGGCCGAATGTGCCGCCCCAGCCTATCAGCAGGGTATCACTCTCAGGCTCGCCGTATACCTCCAGGGCCGGGATATTGTCGGCGATGCGGGCTATCTTCTCGCGGCGGGTGAGCACCATCTTCTCATGGTTGGCGGGGTCGGTCGATATCGCGCCGGTCACATAGTCCTTCTCGAGGCCGCCGAGGCGGTGCATAGCACCCTCGGTGCCGGGCAGAGCCCAGTAGCGCACCTTTGTATGCTCGTCGCGCTGATAGGGACGCCAGCCGCCGGCGATCATGTCGGATGTCACCTCGGGCACCTTGATTGCGGGATACTCGTCGGCCTCGGGCACGCGCCATGCGCTCGAGCCGTTGCCGATGAAGGCGTCGGTGAGCAGGATTACCGGAGTCATGTGCTCCACAGCTATGCGTGCGGCCTCGAAGGCCATCGTGAAGCAGTCGGTGGGAGTGGCGGCGGCCACCACAGCCACGGACGACTCGCCGTTGCGGCCGTAGAGAGCCTGCATCAGGTCGGTCTGCTCGGTCTTGGTGGGCAGGCCCGTCGACGGGCCGCCGCGCTGCACGTCTATCACCACAAGGGGCAGCTCGGCCATCACGGCCAGACCGATGCCCTCGCTCTTCAGCGCGAGGCCGGGGCCCGATGTGCTGGTCACGGCAAGGTTGCCGGCAAACGAAGCGCCGATGGCCGAGCATACGCCGGCTATCTCGTCCTCCATCTGTATGGCCTTCACGCCCAGATCCTTGCGCTTGGCAAGCTCGTGCAGGATATCCGTGGCCGGAGTGATGGGATACGAACCCAGGAAGAGCGGACGGCCGCACTTCTCCGAGGCCATTATCAGGCCCCATGCCGTAGCCGTGTTGCCGTTGATGTCGGTATACACGCCCGGCTTGGGCTCATCCGACTCTATGCGGTAGGTCGATACCGACGCATGTATGTTGTTGCCGTAGTTGTAGCCCGCCTCGATCACCTTGGCGTTGGCCTCATATACTGCGGGCTTTTTGGCGAATTTGTTGTGCAGGTGGCGCAGGGCGCTTTCGAGCGGACGGTCGAAGAGCCAGCATACAAGGCCGAGAGCGAAGATATTGCGGCACTTCAGCACGGCTTTGGCGTCGAGACCCGAGCCTTCCAGAGCGGCCTTTGTCATCGAGGTCACGGGCACTTCCACCACCTGGGCCTTGATACCGAGTTCCTCGAAGGGACGGTCGGTGGTAAAAAGAGCCTTCTTCAGATCAGCTTCCTTGAACGAGTCGATGTCTACGATGATCACACCGCCCGGTTTGAGGAATTTCACGTTCTGCTTCAGCGCGGCGGGATTCATGGCAATGAGCACGTCGCACTTGTCGCCGGGGGTGTGGACATTCTGTCCCACGCTTACCTGGAAGCCTGATACACCGCTCAGCGAGCCCTGAGGCGCGCGGATTTCGGCAGGATAGTCGGGGAAGGTCGAAACCTGGTTGCCAACTCCGGCCGATACATTGGTGAAAATGTTGCCGGCGAGCTGCATGCCGTCGCCCGAATCGCCCGAGAAGCGGACTACTACCTTGTCGAGAACTTTTAGGTTGGTTTTCTCTAACATGTTGATTTAGGGTCGTTTATATGGAGGTTGTGTTTCCTCGTTAATTGTGTGGGCAAAGATACGCAAAACTTTCAGATATACCAACTTTTAGAGCTCGAATCACATCCGCAGCAAAAATTTCCATGCCGGGATTACTTCGATTTCCACTCCGTCTTTCTTTATCACGCCCTCATCTCCGTAAGTTACAATTATATTGCGTCGGCACGACAGGCGCGACTGCACCTTTACCAATGCCGACGTTTCTCTCTCGAATGTGCCTTCGGCATCATTCATCATGTAACATACCTGAATGGCAGTCTCCGTCTGAGGAATGTAAAAATCAACTTCCACTCCATGATTGTAGAAATAGACGGCATCTTTTGATCCATAACTTGAAAGCAGCTTCAATGCCACCATGTTTTCAAGCAGGGAGGTGCGTATGTCAAGAGCCAGCAGGGATATTATGCCATTGTCGATAAAATAGTATTTCGGATTGGACACCTTATCAGCAAGACTGTCCGCAATATTGGCAACCGGCAATATCAGGTATGCTTCGGAAGCGTATGCCAGATAATTTATCACCGTGCTTTTGCCTATCTTCGTCCCGGTAGAGGCCACAATGTTCGTCGCCCGGGTAAATGACAGCGGTTGCTTGACACTTTCCGCCAGTTTACGGAAAAGAATTCGCAGGGCAAAAATATTCTCAATCCTGTGGCGCGCAGCAATGTCCCCAAGAAATATCTTCTGATAGAGGCTCATAAGATAATCTCGTTTCACCGACAGCGTGGCACATTCAGGAAAACCGCCGAACTGGAAATATTCCTCGAACAGCCCCATTAACTCTCCACGGGCGGTCGTTGTAGCCGTCAACAGTTTGTCATCAGGATTTTTGCCGTTGGCTGTAAGGTATTCATCGAATTGCATGGGAAACACCTCACGGGTCATATATCTGCCCCCGAGAGCCGCATTCACATCCGTTGACAGCATCTTCGCATTGCTTCCGGTTATGAATACCGTAAATTTATTGTCTGCAATCCTGCGCGCGAAACGCTCCCAACCATCGACATTCTGAATTTCATCAAGAAACAGCATCGGGCGTTTCCCACTCAGTCCGGAATGAACCTCAAGTATCATGTTCAGGTCATCGACCGTCATCTCCGCAAGACGCTCATCCTCAAAGTTGATATATACTATCTCATCCCAGGAGTATCCTGCGGCAATCAGTTCCTGAATCTTGCCGTAAAGGATATAAGATTTTCCGGCGCGACGCGCACCCACTAAAACCTGACGGTCAAATCCGTCAAGCGATATATTTCGTTTTATAACCTCGTGACGCATAACCTCTTCACGGTTTTCAAGCATCACCTCGCGTAGAATTTCAGATTTTATCATTGCAGCTACTGTCTTATTCGTAAGACAAAATTAAGCATTTTATGTCTTATACACAAGACATAAACTGATATTTTAAAAACTGCAGCTCGCGACCCGCTACGACGGATAATCGATCCACAACGTAAGAAACCAGCACTGCGCTTCATCGATCCAAGTGTACCATTGATAGCACAAATGCCGTCCATCCTTATAAAATTGCCATCTTTTCGCGGGGCCCACCCTATATTTTGGATCGTTGAACGCCTCATATCCCAGCTTTTTCAGATCTTCCTCGATCCTGTTATAAAGATCGTTTATCGACTCCTCATCCTTCTTCACGAAGGTATATACCTGATATATGTTGTCGCGTTCAAAATGCACTGCCGCACTGTTCATTGCATTCTCTCCATACTTAAGTACCGCCGGTTTATCCTCCTCCGACCCGACTGACACATGATTGTCATCCGACACCTCGCACAGATCACCGAATGCCGCTTTCACATAGTCGCAGAAAGCCGGAAAATTGCGCCCGGTGAGTAAATCTATTTCATGATTTTTATACCGCGTACTGCCCAACGCATATTTCAGCAGAGAATAAAGCGAAGTCCCGCCCCTCCATTCCGCTATTTTTACATATGGCGTCTTCATGTCACTCATTCCTGCGGACTCATCGGTTATTGCACGGCAGCGGTCATCAGCATACACATTTCCGACAACAAGAAAAGCAAAGACAAGCAGCAGCAATTTCGTTTTCATAATTAAAAGATATTGATCGCTACAAAGATACAAATAATGCTCTTGGCAAACGACACTTTTACCGAACAGACTCCTAATGGCAGGCGTCCCCACGGACGTCGATATCGGCCGGATCTTACGCACACTTCGACTACCGTCGGGAGAGACGCCATCGGCGTCGGGCGAACAATAGGCCACTGCAAGCATGCCGCAGGTACGCGCAGCTGTGGTAATCAATACGATATTAGATTTTGAGCCGCGTAGCCGCGACACTGCCGGTAGCAGACGCACGCGAGGCCCACGCGGTCATCCACTCCGCATAGCCGTATCTGCGGAAAAGGCGTCCCCACAGACGCCGATTTACAAATCCACAGCGCGTAATCCGCGTAATCCGCCCGACCTATGATGCCGCGGCGCCGACGACTCCTTGGCTCCGGGTAGCCGATTTCTTATGAATTTTTGGATATTGCCTCTATCAGTGCGGCGATATGTGTGCTTTCATTCTTGCATTGCGGATGCTCTGAGACATAAAAGAAGATATCGCCGATTTTATAGACCTCCACTGTATACTGTCCATTTTTCCCCACTTGTATGAAGCGATGGATCTCGTGTGCTTGTTGCCATTGAAGAAATATAGAAAATCGCCGCACCATCCTGCCCCCGTCAACAAGACCACATGACCGGGACTGAAAATCTCAAGTTCCCGTCGCATGATGGAACGTGCTGCAGGAAGTTGGGCATAAAACAAGCCGTTGCCTGGATTCGATGCGTCGGGAGCGATCTTGCAGACGTTACTCCAGCTGATATTGAGAAGCTCGTCCCCGCCGGGATAAAAGTTGGAGGCAACCCGCCGGATAACGCGCCAGAATGCAGACCGTCTGGAATTATAATATTCCTCTCCGCCTCCGGCACAATCCTCCACCCATTGCATCTGGTCATCAAGAGCGAAGATACAATCTTTCGAATTCTTGTCAAAAAGTTTTTCAACATCCGATTCAAAGGTAATCCATCCATTAGTGGCTCGGCCATAAAACATTATCCCGGCGTTTCTATCAGCCGGATAAAACTCCCCCCACTGTATGCAGAATGGCATCAAGCCCTGATATGCATAGTCCTTGACATCTTCAATCATCCGGGCATAAAGAGGCTTTAATGATAAAACCTCTTTGGTGAAGTATTCGTCGCTTGTCATTATCAGGTAAGTAAGTTTGGGTAATTAGTTCATATTAGAGATTACCCAAGCATTTGGGCGTTCACATTCAACTCATATGCAGCTATAATAAGGTCGCCGATTGTCTCGATTATTCTCTTGTCTTCGAAATTGGATGGAGATTTTTGATTTATGTAATAATTGACATTGCCGCTGATACTTCCCCACAGCTCACCTTTGCGGAAAATAAATTCATCGACAAGATTATCAAACATATAGTCGTTATTTTTATCAAAAAATGTACGACTTTCTATAAGGTGTTGGTGGCAAAGACGTTTGACCGTCTCATTAAGCGGTCTGACAGCCTTCATGACTTCTTCGTCGGCTATCACATCTTCGTAATCTTTCCCTTTTAGCCTTTCCGGGCGGCCAATCTGTGTCCATAGGAATATATCCAGTACAATCTTGCCTTTGGCCTGTGTTGGCCGGAAGATTACATCAAAATGGTTATCATCGGGCAGATATATTTTAAAGCCTCCGTTGCCGGTGTTGTTTTTGGGTTTTCCATGAATCTCCGGTCTCTTTCTCCGAATATAATCCCATACATTGTCATGTAGTTTATTAATTAAAGCCTTACGATCCAATTCAACGACCTCCGTCGTAGGAACAATATTTGTGGAAGCCGACTTTTTTAGGATATTCCTTAAATACCCTTCTCTATCATCAACATTAGGCGGGATATTTTCCGAAATAACATCAAGGATAATTTCTATATTAGCCTGATTCTTTTCGAAATAGGCATCCGATAGACAAAGTGCATCAAGAATTACCGCACCATTGATATCTTCCATCTCCCCCTTATCCAAATGAAGATTCAATTTAGAAGCAATAATCCTATCCCATTTTTCGAAAATAGGATTGATTACAAGCAGATCATAAATCTTTGGAAAACATACCTGAATGGCTACAAAAGCAAAATTTATGATCTTTGCTTCTAATGAATCATTCTCACTCTCTTTACTGCTGCATCGAGCGATGCAATCATTTAGCGAAAGTGTATTGATGAGACGCTTGATAGAGCGGGGATTTTTTCCGACTGAAGAATCAACTATCTTCACCACATTGCTTTCGATATAGGAATTTTCTCGCTCAACATGTGTGAAATAGCCGATAGACTCCAATGAATCAAGCACGAAGTTTTTTGGCTGGTAATTGCTCACCGGCAAATGAAACGGTACTTGGATGATTTTGTCGAAAAAGGAGCGGAATTCTCGTTCATTTTTCGAACTTAACGGCCCGAATTTCGGCTCTAATCCCTTGACAACAACATCATAGTCGATGGCAAGGATGAAAATGCAGTGGTCAAGAGTGAAAATATTCTTGAGCAATTCAAGGATCTGTACGGCCAAAGGAGGATTCAGACGGTCAAGGTCATCCACAAATACTACAATACCTTTTTTTGTATCGCCGATTGATTTCTTGATTGATAGCGTCAATGCCTCTTTGAGGTCATGTAGGGTCACTCGGTCTTCGCCAAATTCGATATCACTTGCAACACCAAGACCCTCCACCACTTTGCCGACAGTCGGATTAACCCCCTTGAGTGCTTCCCGGGCGAATCGCCACCCTACGCGTACCACGCCCTTAAGAAGCTTGATGGCCTGGCTCTGCGATTCCGGATCAGAGCCTGAGAGTTCGCGGACGAGCTGGGCAATAATCTTGATGACTGTTTCCTCCGGAGTTGCAAGCATGGAATACTCCCAGGTGTTGATATTGATCCCTATGAAATCTTTACCCTTGGAACACAAATCATTGCACAGGCGGTTCATCAATGACGTCTTGCCGCTTCCCCATTCGCCTTGCAACGCGATGGTTATAGGTGCGGCTGAATGAGAGATGAACCGAACGAGCCCCTGCACATACTGCTCGGTGCCGAAGTCATTCGTCGACTGATGCAGAGGGATATCAGCGATTGAAGAAAGATTTTTCATTATGGAAGTACTTGTTTATTCTCAAAACGTGCGGAGGATCACTTGCGCCATTTCAAGCGTAAAATTAGCGATATTATCTCAATATTCAATAAAGTTCGGTGATAAATATTTTCAGAACGGCAATTATCCAACGAAGCCGGTGCACAACTCCTGCGACTCAACCCCGGCTACACATGTCACATTTCCCGCAAAGATTTTAGAAAGCGGCCCCGGCCCGGAAATCCGCGTATTCCGTGCGGGCAACGCTTTTCGCAGCCCACAGCACGCCGCGCACTGTAATTTTGCAGAAAAAAACTCACATCATGGATTTCTCTCTCCTCGACAGTGGCCGCGACGTATCGGCCTGCGTAAATCTCATGCCCTGCCCCGACGGCAGCGGCGACCTCATGCCCGCCGCTCCGCCCGCATCCGTGGCCGTGCCCGACGGCTGGCGCCCTCTCTACATCATGCCCGACGGGCGCATACTGCTCGCCTCGGGCAGCTCGATGGGATTCGCCGCACGCGGCGTCGTCACTCACCGCGCCGCACTCGACTCCGCACCGCTACATTGCCTGTATGTGGGCGACACATTGGTGCTGCTCACCGCATCGCGGCTCTACCGCCTCGGCGACGATCTCGCCGTGCTGCCCGACCCCGCCGACGCCATGCCCGCACTGCGTGCCGTGGCCTCCGGCAACATCCGCCTCGACACTCCCGCTGTGCGCCTCGGCGCCACATACTCCGCCGGCGACCGCTTCTCGGCCGCCGACAACCGCGCCGTCATAGCCGCCGTGGCCGATACCGTGCGCGATATCGACGACCGCGCCCGCATGGCCGGCCTGATGTGGCAGCCGGTGATATGCCGGCTGCGCGGGCTCGACGCCCGCGGCACGCAGCTGTTTGCCACCGAGCCGATGCTGCTCGTCGGCACCGACGGCGCCGAGGCCGACATCTCGGTGCGCTTCACGAGCGCCGACGGCCGCAATCTCGCCCCCGCCACCATCGAGGTGCCCGTGTGGCAGCCGCAGATCGTGTGGCCCGAAGGCTGCGACCCCGCCGCAGCAGGCGTGTGCACCGTGGAGCTGCAATGTACACCCGTGCTGTACAGCCACGACCTGTCGAAAGGCCGCGTCACACCCCGCCGCCGCTCCGACGAGCAATGGATATGCTCCGTATCGTTCGGCGATCTCGACACAGCCGCCGCAGGCAACGGGCTGCTGCGCCGCATGCTCGATGTTACGGGCCGCATCGACGCCCTTGCCGCCCCCGCGTGGAGCGGGAGAGTAACGACAGGCATGAGTCCCGCACCTGTCACCGTGCAGGCAGCCCGCGCCGGCAACCTCGACGACGATATCGCCACCCTGCGCCACGCCCTCGCCAAGCCAGTCGAGGCCGCAGCCTATGCCGATGCCACACTCGCAGGCAGCCGCACATTCACGGCAGCGGCCATGGCCGCCGCAGGCGACACCGTGCTGTATGCCGACCCCGTGGCGGGACATCCGGCACCGCCGCATCCGGCTCACTTCTTCGCCCGTACTGCCGCCGGAGCATGGCACGCCTACGTGGAGGTGACATTTGCCGACGGCTCCACTATGGTATCGCAGGCGCTCGGACTGAGCGACGCGCCACTCTCCTTCGGCCCGATGCTATCGGTGGGCGCGCCCGATGCCGTGAGTGTCACCATAGGAATGCGTACCGCCGGAGGCCTCGGCTCCACAGGCACATTTCCGCTCGTACCCGACCCCTCGGGCAGGTGTGCCGTATACGTGGCGCCCGGCGCCAAGCCGTTCACGCTCGGCGACACATCGCCCGTGTTCGCCATACCCGAGGCAAAGCCGGCCACCGTCGCATTCCAAGGCTACATCGCCATAGCCCGCGCAGCAGCACCGCACATACCGCTGTGCGCGCTCCATGCCGGCGCCGGACGCATATTGGCTCTCCGGGGCGCCGAGGCGGCACAATCGGCATGGGACTATGGCCGCAGCCGCTTCCACATGTTCACCGACACAGGGCTGCACAGCCTCAAGGTCGACGTCGGGCGCCGCAGCTTCTCGGCAACACACGTCGATAGCCGCATGCTCGATTCCCCGCAGGCGCTCGCCGTCACCGACGACGGCCTCGCAGCCTCCCTCGCGGGCGACATAGTTCTGCTCCAAGGCAACGGCATCCGCACACTCATGCGCCTGCCCGGCGTGCTCGGCCTCGCATACGCACACTCACACCACGAACTGTGGTGCATCACCGCCGGTGACACACAAGTGCTGTGCACCGACAGCCGATACGCCCGCTACACCCTTACCACAGCCCTCGACCCCGCCGGCACCGTCGAATGCCCCGGCGGTGACGCCCTCGTCACCGACACCGGCGGCACGGTGCGACTCGCCGGCCACTCCGAGCCGGTACTCGGCATCGACGTGGAGTGGCGAGGCGGCATACGCTTCGACAGGCTCGTCCGCGGCATGGCCATGCTCCGGGCCGACATCACCGGCACATTCAGCCCTATAACCATTGCCCTGCACCGCCGCGCACTCACCCGCGTATGTCCCGCGCCCGAGCTGCAACTCACCGCCGCCGGTCCGCTGTACTCCCCAATGGGCCGCCGCACATTCACCGCCCCCATGCGCGAAGCCGAGATCCACATCACCGCCACCGCCACACCATCCTCCCGCCTCCGCTCCATCCGATTCAGCCAACCTGTAGGGACGTGACTTGTCACGTCCACGCCCGCATGGCCGACCAACTTGACCAATCCCCTCAAAAAATCCGCGTATGGCGTGCGGGGGACGCCAATCCATTGAGTATGGCGTCCGCAGGACGCCGATTTACCGACACGCCAAGACACTCACCACCAATCCCCACCAATTATGGACATCCTCTCCGAAAACACCCGCCGCCTCGCCGCACGCCGCGCCCTCCCCGATCCACTCCGCGGCGACCCCGACTCACCCCTGCGCGTCCGCGTCACCACACCCGACCCCGACTGCCCCGAGGCATACATACCCCGCACCATGGCCGACGACCCCGAATACCCCCTGGTGCAATGCGACATCGACGCATGGCGACGCCTGCGCTGCCGCCACGACTTCGAATACTGGTGCGCCAAGTGCTGCACCATAAAGCACAAGACCCTCGGCACCGAAGGGCCATTCATACTCAACGCCCCGCAGCGGCGCGTCGCGGCAGTTATGGAAGCCGACCGCCTCGCCGGCCGCCCCATACGCATCATCCTGCTCAAGGCGCGCCAATGGGGCGGCTCCACACTCATACAGGTATACATGGCGTGGATACAGTCGTGCCACCGCCGCAACTGGCACTCGCTCATCTGCTCGCAGGTCAAAGACACCTCGAGCGGCATACGCGGCATGTACTCACGCCTGCTATCCGACTACCCCGCCGCCCTGTGGGACGGCGACGAGCCCCCGCGTTTCCGCCCCTACGAGCGCTCCACCAACGTACGCGAGATCTCCGGCCGGGGATGCCGCGTCACAGTATCGTCGATTCAGAATCAGGACGCCGTACGCGGCGCCGACTTCGCCATGGCACACCTGTCGGAGACCGCATTCTGGCCCTCGACACGCACACGCACGCCCTCCGACCTCATACGCGCCGTATGCGGCTCAATAGCCCTCGTCCCATACTCCCTCATAGCCATGGAATCAACAGCCAACGGCGTGGGCAACTACTTACACGCCGAATGGCTCAGATGCCGCGACGGCCTCGGCGACAAGCGAGCCGTATTCGTGCCATGGTACGAGATTGAGATGTACACCATGCCCCTGGCGCCACACGAGCTGCAACCCTTCGCCGAGTCGATGGACGAATACGAGCGATGGCTCTTCGACGAGTGCCGATGCACACTCGACCAGATACACTGGTACCGCTGCAAGCGCCGCGAATACCAGACACACCAACAGATGATGGCCGAATACCCCACCACCGACGACGAAGCCTTCACCGCCACCGGCTCCCCCGTATTCGCCCCCCGCAATGTCGAGCGCCTCAGGCAGGGATGCGACGAGCCCCGCATCGGCGAGATAAGCGACGACGCCGACCGCTTTGTCGACGACAGCGCCGGCAGCCTCAGCATGTGGGAGCCACCACAGCCCGACGCCCGATACGTCGCCGCCGTCGACATTGGAGGCCGCAGCGAGGGCAGCGACTACTCCGTCATCGCCGTCATGCGCGTCGACTGCTTCCACCCCGAGGTGGCCGCCCAATGGCGCGGACACATCGACCACGACATCCTCGGCCAAAAAGCCGAGAACCTCGCGCGATACTACAACGAAGCCCTGCTCGCCGTCGAATCCAACACCCTCGAGACCGACTCGGGCGCCGGCCTCTACATACTCCGCCACCTCGCCGACACATATCCCAACCTCTACCGCCGCCGCGTCTACGACTCCGTCACCGACACCGAGTCTACCCGCGTGGGCTTCCACACCAACCGACGCACCAAGGAGATGGTCATCACCGGCCTTATGGCCGCAGTGCGCGACGGCACATACCGCGAGCGCGACACCCTCGCATGCCGCGAGATGCTCACATACGAGCGCAAATCCAACGGCAGCTACGGAGCACGCGACGGATGCCACGACGACATCCTCATGACCCGCGCCATCGCCCTCCACCTCGCCCACGACGAAGCCCGCATACCGCCCCTCACCCCCTACATCCCCGCATCGCCGTGGTAAAAAGCGCTACCCGATTGCCCGTTTGAAAATTTATCACTAAATTTGCAACTTCATTTCAGTCATATGCAAAGCAAAGCCGTAGTAATCATCCCCATGTACAACGAGCGCGAGAACGCCGCCGCAATCATCGACGCGGTTCTCGACCTCGAGAAGCCCTTCGACATCCTTGTCATCGACGACAACTCGCCCGACGGCACCGCCGCCATCGTCAAGGAAAAGATCGCCGCACACCCCGGCCGCGTCCACATCATCGAGCGCGCCGGCAAGCTCGGCCTCGGCACCGCCTACATCACCGGCTTCAAATGGGCCCTCGACGCCGGCTACGAAATCATATGCGAGATGGACGCCGACTTCTCACACAACCCACTCGACCTCCTCAAGCTCCGCGACGAGGTGGAAAGCGGCCGCGCCGACGTCGCCGTAGGCTCACGCTACATCACCGGCGTCAACGTCGTCAACTGGCCCATGGGGCGCGTCCTCATGTCATACTTCGCCTCGAAATACGTACGCCTCGTCACCGGCATACCGGTCCGCGACACCACCGCCGGATTCGTATGCTACTCAGCCGAAACGCTCCGCACCATACCCCTCGACAAAGTGAAATTCAAAGGCTACGCATTCCAGATCGAAATGAAATTCACAGCCTACAAATACGGCTTCCGCGTGGCCGAGGTACCCATCGTATTCGTCAACCGCGTACTCGGCACATCCAAGATGAGCGGCGGAATATTCGGCGAAGCTATCTTCGGTGTGATACGTCTCAAATGGAACTCCCTCTTCCGCAAATACCCCGCCCGAGACCAAAAAAGCGTTAAAAATTGACCCCCGCCCTTGCGGATTCAAAAAAAACACGTACCTTTGCACCGGGTAAGTCCTACACGACCAGCTCCCTGAGAATCCCCCAGGTCTTGACCGAAGCAAGGGTATCAGGTTGTAGCGGTGCGATGTAGTAAGCTTGCCCTTTTTTCGTATACATACCCCACAGTCAAGATATGAGAACATCTCAAGAAGTCGAATCATGCACCCTCCTGGGCAATCAGGGAGTCAAATACCCCACCGAATACAGCCCCGGCATACTCGAGACATTCAAAAACAAGCACCCCGAGAACGAATACCTCGTCACATTCAACTGCCCCGAGTTCACATCACTCTGCCCCAAGACAGGACAGCCCGACTTCGCCACCATCATCATCAACTACATACCCCGCGAGGATATGGTAGAGAGCAAAAGCCTCAAACTCTACCTCTTCAGCTTCCGCAACCACGGCGACTTCCACGAGGACTGCGTCAACATAATCATGAAAGACCTCGTGCGCCTCATGAATCCCCGATACCTCGAGGTAAAGGGCATATTCACCCCCCGCGGCGGCATAGCCATATACCCATTCGCCAACTACGGCGACGACGAGCATCAGGATCTCGTGCGCCTGCGCCTCGCCGAAGCCTTCAAAGCCACTTTTTAAGCCATGCAGACCAAAGATACACTCATGGTGGTGAGCGGAGGCATGGACTCCACCACCATGCTCCACGAATACGCCTCGCGCATAGCCCTGGCCGTGACATTCAACTACGGCTCAAACCACAACGCCCGCGAGATAGAATGCGCCCGCTACAACTGCGACCTCCTCGGCATCGAGCTGATAACGGTAGATCTCCCCTTCATCGGCCGCCTGTTCGAAAGCTCGCTCCTGAGCGGCGCCGACGCCATCCCCGAAGGCGACTACGACGACTCCAACATGCGCTCCACCGTCGTGCCATTCCGCAACGGCATCATGCTCTCCATCGCAGCCGGCCTCGCCGAAAGCCGCGGACTCAAGCGCCTCATGATAGCCAACCACGGCGGCGACCACGCCATATACCCCGACTGCCGCCCCGGATTCGTCGAGGCCATGTCGCGAGCCATATCCGAGGGCACCTACGAGCATCTGTTCATATCCGCGCCCTACACCGACATCACCAAGGCCGACATCGCCCGCCGCGGAGCCGAACTCGGCATAGACTACAGCCACACATATTCATGCTACAAAGGGGGCGAGAAGCACTGCGGCCGCTGCGGCACATGCACCGAGCGCCGGCAGGCGTTCATCGACGCCGGTGTACCAGACCCGACTACGTACGAAGAGTAGAAAAAACGCTTTCATATAAGCGGGATTTTTCTTAATTTTGTGCAAATTTTTGCATGATGGCCAAGAGTATATTCATCACGGGCGGTGCCTCGGGCATCGGAGCTGCGGCAGTGAGGCTGTTTGCCGCGCGCGGATGGCATGTCACATTCATGGACGTGCATCCCAAGGAAGCCAAGGAACTCATCAACAGCGTCGACTCGCCCGAGCCGGTATGCTTCATCGAGGGCTCGACCCGATCGCGCGCCGACCTTGATGCCGCTCTCGAGCTCGCCGCCGATGATGCCGGAGGCGTGGACGCCGTATTCGCCAATGCTGGCATACACCGCAAAAACACCGTAATCGACATCGAGGACGATGTGCTCGACGACCTCATACAGACCAACATCGTAGGCACCGTCAACACAATCCGCTGCGCCATACCGTTCCTGGCCAACGCGCAGGATGGCTCGTCGTCGATCGTCATCAACGCCTCCGACCAGTGCTTCATAGGCAAGCCTGGCAACTTCGGCTACGGTCTCACAAAAGGCGCCCTGGGACAGCTCACACGCAGTGCCGCCATCGATCTGGCACATCTGGGCATACGTGTCAACGCCGTATGCCCCTCCACTATCGACACGCCGCTGGCACAGCGCTGCCTGCGCACACCCGAGAGCCGCCGCGACGAAGACCGCCTGTTTCTGCGCGGCTCGATGGGACGCGCAGAGGAAGTCGCCGCCATGGTATACTTCCTCGCATCCGACGAGGCATCGTTCTGTACCGGCTCGCTATATCCCGTCGACGGAGGTCTCACGGCCATGTGAACCGCCGGCGCCGAAACAGTGTTCTAATCTTACAGAACCTTAAATACCACGTCTTATGATCGAACGCATTATAATCATCGACAACGCCGATCCCGTGAACTTCTACGGTGTGAACAACGCCAACATGCAGTTCATCCGCAACCTGTACCCCAAGCTGCGCATCGCGGCTCGCGGCTCGGTGATAAAGGTCATAGGCGAGGAGTCGGAGACCGCCGAGTTCGAACGCAAGATCAAGGAGCTCGAGGAATATGCCTCGCATCGCAACAGCCTGTCGGAGGAAGTGATACTCGACATCGTAAAGGGCGAGGGTCATCACGAGCTCAAAAAGGACAGCGCCATAATCTACGGCATCAACGGCAAGCCCATCATGGGTCGCACTCCCAACCAGCAGCGCATGGTGGAGGAGTTCGCCGCCAACGACCTCACATTCGCCCTCGGCCCCGCCGGCACGGGCAAGACCTACGTGGCCATCGCCCTGGCGGTGCGTGCGCTCAAGAACAAGGAGGTGCGCAAGATTATCCTGTCGCGTCCGGCCGTGGAGGCAGGCGAGAAACTCGGATTCCTGCCCGGCGACATGAAAGACAAGATCGATCCCTATCTGCAGCCGCTCTACGACGCCCTCGAGGACATGATTCCCGCCGTGAAGCTCAAGGAATACATGGAGTCGAAGGTAATACAGATAGCACCCCTCGCCTTCATGCGCGGCCGCACGCTCAACGATGCCGTCATCGTGCTCGACGAGGCACAGAACACAACCACGCACCAGATAAAGATGTTCCTCACCCGTCTGGGCATGAACGCCAAGATGATAATCACCGGCGACGTGACACAGATCGACCTGCCGCGCTCCACGCAGTCGGGTCTCATCCGTGCCCTTCAGGTGCTCGACGGCGTGCCGGGCATAGGACGGGTGGAGTTCGGCAAGAAAGACATCGTGCGGCACGCCCTCGTACAGCGCATTGTCGAGGCCTACGAGCGCGCCGACAAGGAGGATACACACCGGCAGCCTCCGTACAATCCGGAATAAAAAATACAACAACATACATCCCTATCACATTATGCAACAGACTCTCACATTCACCGACTTCAAATTTCCCGGCCAGCAGAACCTGTACCACGGCAAAGTACGCGACGTGTACGACATAGACGGCACCACACTTGTGATGGTAGCCACCGACCGCATATCGGCATTCGATGTGGTGCTGCCCAAGGGCATCCCGTTCAAGGGACAGGTGCTCAACCAGATCGCAGCCTATTTCCTCGACGCCACCGCCGACGAGATCCCCAACTGGAAGCTCGCCGCCCCCGACCCCATGGTGACTGTAGGCAAGAAGTGCGAGGGATTCCGCGTGGAGATGATCATCCGCGGTTACCTCACCGGCAGCGCATGGCGCGAATATGCAGCCGGCACACGCGAGATATGCGGCGTGAAGCTGCCCGAGGGCATGCGTGAGAACGAGAAATTCCCCGAGCCCATCATCACTCCCACCACCAAGGCCGAGGCCGGCCACGACATGAACATCTCGCGCGAGGAAATCATCGCACAGGGCATAGTGAGCGCCGAGGACTACGAGGTGATGGAGCGCTACACCCGCCGCCTCTTCGAGATCGGCACACGCATGGCCGCCGAGAAGGGTCTGATACTGGTCGACACCAAGTATGAGTTCGGCAAGCTCGAGGACAAAGTGATACTGATCGACGAGATCCACACTCCCGACTCGTCGCGCTACTTCTATGCCGAGGGATACGAGGAGCGCTTCGCCAAGGGCGAGCCTCAGCGCCAGCTGTCGAAGGAATTCGTGCGCCAATGGCTCATCGAGAACGGCTTCATGGGCCGTCCCGGCGAGAAGGTGCCCGAGATGACCGACGAGATATGCCGCTCGATATCCGAGCGCTACATCGAGCTGTACGAGCATGTGACAGGTCGCCGGTTCGAGCCTGCCGTGAGCGACAATCTCGACCGACGCATCGAGACCAACGTGCTCGACTGCCTCACCAACCTGAGTCTCTGACAACGCCGTGCGCCCCGAGGATATAAACCCCTACGACGACGGCCGCGCCAAGACCGAGCAGGTGCGCGATATGTTTGACAATATCGCGCCGGCCTACGACCGCCTCAACCGGCTCATGAGTTTCGGACTCGACCGGTCGTGGCGGCGCAAGGCCGTGCGGATGGTGGCCGCCACGCATCCGGCGCATATCGTCGACATAGCCACGGGCACGGGCGATTTTGCAATAGCCCTCGCCAAGGCCATGCCCGGCAGCCGCGTCACCGGCCTTGACCTGTCGGAAGGCATGGTGACACGCGGACGCGACAAGGTGAGTGCCGCAGGCCTCGAAGGGCGAGTGGATCTCGTCACCGGCGACTGCCTCGACGCGCCGCTGCCCGAGGGTTCGGCCGATGCCATAACAGTGGCCTTCGGCGTGCGCAACTTCGCCGACCTCGCTGCCGGCTACAGGGCTATGTACCGCATGCTCAGGCCCGGCGGCATGCTGTGCGTGATAGAGCTGTCGACTCCCGAATCGGCTCTTGTGCGCCCCTTCTACAATCTATATGCCGGCCATGTGATACCGCTGATGGGCAGGATGATATCGGCCGACAACCGCGCCTATTCCTACCTGCCGGCCACCATCGCCGCCGTGCCACGTGGCCGCGCGATGCTCAAGCTGATGAGCGATGCCGGATTCACCGGCACTGCCTGCCGCCCCCTCACCATGGGAGTGTGCACCATATACACCGCCATACGCCCCGAATGATGAAAAGATTTTTGAAAACAACTATCGCTGCTGCGGTCATAGCCATCGGCGCCATACAGGTGTCGGGACAGGCCATGTACTTCAGCCATGCCAGGATGGAGGCCGACACCGCCACCGCTGTACTCCCAGACACCACCGTATCGGTGTGCGACTCGCTGCTCAATGCCAACGCAGTGAGCGGATACGACATATTCGATATGCCGATGACGCTGCCCGACGTGTTCTTCATGCCTGCGGTATACGACCGCTACCGCGTATTCACACCGCTGAGCGTCAACGACGCGCCGGCCGCCGGCGAGCCCGGCATGGAGTGGATCGAGGATCTCGACATACTGTTCCGACAGATGTACATGTTGCGGCACGACCTGTTCTACAACCATCCCGACCTGGTGAGATACAACATCGATCTGCTGCCCGAGGCTCCAAAACCATATGTGGCCGAGATTGACCCGAGTACATTTCAGGTAACCCTGCGCGAGAGCGTCACCGGCCCTGCCGAAATCCCCACCATCGAGGCCGAGAAGATTGCGAAAAAGCACTGGATAAAGAAGTTCAACGCCTCGCTGCAGTTCTCGCAGGCCTATGTGTCGCCAAACTGGTATCAGGGTGGCAACAACAATCTCAACGCATTGGCGCAGATCTACTACAACGTGCGGCTCAACGAGACCTTCCACCCAAATCTGCTCTTCGAGACCACCGCACAATATAAGCTCGGCATGAACAACGCCCCCGACGACTCCATACACGCCTACAACATATCGGAAGACATCTTGCAGGTAAACACCACATTCGGTATCAAGGCGGTGAAAAACTGGTACTACTCGTTCACGGGACAGTTCAAGACCCAGCTTCTCAATTCGTACAAGTCGAACACCCACGACCTCAAATCGTCGTTCCTGTCGCCGGGCGAGCTTACGGCCGGTATCGGTATGACGTATTCGTACAAGAACAAGCCCAAGACGGTGGTGTTCGACGCCTCGATAGCGCCGGTGTCGTATAACCTCACCACGTGCATAAGCCCGCATATCAACCCGGCCACGTACAAGATCGAGGAGGGACACAAGAGCGTGAGCAAGTTCGGTTCGACCGCCGAGCTGAAATTGTTCTGGAAGATGTCTTACAACATCTCGTTCACATCGCGCCTCTTTGCCTTCACCGACTACGAGTCATTCCGGGCCGACTGGGAGAACACGCTGGCCTTTGAGATAAACCGCTTCCTCACCACACAGATATACGCCCATCTGCGCTACGACACAAAGACCCCGTATGTGCCCGACACCAACTGGAAGAAGCTTCAGATCAAGGAAATATTCTCGATAGGCTTTGCCTATAAATTCTCCACGATGTGATGAGGAGACTCGCGGCTACAGTCATCTCAACCCTTGCGACCGCACTTGCGGCACATGCCGGGCATCCCATCGAGGGCGACTGGCAGGTGCTCGGGGGCGGCCCGGAGCTGCGCATCAGCGCCGACGCTGGCCGCGACGACCGTCTTACAATCTTATGGATAGACGGCGATGACCTCAGTATCCCGGAAGGGCTCGAGGTGGGCTACGCCATGCCCACCGCACGCGCCGGCGTGTACGACTGCTTCGCCTACCGCGACGTGCGGGGCGACATGGGCCGTGAAGGCGGCAAGGTGCACTTCGTGGCACGGATGGAAGAAGGCGACACGGACAGTTTCGTCATAGAGCCTTACGACCGCAAGATAGTGTTCAACCTGAGGATGCTGCTGCCGATATGGTATCGCCGCGCCGTCGACGTGGTGGACGAGCGTCCGCAGGGTCTCGACGGCGCACGCCGCATCGGCACACGTCCCTTGCATACATGCCTATGACACGTCTGCTGCCGCTCATACTGCTGATGCTTGCCACGACAGCCGTCGCCCGCAATCCGCACCATCCATCGCCGACCCGCGCCGAGCGCAAGGCCGTGCCGCGCACATCGCCGCCCGCCGTAGTGGTTTATGACACGGTGCGCGGCACCACGGCCGATTCGGTGGTCGTGGCCGGATTCGAGAAGGCACAGAAATCGTCGCGCGAGAGCATGATGGTGACCAACGGCACCGGCAGCGCGTTCAGCTCCGTATGCCTCGAGATCACGTACAAGGACATGCAGGGGCGCATGCTGCACAAGGCCGTGCACGACGTGGCTGAAATCATCCCTGCCGGCGAGACACGCATGGTGAGTGTGCCGTCGTTCGACCGCCAGAACCTCTTTTACTACCGCCTCTCGCCCATGCAGCCGAGAGCGCGGCAGGCCACCCCGTTTGACGTGGAGGTGAAAGTTATATATGTATGTTACCCCAAACTGACCGAACAATGAAAACAGCCATAATAGCGGCTATGCAGAAGGAACTCGACCTGCTGCTGCCGATGATAGAACACCACGGCACCGTGAGCGCCAACGACTATACCTTCCACACCGGCAGCATTGGCGGCCGAGAGATAGTGGCCGTGAAGAGTGGCATAGGCAAGGTGAACGCCGCCGTAGCCACCTTGACGCTGATCGACACATTCCATCCCTCGCTCGTCATCAATACCGGCGTTGCCGGGGGCACGGGCGCGGCCTCAATACTCGATGTGGTGATACCCTCGCGCATAGCCTACCACGATGTGTGGTGCGGCCCGGGCACTGAATGGGGCGAAGCTGCCGGCTGCCCGGCATACTTCGAGTGCCCGCTGCCGGCCTCGCTTGTGGACGAATTGGGCGCCCGCAACGGCCTACTGGCCTCGGGCGACATATTCGTGTCGCGCCCCGAGGAGGTGAGGCACATACTCGGGCTGTATCCCGACGCCGTGGCCGTGGACATGGAATCGGCGGCGATAGCCCAGGTGTGCCATATAAAGAACGTACCCTTTGTATGCATCCGCGTCATCAGCGACACTACCGGCGGCGAAGACAACATAGCCCAGTACGAGAACTTCTGGAGCGACGCGCCGCAGTCGACCTTCGATACCCTTGTAAACCTCCTGAAACGCATCTGAGCGCGCCTGCATGAAGGATATACAGGCGCAGCGGGGGCGGCATTACATAGCCTCGCTTGTGGCCGAGGGAGAGCACGAGCATCAGGACTTCAAGTTCACCATCTCCGACGCACACAAGATAGCGCACTCGGTGTCGGCCTTCGCCAACGCCGGGGGCGGTCGCCTGCTCATCGGCGTGAAGGACAACGGCGTGATGGCCGGCGTGCGCAACGAGGAGGACATCTATGTGGTGGAACATGCCGCCCGCAGCCTGTGCGAGCCGCCTGTGGATGTGGAATTCACCGCCTACCGCATCGACGAGCGCGCCATAGTCATCAAGGCCACCATACCGCAGGCTGCGGCGCGCCTACTATCGTGTGGCCGACGAGAATATCGTGGCTCACCCTCTGATGGTGCGCGCATGGCAGCGTGACGTGCCGGTGAGTTTCAGCCTCGACGCCGTGTCGGCCGGGCTGTTGCAATGGCTCGACAGCATGCCCGAAGGCGTGGAAGCCGCCGACATAGCCCTGCATCTGGGCATATCGCAGCGGCGAGCCGACAACCTGATAGTGTCGCTCGCCGCCGCCGGCATCCTCACCTTCGTATACCGCGCCCCGCGCTTCTTAATAGCCCGTACGAGGGACGAATGAAGGATCGCGATTTTTGAATGCTGATCAGTTTCCGTAAGTGGCTTTATTCCAGCTATACCACTCGCCGCGGTCGTTGACAAGATCATCCTCCAACGCCGCAAGATCTATTATGGGATTCATCTTTAATCTATCATGATATTTTTTTTCAAAATCATTGAGATTCAGAATATCCCCGAAATAAGCACGGAACATCTTCACCATAGCGATTTTTGCATCTTTTTTCGAATCGAACAACAGACATCTGTCTAGATCTATCATATTCGGCTTCACGACATATCCCCTTACAAATTTCAGCAACCCCGGTTTCCCATGTATGGTTGGCCTTTCTCGCACAAATGACAGAATTATCTCTTTTTTATCAGTTTCCTCTACGTCGTATATGATAGAATTGATAGTAATAGTATTCTTTTCGGCATCGTATACAAAGGGATGTGCGATTTCGAAAAATTTATCACATCCTGTTTCATCACAATATATATCCCATGGATCTTTGAGTATCGAAGCCCCCGATGAAAAGTCCATAAGATCAAGAGAAAACAGAGCTTTACCATCAGCTATTGTGAAGCTTCTTGAACCCCATCCGTCATATATCACTTCTCGCCATTCACCATCAATTCCGTTCAAAACATCATATTCTTTCTCGAAAGTTGCGATTGAATCAGCACACAGCGTTACCGATACATCACCACGGGCAAGAGCCGAGAGAAAGTCTGTATCAATGCGACCTTTATTGTCGTTGGGTTCTTCAGACGAGCATGCACTTATCGCAAGCATTGCTAACAGCGCAATGACGATTGCCGCCAATTTATAAATATGTTTCATAGTCTCTCTTATTGATTATTAGGACGTATATAAATAATACCACTGTTGAAAGAATTGGATTTATAGCCATCGGGTATCATACTCCCCTAAAGAGAGCAAATCCTCCGTCGTTGTCATAGTTTACGCAGATTATGCGGTCAAAACCATCCTTGTCTTTGAGCAGTGATACGGTGTAGCCATCGGAGCGACCGCGCTCTTTGCCAAAAATACTGCCGAGAATGTTGCAGACTTCAGCCGAGTTTACATCATCTGTAATCTGACATATTTCGCTTTTCTCGGCAAGCAATGCGCTGTCAAGAGGTGGTGTTGGATCGTCGCCTTGCGATTGGCACGCTGTCATCAGCAATCCGACAAGAGCAAAGAATAGATGTTTTTTCATGATAATGAAACGATTAATCGTTATTGTGCAAATATAATTAAAAAAACAATAACATGGTTAAAAATTCACATAATTAATCTTTTTTAAGATTTAATATTAAATTCGTAAATATTCGCTCAGGGCAATATGTTGTGATTCAGCATGTTGCAGGGACGTACAGCTCGGGCGTCCGCTAACGCACGCATGTCATCGCGTTGAGAGCGGATTATAATGTAGGAATTGCAATATTTCTACTTCGATAGTCATATATACAAGATAAGATTAATCGCGACAAATTTAACAAAAATAGCCGAGTAATCACGCCAATATGTCGTGATTCACTATTTGTATTCCGTTGTTTTGTCGCGATTGACACTCAGCAAGAAACCGGATACCGGATTTCGCCGCGGCAAGTGTCGCAGCTACGCAGCTCGATTCATATAATCGGCTCAAATACAGGGGCTACGCGCACCTACGGAGCGCTTACCCCTGCCTACTGTTCGCCCGGCTCCTACGGAGCCTCTCCGAGTTAACACGCCTCGGATGGCAAAAACAGAAAAATCTGTGGAAATCTGCGTAATCTGTGTATGGTGGCTGCCTGATTGCAGACGGCGCACACAAATTCACTCGGATTTAAGAAGCGCATGCGGGGGACGGGCGCACGAGCCGCGTTGATCAGCGGCGGGCGGGGACGGTGACGGTGTCGACGGCGGTGCCGGTGCGGTCGTAGAGGGTGAGGGTCATGCGCTCGGGGTTGACGTCGAGCACAAGGCCGCCCACGGTGTGCGGGCCTTCACTCCAGCGCTGCGCGATGACGTCCTGATGGCCGACGAGATCCTTGAGGGCGCGGCCGCGGCCGTTGTCGCTCGACGATGCCACTACATATACTGTGGCCGGCTCGCCGGGAGCGGCTACCGATGTATTGTTCAAGGGATAAGTGCGCAGATATGCGTGATTGTTACCCGAAATGGCCAGGTCGACGCCGAGGCGTGTGAAGAGGTCGGCGAAGCGCTCAAGTTGCGAGTCGCTGCCGTCGGTGGCGATTATCCACTCGTAGTGCTCGACGGCCACGATGTAGCGCGATGGGTTGGCTGTGACTACCCGTTCTATCCACTCGCGGGCACGGTCGAGGGTCTCCTTGTTGCGCATGGCCTCGTTGTTGAGCATCAGGAAGAGCACGTCGCCGTACTTGAACCAGTAGCATACGCCTTCCTGCCCCTCGTATCCGTTGGCGGGGAGATGCCATGCGTAGCGGAAGTAGTCGTCGGTGCGGCCGTTCTGCCGGTTCATATGGTCGTGGTTGCCTTGAACGGGCGCCCACATATAGTTTTTGTATTCGGGCTGCTCGGAGAGCTCCGTCCAGTAGTTGTAGCTGCCGCCCCATGCGCACTGGTCGCCGGTGGAGAGTATCCAGTCGACTCCGCCGGCCACGCTGTCGAGTGTGTTGATCATGCCCATGGCATGATCGATGCGGCTCCACAGAGGCGAATAGTGGTGGTAGTCGCCGATGACTGCGGCGCGCCAGCTGCTGCCGGCGCCGGGAGCGGTGCGCAAGCGGCGGGGAGCGGATGTCCATGTGCCGCCGTCGGGAGCGGGCGCCGACACGGTGTAGATATAATCGGTAGAAGGTTGCAGACCGCTGAGTGTGGCGCCGTACTTGTCGAACACGTGGCGCTCGTATACGTCGGTGTTATCGGCGAGCTTGGAGAATATCGAGTCGTAGACGTTGCAACGCACACTTGTGCCGGGGACGGTGATGCCGCGCATCCATGCGGTGTCGTCGGCAGTGGTATAGCGCACGTACTGCCCCGGGGCATCGACGGCGCCTGCCCAGCTGACGCTCACCTCGTGCGAGGGATCCTCGCCCACGGCGGTGAATATCGTATAAGCCGGCTCGCGCGAGCCGAGAGAGTCGAGGCCTGTGCCATAGCGCTGGCGTGCGCCGGCCGAGATCACAGCGGCCGACATAAGCATAATGGTGATAAAGCGGTTGTTCATTGTATTATAGTTTATTGTGTGTCTGCAAAGGTACATCTTTTTGCGGCTCAGCCAAAAAGTTCCGAATGTGAGCCGAGGCGCAATACCCCTATCTGATTTTCAGCCTCGTCCACCCATATCAAGAGGAAATCACCCTCGACATGGCATTCCATACATCCCTTATAATTGCCGGTAAGCATATGCGGATTGTATCTTTCTGGTATCGGCATTTCGTCGCGCAGCATCTGCAAAATCGTCGCAACCTTCTCCATTTTCTTGGGTTGGTTGCGGAATCTCTTCGCATCTTTTTTGAATTGGGAGGAGAAGCGAAGATTCTTCATAAGCCCATCGACTTGTACATGGCGTCGACACTCGATACATCGAGCGGGCCTTGCAGCCGACCGGCTTTTGCCTCGTCAATGGCAGCTCGCGTCTCGGTGTTAGGCTCGGAGTATGCAAGGTCGAGTAACGCGCATTCCACAAAATTATTAAGACTGCGGTTTTGCTTCCGAGCCATTTGTTTGAGCCGCTCAATCAAATCTACCGGGAGACGGAAGCTTTGTGCTTTTTTTTGAATCGCTATATCCATATCTGATTTTATTTGTGTGCAAAATTAATACATCTGTATCACAAAAACAAATTTAAATTTTGATTGGTTTATTGTACAACTCTTCACGGCGCTGTTGATAAAATCGGCGGCCTGCGGGCGCCTTGCGAGGGGAGACGCTAACCGAGGGCGCCTCGTCTTGTAGACTCGGCGGCCTCGGTTACGCAGAAATCGGCGGGCTTCGCACGCCTGCCATCCGGAGGGAATCGGTCGCACGAGCCGTACGTCCCTACTCTTCAATAATTTATCTTCCTAATATCGAAAAAAATAAAATCAGTGAGAATCTGAGGAATCTGTGTGAGGATCGCGCGCAACTTTGCAGGCGAACAGTGAGATGCGGATGTCGTGGTGGCGGTCGCGGCAGGCCGCGACCCTACGGGCGTTTTACATTTGTTATCTCAGGGCGAAGATGACGAGGAGGGCGAGGGATACGGCGAACATCAGCATTGATGTGGCGCCGAGCAGGGGGGTGAGGGCCGCGCCGGTGCGGCGCTGCATTTCGGCGGTGATTTTAGCTGATAGGAGGAGGTAGGCCACGGGCACGGCTGCGCTCCAAGCCCCGGCGGCTATCCACGCATGGAGCAGAAACACTGCGGCGGCGATGGCATCGCACATGTACAGGCGGCGCATGGCGGGCTGTCCGTAGCGCACGCTGAGTGTGCGCTTGCCTACGGCGCGGTCGTCGTCTGTATCGCGGTAATTGTTGATTATAAGCACGTTAGCACCCATAAGGCCGATGGCGAGCGAGGCAAGAAATACGTCGGCCGTGAAAGCGTGTGCCTGCACGTAGTATGTGAGATTGACGGGGATTATGCCGAAGAAGAATATCACGGCCACCTCGCCGAGGCCGTTGGTCGACAGCGGGAACGGCCCGGCGCTGTATGCGAATACGCCGAGCGCGATGAACGCACCAACGGCGAGAAGCCACCATCCGCCCCAGGCCACGAGGCTGAGGCCGAAGCATCCTGCGAGGCCGAGGGTGATGTATATGGCTTTTTTCATTGCCTCGGGAGTTATCTCGCCCTCGGTGACGCCGCGGCGCGGGCCTTCGCGGCCGGGACGGTCGCGGCCGGCGGTGTAGTCGAAGTATTCGTTGGCGAAGTTTGATGCAATCTGGGCCAGTATGGCGAATATGAGGCATATGGCGGCGGGCGTGGCACGGAATGTGCCGTGCAGCAGGGCGTAGGCGCCGGCAGTTATCACGCCGGCCACCGACACAGGCAGTGTGCGCAGGCGCATGGCCTCGATCCAGTATCCGAGTGTTTTCATACAGCAAAGGTACGGATTTTTTTCAAACGCCGGGCAATATTATGGTGAAACGGGTGAGGCGGTCGGCGGGGTCGGTGGCGAGGGTGAAGCGGGCGCGGTGGCGGTTGAGGATGTCGCGCACGAGGGTGAGGCCGACTCCTTGTCCCTGCGGCTTGTCGGTAAAGAATGGCGTGAAAATACGGCGGCTTTTTTCGACACTTATGCCGGGGCCGTTGTCGGTGACGGTTATCGTGGCGCGGCCGGCGGCATCGCGGATTGTACCTACCGCTACCCGGCCTGTGCCTGCCGGAAGTGTCGCAGCACTCTCGACGGCATTCTTGACGATATTGACGAGAGCCTGCTCGAGCAGTGTGCTGTCTATCAATGCCTCGGGTGTATCGGGCGATGTCTCCACGACAACGGGAACGCCGTACTGCGCACCTATACTTTGCAGGAACGGGGCGGAACGTGTCACGAACTGCCCTACCGGGGTGCCGACAAGCTCGGCAGGCGGAATCCTCACAACATCGGCATAGCGGCTTATAAAACCGCTCAACGCATGTGAACGCTCGGCGCACGATTGCATCAGCGCCCGGCAATCGTCCATCCCGGACACTTCGGCGAGCACACAGTCGAGGGTGTCGAATGCCGAGCCAAGGCCGGCGACGGTGTTGTTGACTTCGTGCGATATGATGCGGATTATCTTCTCGTAGGCGGCACGCTCGGCTGCCGATACCGATGCGGTGATATCCTCGATGATGTAGAAACGGTGTTCGACGCCGCAGTCTACAAAGCTGTGGCACGAGCAACGCAGTGTGCCGCCGGCTGCGGTGATGTAGTCGGTGTTATCACCGCATGCGAGGGCATAAAGAAAAGGCTCGAATCCGGGCGAAGAGTCGAAGAGCGCACGGGCGGCGGCATTCACCATCTTGGGGTGCCCGTCGAATCCGAGTATCACCACGCCGACGGGCGCGGCCTGCACCAGCAGGTCGACAAGACGGCTGCGCTCCTCGTAGCGTATGCGCTGATCTTTGAGACGGGCGAGCATGTGGTTGAATGTGTCGGCTATGCGGTCGACCTCGCTCTGACCCACGTGGCGCAGGGCTGTGTTCCAGTCCTGCGCGCGCAGTATGTCGAGTCCGTCTGTAAGAGCGTTGAGCGGCCGCATGATGCGGCGGTAGAATAATATCAGGAACATCAGCGCCACAATCACAAGTCCCTCGGCGATGAAGAACAGCGTGTTGTCGGTGCCGTATGCGGCCACAGCCGCCACACCGCCCATGGCGAGCACTATGGCTGTGAGGATGATGAAGAACAGACGCAGGGTCATGGGCGGATGTCGTATTTCTCCATGCGGCGATAGAGCGCGGCACGGCTGAGGCCGAGCATGGCGGCGGCACGCGATATGTTGCCGCGGCAGGCGGCGAGGGTATCGGCGATGCGGGCACGCTCAAAGGCGTCGAGGGTGCCTGAGGGTACCGATGCTGCGGATGTCGCATCGCCCGAGCTGCGGAAATCGTCGGCGCCGAGGGCGTCCTTGCCTGCGATGATAATGGTGCGCTCCACCAGATTCTTAAGCTCGCGTATGTTGCCGGGCCATGGCAAGGATGCCAGATAAGCGGCGGCATCGGGCAGAAGCTGCGGCTCGGGGATGCCGTGGCGACGGGCGGCATCGGCGGCAAAGTGACGGGCAAGCAGGGCTACATCGGCTCCGCGGGCACGCAACGGCGGCAGTTCCACGCCCACAAGGTTGATGCGGTAGTAGAGATCCTCGCGGAAGGTGCGGGCGGCCACCATGGCACGCAGATCGGCGTTTGTGGCGCATACCACACGCACGTCGACACTGCGGGTCTTGCTCGAGCCGAGACGCTCGAAGCGCTGCTCCTGCAACACGCGCAGCAGTTTCACCTGGCATACCGAGTCGAGCTCGCCTATCTCGTCGAGGAATATGGTGCCGCCGTCGGCTGCCTCGAAGCGCCCGATGCGGTCGGACACGGCATCGGTGAAAGCGCCCTTGACATGGCCGAACATCTCGCTCTCAAACAAGCTCTGCGACAGGCCGCCGAGGTTGACCTTGACGAACGGGCCGGAGTGGCGGGGACTGTTGCGGTGAATGGCCTCGGCGATAAGTTCCTTGCCGGTGCCGCTCTCACCCGTGATGAGCACGGGCGCCGATGTGGGCGCCACGCGGGCGACGGTCTCAAGCACCGACCGCAGGGCGGGACTCTCGCCCACGATCATGCTGCGGTCGAAAGAGTCGGACGACGCCGGATCGTTGCCGGCCGGCCGGGCCATGTCGATGGCGGTGGCTATGCGTGCGAGCAGGCGGCGGTTGTCCCATGGCTTGGTGATGAAGTCGAATGCGCCGGCGCGCATGCCCTCGACGGCGAGGTCGATGCTGCCCCAGGCTGTCATAAGTATGACGGGCATATCAGGCACCAGCAACTTGAACTGGCGCAGCAGCGTGAGGCCTTCGTCGCCGGTGGTGAAGCGCGAGAAATTCATATCGAGAAGCACGAGCTGCGGAGTGGCGCGGCGCACAGCCTCGACGGCTGTTGCCGAGCCATCGGCGGTGGAGACCTCGTATCCGGCATGCCTGAGGAGCATGGATAGCGACGCCCTCACGACAGCATCATCGTCGACAATAAGGATCATACGCCCAATACTATTGCTGGATCAATGTTGAGCCTCTGACATATTTTCCGGCCTATCTTCAGTGTCGGCTCGCTTTTTCCGGACAAATAATCGCATATACGCGAAGGGCTGACGCCAAGAAGTTTAGCTACTGAAACTTGTGTAAGTCCCATTTCGTACATCCTCAGCTTTATTACATCGGCAAGCGATGGTTCTCCGATATTATAATGTTGCTCTTCATAGTCGGCGACCATATTACCGAGAAGTTCCAACTCAATACGGTAAGGATCGGAAGGAGAAGCATCCTCATCCACAATGGGGAAAAGTTCCTCTACACGCTGTACCGCCCAGTTGTATTGCTCTTCTGTTTCAATCTTAGTCATAGCATTCATTTAAATTGTCGAGCAATCAATCTTATCATATTCTGCATGTGTTCCGATAAAACGAATAAGCACAAATTGCATCGTGAATTTCACAACGACTACAAGCCTGTGATTATTGCCTCTGATATTAAACACATAGCGTTGTCCACCGATTGCATCGACACTGTTGAACATATTTTTTATGTCGGCAAAAGACCGCCATTGGGCCGAACGGACTTTTTTCACCCAATCCTGTAACGCCGTTTTGGAATCAGGATGTTGTTCCGAATAATCTTTTAACCTTTTCTCTTTAATGATTCTCACGATGGAATTGTTTATGTGTTGCAAATTTAGGAATTTTATTCCAAATAACAAAATTATTGTCTGATGACGGCGTTGAAGTCGGCCTCGACGGGGGTATCTGTGGCATAGTCCCACAGGGTGATGGAGCGGAGCTGATAGTAGTAGTACCAGTAGTAGAACAGTTCTGAGAGATATTTGCTGCGGGCGCTGTCCTTGTTTTCCTGCGAGTCGTTGAGGTCGAGGGCCGAGAGCTTGCCGATGAGGAATGTCTCTACGGAACTGTCGTAGCGGCGTGTGGCTATCTCGCTGGCGCGTGTGGCCAGATCGAGCTGTCCGCGCTGGTTGTTGAACTTCTCGACGAGCACGAATAGATTCTGGCGGAAGTCCTGCTGCTCCTTGCGCACACGGTCGCGCACGAGTGCGGCCTGGCTCTGCGCGGTGCGCACGCGGCCCTTGCGGCGCCCCCAGTCGAGTATAGGTATCGACACGCCCACTTCCACCACCTGATTGGCGCGCAGGGCGCGGTAGGCGTCGGCGGCTGTGGCGTCGGTGCCGGTGAAGCCCACCTGGGCGAACAGATTGATCTCGCGCTGCGCGCCGCGGGCCTTGGCCACCTCGTAGTCGGCCTCAAGCTGCCGGCGGCGTATGTTCAGGGCCAGGGAATTGCTCTCGAGTGCACGGGCAAGAGCATCGTCGTATGCGATGTCGGACTCGGGTGCGGATTCGGGTACGACGGGCACAAGCTCCTCGCCGTCGTCAATGTCGAGGAACGACCGCAGCTGAAACATGCAGCTGCGCACGCGGCTCTCGCCGGCGGTGAGATCGGAGCGCGAGTTGAGCAGGTTGAGCTCGATCTGATACAGGTCGTTCTCGCTTATGCGCCCCATCTCGCGTTTCACCTTGGCGGCCTGATAGAGGCGCTCGGCGTTGGCTACGTTCTGCGCGGCGCTCGCACGGGCCTCGCGGGCGTTGAGCAGGTTGAAGAAGTAGGTTATGGCCTGCATGGCCACCTCCTCTGTATCGCTTATGAAGCGCGCCTTGGCCTCGCGGTATCGCACCGGCTCGATGCGGCGGCTCCACTTCACATCGTTGACGCCGAATATCGGCTGTGTGAGACGCAATGCCACGGGCACGCTCATGAAGCGGTTGGCGGCGCCGTCGCCGAGCTGCCGCACGAAGTCGAGCGACGAGGTGAGCGACACCGTGCCGCCGGTGAGCCATATGCGCTGCTCCACGTTGAGCGAGCCGTTGAGCATCAGATTGTCGTCGCGCAGGAAGGTGTAGGAGCCGTCCTCGCGCTGATATGAATTGTAGCGCTTGCTGAACGACGGCAGTGTGGCCTTGAAGTTGACCTCGGGAAGCAGGTCGGCGCGGAATGTACGGTACTCCCAGTAGGCCGAGCGGAGCTCGTTGGCGGCGACAGCGGCGTCGACGCTGCGCGCACGCGCCAGGGCGATGACCTCGTCGAGTGTGACGAGGTGCTCGGCGCGGGCGCATACGGCGCCCAACGCCAGCACGAATAACACGAGGATACGCATCAGTCTACCCGTCGTCCGTCGAACATGTGAACAATGCGGTCGGTGCCGCGGGCCTGCTCCTCGTTGTGTGTCACCATGACGATGGTGCGGTGCTCGTCGCGGTTGAGGCTGTGCAGCAGCGACATTATCTCGACGCCCATATGCGAGTCGAGGTTGCCGCAGGGCTCGTCGGCAAGGATTATGCGGGGATTGCCCACAATGGCGCGCGCGATGGCCACGCGCTGTGCCTGACCGCCCGAGAGCTGCGAGGGCATATGATGCAGGCGATGGCTCAGTCCCACCCGCTCGAGAGCCTCGCGGGCGAGGGTCCGGCGGTCGCCGGCACCGCTGCGGTATACGAGGGGCACCATCACGTTGTCGATGATATTGAGCGAGGGGATGAGGTGGAAGCTCTGGAACACGAAGCCGAGGGTGGAGTTGCGCAAGGAGGCGAGCTGGCTGTCGCGCAGGCGGGACACGTCGGTGCCGGCGATCTCCACCGTGCCCGAGGAGGCTGAGTCGAGCAGCCCCATGATATTGAGAAGGGTCGACTTGCCGCAGCCCGAAGGGCCCATGATGCTGAGGAACTCGCCTTCGGCGATGTCGAGTGAGATGTCTTCGAGAGCCTGGGTCTCGATGGTCTTTGTGCGGTAGATCTTGTTGATCGCTTTGAGGGATATAATTGACATGATGTTTTGAGTTTTTGAATTGTAATGAAAGAAGTTAGTAACGACTGTTCGACCAACGCAACATATTGGGATACGTCAGTTTGCAGGGACGCACGAGCCGTGCACGGCTTCTTGTGGCCGGACGCACGAGCCGTGCGTCCCTACTCTGAACACCAAACGATTGCATTATATTTTATTCGTCGCGAAGGGCGTCGGTGATGTCGACGCGCGAGGCGGATACAGCGGGGATGAGGGTGCCTATGAGCACGCAGAGCAGTATTATCGCATATACAATGGCCGAGATGATGAGGAAGTGCTCGCCGAAATGATTCACCCAGGTGTCGTGCAGACTGAACATGCAATTATTGCTGAATCCTGCATCGAGCGAATGATATTTCAGGGCAAACTGCAGATATATCAGCACACCGGCCAAAACCGACACGGTGGCGAGCATGGCGCTCTCGCCAAGCAGCATTACTATTATATTGACGCGACGGGCGCCATAGGCACGGCGGACGCCTATCTCCTTGACACGCTTGCGTGTCTGCAACCAGAAACATCCGATGGTGCCGAGCACGAGGTTGAGCAGGAAGAAAGCTGCGAGCAGCATCTTGGAATTGCGCTCGGAATGTATGCCAAACATTTCCTCGGTTTCATATATGACCGAGCGGTAGGGCGATGCGGAGAACATATACAGGTTGTCGATGCGGAGAGCGTTGTCGGCCCATGGGCGGAATTCGGCGAGGAATTCGTTCATGTCCACTCCGTCGCGCAGGCGCAGCACCACGTTGAGTTCATCGAGCTCATCGGGAACGCCGTCCTTGCCGTACCGGCCTCTGAACTGCAATGTGTAGGATCGGTTGAAACTGTGCCATCGGGCGCCTTCGACAACACCGCGCACCGTAGCCCATACGGTATCGGCACTGCCATTTTTCAGCTTCCACCCGTTGAGTATGGCCCGCTTGCCTATGGCATTCTCGCCGGGCCAGTAGTCCTCACCGAGTTCGCGGGAGATCACCAGGCAGTCGTCATCCGCTGAATACATATCGGATATCTCGCTTACAGAGGGCGAGCCGGGTGCGGCCTTGAAGCCGTATGTCTCGAAAAATTCCTGTCCCGGGACATAAACGAGGAAGCAATGGCTCTTGACAATGGTATCGACTGCCGGATCGCCTATGGCAAAATTATTGGTCGACAGACTCCCGCTGCCTATGATCGAATAACTGAAGGTATGGGTCGCATGTTCCACTCCGGGATATTGACGCACCTTGGCCATGATGGCGTCGACGCAGGCGCGCTTGCGGTCGGCCGAGTCGGCGGCGCCGTCGTAGCCGGGAGCATCGGACGGAATGGCCTTCATCGACACGTACACCAGACGGTCGGCGTCGTATCCGAGGGGAAGGGATGTGTCGGCGATGCTTACCGCCACGGGATCGACCATGATCCATGCGAGGATAGAGACGAGAATGAGCTCGATGAACAGCCAGACGTTCTGCCGGCGGCGGTTCCAGAGATTTTTGAATATGACAGACATGGCTTATTTTGCTTTGAGGGATGATACAATGGGACGGCGCAGGCTTATGAACGCAGGGATGAGTGCCGAGAGCAGATTGAGCACCACGCATACCATGAAACTGAAGAGGAATATCCATGGCGAGAAGAGCATTTCGGCGTTCAACCCGGCGGAGCCGCTGTCGCCGGAGAAATCACTTATAAGGGCAAGTATACCGCCCGATGTCGTCCATATGACGATCCAGCACAGCACCAGTCCGATAAGCCCCCCTACAACGGTGAGAAGCAGATTCTCCCACAGCACCTGGCCGAGCAGAGTGCCGCGTGTGGCGCCGAACGACTTGCGCACGCCGAGTTCGGTAGAGCGCATCTCCATGCGGCCCGAGATCATGCCGCTGAGGTTGAGCGCCGGCACGAGCATGAGCACGAGCAGCGATACAAGCATGTCCTTCAGTTTGTCGGCAAAACCAAAACCGGGGTTCATATATCGGTTGAATGTCTGAGTCATGTGATCCTTGGGCTGTGTGTACAGATTGAGCTCGATATCGTCCTGCGAAGTATTGTAGCGTCGCTTGATTTCCTCGACCTGCGCTCTCAGGCTCTCGGGATTGTCGCTGAGTATAAGCGCCTGAAAGGATCCGAGACATGGCGACCACTCTTTGTCGTAGCCGGGATATACGGTGTAAGGAATGAATATATCGGCGAAAGATGATTGTGTAAACGAGCTTGCCGTGCGTACCACGCCACACACCTTATAGTCGATGAAATTGAGATTTATGTTCTTGCCCACCACCCCGTCGGTCGTGCCGAAAGCCTTTTCGGCCAGATCGTCGGTGATGACGGCCACATGGCTTTTGTTGTCAAGGTCTGATTGCGTGAACGGGGCACCGTCGATGAAGTCGTAGGTGTATATCTTGAAGAACGTCGGATCGGTGGGCTTGTTGCTTACTTTTATATTCGGCCGACCCTGCGAATCGGAAACATAAAAGTCTTCATAGCTGCGGTCAATGAAAAGCGACACGGCTTCGGCATCCTTCAGGGTAAGGATGTTGTCGCGGGCAAATTCATAGCTCAGACTCGACTGGCGCGAACTGCCTGATTTATTTTCGGTAGCGCCACGGTCGACGTAATACGTGCGGCTGCGGGCATACTCGGGATATACCGGAGCAATCTTCACGTAATACAATATGGCGAAAAGAGTTGTGGTGGCTATGGCGAGGGCTGTGCCGCCTATGTAGATGGCCGAGAAGAGCCGTTGCTGTCTCAGCATCTGCCATGCCTGCCTGAAATACGTTAATACCATCGGGGTGATTTGGAATTTAGAATGTTGGATTTATAATTATTTTTTCGTGATGACTTTGACGATGGGAGCGCCGTCGAAGCGCTTTGTGTCGTTGGTCACTATCTGATCGCCGGGATTGAGACCCGTCACAACTTCTACAAAGTCGTAGCCGGCCGCACCGAGGCGCACACTGCGCAGCTGCAGCTCGTCGCTGCCGGAAGCGAGCACATACAGCTGATAGACTCCGGGGCCGGTGTAGAAGCTGCGGTTGGGCACGCGCGCCACATCGGCCCGCAGACCGTTGGATATCTTCACCTCGGCTTTCACTCCGGGCCGCAGCACAGAGGCGCTGTCGTTGTCGAGCGACACATTCACGGTGATGAGCCCGTTGAGAGCCGTGGGCGACATTCCGCTCACCATACCCTCTATGGTTTCCTTGCCGGCCTTGACCCACACGCGGCTGCCGGGAGAGACGTCAGGGGCGTTGTTCTCCGATACTGTGGCGTCGACGCGGTAGTGGCCGAGGTCGGCTATGGCGGCTACCTGCTGTCCGGCCGATACGGCCGACCCGAGCTTGTCGGCAATGGATGTGACGGTGGCGCGGCGCGGGGCGCGTATCTCGGCATCGTCGAGTGTGCGGGCCTGCTGCGAGAGCTGGCGCTCCTGAATCTCGATCTCGAGAAGCTTGAGCTGCTCGTCGGCGCGCTTCACATCGGTCTCGTTGGCGAGCTGCTGCTCGAGCTGCTCGAGTTCGAGCCGGGCCGAATTGCGGGTGAACTCCACCTCGCGCACGCGGTCGCCCGTACCGCTGCCTATGCTGTCGAGATATCGCTCGTTGACATATTCGGCGTCGTAGCGGCGCACCTTCATGCGGGCCACCTCGATCTGCTTGGCGAGGTCGCTGAGGCGTGTACGGTTGTTGGCACGGAGCTGCTCGAGCTGCAGGCGCAGCTGCGCGAGTTTGTCACTCTCGCTGCGGTAGGCGGTCTGCGATGCGTCCAGATCGAGGCGCAGCAGCGGCGTGCCGGCATCCACCACATCGCCGGGGCGGTGATACACCTCCACCACCCGGCTGGCTATGGGCGAATTTATCACTTCCTCGAATGCCGGCGCCACGGTGCCGTTGCCGCTGATGGTGGCATCGACATCTCCGCGATCGACGGATGCAAGTTTCAACTCGGTGATGTCGACCGATTCGACCGACATGCTTGCGGCAAGCCACCATGCAAGCGTCGCTGCAACCGCAACGCCGCCCGCTATGGCTATCCGGCGCATCATGCGCCGCCGCTTTACTTCTTTACTGATTTTTCTGTCCATGATGCCATATAATGCACAAATACCGTGCCAAAACACTAATCAACTGATATACAGACCATATGCACACAGGCTATATGTTCATTTACGAACAGTCGCACACAAGAGGTACAATAAAAAGTTCATTGTATTAACATTAATTATATTTTATTTACAATATTTTGATTGCAAAGGCATGAATTTGATATTAACTTTGCAGCGTGAAAGGAAAACAAAGCCTTTCATGACATAATGATAACGTTTTGTTAGACTCACAATATATACTTGAATTTTGGTTATGAGGGAGGTGGGCTACTGTGAAGTAGCTCACTTTCATTTTTTTGTGCACCGTGCATCTTCCCGAGAAGGAGCATAGCACACGGATTCCCACAGATTGATATGGTTTTCACGGCAGGCCGAATCGGCGCCATATGTACACATTTTTCTACGTCGCTTAATTCCGGCGTTTGGATATCTGAATGATATTGTGTAGATTTGCAAAACCAATCATTCCGAATATATACCATGGGCGCCGACGAAGACAGCAAAACAAAAACAATATCGCAGAACGCAGACGACAGACCCGGCAACAGCGATGGCGACAACCGCGAAGTGACCCTCAGGATAGTGAAGCACGCACGGCTGATGCAGCTGCTCGAGCGGCCTCAGGAAGTATGGCGGCTGTTCATTTTCATGGTGTGCCTGCTGGCTGTATTGCTTACCGGCCTTACGATCATGCTGTCGGTGGTGAAGAAATTCTACCCATACAACGCCATCACCACAAGCCTGTACGGCTCCACCACCCTGCGGAGCGAGGACAAGGAGGTGACCTACTGGCTCTTCAACACGGCGCAGCTGTGGGCCAACTCGGGTATCGAGGTGAAGGAGGGAGATGTGCTCACGATACGGGCGTCGGGAGCCGCTCACCGCGCTATCCATCACCTTGTGAATGAGGCTGACAAGAACCTGTATTCCACCGGATGGTTTAGCACGGACGGCGCAGGCAAGAATGAGGGAGAATCATACAAGAAATACCGGTTCCGCGAGAAATACCGTATCGCTCCGTACGAGAACGACGGCGTGCTGCTGATGCAGATAATACCGTCGAACGAGGTATCGGGAGAACAGATAACCGATTATTATGACGGCCGGCACGAAAAAAGCAAGGACAGAATATACGTGATAGGACGGGAAAGGCAGAACCTTGTGGCCCGGACCGACGGCATGCTGTTCTTCACCATAAACGACATCGCCCTCACCGACCGTATCATCGACGAGATGTATGCCGACATGGTAAAGGTGATAAATGATTCCATCAAGTCGGCGGGATTGAACCCGTCAATGAAAATAACCGACAGTGAGCTTGAAAGATGGCTCAGGAGCGACAATCCCGATAAAACAAGGAGGTCTATCGGGGCAAAGCTGAAGCAGGACACAGGCGGCATATACCGCCGCATCGTGAAAAACACCTTTGAATTTGAGGGATACAGCGACAGCGATAAGGACAATCCGCTGTACAACGAGCTGCTGTATTACCGGCACACCGGATTTGACGATGCATGGTTTGTCGACAACCTTGGCTCGTTCCTGATTGTGGTGGAGCGCAAACATCCATAAAGACCGTACCATGGACTACAACAGCATCCTCAGGACGATCGCATCGTCGCTGGCATCGAACGGACACACGCACCTCAGGATAGTGGAGCAGAACCTTGTGGGGCATCTCGCCGCGTCGGGAGTGGAAAAGCCCCGTGGAGAGGGGGACTATACGCGACCACGTCTTAAGGATTACAGATGCTCGGTCTTTCCGTTCCTGTCCTATATCTTTGCTCTCGCAGGATGGGCGTTGTACAATGTATGGATATTTCTGCTTTATTATGTGCCGGCATTGGGCAACAAGACCCGTGCACGCCGGCTTGCCGGCAACATACGTTATAATTTCATCGTAGTGACAACGGCAGTGGTGATGTTCATAGTAATGACGGTGCTGACGCTAAGCTATTTCATATCTGATGTGGTGCTGTTTTCCCGCCCCGCCTACTCCAATGCCCACGGCACTCTGGTCATCGAGCAGCCATTTCACCGCAACTACCACATGTTTCTGTTCAACACGGCCCTGTACTGGAACAGCACCGGCATCGAGATCTCGCCGGGCGACCGCATCCATATCACCGGCTCGGGCTCTTTTTTCAGCGACATAAGCGAGCAAAGCCGGGCGGCACTGGTCAACGAGAAATCAGACAGTCTGGGCTTTGTGACAGCCAACGATGTCAAGACCGACAGGTTCAGCCCGAGCAAGGCCATGAAAGAAGCCCGTGTGCTGCCCGACACCACATTCGGCGCATTGCTATACCGTATCGTGCCCGATATCATCGACGAGAACGACTCCACCGCCATAAGAAAGCTCGAGCTGAGCACCGGCAGGCCGGCTGTGATCACCGCCGACCGCGCCGGCGTGCTGCAATTCTGCGTCAACGACATATATTTCCACGACCGCAACATCGAATCCCTGATCCACGACGCCCAGGGACGCGGCAAACTGGTCAAGAAACTTAAAGTAGAATCGGGAAATATCGATGACTCGTTGCGCATAAAGATGGAAGCCAACCGCCGGCTGTGGTTCGACGACAACAACGGCGAGATTCTGCTCAACATCACCGTGGACTACAACCTCGACCGCCGGCGCGACGTGGGTTCTCTTGACAAATTCTACGCCAAAGTATTCCGGCCTGTAAACAATATCGTGAATCCTCCCGTGCGCGAGATGTCGATATTCAGCAATCCCGGCTCATGGATATTTATATCGATATTCATGATTGCGGGACTGATCGACTTCACCATCGGATACAGGAACCGGCGCCGCCATACACGATAACCGGCAGGCTGCGGACTCCTTTGCCGGCTTCACGGCTTTATGCCACGAGGTCTGTTCTGGTATGGCCTGTCTTGTCTTTATCGCGCAGGCGGCCTACAAGGGCTGTGCCGAAGGTTATGACTCCCACACGCCCCACATACATCAATATTATGACGGTAATCTTTCCGGCTACACTCAGCTGTGGCGTGATACCGGTGCTGAGACCTACCGTGCCGATGGCCGACGCCGCCTCGAACAGTATCCGCGACAGGCCGAACGGCTCGCTGTATGAAAGCACCACGCAGGCGGCAAAAATCATGGTGCCGTAGGCTATCACATTTGTAAGCGCGCTCTCGACACGGTAATAGGGTATCTCGCGGCCCAGGAATGTGGTCTTACGCCTTATACCGAGGCGTGCGACTATGAAACCGTACACAGCCGATAACGATGTGCATTTCACACCGCCGCCCGTGCCCGAGGGCGACGCGCCCACAAACATGATAAACGAAAATACAAGTATCGGGCCAACCCTAAGCGTCGAAAGATCGACGGTATTGAAACCGACAGTCGTCATGGCCGACATAGTCTGAAAGAATGAATGCAGGATGCGGTTGTACCATGCGGCTCCGCCTGAAACCGCCGGGCTGAAATAAAGGATTATAGTCCCCGCCGCCGTCATTGTGGCTGTGACAAGCAGTATTACCTTGGTGGTGAAGGTGAGCGAATAGGCCGGCTTGCGTATCTTGTAGGTAATGTCGGTCATCACGATGAAGCCCATAGCTCCGGCATAGCTCAGGGCAGCGACAGTCGCGTTTATCCACAGATTGTCGCTGAAACCGCACAGAGAGTCGCCGAAAGGACTGAATCCGGCTGTACAGAACGACGATACTGACAGGAACAGCGCGTTCCATCCGGGCAACGGCGAGCCGGCATTCTGTAAAGCGAAGAAGAAGGAAAGGAAGCCGCACAGCTCGATGGCGAATGTGAAATGCACTATGTTGGTGACCAGATCGTGCAGGGGCATGCCGTGCGGACGGGATATGGCGGTGCTCATCACGGCGCCGGTATAGCCGGCATGACGGGTCATACGGAAAAGTATGTACGAGCTCATTGTCATGTACCCGATGCCGCCTATCTGTATCAGAAAGAGTATGACGCATTGGCCGAATATCGTGTATGATGCGGGAATGTCGACTGTGGCCAGACCGGTGGTGGACACGGCTGATACGGCGGTGAACAGGGTGTCGATCCAGCCCGTGTCGCCGCAACGGGCCCACGGAAGCGACAGCAGCAGAAATCCGCCGGCCATATATGCCAGATACCCGACCAGAATGTTTCTCTCGGGCAGATTTGTGTCGCGCCCGAAAGTGAACAAGTGTATCGGGTTGGTCCAAAGCAGTATATCGCGTATGTAATCCTTAAACCTCACTTCTGAATATGGATGTTGAAAAATATCCTTATTTGCAACAACCATGCCCGGAATTAAGTTCGGAATTATCGGCGGCGGAGGGATTTGATTAGGAATCTGCCGCTCGGCTCGCTGAGGGAGTCGATGAATCCGGGATCGCCTTGCGCCAATGAGACAAGGATGTTGCCGAGGGCGCGGACGTCGGCGGCGATGGCCTTTTTGAGGTCGGCCATGCTATCGAAGCGTCGGTCGGGGCGCAGGTAGCCAATAACGCGCACACTTACATCCCGGCCGTATAACGGGCCGAGGCTGGCGCCGGGGATATGGAATTCGTATGTGACGGGGTTGTTGTCGCCCACGGTGGGATTGGTGCCCACGTTTAGCAGGCCGAAGTAGCAGCCGGTATGCTCGTCCTCGTCGTCGAACACCATCCAGCCCGTGTATACGCCCTGCCGCAGTGGCTGCTGCCCCTCCACATCTATATTGGCGGTGGGAAAGCCTATGCGGGTGCCGTTGCGCTTGCCGCGCACCACGGTGCCGCTTATCACCGGCACGTTGCCGGAAAGGTCTTCATAGCCTTTGAGGTCGCCGTCGGCCACCATACGGCGCAGCGCGCTGCTCGAAGGGCGTACCCCATTGGGACTGAGCACTTCGTCGACAAAGAGAATCTCGACGCCGGCCTCGCGGCCTGCGGCCTCATAGGCGGCATGCGAGGCAAGGCGGTCTGAGCCGAAACTGTTGTCGGGGCCCATCACGAGCACATCGACGGCATAGCGGTCGTGGATCAGACGCAGGAAGTCGACTGCCGGAAGAGCTGCAAGCCCGGAGGTGAAATCAAGCTCGCTCACACGGGTGACTCCGCTGCCGTCGAGGCGGCACAGGGTGTCATACCGCGACGTGGCCCACAGCGGCGTCCTGTCGGGGGCGATGACGCTGAGGGGATGATTGGTAAATGTGATGAGGCGTGAATCGAGGCCACGGGCGGATGCCTCGTCGAGCACACGCCGGATGACGGCCTTGTGGCCGAGGTGCACGCCGTCGAATGTGCCTACCGATGCCACACAGCGGTTCATAGGCTGTCGAGTGTTCCGTCGGTGAATATGTCGCGGCCGGGGGCGGCGAGTATTGTGCCGAAGCCGAGTGCTGCGGCGGCATCGAGATTGGCCTGCGAATCGTCGATGAACACCGTGTCGGCCGGCTCGATGCCGAGCTTGCGGCAAGCGTAGCGGAATATCCCGGCATCGGGCTTGAGCGAGCGGGCCTCGAACGATGTGACGATGCCGTCGAAATAATCCTCGCGGGCAAGCCCCTCACGGGTGAACTCGTCGCGGATGGTGGAGCGCCACATTATCGGGTTGGTGTTGCTGAGCATGTACACCTTGTGCGAGGAGCGCAGGCGGCGCAATGCGGCCAGCCGATGCTCCGGGATACCGACAAGGAAACGGCAGAAGGCCTCGTCGATGGCGCTGTCGGGAGTGCCTGCCGGCAGGTGGGGACGAAGGGCGGCGTGGAAGTCGTCGACGCTGATATCGCCGCGCTCAAGCAGCATGAACGGCCCCTGCTGCGAGAATTCGCCGAAATACGAATCAGCGTCCTCAAGGCCGAGAGCCTTGAAGGCCGCCACGCAGCGGCTCTTCTCTATATCCATGATGACACCGCCGAGGTCGAAAAGGAGATTTGGTTTCATCAATATCCGATTTTTTTTGCAAAGTTAACAATATTCGCCACAAATATCAAGATGAAAGCGTTATCTTTGTATTATCAATCCGCCGAACAAATGAAACGAATTGTGATACCTGCCTTGCTTGCCGCGCTGTGCGTCGGCGCCGCTTGTGGACGCACCCTCAAGAATCCGGGGAGCGCCCGCAATGCCTGGTACAAGGGGGTATCATATCGCCTCGACGAGAACGGGGACACCATCGCGGTGTTTTTTCTCAACGACATCACGTGCTTTCCGCCGCTGAAGTTCAAGAACAAGAAACAGGAGGAATATTATTGGCGCACGGTGCGCGATGTGCGCCTCACGCTGCCTTATGCCAAGCTGATAGCCGAGACACTGGTGGAGACGTACGAGTATATCGAGACCTTTCCCACGCAGAAGGAGCGCGAGACTTACCTCAAAAGCATGGAGAAGGCATTGTTCGAGCAGTACAAGCCGGTGCTTAAGAAATTCAGCAAGCGGCAGGCCAAGGTACTGATAAAGCTGATACAGAGGGAGACAAACCAGTCGAGCTACGAGATAGTGAAGGCCTTTCTGGGCAGTTTCCGCGCAACGTTCTGGCAGGGATTCGGCAAACTGTTCGGCGTGAGCCTCAAGAGCGATTTCCGCCCCGGTAAAGACAAGGACGATGCCACCCTCGACCGCATCGCCACCGGTGTGGAGGAGGGATGGATATAAAAACGCCACTTATATCGCATTGAAATATAACACATTGAAAAAAATATTTCTTTGTAAAGAAAGATTTCAGGTCATTTTCTTTCTTTGTAAAGAAAGAGTAAACTTGCGGAGCGGATTATTTCACGTCGGGGCGGGAGTGGCGCTTGACGTAGTCGGTGAGGTAGACGGTGAAGAGCGGGAAGATGATCATGCCCGAGATGGGCAGCACCACGGCAAGGACGCGGCCCGTATCGGTGACCGGATTGATGTAGCAGCCCACGGTGCTCATGTTCATGGCGGCCCACCAAAGCGATGTCCAGTATGTGTCGACCTGAGGATTGACCGCCTGCTCGAACTGGAAGAATATCAGCGAGCAGAAGTACACTATCATAAGCATGATGATGATGTAGGACATGAACAGGCTGGTGATGGCGTTCTTGGAAAAGTAGCCGAACACTATCGACAGTGCGAGGGCGCCGCGAGCCAGCGGTATGAAACGCACGAAGTACATGGCCTCGGGGCTGAAGGGGATATTGTAGTGCGTGACGATATTGAGATATGGGATGGATATGAGCAGAAACAGGAAGCGGTGACCCAAGTATCGCCACTTATTGTCGGAGAATATCATCTCGACAAAAAACGAAAGGATAAACACGATGCACACCCATAGCTGGAATGTCATATAGCCATGATTGGCAAGGAAATCCCGACGTGTGAATGTGTCGTAAGATATATATACGATGAGAGATACGGACAATATCAGCACAAGGGTGTGCATTGTCCACAGCACTATCGACGCGGGGCGCGACCGGCGCCACGACGGGCCGGCGTCCGGAGCCGGCCGGGGCTGTATTGTAGAAATGGCGGACATAGCCTGTATGGATTAGAATTTCTGATATTCAGATATATTGTAAACATGCCCCCGTTATAAAAAGTTTGGTTAACTTTGCACCATGAATCTGCCATACTCGACTTTGCGCAAACGATATGAGGCCTATATGCTGCTTGAACGCGGCCTGTCGGACAATACCAGGGAGGCTTATCTGAGCGATCTGGATACACTCCAGAGCTATCTGCGCGAACGCGGCATTGACTTCGATGAGGTGCAGCTGTGCCATCTGGAGGATTATATGGCCGAACTTCATGATACGGGCATAGCGCCCCGCTCGATAGCGAGAATGCTGTCGGGACTGAAATCGGCCATGAAATACATGAAGATGGAACGATTGATCGGGAGTAACCCGTCGCTGCTGCTCGAGGGGCCGCGTCTGGGGCGCCGGCTGCCCGAGGTACTGAGTGTGGAGGACATAGACGCCATGCTCGACGCTGTGGATCTTGAATCGGTGACGGGACGTCGCAACCGGGCCATGATCGAGACAATGTATGGCTGCGGCCTGCGTGTGAGCGAGCTGTGCAACCTCCAGATATCGCGCATAAACTTTGACGAGCATTTCCTGATTGTGACGGGCAAAGGCAGCAAGGAACGCCTTGTGCCGATGTCGGAGCCATCGATAGATGAGATCAGGTTATATCTGCGTGAGGAGCGTCCGAGACTCGATATCAAGCCCGGAGAGGAGGACATAGTGTTTCTGAACGTGCGGGGGCACCGGCTTACCAGGCAGATGGTGTTCACATTTCTCAGGCGCCTTGCCGCTGAAGCAGGGGTAGACAAGACAATATCTCCGCATACGCTGCGGCACTCGTTTGCCACGCATCTGCTCGAGGGAGGCGCCAATCTGCGTGCGATACAGCAGATGCTGGGGCACGAGTCGATAGCCACCACCGAGATATACCTGCATCTCGACACAACGCGGCTGCGCGAGGAGATACTGCTCCACCACCCGCGCAACCGCCGGCGATCTACTCGCGGAGACGAGAGTCGACAATGATGGTGACCGGGCCGGAGTTGACAAGCGCCACCTGCATGTCGGCGCCGAAGCGTCCCCGCTGCACCTCGCGGCCGAGAAGGCGCCCGCACTCGGCGATGTAAAGCTCGTAGAGCCGGGTGGCAAGGTCGTGGCCGGCAGCGCGGATATAGGACGGCCGGTTGCCCTTGCGGGTGGATGCTGTGAGAGTGAACTGGCTGATCGCCAATATATTACCACCAACGTCGAGCACCGAGCGGTTCATCACGCCGGCATCGTCATCGAAAATACGCATGGCCACGGTCTTTGCTGCGAGCCATCGGCAGTCGTCGTCGGTATCGCCGTTCTCGACTCCGACGAGTACCATAAGGCCTTGACCTATCGAGCCAATAATCTGATTGTCAACAGATACGGATGCCGACGTAACTCTTTGTATAACTATTCGCATGGTTTGTCGGATATTTGTTGCGGGTCGCGCGACAGGCCTTCGATGACCGCGCGGGCCTTGGCCGGGCCGATTACGGCTGCGAGAGCGTCGTGCGAAGCCTCGCGTATACGTTTTACGGATTTGAAATGTTGCAGCAGGGCGGTGCGGGTTTTCTCGCCTACGCCGGGGATGCCGTCGAGCTCGCTCACAAGCGCCGATCTGGAACGGCGGTTGCGATGATGCGTTATGCCGAAGCGGTGTGCCTCGTCGCGCAGGTGCTGGACTATGCGCAGCGACTCGCTGTTCTTGTCGATATACAGCGGCACGGAATCGCCGGGGAAGTATATTTCCTCAAGGCGCTTCGCGATGCCGACCACGGCGATTGTGCCACGGAGGCCGATGCTCTCGAGAGCCTCGACGGCTGCCGAGAGCTGCCCCTTGCCGCCGTCGACGACGATGAGCTGCGGCAAGTCCTCGCCTTCCTCCATAAGGCGGGTATAGCGGCGTGTGAGCACCTCGCGCATCGATGCGAAGTCGTCGGGGCCTTCGACCGTCTTGATGTTGAAGTGGCGGTAATCGCGCTTGGACGGACGGGCGTTCTTGAATACTACACACGACGCCACAGGGTTTGTGCCCTGGATATTCGAGTTGTCGAAGCACTCGATATGGCGGGGCAGCTCGGTGAGCCGGAAATCGGCCTTGAGGCGTTCGAGGGTTTTCTCGAGGCGCTGTTCGGGATTGTGCTTTGCCATGTGCTTGAGATCCTCGACACGGTTCTGGCGGGCGTTGCGCTGCGACACCTCGAGGAGCTTGGCCTTGTCGCCTCGGCGCGGCACGGTGAATGTCACCTCGGGCATCTCCACCTCGGGCGTCTCGGCCACTATCACCTCGTCGTATTGCACGCCGAGAGCCTCTTTGATCTCGGTCATGGCGTAGGCGAGAAGCCGGCTCTGCGGCTCGTCGAGCGAGCGCCTGTAGCGCAGGGTGACGCTGCGCACCACAGCGCCGTTGCGCACGTGCATATAGTTGATATATACGTCGGCGTCGCCTTGCGACTCGTCGATGCCGAATACGTCGACATCGCCTATGGTCTGGCTTACGATCACACTCTTTGACCTATAATTCTCGAGCAGGCGGTATTGTTCCTTGAGCACCTGCGCCTCCTCGAAGCGGAGTTCGCCGGCAAGGCGTGTCATCTCATCGCGCAGATACGCCATCAGTTCGCCGGTATCGCCCCGCAATATCTGCTTTATATGGGCGATATCGCGCTGATAGTCCTCGGCCGACTGCAGCCCCTTGCAGCAGCCCTTGCAGCGGTGTATGTGGTATTGCAGGCACAGGCGTCCCTGATCCTTGGCCAAGTATTCGGGTGTGATGGGCAGGCGGCATGCGCGCAGGGGATACAGCTCGCGTATCAGCTCGAGCATGGTTCGGGCCACACCCACGTTGGTATACGGGCCATAGTATCGCGAGCCGTCGCGGATGTGCTGCCGGGTGAGAAAGACGCGCGGATACATCTCGTTGGTGACAGCTATCCACGGATAGGATTTGTCGTCCTTGAGGAGCACATTGTAGCGGGGCTTGTACTCCTTGATCATTGAGTTCTCGAGATTGAGGGCATCCTGCTCGGTGGGCACCACGATATAGCTCATGTCGGCGATATTGCGCACGAGCAGGTTGGTGCGGAGCACATCGTGCGTACGGTTGAAATACGACGACACGCGGCGCTTCAGATTCTTGGCCTTGCCCACGTATATTACGGTACCGGCCGCATCGTAGTAGGTGTATACACCGGGGGTTTCGGGCAGGAAGGAGATCTTCTCGCGCAGAGCTTCGGACTTCTGATGTTTCGGCAAAGCGGTATGGAGAGTTTAAGAAATATTACAGGCCGGTAACCCGGCCTGTAATACGGATATGCTGATATTATTTTATCAATACTTGATAAGCGATGTGATCTCGGCGTCGGCGGGGAGAGCGGCGCGACCATTGAGAGCGGTAAGCTCGATGATGAAGTTGACGTAGATCTTCTTGGGATTCATGCTCTTCACCAGATTGTATGCAGCCGCCATTGTACCGCCGGTGGCGAGAACATCGTCGTGGAGCACCACGATATCGTCGGGGCCTATGGCATCGCGGTGCATCTCGATGGTGTCGGTGCCATACTCTTTCTGATATGTCTCACTTACGGTATCGGCAGGCAGCTTGCCGGGCTTACGGGCAGGTACGAAACCTGCACCAAGTTCGAAGGCGAGAATCGATCCGCCGATGAAACCGCGCGATTCGATGCCCACGACCTTGGTGACGCCCTTGTCGCGGTAGAGCTGCGAGAGATCCCAACCTATGATATGAAGCGCGCGGGGATCCTTGAAAGCGGTAGTGAGATCTTTGAAGACAACGCCCTTGGCAGGGAAGTCTATGACATCGCGGATTTTTGACTTGATGTATTCCATATTTATAAATTTATTGATTTCAGAAAGTTACGCAAGATTTGTTTCACGTGAAACAAATCATTCATCTTTTCATCAGCAGGAGAAGGATATTGACATCGCTGGGCGATATACCGGGAATTCGTGAAGCGCTGCCTATTGTGGCGGGGCGCATGCGGTCGAGCTTCTGCCGGGCCTCGGTGGAGAGGGCCCTAACGGCAAGGTAGTCGAATCCATCGGGGATACGCACATCCTCGAGGCGATGGAGCTTCTCGGCATTTGCACGTTCGCGCTCAATATAGCCGCTATACTTTATAAGGATTTCAGCACACTCCAGGATTTCGTCGCGACGAATTTCGGGCATGCTGTCGATAAACTGTCGCAATTCGGGCAACACATCGACAAGGAGGGCGACAGTGAGCTGCGGCCGACTTATCAGATCGACGAGCTTCACGGATTGTGACAACGGAGATGAACCGACTGCGGCGAGCAATCCGTCGACCCACGCGGCCTTCACTGAATAATTACGGGCGAAGTCGATAAAGCGGTCGCGCCACTCGCGCTTCTCCACCATAAGGAGATAGCGGGTCTCGTCGGCAAGGCCAATGGCATGTCCGAGCGGCGTGAGGCGCATATCGGCATCGTCTTGCCGCAGGAGTATGCGGTACTCGGCGCGCGAGGTGAACATGCGGTATGGCTCGTCGACACCTTTGTTGACAAGATCGTCGATAAGTACACCGATATAGGCCTGATCGCGCGAAAGCACGACGGGCTCTTTGCCCTGTACACTCAAAGCAGCGTTGATACCGGCAATGAGACCCTGGCCGGCAGCCTCCTCGTAACCGGTGGTGCCGTTGATCTGCCCGGCGAAATACAAGCCGCGGATAAGCCGTGTCTCGAGAGTGTGATAAAGCTGCGTGGGGTCGAAGAAGTCGTATTCTATTGCGTAGCCGGGACGATATATCTGCACGTCGGCAAGCGCCGGCACGCTATGCAGGGCATCGATCTGCACCTGCAAGGGGAGCGAGGAGGAGAATCCGTTGAGATAAAATTCTGTAGTGGTCTCGCCTTCCGGCTCAAGGAAGAGCTGGTGCTCTGTTTTCTCGGCAAAGGTCACAATCTTTGTTTCGATAGACGGGCAGTATCGCGGGCCGATGCTTTGGATCTGGCCGTTGTAGAGCGGCGAATCGGGCAGACCGGCGCGCAGAATACCATGTGTAGCCTCGCTCGTATACGTAATGTAGCAGTCGCGCTGCGTGAGGCCGCTTTCCACACCGGGTTCAAACGAGAACAGACTGCGCACGGGATCGCCGGCCTGCGGGGTTGTAAGGTCGAAGTGTACCGAACGGCCGTCAATACGCACCGGAGTACCTGTTTTCATACGGTCGGCTTTGAAGCCGAGATCACGAAGCTGCTCAGTAAGGCCGTGTACAGCCGGCTCAGCCACGCGGCCGCCCTCTACCATGGTGCGGCCTATATGCATCAGGCCGTTGAGAAATGTGCCATTGGTAAGTATGACCTTACGGGCATGAAACTCTGCGCCCTCGGCTGTAGCGACCCCGGTCACGGCGCCGTCTTCAACGAGTATATGGTTTGCATTACCTTGCCAGATATTTAGGTTTGGCGTATTCTCGAGAGTCTCGCGCCATAGCAGCGAATATTTCGTGCGGTCGATCTGCGCGCGAGGGCTCCACATTGCTGGCCCCTTTGAGCGGTTGAGCATACGGAACTGTATAGCCGTGCGGTCGGCAATGATGCCCATCATACCGCCAAGTGCATCAATTTCTCTTACAATCTGCCCCTTTGCTATCCCACCGATTGCAGGATTGCAGCTCATCTGAGCAATATTATGCATATCAAGAGTAACAAGAAGTGTGGACGCGCCAAGCCTCGCGGCAGCCGAAGCCGCCTCACATCCGGCATGACCCGCACCCACAACGATCACATCATAATCAAACTTCATTGCCGGTCTTCAACATATTAAAGGTTATCAGAAATAATGGCAAGCGCCTCATTCTCATGTGATTCCATGATTTCTCGTTCGCCGGGAGCCTTGTCGTTTATACCACAGAGATGGAGCACGCCATGTACAATAACACGGTGCAACTCGCGCCAATAAGGCTCTCCGACCGCTTCGGCATTAGTATGGACGGTATCGAGCGATATGAACATATCTCCCGCTATCATCTTTCCGCGGGTATTGTCGAAGGTAATGATATCGGTAAAATAGTCATGGTTGAGAAAACGACGGTTGACCTCGATGATTTCCGCATCGTCGCAGAAAATATACGAAAGTTCCCCGACTATCCTGCCGTGGTTCTTTGCCACACGGACAATCCAGCGCTCGACCATGTCGAAATCAATCCCGGGCATTTCGACGCCTCGGGTAAGCCATTGAAATGAATTGATCATCGATTGCTTATTAGAGTACAAAGTTAGAAATTTTTTGCAAAAAAAGCAAATCGACTGTTCAAGGTCGATTTACGATTCTAAACCGAGGAACCTCCAACCACACTAAAATAGCACTCAACACATTGTATATATGCATATTAAACTTATATCAAAGCCGCGAGATTTAAATATTTGCGGAAATCAAAACAAGGATGCGGAAATAATCGCGGGAAAAAGATTATATTTGCGAAAAAAGTCCCCCACCCTACCCCATGAATCAATCGACCACAGAAAAATGGCAACGGGCGCTCGCGGATGTCGCGCGGCCCGAAAAGGTAAAAATTCTGCAACGCTTCTTCAAGACCGGAAAGGGCGAGTATGCCGAAGGCGACATCATGATCGGCGTGACCGTGCCGGACAACCGTACCGTCGCCAAAGAATTTGCCGGAGCTGATGACGGTACTCTCGCGGCGATGCTCTACTCGCCGGTGCACGAGCACCGGCTGTCGGCACTGTTGGCCATGGTGCATACGTATGAGCGGTGCAAGGATGTCAAGCTGCGGCCGCATATAATAGATATGTATCTCGCTCACGCCGACTGCTGCAACAACTGGGATCTGGTGGATCTGTCGGCCCCGAAGCTTCTGGGGCCGGAAATTGCCGCCGGGCGCCGGCTCGGCGAACATGCCGCACTGTCGGAGGTCGAATCGATGTGGCGCCGCCGCATCGCCATCGTGAGCACGCTCCACCTTGTGATGAGACACCGGCGCACAGCCGAGGCTCTAGCAGAGTGCGACCGCCATATCGGCGACATGGAACCGCTTATACAAAAAGCCGTGGGCTGGGTGATGCGCGAGGTGGGCAAAAAAGACCTCGGTGCCCTACTCTACTGGCTCGAGCGCCATATCGGTGTCATAAGCGCCACTACATTGAGCTATGCCACCGAGAAGCTCGACAAAGCCGAGCGCCGGCAGTGGCAGCAACGCCGCAAAGAAGCGCAGAGTTAATGCCTGTGAACGGCCACCGATTAACGATATTCGTCATGAAATCAGTTCATATCTTTTTTGTTTTACAAGAAATAATTATTAGAATTCATACAGAATTTTTTGCTAATCCGGAAATTATTGTATAAATTTGCCGATGAACGGCTGTAAAAGGCAGAGGCCGCGCCGTTCATTACATTTTGTATGGGGGCTGCACGCAGTTTTCATAGATATTTCAAAGATAAAACAGCCCCTCAAAGGTGTTATTAAAGTTATTATCTCAGTCAATTCAAACTTGGCAGTTTAAAATGGGCATTCACTTGTTCCTCCGACATTGAGATTAATAATGGCAATAGCACCACAACCGTTGATTTCGTCCTCCGCGTTCCTGTCGGGATTGTCGGGGTATGCGTTTCATATAGGTGTGGGGCTGTTGTCTTATTGATGTCGAAGGTAAGCCAAGACCCGAATTGACCGATAAGACTGAAACGCAATCCTCACACCTTTTGAGTAATTATAACCCGGCTTTCATGAGGATTGGAAGGCTACCAAACAACCAATCCAACCTCTTATGAGAAACAATCATTCACGGGTGATGTGGTGCATAGCAATACTTGCGCTCACTATGTGTGGCTGCTCGGATTCGCTTCCATCCGACATTATTCCGAAAATCAACAATCTTGAAATGCGAGAATCGCTTGTGCGTGAGTTCGACGCAAACTCCGACGGCAAGTTGAGCCCCGACGAGGTAATGTTAATCAAGGAAACGGGCTTTTCCCATAAAGATGGATCAGACTACAGCGGCATAAAATACCTGCAGGCTCTCGAAAAATTTCATGGCAACTGCTGTGAAATGACGACTTTAGACCTCTCTCAAAACAAAAGCCTGAAAGACTGCAACCTGATGAACATTAAAAAGCTGAAATCCATCAAGGTGCCCCAAAATATTCAGGATCTCAGTTTGCTCCGGGCTGAAGTCTTAAAAGCCGTAGACTTGCCCGATATGCCATATATCCGCATGCTGTGCATATCAGAATCACCTGTTGGTGAATTTGTTACCGGCGAATGTCCTTCTCTTACCACTCTCACGGTAGATCATACCTATATCAGTGACCTCGATCTGTCAAAATATCCCAGACTTGAAGAACTGTTCTGCAGTGGAACCAAGGTAGAACAACTCGACTTATCAATGCTGAAGAACCTGTATCACGTGCGTTGCAAAGGTGTCAAGAAAGTGATTATCTCACCCGAGCAAAAGATTGTGGGACTGAATGTGGATCCGGACTACAAGTATTGCATAGACCAAAATACGGAAATCATCACCAAATAAAAGCTGAAATCATGCAAAAATATATATTTATTGCTTTGCTTGCGGCGCTTTGCAGTTGCTCGAGCGGGCTTTCTGACTCTAAAGCACTGAAAATAGCAGAAGATACCCAGGGCTTTACCACGGCAGAGTATGCACTCCTGCGCATTAATCAAGTATATGCAGCGACGGCGGAATCAAACTATGTGATAGACGGCGTAAAGTTGGAAAAACGAAACGAGACGGCAGAACATATCCATCATTTCAACCCCGATGGCTTTATCCAGCTAAATCTTAAAGATTCTGACGGAAATGTGGTGAATCTTCTTGGTAACAAGTACGCTATGCAGTGGTTCCATCGTTTTGGGGGTGCCTGCGCGGGATGTGTTTACTGCTATGATGCTTTTGTAAAAAAAGGACTACTAACATTTTCTTTAACTGATGACGGGCCGGATAATTACGGTTTCCGTCATGGACAAGTCAAGTTAACTGACAAAGGGAAAGAGTATCTTATAAACTGGGAAGACTTAAATTCCGGAGCCGGATTAGAAAGCAGTGCTCTCAACGCCAATACCGGCGACGCAGTGACGGTGAAGCTGATGCAACGCGTGTACACCGGAGCGGAAAAGGTGTGGAAAAATGACGATACTGCCGAGTTCTATCTGCAATTCTATTACAAATTCACTCCTTTTGGCGAAGCTTTGTATGGCCCTACACGCAAGGATCCGGGGTATCAGACAAAAGCGACCTATAAAAAGGATGAAGAGGGCAACTGGGCGTTGACAAAACTTGAAGACGTAAGACGCAACGCCGAGCCTCGCGAGTTTTAAGTCGTATTAGTGTTCCGATCTATAGGTATTGAGGCTGTGTCGTAATTGATGCAGCCTCTGCCGTTTGCGCATCCCTATTCCATATATCATTGCAGGTATGACATTGGGTGGAGCAGCCTGCCGGACATTAAAGTTGTGTGAAAATTTTAACAGTTGAGAAAAAAACATTAACTTTGCCGGTGAAACGGTAAGCCACTCCACGCGGTGATGCAAGGTGTGGCAAGGGAACGGGGTGTGAATCCCCGACAGTACCCGCTGCTGTAATTTCCAGCCCGACGATGTGCGCAGTCGTCGGACAAATGTCAACCGCAAAATGTCACTGGCATGCAAGTGCCGGGAAGGCGCGGTTGACAGGAATAAGTCAGAAGACCTGCCGCTTCGCAGCATCGCAGTTGCCCCGGGATATGGGTGAGCCGTGCAAGGCCTTGCGGCACCCCAATATGTGCGGCAACGGTTTTGGCAAGGATATCTATGTATTCCCGATCGGGTGGCTGAGAAGCCTGCCGACCGGGATAGTTCTTTTATATTCAAACCAAAACCGAAGCAAAGATGAAAAACCAAATCATTGCCGCAATTCTTGTAATGCCGCTTACAGCGGCCGCACAAAACGACGCGATCACCCTCGATCTCACCAAAGCCGAAACGAAACTCGAGTTCGATGCCGGCACAGGCGCCTGGACAGGCACATACAACGACGACGAATATACCATCGACAGCCAGATATACACCATATTACACAATTCGATGGGCGACTACAACACCTGGTGGGGCTTCACAGCATCGAACAGCGCCGACAACTCGATGCGCGACGATTTCCTCACATACCAGTTCAGCAACATGGCCAAGGGCGGCATAGTGCTGAATGCCGACGGCACGGTAAAGAAAGACAAGTTCGGAGCACCGGCAGTATCGGCCGACGTACCATACCTCGTGGCCTTTGCCAACAACATGTTTGCACAGCATCCGGCCGAGGTTGTCATGGCCGACGGAGAAGACCATGAGGCTGTAGGCGCTTACGTGTGCCTCAACAGCTATACCTACTACTCGATAACCGACGGCGACGGCTTTGCCCGCGAATTCACAAACGGCGACAAGTTCACCCTTACGGTACACGGAGTGAATTCCAAAGAAGAAGAGAGCACTCTCGAAGTGCCGCTGGCATCATACTCCAACGGCGACCTCACTGCCACCCGCGGCTGGAAATATGTGGATCTGTCGCCGCTTGGCAAGGTGAACACACTGTGGTTCTCGATGAAGAGCACCGACAGCGGTACATACGGCGACAACACCCCCTCGTATTTCTGCCTCGACAAACTTATGGTAAAGCCTGCATCGGAAATCTCGGGAGCAGCTTCGGCCACAGCCGGCAAAAACGTATCCATAAACTACGACCGTACAAATACGAGCATAAGACTCGTCAATGCCGACTTCGCCATAGTATACGATGTAGCCGGGAATATGGTTATGAGCGCCGACAGCGTACAATTCTCGGTAGAGTCGCTCGCTCATGGCGTATATGTAGTGAAAGCGGGCAACGCATCAAGGAAGATTGTAAGATAATACTGCCATGAAAAGAGAGCTGATTGTGGCGGCAACGGCGACAATGTCGCTGCTTGCCTGCGCCAACAATCCATATATCAGCAAAGTATATGAATATGTACCGGCTCCGGGACAATTCATAAACACCATGCCCGAATGGAACGACGGCCAAGACCACGGGGACATGGCCGCAGCAGCGCAGACACAGCTTGCCGGCGATGCCATGCCGGGAATGATATGCCTGGGAGCATTCGGGGGCTATGTGATATTCGGATTCGACCACCCGGTTGTGAATGTCGCCGGAGAGTATGACCTGAAAATATACGGCAACGCCTTCATATCGGACAAGGAGCTTAACGGCGGCAGCTGCGAGCCGGGGGTGGTATGGGTGAGCCGCGACGACAACGGCAACGGACTGCCCGATGACCGCTGGTATCAGTTGGCCGGAAGCGAGTATTACAACCCCGCGACAATCCATAATTTCACCATTCGTTATCATAAACCTGCGGCCGACCACGAAGCCGTGCCCGATCCCGACAACCGCTTGATAACCGACATGGAATACATACGATGGACTTCCGACAATCCATTGCGGCCCGAAGGCTATATACAGGCCAACAGCTTTCACCGTCAAAGCTACTGGCCGGAATGGCACGAGGGTGAAATACTGGAGCTTACAGGCACACTGCTGCCCGACAATGCCGTGGATACAAGTGGCAAGGGAACATCGTGGGTGACATGCGCCTATGGCGAGGGATATGTCGACAATATGCCCAACAACGAGGATCCCGGACTCAAGCTGGAGTGGGCCGTGGATGAGAACGGCGATAAGGTGTGGCTGCCGGCAGTCGACTTTATAAAAGTACAATCTGCCATGCTTCAGAACACCGGCTGGCTTGGAGAGAGCTCGACCGAGGTATGCGGCGCCGAAGACCTGCACCCCGAAGCATTGCCCGAGGCCGCTGAATCGCCCTATATAAACGCTGATACGCACAACGCCGCCGCATGGGTCGAAAACGGCATGATATGGGTCAAAGCCGATGCCGGCATGCGGCTCAATATCTATACTACGACGGGGAGCGTGATCCACTCTGCAATCACTGCCGGAGGCATAGAACAGGTAGGCGCCCTACCCCGCGGACTATATATAATCGAGATAGGAAGCTACCGTAAAAAGCTTTATTGATGCCTGCCATTCGAATCGATCTTTTCTACATAGCAACGATATCGGCCCTGTCTCTGTGTGTCGCCGACATGCAGGGACAGGAACCGGTATCACAATCGCGCGACTCGACGGCAATGCCCGAAATGCTGAAAGAAGTGACAGTAAGCATCGACCGCCATAAAGAGGAGGTCGTGGCGCCCAAATCACTGAAAGGAGCCGAACTGTCGCGCCTCAACGCACACAGCGTGGCCGACGCCGTACGCTATTTCGCCGGCGTGCAGCTGAAAGACTACGGCGGCGTGGGCGGTATCAAGACGCTCGACATACGGAGCATGGGCACCAACCATATGGGGGTGTTCTACGACGGTCTGCCATTGGGCAATGCCCAGAACGGCCAGATCGATCTGGGGAAATTCTCGCTCGACAATATTGAAGAAATCGCACTATACAACGCACAGAAATCGACCATATTCCAACCCGCGAGAGACTTTGCATCGTCGGGTTCTCTCTATATAACGAGCCGCCGGCCGCATTTTCTGGACGGCCGCAGGACGGCCGGCTCGGTGACATTCCGCACCGGCTCGTTCGGCCTTGTAAATCCGTCTCTGCGCGTCGACCGCCGGATCACTGACCTGATATCGGCGACAGCAAGTGTCGAATACACCTATGCCACAGGCCGGTACAAGTTCAGATACCACAAGCGGCTCCCCTCTGGCGATATGGCGTGGGATACCACGGCCATACGCCGCAACGGCGACATACACGCCCTGCGGGCAGAGGCGGGGCTGTATGGCACACTTGACAACGGACTGTGGACAGCAAAGGCATATTTTTATGATTCAGGACGCGGCATACCGGGTGCGATCGTGAACAATGTATGGAAAAACTCTCAGCGGCAATGGGACCGCAACTTCTTTGCACAGGGCAGGTTCAGACAAAAATACGGAGAGCGGTTAGAGCTGATGGCCAACGCCAAATATGCCCGCGACCGAATGCGCTATCTCAACCCCGACACCACCCTGATGCTGATAGACAATACCTTCCTGCAACAGGAGACGTATGTGTCGGCCACGGCACAGTACTCGCCATTCCACTTCTGGGACATAGCGCTTGCCGCCGACTGGCAATACAACACACTCGACAGCGACATGACCCAGTTTGCATATCCGCGACGGCATCATTTCATGGGCAGTGTGGCCACTGCGATCAATCACAAGGAGTGGCGCGTGAGGGGATCCCTGCTGCTTAGCGAGATACAAGACCGCACCCATCCCAAGGGCAAAACGGAACATCACAAACACATCGAACGGCTCACCCCGGCCATATTCATCGCCCGGCTGTCGCAAAAGGCATACGTACCCGAGCTGAGAGCCTTCTGGAAAAAAGCTTTCCGCATGCCTACTTTCAACGACCTTTATTACACCGACATAGGCAATGCCCGGCTGAATCCCGAGGGAACGACACAATTAGATTTCGGCATGACGTGGCGACTGAAGCCGACCGCATTCGCCGAACTGCTGGAACTATCGGCCGACATATACCACAACCGCGTAACAGACAAAATAATAGCCGTACCGAAAGGGACAGGCCAATATCGATGGATGATGATGAACATCGGACTGGTAAAAATCAACGGAGCCGACATCACCTGCGCCACCACCCTGAAACCGTACCGTGAACTCACATGCAGGCTGCGATTGAATTACACCTATCAATCGGCCCGCGACTATTCCGATCCCTCCGACAATACCGATGCCGCCGGCACTTACAAGGGGCAGATAGCCTATATCCCAATGCATGCCGCCTCTGTCGCCGCCGGACTTCAATGGCACAATGCCGAGATAAACTACAGCTTCATATATACCGGCGAACGGTGGGACGGATCCTCCAACATACGGGCCAACTATATCGAGCCATGGTATACCTCCGATCTATCGGCTAGCTATCCTATAACCATAGGCCTGTCGACATTGAGACTCACACTCGAGATAAACAATCTCGCCGACCAACAGTATGAAGTGATACGCAATTACCCGATGCCGGGTCGCAATTTCAAAATCATAGCACAATGGAATTTCTGAACAAATACAGCCGGCCGCATCTTATATGCATACTTGCTCTGGCTACTCTCGCATCGTGCCGCCACGAGGAGGAAATACTACCGCCCGACATAGACAGTCCGGGCGAGGCCCAGAATATACCCCTCACCGGTTTCTATCTGCTCAACGAAGGCAATATGGGATCGAACAAGGCCTCGCTCGACCGCTATACATTTGCCGACGGCGTTTACATGCGCAACATCTATGCCGATGCAAATCCCGATGTACCCAAAGAACTGGGCGACGTAGGCAATGACATGAGCGCCTATGGCTCCAAGCTGTGGATTGTAGTGAACTGCTCCAACAAAGTGGAGGTGCTCGACCTGAAAAGCGGCCGCCGGCTGGGACAGGCGGATATCCCCAACTGCCGCCACATAGCGTTCGACGGCCCGTACGCATATGTCACATCGTATGCAGGGCCGGTGGAGATCAATCCGGAATACTCGCAGAAGGGGTTTGTGGCACGTATAGATACGGCCACGCTGCGCGAGACCGCCCGTACGGCCGTAGGATTCCAGCCCGACGGCATAGCGGTGTGCGACGGACGGATATATGTGGCCAATTCGGGCGGATACATGGTGCCGAACTATGAGAATACCGTATCGGTGATAGACGCGGCCACCATGCGCGTGACTGAGACTATCAAGGTTGCGATCAACCTTGACCTTATAGCCGCCGACACCTCGGGCCGATTGTGGATAAGCTCGCGCGGCGACTATTTCGACAGACCGTCGCAGCTCTTTGTCTACGACCCGAAGCGCAAAGAGATTGTACGCAGTTTCAACCATCCTGTAAGCAACTTATATATGGCCGGTGACTCGCTGTATACAGTATCGGGAACGTTCAGCTACCTCGACGACAATACCGACCGCGTGTATGCCATATATGATACACGCCGCATCGAGTGTGTGAATACCTGCTTTATAAGCGACGGAACCCAATCAGACATAAGGATGCCATATGGAGTGGCGGTAAATCCCGAGACAAAAGAGATATATGTGACCGACGCCGGCAATTATGTGAATCCGGGATATATACACTGCCATACACCTGCCGGCACACGCAAGTGGACCCGCCGCACGGGCGACATACCCAAGACGATAGTGTTCTATTAAGAATATATAAAGAAAAGCCGCCCGAAGGCGGCTTTATGTTGTTGCGAAAAAATCCTGTTGCCGAATCGAATCAGCGGTAGTCGGCGAAGCGCTCCTGGAGTTTCTTGCGGGCGAAGA
>CAJTMY010000008.1 GCA_910577355.1 uncultured Muribaculaceae bacterium
GCAAAGGTAAGCATCTTTGACCTTATTTTAACAACATGCTTTTTACATTGACCCCTTTTTCTTTAAACCAATCAACCGCCAACGAGAGGATGACCGAGGCCATTGCATCATTATGCGTTACCTTCTAACTCTAATCCTGATTGCGTTGACTATCTCGGCTAACGCCCGCCAGATTTCATCCGATGAAGCCGCTGCTATTGCCTCCGAGATCCTGAATGGCTCTGTGGCTTCTACCGGCACGCCACCAATGAAAGTCAAAAGAATAAAGACGGCCAACGACAACATCGAATCTGCTCCTTACTATATATTTTCCGGCGAAAACTCTCGCAGCTTCGCCATCATCTCCGGAGACGACCGCGCACAGCGAGTCCTCGGCTACTCGGACAAAGCCACTTTCGATCCAAACAATGTGCCACCGCAACTGAAAGCCCTCCTCGAGAGCTACGCAGAACAAATCAAAAATCTCTATGGTTCCGAAGTTCATCCATCGTGGAAGTCGACAGCCCGCGCTCCCGAAGACTCCGAAAGCGTGCTTCTCGAAACAGCCGAATGGGGTCAAGGCGCTCCCTACAATCAGTTCACCCCTGAAATAAACGGCGTACACGCCCCGACAGGCTGCGTAGCCACAGCCATGGCGATAGTGATGAAATACCACAACTGGCCTCAGCAGGGACGAGGGCGTCATTCTTATCTTAATAATCTAATTTACAGCTTTGAGACAGTTGATTTCTCAGACTATCATTTTCAATGGAACTCCCTCGCTAATGATTCTTATGATCCAACAGCGACAAACGAAACTAAAGAGTTGGCACAGGTCATGTCAGCTGCAGGAAAATCAGTGGATATGAATTATGGTGAGTTGTCGAGTGAAACTTTTACATATTTTGTTGGACATGCCCTAAGAAATCAATTTTCATATAGCCTATCTACAGAATATATCCATTCACAAAAGTATTCGGAAAGTGAATGGCGCAGTAAGTTAATCAACGAGATAAAACAAGACAGACCTGTAATTTATCATAGTGCGGGAAATGGGGTTAGCCATGCTTTTGTATGTGATGGTTATAATCCCTCAGATGGTAGTTTTCATTTTAACTGGGGATGGGACGGCCTGTCTAATGGCTTTTACCAACTGAGCGCTTTAAATCCCGAAGGTTTCTTTTTCCAAAAAGACTCCGGCATGGTAGTAGGAATTCAGCCGGATAAATCGAATATGGATTACTCACCGGCGTATGTTGATGCTGGCTATCAATGGACATTGACGGATAGTCCATGTGGTTTCAATATCAGTGTTGAAAACGTTGAAAAAAATGTTCCGTTCGATGTTGCTTGCAGAGTTTTTACCAAGCCGACCTTATTTAAGGGGAAGATTGGAATAGCTCTTACAGATCGAAATTTTAGAATTAAAGAAATCTTATCCTCCCTTGAACTACAAGATGCAGCAGGAAATATCCATGAGTTTCCTGTATATTTTGCAGGGGTCGAAGTTAAGAATTCTTCAATATCCCCGGATGATTTGATTCAGTTGGTTGCACTTGAAGAATTAGATAATAAATGGCTCATCGTGCCCGGAACTTCGGAGGCTTCTTCCGGTGCGCCTGTGCGAGGTAATTCTCCCCGAAAATCCACAGTAAGATTAATCTCAGATCAAAACGGATGTGCAAAATATTGGGATGGAAGTTATTCTTATGGGACCACTCAGCTGCAAGAAGGGCTGCAAGACGTACTGTGTGGCTCTACGTTAATTTTCTCATCCCCTTATGAATATAATTTTTGCGTAACCATCTATAAGGACAATAAAATAATCGATACTGGATATCCTTGTGTAAAAGAAGGTACCGATCCTTTGCTCGATGTCGATTATGGTCACTTAAGTCTTGTGATAGAACCCGGAGAATATGTTATAGATTTGCGTAAATTAGAATTTGGGACAGAAGAGGTGACGGTGGAAACTCCAGGTTCTCTAGAAACTCTTATAGATATTCATAAATTACACTCTTCACGTCAGTTAACAATTAAAGGAAATATCAACGCTAAAGATATTTGGTATTTAACAGATAATGCAAGAAACACCCAAATATTAGACTTGAGCGATTGTACTATTCACGAATATTTAAATGCCAATGAGGATTCAGAAATCCGAAATAAGTTTCAAGCCGCCAACTGCATACCGTCCATGAGCTTCTCCAATCATCCCCGTTTGCAACAAATGAGTTTGCCTTTAAATTTGGAGAGTATTGGGGAGGGCGCATTTGCTTATTGTAATATAGCTTCTTTGGATATACCTCCAACAGTGAGGCTTATAGAGAATAATGCTTTCAGTCTGAATACACCCCTATCATCAATCGCTTTACATTCAAAAACGCCTATCGAATGTAACGATATATTGTTTATGGCCGGATTATTTAACGCAAGTGGTAAACTATATGTTCCCACGGGGAGTAAAGATCTATATTCCGAACATCCAGTTTGGGGACGTGCAGCTGAAATTATCGAAGATGATAATATCGACTTACGAATGTATGCGATAAATCAAGATGGTATAACTTACTGGCTGCAAAATTATGCGGCAACAATAAAAAGTTGTGATGATAATGTGACAAATATCATTCTCCCTTCTTCAATTACATATAACGGGAAAGACTACGCTGTCGAATACATTGGAAACGAAAGTTTTAAGAATTCGCAGATAGAATCAATAATAATGCCATCAAGTGTTATCAGTATTGGAAATTTTGCTTTCACAGGTTGTTATGCTTTGAGACAGGTTGTTTTATCAACTTCGCTTTCATCCTTACCTCTTGGATGTTTTGAAGATTGTCAAAATCTGGGAGTTGTTGAGATTCCCGATAACATTAAATTTATAGATAGATTAGCTTTTGACAACTGCATGAGCCTTAAGAATCTAAATATTCACAAGAACCTGCGCTTATACAACGACGATGTCTTCGGGGTCTTTTATAATATGAGGGATCTTGAATCAATTACTGTCCATGAAGAAAACCCATATTATACCCAAATAAACAACATCCTTTATTCTAAAGACATGAAGTCGCTTATATTAGCAGCTGGACAGATTCATTCGCCGCTTTATATTCCTGACGGAGTAGAGAAAATCTTAGGTGCCTCGTTATGTGGTTTGCAAAATGTTGAGGAAATTTATTTACCGGAATCGGTAGAGTATATGGGATATCTATGCATTTGCCACAATCCTGCATTAAAGCACATTGCACTTCCCGACAAAGTTGCTTCTGCTGATAGCGAGTTGATTAGAGACAATGAGAAATTAGAGTCAATCACCATTGGAAAAAATTTTCGAGGAGTTCAGGGCATCAACTATAATCCAAATCTGAAGGATGTTTATCTCAGGAATGAGAGTAGGATAAATCTTACTACTCTGATTTGCCCCGATCATTATCTTAACTATTATTCTGGAAAACTTTATCCAAATGCGTATATCGACGACTGTGAAAATTTCTATGTGCCGGGGGCAACCAAGAAGACTTACGATTGCGTAGGTACCAACGTTAAAGAAATGTGGCAGTATCAGATACATAAGGCAGAGAATTCTATTTCTATTGTGCCGCAGATAGACGGTCTTGAAATTGAAAACGTTAAGATTAATGGCGTCACGGTCAAGTCAACGGATGGATATCGGTATAATTTCGAGCGCCCGACCGATCTAGACGTTGTCGTAGAGTTCATTCTTAACGGGCGTCAGAAGATGGAAACGCATTATACGCCCGAGTTTAATGCGGCAATGCCCGATGATCCATTTTCCAAAATAAATCAGATTCTTGGCGAGTCTCATAATGATGTTGAGTATTTCAATCTACAGGGCATAAAGGTTAGCAATGCCGTCACCCCCGGTATCTACATCAAAAAGAGCAAAACAGGTACTGAAAAAATCTTGAAAAAATAAAATCCGGTTGACCCACATAGAGCGCCGTAAGATTACCTCAGTGTTTGAGCCGCGGCGCTCTTCTTTTGGGCAATTATCGTAAAGTGGTGTCGCTATAGAGTGCCGGCTGACTACTTCTGAGATTAAGCGTTGAGACTCTTTGGTTGGGATTAGAGCTATCTCGTGTGGCATTGAAAGTACGGAGCAGCAATATGATAGATATAAAACCATAGTAAGTTATGGAACTACACCTCCAATATTTCACCCGGATGAAGATTTTGAATCAAAGAGTCTAAAGTCTGAAAGAAATCCGTGTACCAAAAAATAGCATTGAACTATATAAAAATGCTGATGGTTGGAAAAACTTTTCAGATATGATTAAAGCTCTTTAATTAACATATAAAAGAAAACTGTGACGAATAACGACTTCTATGTCGCAGTTTTCTTTTATTTAATAAATGATCCAAACTCCGCACTGCAACTGATAACATACCTCAAGAAGTAATGTGGTTTAACACATACAACACATCTATGAGTACGAAGAACTGGACGAGACTTCAACCTGTCGGTATTTCCGACAGGTTCGCCAAGAGGACAACCGGCAGGTATCTCGCGAGATACCATTCTACAATCTCGACATGATTATATCGTTGGGATACAATGATTCGGTCGGTTATCGCCACTCATTTCATAAGCAATAACTCTTATTCCAGCTCTGAGAGTTCGAGCCAGCGGAGTTCTTTTTCGTCGAGGAGGTCTTTCACCTCTTGATAACGTGCGGCCAATGCCGCGGCGTCGGCAAGGGTCTCGCCGCTGTTGAACCGAGCCTCGAGCATAGCTTTCTCAGTGTTCAAAGCCTCGATCTCGGCTGTGAGCGCCTCGAATTCCTTGCGTTCCTTGAATGACATCTTTGGCTTGCGCTCGGCCTTGGGACGCTGCTGCGCAGGCTTTGTCTCGGCTTCTGCGCGAGATTTCTCAGCTTCGCGATTCCGGCGCCACTCGGCATACTCGCTGTATGTGCCCGGAAAATCGCGCACCTCGCCGTCGCCGTCCATCACAAACAGGTGGTCGACTATGTTGTCGAGGAAATAGCGGTCGTGGCTCACCACTATAAGACAGCCCTTGAACTCGGCAAGATATTCTTCAAGTATACCGAGGGTGACGATATCAAGATCGTTGGTAGGCTCGTCGAGTATCAGGAAGTTGGGCTGCCGCATCAGCACCACGGCAAGATGCAGGCGGCACAACTCGCCGCCGCTTAGAGTGTGGATGTACTTCTGCTGATCGGCCGGCGTGAACAAGAAGCGGTTGAGAAACTGCATAGGCGACAGGCGCGCCTCGCCCGTATCGATCTCCTCGGCTATCTCGGTGACGGCGTCGACAACCTTCTTGGAACTGTCAAACGCGATGCCATCCTGATTGTAATATCCGAAGCGCACTGTCTGCCCCACGTCCCAGCAGCCGCCGTCGACCGGGATAAGACCCTGCAACAGCTTGATGAATGTCGACTTGCCCACGCCATTGGCGCCGATAAGCCCCACTTTCTCGTAGCGCGCGAACGTATAGGAGAAGTCGCGCAGTATCACCTTGTTGCCGAACGCCTTGGAGATGTGCTCGGCCTCGAATATCTTGGAGCCGATATATGATGCCTTTACGTCGAGATTAACATCCTTGGCGGGGCGTATGCCGGAGCGCTCGCGGTCTTTAAGCTCGTAGAAGGCGTCGATGCGGTATTTGGCCTTGCCGGCACGGGCCTGCGGCTGCCGGCTCATCCATTCCTGCTCGCGGCGCAGTGTGTTGCGTACTTTCGCAAGTTCGGCGGTCATGACCTCGATGCGCTCGGCACGGCGGCGCAGATAGTAGTCGTAATTGCCGTCATAAGTATATATGGTGCGGTTGTCAATCTCTATGATGCGGTTGCACACGCGGTCGAGAAAGTAGCGGTCGTGCGTCACCATCAGCAGTGTGACACGCGATCGCCTCAGATAGTTCTCCAGCCACTCTATGACATCTATATCGAGATGGTTGGTGGGCTCGTCAAGGATTATCAGCTCGGGCTCGCGCATTATCACGGCAGCAAGAGCCACGCGCTTGCGCTGTCCGCCCGACAGGGTATCGACACGTGCGCCGAGGTCGGTGATATTGAGCTGTCCCAGCAGCTGCCTCAGGCGGTCTTCATAATTCCACGCGCCGGCGGCGTCCATCGCGTGCGATGCCTGCTGCATGCGGTCGGGGTTGCCCGACGCCGACGCAGCCTCGTATTCGCGCACCACGGCGGCTACCGGGTCGTCGCTCGCGAGAGCAGCCTCGGCCACAGTTGGATTGCCCTCGAATGCAGGCTTTTGCTCAAGGTATCCGATGCGCAGACCGTTGCGTGCCACTACCGAGCCGCTGTCGGCATCTTCACGGCCGGCAATTATGCGCAGCAACGTTGACTTTCCTGTGCCGTTCTTGGCCACGACACCTATCTTGTCGCCCTCGTCGATGCCGAAAGTTACATCGGCAAACAGCATGCGGTCGCCATAGCTCTTGGTGAGCTCCTCTATCTGCAGGTATGTCATAAAATCCTTTTTGAGATGCAAAGATAAGGATTTTATGACATTATTCAAGCAACTCCGGACAGCAAAACAATCATGTTCCGCACAAATCGGTCACCGGTCGTTGCGATAATCACGGAGCTCGTTTTGCAGACGCTTGCGTGCAAAGAATATACGGCTTTTGATTGTGCCTATCGGCGTGCCGGTGGCCTCGGCTATCTCGGCGTATTTATATCCGGCAAGATGCATCGAGAACGGTATCCTCAGATCGTCGGCAAAACTGTCTATGAGCGCGTGTATCTCCTTCATGGCCATGGAGCCTTCGGGTGTATCAAAGCCTGAGTTCTGCGGCATCGACAGATGGTACAGATCCTCGGTCTGATCCACCACTGTATTGGCGCGCACCATCTTGCGGTAATTGTTTATAAATATATTGCGCATTATCGTGAACACCCATCCCTTGAAATTGGTATTGTCGATGTACTTGTCCTCATTGTCGAGCACCTTTAGGGTGGTGTCCTGCAGCAGGTCGCAGGCGTCATCGCGGTTGGATGTAAGAAGATAGGCGAAATTCAACAAGTTATCTTGTATTGCCAGCAGTTTGGCTTCAAATGCTTTGGAAGACATATCTGTGTGTTTTTTATTATCGGTTGATCATAGGTAAGCCTAAACAATGAATATTGCGGCTATATGAAAGAAACAACCGCACATATGAAATGTGCGGTTGTTAAGTATTTTTAAGTTGGTGTTAACGGGTAATTTAACAGATCATTCAAACTTTGTGACACGTACCCGCCTGCCCTTGATCTTGGGAGCGGCGATGGCGGCGACCGTCGGCAGGCACTTGCGTGGGACAGCCACATATGACGCATGGTCGCGCAGATCGATCTTTCCTATCTCCGAAGCCTCAAGGCCGGCGTTGTTGCACAGAAATCCCACTATGTCGCCGCGCGATATCTTCTCCTTGCGGCCCGCATTGACATGCAACGTGGCCATAGTGCGGCGTATCGGGCTGTCGCTGCGGCCGGTGGGATTGTAGTCGCGATCCCATACCACATAGTCGGGGATATCGTCGGCCTCGGATGTGATGACATACACATTGCCTGCCGCATCCACACGGGCCGTGCGGCCATTGCGGTGCATCCATACCTCGGCCGAGCCGGGCAGATGATAATGCACCACAGTGCCCACGGCATCTATGTCGAGTCCGCGCGAACCGAGGTCGGTGGCCACAAGTATGGGTGTAGAGCCGTTGTTGAGCTGTATCACGGCCCGCTCGCGGTCGATCTGCTCAAGGGCGCCGTGATATAATCCTACGGGCAATCCTTCGGCACGCAACCGTTCATATACCCGCCCGGCCGACTCGCGGTGGTTGACAAACACTATCACCTTGTCATCACTCAGCGAGCGCAACAGGTCGACAAGAGTCTGGAGCTTGTCGCGGGCGGGACTCTCTACACGGGCTATGTTGGTGCGCGACCGTGGATCGGAGGCCGACGAAAAGTCGACAATCTCCGCTTCGCCCATATCTATGAAGCGCGGCATCTCCTGCAGCCGGGTGGCCGATGTGAGTATCACAGTAGCCGGCTTGCGTATATGCGCGCATATGCGGCGCATCTCGTCATGGAATCCCATCTCAAGGGCTTTGTCGTACTCGTCGATCACGAGGATACGCAGCCCCGCGATATCGACCGTATGTCGGTTCAGATGATCGAGCATGCGACCCGGAGTCGCCACGATTATGTCGGGCACCACGCTAAGTGTGGCCGTTTCGTCGGCCATCGAGTGCTTGCCATACAGTGCGGCGGTCTTATAGCCCTCGCACACACGGCGCATCACCTCGGCTATCTGCAACACCAGCTCGCGCGAGGGAGCGAGCACCAATGCCTGCACATCGCCGCAAGGAGGCAGGAGTCGCCGGAGCACAGCTCCGGCAAAAGCCACGGTCTTGCCGGAACCGGTAGGCGACAGCACAACAAGCCGTCCGGCCCGCGACGACCACACGGCCTGCTGCATGGCATTTGGCTCGGCTATGCCAAGACGGCGGCTGATAATGTCCCTGAGATCTGTCAAATCAGAAATTGTCGTTTATCAGTTTCTCAAATTTCTCGGCGGGAAGCAGATCTTCAGTGCCTACAAAACGCAGAGTTGTGCCGTCGGGCTTGATGAACACTACCGTAGGCACGGCCTCGATGGCGAATGCCTGTGCTGTGGCCGGCAGCTTGTCAATATCGGCCGATACGAAATGCACGCCTTCATACTTGCCGGCTGCATCGTGGAAAACCGGGGCAAACTGCTTGCACGGCATGCACCATGTGGCGTTGAAATCCACGACTGTGAGACCCGATACCTTGGTGTCGGGGCGCAGAGCGTTATCATCTGTAAGTTCCTCCACCTTGCCATATTTTTCGGCGTTCCATCGAGGCAAGATCTCGTCGGCGGTGTTATCGTCCGGTACACCGGTGGTTCCAGTGGATTCGATGGCTTCGACCGCTTCAGATTCGCCACCATCGGTCTTAGATTCCGATTTGGCACACGAAGCTAGCGACAAGGCAGCTACGGCTGCAATAAATAGATATTTCTTCATGATTAACAAGTTATAATGATAAAAACAACCGGAGAGGACAAAAGGTTATAAGTCTGTTCTCTCCGGTGAAGGTTACGGCATAGCTATTTAGCAGCAGCCTGCGAGGGCGGCGTTGGTCTTGTGCACGGCCTCGGCGCTCTTGCGGAATGCTTCCTTCTCGGCTTCGTTGAGGTCGAATTCAACGACTTTCTCGATACCGTTGCGGCCAAGGAGACAGGGCACGCCGATGCAGAGATCCTTTTCGCCGTATTCGCCGTCGAGCAGAGCGGAGCAGCTGATGAGCTTCTTCTGGTCGTGGAGCACGGCGGCCACAACCTGTGCTGCGGCTGCACCGGGGGCATACCATGCCGAAGTACCGAGAAGCTTGGTAAGGGTAGCACCGCCTACCATTGTGTCGGCAGCGACCTTCTCGAGCTGTTCTGCGGGAAGGAGCGACGAAGCGGGCAGACCACGATATGCGGCAAAGCGTGTGAGGGGTATCATGGTTGTGTCTCCGTGACCGCCGATCACGATGCCTTCCACCTCGGTGGCGTTGGCACCGAGAGCGATGCTCAGGAAATATTTGAAGCGTGCGCTGTCGAGTGCGCCGCCCATACCGATGATACGGTTCTTGGGCAGGCCGGTAACCTTATGAATAAGATAGGTCATGGTGTCCATAGGATTCGACACGCACAGTATGATGGCATTAGGCGAGTGCTTGAGCACGTTGTCGGCAACAGACTTCACGATGCCTGCGTTCACACCGATGAGCTCCTCTCGGGTCATGCCGGGCTTGCGTGGGATACCGGAAGTGATGACAACCACATCCGAGTTTTCAGTCATGGCATAATCGTTTGTAACACCGGTGAGGCGGGTGTTGATGCCGAGGATATTGGCTGTCTGCATGATATCCATGGCCTTGCCTTCAGCAACGCCTTCTTTGATATCGAGAAGCACCACTTCGTCGGCAACCTGATTGGTCACCAGAACATTCGCACATGTAGCGCCTACATTGCCGGCGCCGATTACAGTTACTTTTGACATAAGGTTGGTTTAATTAAATTAACACCGCAAATTTAACCATTTATTTCTACACTTCCAATTTTTATCCGACTTTTGACAGGCAAAAGTTCTGTCTCAACATATTGTCTAAAAAGAAACGCCCCGCGTCGTCACGACGTGAGGCGCCCTTATAATTAAAGGCTTGTGAAAACTTTAACTGTTTCAATCTACTAATTCAATCATAATATACTCAATATAAAGTAGACTTTTCAATATGAGAAACCTATCTTGCTTATGTCATAACGTTATATCGGCTTTTTTGCCTTCCATAGGGCTGTCGCCGTTCGACGACTCCTTGACACACAGATACCATGTGCCAAGATAGCGCACAGGCTTGAAGTACCAGTTGGTGCTTATGCGGCCTCCGATATTGACACGGCACTGCACTTCATTGCACTCGGGCGACTTATATATGCAGTCGACTATCTCATAATCGGTTACCGGCATCGAAAGCATTGGCGCCAGCCGGTCGCGCTGTTCGAGTGTGATAGGATACGGCTCGCGATCCTCATCGTCGTAGTCCACTATATAAAGCATGGATGCGGCACCGTCGGGGTCGCCGGCTATGACATGGTTCATGAACTCGCGTACAAGGCCGATACTGAGGGTAGTATCCTGCCCAGTGAGCACCATGCGGTTCTCCTCGGGCAAGCCCGATGTCTTGTCGCCCGATCCGCCGCACGAGGCACAACAGAGAGCTACAGCCATCGAAAGACAAAAAGCGATTGGAAATAAAGATCTCATTTCAGGTTCAATCGGTAGATAGAGACAGGGACGTAGAAGCTACGCCCCTGCCTCATTGATTTATTGATTTAACCGAGGGGATGTCAAATTACTGACCGATGGTCGGGTTCACGGTTATGTCAAGGTTGAGCTTGACATAGCCCCACTTGTACTTCACTACGAAGGGAACGCGGATCTTGAAGGCATAGCCGAGCACGTTGCCGCCGTTCTTGTAGTTGATCACACCGATAGTGTTGAGCGAGAGGGCCGATGCAGGCGTGTATGTGAGACGGATGTCGGGAAGAACCGACGACAGTTTCTGGGTGTCGAGCGAGCCGCCGTTGAGGTTGGTGGTCACATACTCGGTGATATCAGCGCCATCGCCTTTCACCTCTTCCACCTTGCCGGTGTTGGGGTTGAGTATGCCCACGAAGACACCTTCCACACCATAGTAATCAAGATATTTGTTGGTTGTGGTGAAGTCAATGTTACGCCAGTCCTTGAAGCCGATGCACTTGGCGATCTCGAGAGTCGAGCCGTTGTCCTTGGCATCTTCAAGTGCGGGTGCTTCCTTGTCGGTGACTGTGATAGGACGGAGGAAACGCACATTGTATGTGTTGTTGCTCAGGAAGAGGGGCTTCGAGCAGCCGTTCACAGCCGATACCTTGACGGTAGCAGCGAGAGTCTCGCCATAGGCAAGCTGCTGGGCGCCGGCAAAGTTGAGAATATCCTTTGCCACATCGTTGTTCTGGTATTCCACCTGATAGGTGCTGTTGTCGATCTTGGCAACAGTTTCTGCGGTTGTGGCGGGCTGCCCCTTGATATAAGCCTTTAGGTTGACACCGTCGGGCAGAAGGACATAGGTTGCTCCGGACATACCCTTCACTTCGGCGGGAGCATTGGCGAGGGTAGTGAACTCGAATGCGTCCTTGGTGGTCACGTAATCTTTGTAGATTGTGGCATCAAGACCGGTGAGGCCTACTTCCTTGTTGCCTACGAAAGGATAGAGCATGTTGTTGATGAATGTGCAGGCTGCCGAAGTGAGGTTATTGTTGGGAACAGCCACGTTGAGGTGTGTCTCCTCTTTCTTGCCGCCGTTGGATGCCGAGAGGCCGGTGTTGTATGTATACCACAGTTCAGCGATCTTCTTGCTGTCATCGACTGCTGCGGTGGGATTCACGTATAGAGGCGAAGGAGCCCATGTGAATGTCACGGATACATGTGTGCCTGCATAGCGTGTGCCGGTCTTGCCGTCGTATACCACAGTCACCTTCATTGAGGTGGGCTTGGTGGAGCCGGTGAAGTAGTTGTATACGTCGTTGGCTGTGATAGTCCACTTCAGCACACGTGTGGTGGTGCCTTCGTTGAGGTCGTCTACGAGGTTTACCTTGCCGTACTTCACGGTAGCGTTGCTGATAGTTTTGTCGGCAGCGATGTTAACCTGTTGGGCAAGGAAGTCGGCCGCATTCTCCCAACGGAGCTCATAGTTCTTCTCAAATTCGGATTTCTCCATATTGAGTGTGGCAAGGATACGCTCCTCAACCTGGTGCCATGCGAGTTTGAATTCCTGATCGGCGGTAGCGCAGCTCACAGTGTAGCCATTTGTCCAGTTGAAGTCTACGGGAGTGATAGCCTCGGCGGGAGGTACAGCGCCGGGGACAACGATCTCAAGCTTCACATAAGCCACAGCGGCAACAGGACGAGAAGCTGTAACGGTGTCGACGAGGCTGACACGTACGAGAGGCATACGGCCTACCGAAGCCTTGTTCTGGTCGTCGCACCAGGGCTGCCATTTGCCGTCCTTAGGCATCTGGGCATGGATGAAAGCGTTGTTTGCCGGGTTGAGAGCTGCATGAGCCGACTGAGATGTCTGATTGGAACCTTCAGTGTAGCCTACAAGCTCATAGATATACTTGAAGCCATATTCGTTGACAGGCTTGGCCCACTTCACATGCTTGCCTTCGGCGTTGGTGTAGTCAGCCTGGATGTATTTCGACAGATCGATACCTTCCTTGTTGTTCCATGCGATCGTGAGGGCTGGTTCAGCAGCGATAGCGTCGGCAGCCTTTGTATACCAGTGGTTGGCCGAGGGAGGATTACTCAAAGTGACACCGGTAGCGTTTGCAGGAACCGCAAGGTCGATATCGGTATAGTACGAGGCGCGTACAGCCGCGTAATCAGAAACGATTACTGTGTCGGACACACCCGCCTTCTCGTTGAGACGGGCCTTGAGAGCAAGTACGGTAACCTGGTCGTCATCGCTGATGCTCTTGATATCGCCCTGAAGATTGGCCTTGACGGTAAGGATACCCTTATTGGCCGACTGGTCGAAGATCTTGGCGGTAACCGACGAAGCCGAACGGGCATAAACGAGATCCTCGGTAATGAATTCGAGACCGAAGATATTCTCTACGTTTGCGCTCGATGGGTTGAGATAGTAGTTGGCCACAAGAGCGGGAGTCATGCTCACTAGATCCTTGACCTCGGGAGCGTCGTTGCCGTTCTTGCCGTCGGGGCTTACAGGGAGGGTCTTGAGTTCGTTGAACTTGAATGTGGCTGCATCCATTGCCTCGATACCCTGATAGTAGAAATCGGGCTTGAAAACAAGGCCGCGCAGAGCGCCTGTCTTGGCAAGCACGATTGCGCCGTCCTGACCTTCCACACCGAAGAGGTATACATCGTTGGCCGATACAACAGCGGTGATATGCTCGCCGTCGACTGCATAGCGGATAGCATTCTTCTGTTTGAGCACATAGCTATTGGCAGCTGCATCCCAGGTATAGAGATCGAAGTAGCCTTCGTTGTTGGGTTTGTAGTAGTCGCCGGGGGTACCTGTCGCACCGGGCTTGCCATCCTGTCCGGGCTTGCCGTTCTCACCGGGCTTGCCGTCCTGACCGACAGCCTTATATTCGGTGGGTTCGCCGTTCTTGCACCAGTAGCCTTCGGCGTTGATGGTCCACACATCGGCGTCTTTGCCGTTGGTACCGTTCTGAATGGTAAAGCTTTCGGTCTTGCCATCCTTCTCCATATTGATGACAACACCCTTGCCATCAGCAGTAGGAACGACCGAGGTAATCACACCACCCTGAGAAACTTTCTGCGCGATGTTGTCAAGGGCAGACTTGTTCTCGGCGACTTCCTTATTGAGACGATTGATGTCGTCGTCATAGTCCTTACAGGACATGAACGAAGCCGGCATCGATGCGCACACAAGCGAAAGAAGCGCGATTTTCAATAAATCTTTGTTCATAAATTGTTTTAATAAATTATTAATGTGGATTGATTGTTTTATTATCCTTATTTTACACCGACGCATGCCGATGAATTTATAGCACGACAAAGTTACGACAAATGTTTATGTCACAAGCGGTTGTAATGTAGCGTAATTGACACGCTAATGCTGCAAATCCCGCCGCAGGTTCACCTGATCGGACAACATGGAAAAGAAATCCTTGTTGAGCACAAGCGAAATCCGCATCAGCAGTGATGTGTCAATACTGTTTTTCTGAAAAAGGCGATACACATTCGAACGGTCGAGGCAAAGCTTTCGGGCAAACCATGCCACCGAACGCTCCTGGGCAGTGAGTTCGTCTTTGATAAGCTGTCCTATGGGTTCCATGATTTAGAGGCCGGATTTATTAAGAAATGGATTTTAAAGTGTCGTGGTAATTACGCTGATGCAAAGTTACTACATAAGTAGTTGGTTAATAGAACTGAACAGTGGCATTTGTCGCAACGCCACTGTAGCGTTTGTCGCGACTTGCCGGAGGCATATGGCCGTACTTGCACCCCCGGATTTTTTTTAACCGATTTTATTTGCATTTTTTAGTTTATAATTGCTATCTTCGCACTATGAAATCTTGATTGATTTCAAATAAATGGAATTTATAATCTAACACAAGCATAACTATATGATTTTCAATTTCAGAATTGTTTCGGACGGTGCCGAGACATTCAAACGTGAAATTCAAATCGACGCACAGGCCACATTTCTCGACCTCAAGAATGCTATATGCGACAGTTGCGGATGGGAAAAAACCATGATGGACTCTTTCTTTATCTGCGATGACGGATGGGAGAAGCGTAAGGAAATCACCTACGAGGACATGGATCTTGATTCCGATCAGGAAGCATGGCTCATGGACGATGCCGTGCTTGAAGACTTCATAGATGACGAGGGCCAGAGACTGCTTTTCGTTTTCGATTACATGACCGACCGCGCACTGTTCATGGAAATGAAAGAAATGATCCCCGGCCGCACACTCAAGGATCCCGTCTGCACTCTCTCGCTCGGCTCCGCTCCGAAGCAGATAGTGGACATGGACGAGTTCGACGCCCAGATAGATGCCAAGGCCGCCAAAGCCCTGCCTTCCGACGATGAGATAGACGAGGAGTTCTATGGCTCTGAATCCTTCAACCCCGATGAATTCGAGGCCGAGGGATTCGACGAAATGGATTTCAACTGATAATATCACACGATATACCACGACACACGCCGACCAATCACAACGTCGGACGGCTGTGCCGCTATCTGCAATGGAAAATCTGATTGAAAAAGTACTGGCCGGCGGCATGCTTACAGATGCCGAGGCCTATAGCCTGTGCGATATACCGTCGCACGAGCTGCGCGAAGCCGCGGCAAAGGTCACGGCTAAGTTCTGCCCCCGCGTATTCGATTCATGCTCGATTGTCAACGCCCGCTCGGGCAAATGCTCCGAGAACTGCAAATGGTGCGCCCAGTCGGCCCATTACCGCACAGGATGCGAGGAATATCCGCTTATAGACCGCGAAAAGTGCATGCATGCGGCCCGGCTCAACCACAAAGCCGGCGTAAGGCGATTCTCGCTCGTGGCAAGCGGCAAGGCCGTGAAAGGCGAGACACTAAAAAAAATCACCGGCATGCTGCGCGACATACGCGAACAGGTAGGCATATCCACCTGCGCCTCACTCGGACTGCTCGACCGCGACGAGATGAGGCAGCTGTACGACTGCGGCGTGCGCAGGTACCACTGCAACCTCGAGACAGCGCCATCGCACTTTGCCACACTGTGCACCACCCATACCATCGAAGACAAGTTGCGCACCATCGAATATGCGCACGAACTCGGCATGGAGGTGTGCTCCGGCGGCATAATCGGTATGGGCGAAACCAAGATGCAGCGCATCGAGTTCGCCCTCACCCTGCGCCGCGCCAGACCATCTTCGATACCTATCAACTTCCTGTCGCCTATCCCCGGCACACCGCTCGAAAACGCCGAGCCGCTGAGCGACGACGAGATTCTCGATACCATCGCGATATTCCGACTCGTGCATCCCCACACACAACTGCGCTTTGCCGGAGGGCGCAAACGTCTGAGCCGTGAAATACAGCTCGAAGCTCTGCGCATCGGCATCAACAGCGGCGTAGTGGGCGATCTGCTTACCACGATCGGTTCGACCGTCGACGAAGACCGCCGGCTTATTGACGACGCCGGATACGAATTCTGAATGACACAGCTCACAAAAGCACTCCGCCGCGACATAGCATCGCTCTCCGACATCAAAGGCCGGCGCCGCCTCGACGCATTCATGGCCGAAGGCACAAAATGCGTGCTCGACACCATCGGCGCATTCACAGTACGGCATATCATAGCCACCCCGCAGTGGCTCGCCGCCAACCCGCTGCCGCCAGACCTCGACATCATCGAGGCCAACCGCGGCGAGATAGGCGAGATGTCGTCAATGGCCCTCGCACCCGACGTGATAGCGGTATACAACTTGCCCGAGCCGGCTACATTCCACCCTGCCGAAGCGACCTCGCAGCTCGTCGTGGCTCTTGACCGCGTGCAGGATCCCGGCAACCTCGGCACCATAATGCGCACCGCCGACTGGATGGGCATCACCACCGTGATTGCCTCCACCGACACGGTCGACTGCTTCAACCCTAAAGTCATACAAGCCACCATGGGCGCCATATCGCGCGTGCGGGTAGTATACGGCGACCTTTCGGCCATGCTACGTGAAGCCGCCAAGGCCGGCGCCCCGGTATACGGTACATTCCTCGACGGCGACAACATATACACCGCCCCGCTCAGCCCTGCCGGCATAGTGGTGATGGGCAACGAAGGCCGCGGCATATCGTCCGAAGTAGCCGCCACAGCGACGCGACGCCTGCTCATCCCTCCCTACCCCGCAGGCCACCCCACATCCGAATCGCTCAACGTGGCCACCGCCACCGCAATCACCCTCTCCCAATTCCGCGCACGACAATTCTGACAAACATGGCAAAGACTAAATACAAATCGGTGTGGATGTGCAGCGAGTGCGGCAACGAGTCGCCCCGATGGGAAGGCAAGTGCCCCGCATGTGGCGCATGGAACAGCATGGTGGAGGAGCGCGTGGCCGCAAAGCCCTCGCGCTCGCCGTCGCCAGTGGCAAGCCGCGGCCGCTCGGAGGCAAAGGTGCTAAACGAGATTGCGGCCGAACAGTTGCCGCGCATACAGTTGCCGTCGGGCGAACTCAACCGCGTGCTCGGCGGCGGACTCGTACCGGGCGGCATGGTGCTAATCGGCGGCGAACCGGGTGTGGGCAAGTCGACGCTCGTGCTCCAGAATCTGCTCGCCATTCGCAGCAAGACCATCCTCTACGCCTCGGGCGAGGAAAGCGCCACGCAGATAAAGATGCGCGCCGACCGCATAGGCCGCGGCTCCGACAACATGTTTATCGTCTGCGAGACATCGCTCGAGAATATTTTCGCGCACATCGAGGCTGTAAACCCGGGCATCGTCGTCATCGACTCCATACAGACTATCGCCTCCGAGGCGCTCGACTCCTCGGCCGGCAGCGTTAGCCAGGTGCGCGAATGCGCCGCACAGCTGCTGAAATATGCCAAGGAAACAGGCGTGCCGGTGCTACTCATAGGCCATATCACCAAGGAAGGCTCGCTCGCCGGGCCAAAAGTACTCGAACATATAGTCGACGCAGTGCTGCAGTTTGAAGGCGACCGGCAGTATATGTTCCGCATCCTGCGCGCCATAAAGAACCGTTTCGGCAGCACCAGCGAACTCGGCATCTACGAGATGGGACAGCGCGGCCTGCGCGAGGTGCTCAACCCCTCGGAACTTCTGCTCACCGGCGCCGACCGCGCGCTGAGCGGCATAGCCGTGGGCGTCACAGTCGACGGCGCCCGCCCGTTCCTCATCGAGGTTCAGGCTCTCGTAAGCACTGCCGCATACGGCACTCCCCAGCGCTCTGTAACCGGATTCGACTCCAAGCGCATGAACATGCTCCTCGCCGTACTTGAAAAACGCGTGGGCTTCAAACTCGCCGCCAAGGATGTATTTCTCAACATCGCCGGCGGCCTGAAAGTAAGCGATCCCGCTCTCGACCTACCGGTCATCTCGGCCATATTGTCGAGCAACTTCGACACGGTGATCCCCCATTCCACATGCATGGCGGGTGAAGTGGGGCTGTCGGGCGAGATACGCCCCGTAGGACGCCTCGAGCAACGTGTGTCGGAGGCGTGCAAACTCGGCATGGAACGCATGATAGTACCGAAAGGCAACCTCAAAGGCGTGGATCTGAGCCGTTTCAACATCGAGATAATCGAAGTGGCCCGCGTCGACGAAGCCTTCCGCACCCTGTTCGCGTAGACTATTCCTGCCTCATTTGTGCTCCTTCTTGTACTTCTCGCCTTCGCGCTCGGCGATCTCTATGGCCTTGTCGAGCATCGTGTCGATGCCTTTGAGCGAGGCTTCAAGATCGAGGTCGACATGCACGTCCGGCTCTATACCCGTCTCGGTGGCCTGCATCTGCGCGTCGTAAACTGGCGAACCCGAGAACCGCACCGCCCAGCCACACGGTATTTCGGAGTTGAAAGGCATACCGGAGCCACCGCCTGTGCGGTCGCCAACAAGGGTGAACTGCTGCAGGTACTGCACCACCGATACGAAGTTGTTGGCCGCGCTGAACGTCGACCGGTTGGTAAGCACCACCACCGGCTTGTTCCAGCGGATGCGTCCTTCGTCGGCAGGGTCGAAATAATATGCGTAAGGCTTGGAGAACTCACAGTGCCCGGGCCCCGACTTATGGCTTATGTATCCGGCAAGAATGCGCTTGTCTATGAAACGGCGCACTATGGTTTCCACGGCGGTCATATCGCCGCCACCATTGTCACGGATGTCGATTATCATGGCGTGGCACGGCGACAGCAAGGCGAGCATCCAGTCGAGCGTCCCATCACCGGGCGCATAGGCGAAACTCGGGTAGCGCACATACGCCACCGAGTCCTCAAACATACCGTAGGTGAATCCTCCGCGTGTAAGGCCTCCGAAATGCAGGTAATACTCGTCGACAAGTCGCTGATTGTAATTCTGCGGATAATCGCTCCACCACTTCTTGTAGTACGATGTGGCAAACGGTGTGGTGAGATTCACATGGCCGTCGCGCAATTCGTCGAGCATGTCGGCGCAGATGCTGTACAATTCTATAACATTGGTACCGGGCTTCACCTTGGGTCGGTATACACGGTAAACCGAATCCCAGTCGATGCCTTTTCCCTCGAAAAAGCAGTAATGGCGGTCAAGCACCGTCCATAAAGCATCAAAATTGCCCTCGGCATCATCGTCCCATTTCTCGACATCGTGGCACGAGACGAGCGACAGAACCACGGCAGCACATATGATTGAAATTATCTTACGCATAATTAATACATTGAGGAGATTATACGCGAATCAGGCGTGCGGCGGCTTCCTGCCCGCAGCGACAGCCATTCGGTAGTGATACCGAGTACAAAGGCGTGCGTCACATTACGGCTCACGATTCCCGAGGCCTTCGACGAGAATATCTCACACCGGTAGCCAACACGCAGCGTCGTGGCACCGAAATGCAGGTCGGCCGTAAGCAGATTGTCGAGCCTGAAGAAATTGCCCGGCCATGCCGCGTGCACAAGCCCCTCGTGATTTCCGAGATATATCTCGTAATACAGTTCGTCGTAGTCGGGAGCGAAGAATATGCCCGTAATCGGCAACACGGGCCGATAGCGCAGCGTCAGCGGCAAGCGCCCAATACGACCGTTCCACACCGCCATACCTGTGACACCGACGGTGAGCGATGCCCGCACGGATGCCGGATTGTTGCCGTTGCGCGCCAGATACAGCACGCCGATGTCGGCGCCGATATTGCCGCCGGCAGCGAGGGTGAAGCCACCGGGCAGCGGTTTTCGCCACATCATGCTCCACGACGGCCTGAATCCTATCTGCCATATCGAGGCCGTCTGCGCCGGATTGTCCGAGGAGCCGAGCGACAGACGTCCGTCGAGGCACATCACCCACTTCTCGGGGTTGAACTTCATGGCCTGCATGCGCTCGTAGCTCAGCGCGGCATTCCACCCCGAATAATGCAAGGGAGTGAGGTAGGTGTCGCACACGTGCGCCGTCCCGGACTCCACCATATAGGCCGACAGAACGGGGCGCACTACACTGTCACCGGCCTCTTCAGCCCGCACATGCAGGGGCAGCGACGCGGCAACAGCTATAAAGATGGCAATCAGACGTCTCATCAGTCAAACAGTCTTTGTTGGCCCGAAAATTCGTCGCGCAGCTCGTCGTCGCTCTTCTCGTCGACAGGCTCGGTATCATCGTCAGGGGCTACGTTCTGAGGATCTTCCGACCCGGCGGGTCCGGCAACCGGCTTCGGCTCAAGCTCCTCTACCGATGCAAGCGCATAGGTGGTGAGGCGCTTGCCACGGGCCTTGAACGATTTTATGCCTATGAACTCGTCGGCATCCACGTCGACGGGATCTCGGAAATCGTCGGGAGCCGCGAAAGATATTCTGAACATGGCGCCGAACGCGTCGCTCAGCGCTATAAGCGTCGACTTCTCATTGTCGGTGAGATAACGCTGTTTACGTGCCGACTGCTCGAATCTGAACCTCTTGATATACGGATAGCCCTGGTCGGCATCGTTGAGTATGGCTGTCCATACTTTGTCGGCATCGAATTTCTCGATGCGCAGTATATTGTCGTCGTAATGGTTGGTGGCCGCAAAACTTGTCGTGTAGAACTCGCCCGTCTTGGTGAGCACCAACACAAGATCGTCACCGGCAAACTCACCCAGATAGTTGCCACGCCCCTCATAGTTGAGCCTCAGCACATCGGGGTCAAACCATACCTTCAGATCGTCGAGGGTCGACACGCCGCGGCCTTTGAGAGCAAAACGCTGCACCTCGTTGCGTGTCACTATATTGCCCATCGCGCCTCGCCCCTTGGGCTTCATGTCGGCGAAGTCGACGTCAAACTGCAACTTCTTCAGTCCACGCTTGGGCTTCAGAATCACCTTCACCACCTCGGCCTCGCCGTTAGGATTGGCCGAGAACCATACTATCCGCGAGCCGGCGGGCGTCGGGTCGCCGGGCACCACGTTGTACTCCTTGTCGCGCGTAAGACCTGTGGCGGCAAAGCGCTTCATCATATAGGTGCCGCCCTTGCCGTTCTGGTATATGACGTTGTAGATAGTGCGTTCGTCCTTGCGCTTGAACACGTTGATATATATCACGCCCTTGTCGACAAAGAGCTTTTCCTGCACCTTCACTATCTTGTAGCGGCCATCCTTGTAGAAAAGTATCACATCGTCGATATCCGAGCAGTTGCACACAAATTCGTCCTTCTTCAGCCCCGTGCCTATGAAGCCCTCCTCGCGGTTGATATACAGTTTCTCGGTGGCTTCGGCCACGTTGGCGGCCTCGATCGAGTCGAACCCGCGCACGGTGGTGCGGCGCGGATAGGCGTGGCCGTACTTTTCCTTCAGTGCAGTATACCAGTCTATCGCATATCCAACGATATTGTCGAGGTGCTCCTGCGTGGCCGCTATCTTCTTGGCAAGATTGGCTATCTTCTCCTCGGCCTCCTGCTCGTTGAACCGCAGGATGCGTTTCATCCTTATCTCGAGCAGGCGCAGGATATCATCGTCGGTCACCGCCCGTGTAAACGACCCCGTGAACGGCTCAAGGCGCTTGTATATATGCGCCTTTGCGACCTCGATGTCGGCGGCCTCCTCATATTCCTTGTCCTTGTATATGCGTTGCTCGATAAATATGCGCTCGAGCGAGGCAAACATCAGTGCCTCGCGCAGTTCGCCGAGCTCTATCTCAAGCTCGCGCCGCAGGATATCCACCGTGCGGTCGGCGCTGTGGCGCAGCACGTCGCTTACGCCTAAGAATTCCGGCTTGTCGCCGCGTATCACGCAGCAGTTGGGCGATATCGACACCTCACAGTCGGTGAAGGCATATAGCGCGTCGATGGTCTTGTCGCTCGACGTGCCGGGTATCAGATGCACCACTATACGGGCGTGTTCCGATGTATTGTCGTCCACGCGGCGTATCTTTATCTTGCCCTTCTCAAAAGCCTTGAGTATCGAGTCGATCACCGCGCCGGTGGTGCGACCGAAAGGTATTTCGGTAATGGCCAGCGTGCGGTTGTCCACCTTCTCTATTCTTGCGCGCACCTTCAGCACCCCGCCGCGCCGCCCGTCGTTGTAGCGGCTCACGTCGATGAAGCCGCCCGTCACGAAGTCGGGCAACAGTGTGAAGTCCTCGCCGCGCAGATAGGCTATTGATGCATCGATCAGCTCGTTGAAATTGTGCGGAAGAATCTTCGACGACAATCCCACCGCAATGCCCTCGGCGCCTTGTGCAAGAAGCAGCGGAAACTTCGACGGAAGCGTCACCGGCTCCTGCTTGCGCCCATCATAGCTCAGAGTCCAATCGGTAACCTTCGAGTTGTAGAGCGTCTCGAGAGCGAACTGCGACAGGCGCGCCTCGATATAACGCCCTGCCGCCGCCGAGGCACCTGTGAGGATATTGCCCCAGTTGCCCTGCGTCTCCACAAGCAGCTCCTTTTGGCCGAGCTGCACCAGCGCGTCATTGATAGAAGCGTCGCCGTGCGGGTGATACTGCATCGTATTGCCCACGATGTTGGCCACCTTGTTGAATCGGCCATCATCGAGAGTCTTCATCGAGTGGAGTATGCGGCGCTGCACCGGCTTCAGGCCGTCCTCGATATTCGGCACCGCACGCTCGAGAATCACATACGATGCATAGTCGAGAAACCAGGTCTGAAACATGCCGCTCAGGCGATGCTTCACCACGTCCTTGGGGTCGCAATAAGGCTTCGAGGGCAGCTTGCCGCCCTCGGCCTCGGGGATATAGTCGTTATCTTCGCTCACTTGCAGGATAGTTTAAGGCTTTCTGCAAAGATACGAATAAGTCGAGAGCAAAACAAATTTTTTTGATTTTGCCGAGCACGAGTATCTCCGGCACAGCCAAAGATACGATTTTTTCATCTATAAGGCGAAATTATATTTCGCAACCGCCAAATTTGCGTTTGATTTGCCTTTGTATCGTGGAGCGATCGCGTTGGAACAACTATGCCATTTGGTCGGCTGTCAACCACACGGTTTCATTGGCAATCCGAACCTCAATTTTCGTTTCGCCACCATGCGACCGGAATAATAATATCTGCCCGTTGTCCATAATCATTCAGCCGTTCTAAAAGTCATCATCCATCATATCGTAATCGTCCTGCTCGTTCATGAAATCGTTGAACGAAGAGCCGACGCTGTCGGTAGGATCGTAATCATCAAGGGCATCATCTTCATCGTCGTATATGTCGGCACCATGATAAAGCCGTCGGGAGCAATACCTTGCTGCCGGATGGTTCATCGCACGCAGATCATCATCAAGGTCATTGGCGATATAATCCTCAATATCAACTCGTCGTGATGTATCATCAGTTGTATCGATCGGATGAAAGTTGCCGACATTATGGCTCTTGTTCCGGCCACCAAACAGCCACCGAAACAGCAGAAACTCACCTATGTAATTCCAAATACTCATATTAACAACTTATTCTGACTCAAGACGAGTAATAATGTTTATAAAAGTTGTTTCATCATATCCTGGAAGCCATATTCTCTCCATATCAACAATACTGAAATATGAATTTTCCTTCAAGTCTTGAATTAGTACCCCCATCGCATAAAGGCTATCCTGAATTGATTCTACACTTCTTTTGCCAAAAGTAAAAATTGTAATGTGCTTTTTAGGGTCTAGGATAGATTGATTGGCAATGTGCTTAAAGAACGTTTTGAAATAGATAAAGTCAATCTCACCAAAAGAAATCCCATAAAAGATAACTTCGTTGGCTTTTGCCATATCTTGCAAAATATCAGTGGACTCCGTTTGGGATGATTTGAAAAGAAAACGGTAACACTTAGGTATTGAAGGATCTTCGTTTATTCCTAATACAATGTTAAAATAATTTTCATTGGAAGGAGTTCGGTGAATATTGACAACGTTTGGTAAGTTATTCGTTTCAAATTCACCAAAACGAATCAGTTCGTTCTGAAGATTAGTGTAATTGAAAGAGTAAGCCTTGTCAAATTTTCCGTTAAGCTTAATAGCCTTCAGCAGTCGAATAATATTTTTATCTGGTGATTCAGGTTCAATATTGGGCATGACGCTAATATATTTTTGTAGCATCATCTTCAACATATTAAAACTGCTCTCATCCTCTCGTGCCAAATCTTCATCAATAGTGAGACCTATTTTGCTGCGAACATATTTCAATAACTCTCCTTCAATGTCAATCCACCGAATATGACCGGCATTATCTTTGTTTGCCTGAAAATAATCGTAAAAATGACGATATAAAGAACACTCTGAATATCTTCCCGTAGGAACATCTCTAAATGGCCAAAATGCATTTCGGGTAGTACCTGAAATTACATTAATATAGTCTGAATACCTAGATCTCAGTCCCAATGCAATGTCGAAACCATTACCAATAACTAATAACTTACCCATATCATGCATTTTTAGGGTCGAACATATCCCATTGGTCAAGGTCTGTAGTATTCTCTATGGGGTGTTTGCTGTAGAGCCAACCGCCACGATTGGGACGGTTTATGATAATGCCGCCGCTTAGGGGATGTGCTTCGGTACTGTTTTCATGAATGTAAGCGAGCAAGGCATTATGCTTTTCAGGTGCAACTATATCGCTGTTTTCGGTCTTGGTATCAAAGATATAGATGAGTCCCGTTTTCATGCGGATTATAAAGTCTGGATAGAATAGCGGAGTGGCGCCCTCCTCGCCTTTATAGGCTATGGCGTAATGCATTTTGCCCTTGTCTCCGTTTTTATACCACCAGTCGATATATCGCTTATTGTCCTCAAGGTATGCCACGAAATCGCGTTCGGTCTGCGACCCTGCGTTGATAAGTTGCACATATGGATCAAGAGCATGGGCTTCAGTTTCGGGCACTATTTCGTTGGTGTCACTATCGTAAACGCGCTCTTCCGGAACCTCCCATTGGTATTCTTTGAGTGAGCGCTCAACTTTTTGCTTGTACAGATTGCGTTTCTTAGCATACGAGTCAAGAGCCTTGTCGAGCAAACGATCGAATTTGGGCTTGTTTTCGTGGTAGAGGACAATCTTTTTGGCATCTGTATCGAAAATACCAAAGAAGTCAGCTATCATTTCTAGCAGATAGTTCGCGATTTTATCGGTACGTCCACCATTGCGCGACTCAAATTGTCCACCTTTAGTAGAGATGTAGGCAAGAAAAACGCGGTCAATCTCGGATGTGGTACGTGCGAATTTAACCTGCTCTACGTTGATGGTCTGTTCCTCGTTTTGAAAATGTACATCTTTGGGGATTTCCACATTCACAGTCTTTACGTCGAGGCGCAGAAAGTTCTGCACACGGCGACGATTTTCGTTTACCTTACTGTCGTCGGATTCAGGGAGCGTAGAGAAATCTTCATCGTCACCGCACATTGCTATAAGTTCAGCAATGGAAAAAAGTCCGGCATTTTGTTCAAGTCGCCAAAAGTTAGCGGCTTCGGCATAGAGTACTTTTCGAAAATCAGAGCCAAGATAGTTGTGGAGTATATTCGGACGGTCGGCATATACCGACGGAAGCTCGACATTTACAAGATTGGCACGACGTGTCGCTGTGATTGTATTCTTGACAATGTAGTCGGCATCAGCTGAGATGATTTGTATCTTGTCTTTGGCGATGTCGGTATATACATAGCCATAGTTCAAAATTTCACGAGGATAGTGTTTTTGTTCGGGCATACGCAGTATGCGACCAACCGTCTGAATGGTGAACTGGTCGCTCTGTAATTTTCGGAAGATGAGCAACACTGCAGCGCGTGGGCAATCCCAACCAAGGGCTATGGCCTCTTTGAACAGAAGCACTTGCGCCAGATTGTCAGGCTTTTCAAGTCCTGCGAGATTACTCTTTTCATTGGCTAGCCACACTGCGAGTTTTCCATTTTCCTCAGTGATGTCATACATAGATTTAAGATAGAGCTTCACCTGTTCGGCAATAGCCATGTCATCGGCTGTCATGGCCACCTTTGTGTCGTTGGGGAGTTGAATAAGCAACAACGGATTGATGTTCACCCCGATTGCTTTATATTCCTCGGAGATACGATTACGCTTTTCGAGAGCTGTTTTTATGAGACGTTCGTTAAGGGATATAGAGTTCGAGACATCCACGTCGATGTCAGGATTGAGGATAACCTCTTTCTTTATCATCCCCGACTCAATCACATCGAGACGTTGCACTTTTACGTAATCATCGAAATGCAATGTCTTAGGTGTGGCCGAGATACGAAGTTCAACAACCGGATTAATGCGGTCGAGAACAGCGGCGGATTTGTCGGCGGTTTTCGACCAAAACATATGTTCCTCATCTATAATTACGACGATTGGCAGTCCGAGTTGGTCGCGTGTGCGGCGGGCAATCTCATATATGCTTGCGCTATTTTCGGAGTCGCGGGCTATCACGTTGTTATCCTTGTTGACACTCTCCCAGTTTACAAACAGAATCTCGCCAGGCCGAATACCCTCTGAGGCGTCTAATTCCTCAAACATTATCGGACGTAGTTTACGGCTCTCGCCAAAAGCCTTTTTGAGCGAATCGTAGCTTTGAATATGAAGTTTGCGCGGTGCAAACCAAATGAAAGCACACTCTTGATATCGCGAGTCACCGCGATTTTGCAACTCGTTGACAATGGCTTCAAGAGTGGCGCACGCCATCACTGTCTTACCTGCGCCAGTGGGCGCATCAAACACAATCTTCCGACGCGAGCCACTACGATTGAGTTGGTAAATCACCTTTTCGACGAGTTGTTTGATAGCCTCTTGTTGATATTGCAGTGTTTTCATGACTGACCCTCCTCTCCGAATAGTCCGCCGATATTATAGTTTTCGTCATTAGCCGCTAGAGTGGCATCTTCAGGGTTAAGTAGCTTGTCGTGCTTCTTGGGTAGAATGCGCTTGTACGTGTTATATATGGCTGCAGGTAGAGCCGTAAGTTCTACCTTTTCAGCCACATGCTCAAACTCTTGTTGCCACGGATCTTCGCTCGGCGAGAATACATATAACTTTATAGGCTGAACTACTTCCATACTGCCAATGAGTTCGACAATCGCCTCCACAATTTCTTCGCGATAGATTACAAGCATTTGCTTTGTGCCGTCGTCAAAGAAGCGGAAAATTTGAGGATGAGTCTTAATACCTCCGAAAGTCTTTTGCTCAGTATAAAGGTTCTCTTTTACGCAAAGCATATCAGTAGAGAGATTGATAAGTTTGCGCATATTCTTTGGCGAACGACTACGCTCTACAAACTCCGTGCGATAGTAGCGGAGATTGTTATCGATAAGTCCGGCCACTTGTTCCCCGTTTGGTTTCGTATATCCATTGATTACACGCTTATTGCGCTCGTAAGTCACATCCTCACAAATGCCGTTTTCATTGTTGGTGCAAAGAATGCATTGACGCTTTCCGCCGTCCTCGACGTTCAGTTGCATTACAGCATGAAGCGTCGTTCCTGAACCGGCAAAAAAATCGAGAACATAATTAGCTTTGATAAAATTCACCAAATATTTTATCAAAGAGGTCGGTTTTGGAAAATCAAAGCAATTAGAACCTAAGATTTCTTTAAGGTGAACACCAGCTGCTTCATTTGTGTCTACACCAAACGAGCGATTTATTAAATTCCAAGGTACTTCAGGATCATATTCTGTTTTCTCATATGATGGAGAAAATGCCTTTGTCTTTATTGAAACGGTTGTCCCTTTTTCAATTTCAGAATCAAGATTAGATTGGCTCCATTTGAATTTACCCTTTAATATAACAGGCCGAATAAAAAAGCCGGCTTTTACCTCTGTATCTTCTAATAATTCTATATGATATGATTTTGTACCATAAACGCCTTTATAATAAATGCCATCTTCAAGTTTTGTATCAATCCTATTTTTTGGGAAAACCAAAATATGTTCAGCATTCGTTTGATTCATCAAGCCATTGTTACTACTGCTCGTTTTTGACAGACCACAGAATTTTTCTGAATTTCTTTGTTTGCAATAACAAAGAATGTACTCAACTGCTTTTTTTGTTTTTATGGATAGATTGGCAGGAGTCTCAGTTTTGATCCATGAAAATATATCTATGAAATTCTGTTGCCCAAAAATTTCATCACATAGCAATTTTAGATTAGCTTGCTCGTTGTCGTCGATAGATATGAATATGACGCCTCGATCGGAAAGCAGTTTCTTTGCAATCTTAAGCCGCTTCGACATGAAAGAAAGCCATTTGGAATGGCGATATATGTCCTCTGAATCAATGTATGAGTCGTTGTATATAAAGTCTTTGTTACCGGTATTGTAGGGCGGATCAATGTAGATTACATCGATTTTGCTCTCGTGGGTATATACAAGTGTGGAAAGCGACACGAGGTTGTCGCCTTCAATTATTACATGGTTAGGAACTTCGGGATTATCGGAAATGATGGCTCGGTCGGCAACTTCGCGGAATACAGGGAGTTTATCGCGCAGTTGTTCCTCTATATCTTCGGATTTAGGCTCCCAAACGAGACCGTATGTCTTGGTTTCGCGGAGAAGTCCGAGAAGCGCTGAGCGTTCTTCGTCGGTCAACCCCTCCAACTTATTGACGCGGTCGATTAACTTACTTTTGTCCGTCGCTTTCATGTAACGGTATAATTAAAACAAAGTAATAATTAAGGAGCCGTCACTTACATCAATCTTGACATCAGGACAGCTGACGGTATGTGCAATAGAACGTCTTATGCGAATAAATTCTGCCCGTTCTTGTTTATCCAAGCAGACACGGTCTGCCAATTCAAGATATCTTTTAATATCTTCGACAGAAAACATCTTTGAATTGTCAACTGACACCTCAAATAAGGTTCCTGATGGATATTTTGAAAAACGCATTTTTATACTAAATAAATCTCCAACGCAGCTATGCGAAGCTGACCAAAGCCTTTAAGCGACTACGTTGGAGCTTCCAATGTTTTGTTTACGGCTTTCGCCGTTATGTTGTTGTGATATTGTTATTTGCCAAGGCAAAGCGCCAAGTCGATATGGTCTTTTCGCATCAAATGCTTAGATTGCAAAGTTAATCATTTTTCGTGAGATTCTAGGTATGCAAATCTAAATTTCGCAGTTGCTCCGAGCAATTTAATCTTTATCAGGCTTAAATTGCTTATCTACATTTGATTATTGACAAATTGCCAATTACTTCGAGAACGCTTCCGAGATCTGCTTGGCGACGCGTTTTATCGCGCCGTTTATGTCGTGGGAGGCGCCGGCGACGCCGAGCGAGGAGTAGGCGCCGCGGCATGATACTACCGGGCGACCAGTGAGATAGTCGATGAAGTTGACTGTAACTATGGTTTCTTCGGTCTGTACGTTTACGCCGTATTTTACCAACAGGAGCCGTTCCTGCTGTGAGCGCGACAGCTCGTATATGCGGGCGTCGCTTACAAGCTTCAGGTTGGAATTCTCGACGGCATCGAACAACTGTATTTCATATTCCATCAATTCCGCCGGGATGTGGTATGTGTCGTTATTGATTATCGAGGCGTATTCATATTTGCCAAGATCCACGCTCCGCGATACCACGGTCTTGGAGGTCGTACATGAGCTCAATAACAAAAGCAATAATATGACAAGTATATAATTTTTCCTGATTCCCATATCTTTCAATTACACAAGGTCGGAGAAGAGTTGCAGCAGGTCGTCGAGGGTGACGTAGACGGGGTTGTTGCGCATGTTGGGATGGAGGCAGGCGCGGGCGAGCGATTCCACTTCGGCTGCGCCGAGGCGGTATTCTTTGAGATCGAGGCGCATGCCTGTGGCCGTTTTCAGCGAATGCACGGCATCGGCCAAAGCGTCGGGGCTGTCGAAGCCTAACGCATGGGCAAGTGTCGCCGCACGGTCGCTGCCTTTGCGGCCGTTGAGGCGGATAAAGCTGTCGATGGTCATGGCGCATGCCTCGCCGTGCGGGATGCCATAGCGGCTCGTGAGGGGATATGAGCATACATGGGCGCAGTTTGTCTTGGGCAAAGCGAAGGCGAGTCCGGCTGTGACGGATGCCTCGGCCATGCGGTCGCGCGCCACGGTATCGGCGGGTTCGTCGAAAGCTTTCAGCAGATTATCGAGCACAAGGCGTGCGGCCTGTATGGCAAGGGCGTCGCACACGGGCTGATGATTGCGGCTCCAATAGGCCTCGATGGCATGGCACAGCACATCGAAGCCTGTGCAGGCTGTCATGCGTGGCGACATGCTGTCGGTGAGCGCCGGATCGACGATCGCAACTTTCGGATAGAAACCATCGCAGCTCAGCGGCGCTTTCAACCCGCGGGCATGGTCGCTCAGCACGGCCACCGATGTGACCTCGCTGCCTGTGCCGGCCGTGGTGGGGATTGCAATTATCGGCAGCACCGACGCAGGCAACTGCGCGCCGTCGAGATAGGCCGCTGCGGGCAAAGTATCGCGGCACACGGCTGCGGCGGCCTTGGCGCAGTCAATGACGCTGCCACCGCCGAGAGCCACCACGAAGTCGCATCCATTCTCGCGCAGCATCGCGGCGCATGCGTCGCACTCTGTGACATCAGGATTGGGCGACACGGCGCTGTATATACCGACGACCGCCGACCCGTATCGGACGGCAAGATCGCCAACAATGCCCCGGCGCACAAACGACGGCGAGGTAACGAGCAACCCTCGATGCCCGCCTATGCGCTTTATCGCCTCGGCAAGATATTCAACGACGCCCCTGCCGAAGTGAACCTCGACAGGCTGCCGATATGTCCATGCCATGATTACAGGGGATATTCAAGCATGAAGCGCTCGGCGTCGAGAGCGGCGCGACAGCCCATGCCGGCGGCCACCACGGCCTGCTGATATACGGTATCGGCCACATCGCCGGCGGCAAACACGCCGGATACACTTGTTGCCGAACTGTTGCCCTTAAGCACTATAAAGCCGGCGTCATCGAGTTCGACCTGTCCCCGGAACACATCGGTGTTGGGCTTGTGGCCGATGGCGAGGAAGAAGCCGTCGATCTTGATATCGAACTTGTCCTCCTTCTCAGTGCCGGCATACTCTACAAGGTGCGCGCCTTCCACCACCTCGTTGCCGAAAAGTCCGAGAGTGTTGGTATTGAAAAGTATCTGAATCTTGGGGTTGTCGAACACACGCTGCTGCATCACCTTCGAGGCGCGCAGCATGGGCTTGCGAACAATCAGATATACCTTCTCGGCAAGCGATGCCAGATACAGAGCCTCCTCGCAGGCCGTGTCGCCGCCGCCTACCACCGCGACGGTGCGGTTGCGGTAGAAGAAGCCATCGCAAGTGGCGCATGCCGACACGCCCATGCCGAGATATTTCTGCTCGTCGTCAAGGCCAAGATAGCGGGCCGACGCTCCGGTGGCGATGATCACGGTATCGGCCACGACGGTATCGGTGCCGTCGACCGTGACGGTAAACGGGCGCTTGGAGAAGTCGACCGCCGTGGCGATGCCCTGACGCAGGTTGGCGTCGAAGCGTTGAGCCTGTGCCCGCAGGTCATCCATCAGCTGCGGCCCGGTAACACCGCTTGGATATCCGGGGAAATTCTCCACCTCGGTAGTGGTGGTGAGCTGCCCGCCCGGTGCGGGGCCTTCAAGAACTACCGGCGCCATATTGGCGCGCGCTGCGTATATTGCCGCGGTATAACCGGCCGGGCCCGAGCCTATGATGAGGCATTTGGTGTTTATCTGTGCCATATGTAGTGTGTATGTTTTTGTTCAACGCAAATCCACCGTCTCCACGGCGGGATATTTGGCCTTGTCGTAGGTGAAGAACGACGGCGCGAGAGTCTTGCCTTCGACCGCCGAACCCACAGTGGCCGTGAATGTGCGGCCGTTAGAGAGCGTGACGGTGAGCTTCTGCGGCAGGTATGTCCTGGCATCTATGTCCACCACCGCCTTGCGCACCGTCGAGGCCGCCGATTTGGCCGTCATCTCTATCTCGATATTCTTGCCGGGGAGTCGGCGGCAGTTATACGCCTTGGCATAGTGGTTGAGGATGGCAAAAGGATTGCATTCGAGCAGTTCGTCGGTGGTCGGCTCGGTTATTGACAGCTCTTTCTGCGCCGAGGCATATGTCCACTGTGTCACACCGTCGTACCACACATCCATCTCGGGCGACGACATGCGGTAGCACTGCCGGGCCACAGTGATGTCGCACGGCGACGTGCGGTCGCCGTACTGCAGTGTGAACTTGAACTTTATCGACGGAGCCGCCGACACTTTCGCGGCACACTTGGCGATTATCTGCGAGGCGGTCTCCACCGCATGCGAGGCCGCAGGCATCATCAATGCCGCAAGCAGCAGCATTATCAAAGCTGATAGTCGTTGTGGTTTCATGACAGTTAAACGATTGAGCATTGCCGATGGTTCGTATCACAGACTGCGCAGGATATCCTGAAGCATTATGGAGTCGACAAGCACTGCGCGGGGTTTCTGTCCGTCGGCGGGGCCGACGATGCCGGCGGCTTCTAGCTGATCCATTATCTTGCCGGCCTTGTTGTAGCCTATCGAGAAGCGGCGCTGAAGCGACGATGTCGATGCCGTGGAGTTCTGCACCACAAACTCGGCGCACACGTCAAACATATCATCGCGCTTCGACAGATCGATGGCGCCGGGAGCCACACCGCCGCCCTCCTTGGGCGGTTCGGGCAGCTCGTAGGCCGACGGATAGCCGATCTGGCTATCGATATAGTCGACGAGAGCCTCAACCTCGGGTGTGTCGATAAAGGCACACTGCACGCGCTCCATGCGGCTGTTGTGACTGAACAGCATGTCGCCGCGTCCTATCAGACGGTTAGCGCCCGGTTGGTCGAGGATGGTGCGCGAGTCCACCATCTGCGCCACGCGGAAGGCTATTCTACCCGGGAAATTGGCCTTGATCATACCGGTGATAATATCGGTCGACGGGCGCTGCGTGGCTATCACCATATGCATGCCCACGGCACGGGCTTTCTGCGCTATGCGGGCTATGTAGGTGGATATATCCTTGCCGGCGGTCATTATAAGGTCGGCGAACTCGTCGACCACCACCACGATATAAGGCAGATAGCGATGGCCCTTCTCGGGATTGAGACGACGCTCCGAGAATTTGGCATTGTATTCCTCCAAGGTACGCACCGAGGCCGTGCGCAGCAACTCGTAGCGCGCATCCATCTCCACACATAGCGACGACAGCGTGGCGAGCGCCTTCGAGGCATCGGTCACGATTGCATCGTCCTCGTAAGGTATCTTGGCCAGGAAGTGCTTCTCGAGCTTGCTGTAAAGGCTGAATTCCACCATCTTCGGGTCGATAAGCACCAGCTTGAGCTCGCCCGGATGCTTCTTGAACAGCAACGAAGCCAATATGCAGTTGAGACCCACCGACTTGCCCATACCCGTCGCACCCGCCACAAGCAGATGCGGCATCTTGGCCAGATCGACGATAAACACCTTGTTGTTGATGGTATATCCGAGAGCCATGGGCAGACGCATCTTGCATTCGCGGAACTCGGGCGAGTTTATCACCGTGAACATCGACACTGTCTGCGGGTCGCGGTTCGGCACCTCGATACCCACAGTGCCCTTGCCCGGTATGGGCGCGATGATACGGATGCCGAGTGCGGCAAGCGACAGGGCGATATCGTCCTCAAGACGCTTTATCTGGGCTATGCGCACGCCTTCGGCAGGCACTATCTCGTAGAGGGTCACCGTCGGGCCTATGGTAGCCTCTATACGTGCGATGGGTATACCGTAATCGCGCAGGGTCTTTACTATAAGATTCTTGTTCTCTTCCTGCTCCTGCTCATCGATCACAGCATTGTTCGGGCGGTCGATAAGCAGATCGGGCGTGGGGAAGCTGTAGTGCGACAGCTCGTCGCGGATGCTGTACGGCTGCAAGGCGATTTCCTCGCCATCTTCCTCCTCCAAATCGAGCGCGGCCACGGTTTCGCCCGACGCACGCCCGGGTATGGCAGTCTTGATGCTGAACTCCGGCTCGGCATCTGCACGACGCTCGGGCACAGCCTCCGGACGAGGCTTCTCGACAACAGGCACAGCCGCCTCCGGCTCGGATTCGTCAATCGAGAATCCCACTATTTGGCCGGGGACATCCGGCGAAGCCGCAACCTTGTCCGGCGCCACGGCAACAGCCGCAGGCACAGGCTCACCGACAGGAATACCGTCATTCGTTACGTTTTCCTCGCCGGGCATCTCCTGCAGTTCGGTCGACGTCTTGCGCCCCTCTGCGGCGGCATCAGCCATAGCCTGCCGGGCCTTGGCCACACGGCCCGAGACATTGATATAGAACGAACGCAACTGCGACAGATATACCACAGCCAACATTCCTATCAGGAAGATCGTCACCGCATATGCTCCAAGTGAATCCGACACATGATACAGCCATTGGTTCACATACCGGCCATGGTTGCCACCCCAATGAAACGTTGTCTCTGCATTATAAGTGAACAGGCCGAATATCACCGACAGCGATATCGCTGTGAACAGACACCGGCATGTGAACGCCCAGAAGCGGCAGCGCATTATACCGAAAAGCGACAATGCAAGTACTCCGGTATATACCACCAATACAAACGAGCCTATGCCAAGACCGTCGATCATAAGCAGATGCGCCCATTTGGCGCCCGCGGCACCTCCCACATTCTCCACGCCCTCAGGGGCATTGGCTATGACCTCCACACTGTTGCCTGCCACGATGCTTTGGTCGGCCGGCCCCGTACGGATGAAGTTGATGGTTACAAAAAGGGTTACGAGGCTAAGTATCAGTAAAAACAATCCCATACCGATACGAAACTGTGTCCCCCGGAAAAATTCTATAAAAGGATTGAATGTAGGTTTATCCTTTTTCTTCTTCGGAGGCATGGGGCGCTGCGACGGAGTGGGCTTTTTCTGCTGCCGGGGCTGCTTTGGCTTGGCCTGCCGACGAGGCTCCTCGGCGCGGGGCTGCTGTCTGCGAGGCTCGGCAGTGGCATCGGCCACTCCGCCAAAGCCGTCCATCGACAGGTCGAGAGGATGATTTGAATTCATTTATGTGTAATGATTGGAGAGATTTCAGATCAGATATTTGTCAAAGCCGAGATAGCGGCACGCGGGTCTTCCGCGCCGAATACGGCGCTCCCGGCCACCACGATGTCAACTCCGGCAGACGCTATCCCGCCTATATTGCCCGTAGTGACTCCGCCGTCGATCTCTATGAGAGCATTAGAGCCGCTTACGACTATCATGTCGCGCAGCCGCGATATCTTGGCATAAGTGTTCTCGATAAACTTCTGGCCGCCAAAACCGGGATTCACACTCATCAGCAGCACCATGTCGAGTTCGCCGATTATATCCTCGAGCATGCACACCGGCGTGGACGGGTTGAGGGTCACAGCGGCTTTCATACCGGCGGCCTTTATTTCCTGCACGGTACGTTCAAGGTGTGTGCAAGCCTCCTGATGTATGTTCATAATGGTGGCACCGCAATCGCGTGTCTGCGACACGTACCGCTGCGGATCCACTATCATCAGGTGCACATCGAGCGGCTTTCGGGACAACTTGCCCACCTTCTCGAGTATCGGGAAACCAAACGATATATTGGGCACAAACACGCCGTCCATCACATCGCAGTGTATCATTGCGGCCTCCGACTCGTTGAGCATCTCTATATCGGCGGCGAGACAGCCGAAATCGGCCGACAATATCGACGGAGCTACCTTCATGACTCTTTCTTTTTAGGATTAAGCAGACGCCATACGATGAACGCCACGCATACTATGCCGATAAGGAGGCCCGCATACGACAGATACGAGTTGTATTTCTCCACAGTGGCAAAAAGCTCGTCGAGCGGCACCCACTGCGCAAGCCAGTAGCCCAGCCATGCCAGCACACCGTTCCACACCATAGCGCCGAGGCCTGTGAAGATCACAAATACGCCCACATTCATGCGCGCAAGTCCGGCAGGGATGGATATCAGCTGCCGCACCGCCGGTATAAGGCGCCCAATGAAAGTAGAGACAGCTCCGTGCTTGTCAAAGTATTTTTCAGCCTTCTCGACCTTTGCCTCATCGATAAGGCAGGCATGGCCGTAGCGCGAGTTGGCAAAACGGTATACCAGCGGACGCCCTATCCACAGCGACAGATAATAGTTGATAAGAGCGCCCACTATCGCGCCGGCAGTAGCCACAAGCGCCACCATCAGCACATTCATGTCGCTGCGCTGCGCGGCAAGATATGCGGCCGGCGGCACCACGACTTCCGACGGGAAGGGGATGAACGAGCTCTCTATCACCATGAAGATGAATACAAACCAATACGACGCGTTTTCAACAAACCATTGAAAAAACGAGGCGGCGTCGAATATCGCCAACGGAATAAAAAGGTCGGGCATACAGATATGCGTGTTACGTGATTTAGAAATGCAAATTTACGAATTTAAACCCACATTCTTCATCTACCTATGGATTATTTTTTCTAAAATATATCGTATGCATCAAAAACAGGACATCCAGCCAATCCACCGGATGTCCTGTTTTTGATGCATGGTGCAATCATTCGGCCTTGGGGGCGCGGACAAGGGTCATAAGGATGCGGCCGTCAGAGCCGAGCAGCATCACCTTGTCCTGTCCGTCGCTGAGAGCCGTAGCTGTCTCCTCAAGTGCCACAAGGATGGCTGTCTGCTGTTTTTCTATCGGCGCCGGGCAGCCCATGCGGGTGGTGATCATATTAGAGAAGTCCACGGCATTAGACTGCCTGTGGTCGAGATAGATATTGCCGTTCACGATGTTGCAGCCGGTATCGCCGTGGAGCTTCAGTTCCCCGAGATCGAAGAAAAGATCGGCCGGAGCCTCGAGCTTGCCCAGACCGGCTACCGACTCCACGTTCCACTGTCCGTTGAGAAATTCAAGGTTGCCGCGGCGCATACGCATCAGAGGTTTGCCCTGAGTGCCTATGAACTCGGCAAAACTTTCCTGTCCCACCGAGCTTATACGGATCTTTACAGGCACATTTTCGGTGATTATGGAGTTGATCTGATTCTCGAACGCCACATCGGGGCACATGCGCAGTGTCGACAATATGCCGTGGAATGTCACATTGTCGCCTCCATCCACCGAGTACGAGCCATTGAGTGTATTACAGCCGTTGTTGGCGAAGAACTGCGCCGTCGACGGCTGGAAAATTATGTACGGCATATCCTCGTCGCGATCGATAGCGGTGGCACCCACCTGTATTATCGTCCACTCGCCGCCGAGGCTGCGCGCCACACCGGTCTGCATGGTCATTTTTGAGGCTTCGGTAGCAGGTAGCGACTGCTTCGGTGCATCGGGATTCACGGCCTCGGCTGCCTGACTTACAGGTTTCTTGTTCACGGCGGTATTGGTGTTTTCAACTTTGGTTGCCTGCGCGCCGGAGGCCACATTGCCTGCCGATTTTTTGGCCGACGGATTGAGCACCGAGCACGAGGTTGTGGCAGCTGCAGCTGCCACGAGCATTATGATTGCTGATGTTTTCTTCATTATCTATGATATTTCAATGACTACTTATTAGACAATCGATATATGTCAAAAGTTTAATTGAATGCAGAAACAACAGCGGCTCCAACCATATGTCGGAGCCGCGTGTCTGTAATCTTTAAGCGGGCGCGGGGCTTACTTGCGGATACCGAGCTCTTTTTGTGCGATAATGGCGCGGTAGCGGTTGATGTCTTTCTTGACCAGATAGTCGAGCAGACGGCGGCGCTTGCCTACCAGCATCTTAAGAGCGCGCTCAGTTGTATGATCTTTGTGATTTGACTTCAGGTGCTGAGTCAAATGAGCTATACGGACCGAGAATAATGCAATCTGTGCTTCAGGCGAGCCAGTGTCAGTCTTGCCCTTACCGTATTTCTCGAAGATCTGTTCTTTTTCTTCAGAGCTTAAGTGCATGCTTCAGATGATTAAAAAAGTTAATAATATTTGAATTCGGCTGCAAAGGTAAGCATTTTTTTCGGCCTCGCAAAGCTATATCGCTCTTTTTTTGTAATTTTGTAGCCGATTAACCGTATTGAACATGACTTTTGAAGAACTGGATTTGACCGACGATGTGCTCGACGCTCTCTACGACATGAACTTCAGCGAGTGCACCCCCATTCAGGAACAGGCAATCCCTGCGGCCCTCGCCGGCCGCGACCTCATAGCCGTAGCCCAGACGGGCACAGGCAAAACGGCGGCATTCCTCCTCCCCGTCATCAACGAGCTCAGCAAGCGCGAGCCTTCCGACAAGGTGAAATGCGTCGTGATGACTCCCACCCGCGAGCTCGCCATGCAGATCGACGCACAGATGGACGGATTCTCCTACTTTGTACCCATCAGCTCGCTCGCCATATACGGCGGCACCGACGGCGCCGGCTTCGCACAGCAGCAACGCGCCCTGCGCAGCGGCGCCGAGGTGATAATCGCCACTCCCGGCCGCATGCTCGCACATCTCCAGATGGGATATGTCGATCTCAGCGAGGTCGAATTCTTCATTCTCGACGAGGCCGACCGCATGCTCGACATGGGCTTCTACGACGACATAATGCAGATTGTCAACCACCTGCCCCGCGAGCGCCGCACCATGATGTTCTCGGCCACGATGCCCCCCAAGATACAGCGACTCGCCAAGACCGTGCTCGACAATCCCGTAGAGATAAAGATAGCCGTGTCGCGCCCCACCGAGAAGATTGCCCAGTCGGCCTACATATGCCCCGAGCGCGCCAAGACGGCTCTGCTGTGCCACATATTCAAGACCATCAGCTCAAAGCGCGTGATAGTGTTCGCATCGTCCAAGCTCAAGGTCAAGGAGCTCGCCCGCGAGCTGCGCCGCCGGCACTACGCCGTGGCCGAGATGCACTCCGACCTCGAGCAGAAAGCCCGCGACGTGGTGATGCGCGACTTCCGCAACGCCCACACCGACATACTCGTGGCCACCGACATCCTGTCGCGCGGCATCGACATCGACGACATATCCATGGTGGTGAACTTCGACGTGCCCCATGACGCCGAGGACTACGTGCACCGCATAGGCCGCACCGCCCGTGCCGGTGCCGGCGGCATAGCCATCACACTGGTGGGCGAGCGCGACCGCCGCAAATTCCGCTTCATCGAGGACTTTCTGGGCTACGAGGTGCTGAAAGGCACCCTGCCCGACGAACTCGCCGGCACCAAGGACGAACAGACCGACGACCGCAAGCCCCGCCGCGACGAACGCCGCGGTCGAGGACGCCGCGACAAAGTGCAGCGCTCCAAAAAAACGGTAGGATCGCGGTCTGCCGCGACCGACGCCACGCCCGAAGGCGAAGCCCCAAAGTCTCAAAAGCCCCACAAAAAGCGTTGGTACCGTCCCAAAAAGAAAGAGCAATAACCGCCCCATCCGGTCGCATGACCCACGCCCACCGCAAAGAGAGGCGCCGTAGGCGCCGGGCCAATAGTAGACAGGGGTAAGGGCGCCGTAGGTGTCCGCAGCCCCTGGATCAATGGGGCCAAAAGGGAATTGAGCTGCGTAGCTGCGACCCACCGTAAGCAAGAGTCGCAGCTACGCAGCTCAACTGATTGATATCGCTTCGATCACCACAGCTGCACACCCCTACGGCGCGCTTGCTGTGGCCTACTATTCGCCCGGCACCTACGGTGCCTCTCTTTGCGGAGTGCGGGTACGCCGATTTACCGACAACCGCGCCCTATCGTCCGAAAATCACATATGCCACCACGAGCAGCGCCACAATGACGGCATTGACTATCCACCCGGCGCGGATCACACCATGCGGGATGCCGCCGAGCAGACGCTTCACTTTCTCCGAATGGATGTTATTCTTATCGTTCTTGTTCATGATCCCAACTCGAGCTGATTTTTGACAAGCGTATAATATGCGCCGCGCCGGCGGGTAAGCTCGTCGTGCGTACCCTGCTCCACTATGCGGCCGCCGTCCATCACCACAATGTTGTCGGCATCCCTCACCGTAGACAGACGGTGTGCCACCACCACTACCGTACGCCCGCGATAGAAGCTGCCGAGATTCTCCACAATCAGCCGCTCGTTCTTGGCGTCGAGTGCGTTGGTAGCCTCGTCAAGGAAGATGAATTCGGGATTCTTATATACCGCCCGCGCTATCAACAGGCGTTGCTTCTGCCCCTGACTCAGCCCTATGCCGCTGCTGCCCACTATGGTGGAATACCCGAGCGGCAAGCTGTCGACAAATCCGTCGATGCACGCCATCCGTGCCGCGCGCTTCACCCGCTCCATATCCGGCTCGCCGTCGGCCACGGCGATGTTGCGGGCTATCGACTCGGAGAATATGAAGCCGTCCTGCATCACCACGCCGCAGCGGTCGCGCCACCATCGCAGGCTGTAATCGCCTATCGGGCGGCCGCCTATGCGTATGCAACCCTTTTCGGGCGGATAGTAGCCCAGCATGAGCTTTATCAGGGTGGTCTTACCGCAGCCCGATGCCCCCACTATCGCGGTGGTCTTGCCCTCGGGGATGTGCAGCGACACCCCGTCGATTGTCTTGTCGAGGGCATGGCGGTCGTAGCGGAAGTCTATGCCGTCGAGCACTATCTCCTTAGCTCCGGCGAAATCCGTAAGAGCCTTCTCAGACTTTTCTTCCTCCTCGCGGCGGCGAATGTCGTTGATGCGCTCAAGCGACAGCTTCACATCCTGTATCGCGAACACAAACGACATCATCTGCGATATCGGCGAGTTGAGTTGCCCCACTATGAACTGCACCGCCAGCATCGCGCCGAGCGTCATCTGGCCGTTAATGACAGCCGTGGCAGCGAACACCGTTATCAGCACATTCTTTATCTCGTTGATAAACAGGCTGCCCGCCTCCTGATTCTGCTGCATCTTCTGATTCTCGAGCTGCACGTCGAAGAGGTCGGCCTGCACATCCTCCCACTCGTGGCGGCGGCGTGTCTCGCAGCCCTGCAGCTTTATCTCCTGTATGCCGGTGATTAGTTGCAGCGTCTTGTCCTGATTGCGGGCATGCTGCTCGAAGAAGCGGTAGTCGATCACCTTGCGCCGGGCCATGAACGACGCTATCCACACCCCGTAGGCCACACTGCCCGCAAGGAATATGACGAATATCATGTAGTTGTACACCAGCAGCACCACACCCCATATGACGAAGCTCAGCACGGTGAAGATCACGTTGAGGGTCTGGTCGGTGAGGAACGACTGCACGCGCGAGTGGTCGGAGATGCGCTGCAGCAGGTCGCCCTGCATCTTCGTGTCGAAGAATCCCATCGGCAGCTTCATCAGCTTTATGAAGAAGTCGCTTATCAGCGATATGTTCACCCTCATGGAGATGTGCAGCAGCAGGCGGCGGCGTATGAAGTCGGTGGCCGTACGCCCCGCCAGTACCAATATCTCGCCGAGCAGCACAAGCCATATGAAGGGAATGTCCTTGTCGTGTATGCCACGGTCGACTATGCTCTGCGTGAGGAACGGCAGCAACAGCTGCAGCACACAGCCTATCGCCAGGCCGGCCACTATCTGATAGAAGCACTTGCGGTACTCGGCAAGATACGACATCACGAGCCTGAACGAGCGCAGCGGCGGCTGCTCGTGCAGCGCCTTGCCGAAATCATCGTCGGGCGCGAAAAACATCGCCACGCCCTCGCCCTGCGGGCACCACAGGCGCCTGAACTCCTCCTCGCCGAGCCGCATCATGCCGGCAGCCGGGTCGGCTATGTGATAAGGCCTGCGCCCCTCCGATATGCGCCACAGCACCACGAAGTGCTTGTCGTTCCAGTGCAGGATGGACGGCATGGGACACTCCCGCAGCTGCTCGGGCGAGAGGCGCGCCGCCTCGTGTTGCAGGCCGATGCGCGAGGCCGCATCGCCGATGCCCTTCATCGACACCCCCTCGCGGGTGGGCGTGCATAGAGCCTCGAGCTGATCCACGGCATACCGCTTGCCGAAACAGCCGCATACCATCGCCAGCGATGCCACACCGCACTGCATGGCATCGCGCTGCTTCACAAACCGAGGCTTCTGTGGCATAGGGATTCAGGTTGTTCTATTACTCAAATTTACCGGAGCATGAACCGAAATTTGGTGAACATCCATCATATCCGCATACGAATTCATATGCTTTCCCTGTGCAGTCGTTTACAGAGCATTGCGCTCTATTTCTCTCGCAGTTATTGATTATGCAATTCCCATCGTTATCAATACATTTATTTTGAGTACATTCACCCCTGTCAGAAACACAATGATCAGCATTTAGAGTCCCGCCTTTTACAAGACTGAGAACGGAGGCGGAGAGGATATTGTCCTCTCGGATCGCCGTAAGTGTTAGCTTTTTCATAAGCAAGATTGGTTTTGATGATTAGTAATATCGTTGTTTTTATGGGACTACGTAATTTAACGTCCCAAACTATTGATATAGTTACGCTGAACCTATCTTACGCCGGTAATGGTTTCGGATTCATTGAGTCCTTCTTCGATCATGTCCATTTTTTTGCCGTAACTGAAGCTGAATCGGGCCGATACCGAGACATAACTGCGTGAACTTGCATCGCGTGTGAAAGTATAACTGTGATGATGCGGAGAAAATTCGATCGATCTCATATCATGGTATTTGGTGAATGGGTCTGTCTGAACATTAAAATACCAGTTGCGGTACGTGAACGACACACCAATCCATCCTTGCCATAAACGACTCTTGCTATAACCGTTATCGCGGGGACTTCTGAATGCCGGAGCAGATATATTGGCACTAAATTTCAGTCCCGAGATAGGCATATAATTGGCAAAGATCCACCCTGAGACCGAGCCAAAATGATATTGTGTGCTTCCGCTACGATTGTAATATTCATTAAACAGGGCGAAGCTCAATGACAGTTTTCTATTCAAAAGACCTGCCGTTCCGATTATGTTGAATCTATAAGTATTCAAATCACCGCTATTAGCATATGTGCTGAGGACATAGCCATCGTTATATCGGTAATCGGCAGTTATCAGATTACCCTTACGTTCCCATTCTAACTGAGCCGAAATATTAAATTTGGAGCTTGGATAAATTGAATAATTTGCCGATATTTCAGATATTACCGAAGGTGTGATGTCTGGATTGCCGGACACTTCAAGCAATTCATCAGTCTTACGTGTAGCCGGATTTAGAAACATTACAGATAGCATATCCTGATATATTCTGCCAGTTAACGATGTGCTCGACTTATCAGAAGTACGCCATTGTAAATTTAAAGCATAATTGTAATCATAACGGTAATTGGTCTTGTTATCATCAGCATTGTAATATAGCAGTCCATTGCGAGTCAATAGAGTAAACCGGAATTTATCGGTTATGGCACGACCGTAATTCAGATTGACATTATTCTTGCCAAGCGTAGTCGCCGTTTTAGTCATGGTTGAACCGGTATAATCGGCGATGGCACGTGTAAATTCATTCGACAGGTCGACATAGAACTGATTATTATTTACATCTCGATAATATGCAAAACCCAAATTAGGTTTCAAGATCCTTTCCTTGACTTCTGTATCCAACTTATCCGTAAAATCAGAATTATAGCCAAATCGGTTGTTATTAAAACCTCCGCTGACCCCTCCGAAAATTATAAAATTTTTTGTATTTTCTTTATTTCTAAATGACAGATTCATATAAAGACCGGGCGCTGTCGACATACCGTCACTGATATTTACCGTAGGCGATTTATCGTCGTTTTGCACATAATCGACCATTCCCTCGCTGCGGCTTTTCGGTCCATCTGTATGACTCCCTGTAAGCGTAACTATGAGTCTATTACATTGTTCCTCGCCAAAGCGCAAAGTTGATTTTATCTGTCCGTCAAACTTTAAATATTTATTCTCTAAACTCATGGAATGACTATCACGTTCAATCTCTATCGAAGTGCCATTCTCTACAAAATTATATATGGTGCGCGTATCGGTGGTGCTCCATGGTTTATCAATCGCAAACATATAACCATTGAATTGTAAAATCCAGTTTTTGCGCTGAAACTTGCTGAATACAGACCCTCTGGTTAATCCGCCACGAAACTTTTCGGAAGCGGACAATATGGTGTACCCGCCATAATCATATTCTTTTGCCACTATATTTACAACCGATGCACTACCTGCATATTTAGGATCAGAAGGATGTTGAAGTATCTGCACACTTATAATCAGCGAAGTAGGAAGATTATCGACATCTTGCTTCGAGGCTGGCTCCATATTGATATAATATGAGACGGGATTATTGTTCACATCCTTGAACGACTCATCCTTGGGATTGTATATCAACGTAGGAGGCTGCATTACCTCGAGGAGATTCCAACCCGAGAACGACGCATCCTTCTCAAGTTTGGTAGGACGGATATTGATGCCGTCCTTAATCTGCTCCACCCGGCGACCCTCCACTACTACCTCTTTCAGCTCGTTCACATCCTGTGCCGTGCTGTCGGCAGGCTCGGCCACTGCGGTTGCCGCACATAATGATACGGCAATGGCTATCGTGTATTTGTATATAGTATTCATAATCGGAAATTTAATGCTTGGTTGACAGATAGAAATTGTATAGCAGATCGGCGAGCGCCTCGGCATTATTGTCGTTGTAGATGGTACACAGGTCGTAGCCGGCGTTTAGTTCCATATTCTGAAGCCGACGCTTGGCGCAGCCGCCGTCGCATATGGGCAGAAGCCCGCACTTGCGGCACTTTGTATCGTCGTAGCAATGGCCGTGATTGACAAAGCGAGCGAACAGTCCGGGATTCGACAGCCTCGCATCGGCGATATTGCCAACCTCCTTGGCCGGGATGCCCACATGCTCCCAGCAGCGGTAAAGCTCGCCGCGCGGGCCTATAACATGACTGCTCATTGACGTGGCGCAGCAGCCCTTGCTCGTAGGCATCGGAAAATCGATGCGCGATATGCCCTTGGCGCGCATCTTGCCGGCAAAGGCCACATGGTCTTTGGTGGTGAAGAACGTCTCCGACTCGCAGCCCCGGTTGGCTATCAGTATGCCGGGATAGATGTTTATTTTCTTGTCCTTGAACTCGCGGGTCAGTATCTCGTGTATCTCGAAATATTCGTCGGAATTGCTGTTGTCGACGTTGATGCGGAATGATATGCCCGTATCGGGGCAGGCTTCGGCAAACCGCCGGGCATTGGTCAGTATGATGTCAAACGAGCCGCTGCCGTCGGGATACACCCGCTTGGTATCGTGCGTGGGCTTGTTGCCGTCGAACGTTATCTGCATGCTGTCGAGCGGAAAGCGGGTGAACAGCCTGATGGCCTCGTTGTCGAGCCGGGTGGCGTTGGTGATTATGGAATGACTTGTGAGCTTTATATCTTCAAGTTGCGACACTTTTTCAAGAATCCGCTCTAACTTGTCGACACACAGCAGAGGTTCGCCGCCAAACCATGTGATCGACAGATACCGGGCGAATTCATGACTCTTGATAAACTCTATAAGTGTATCTATCGTATCATCGCTCATCGAGCCGCCGGGCTTCGACTCCTCGAAGCAGTAGGGGCAGCGCAGATTGCATGTTATCGTAGGCGCGATGGTAAGGCCGAGCCGCGTAGTAGCCATCGCCGATGTGAGATAGAGCATCTTCTGCTCCTCGAGATATGCATCGTCGCTGTCGGAGTCGACAATGATGCCACGGCTGCGCAGCAGCTCGCAGAACTCCCGCTCCTCAGCATCCATCAAGGCCTCGTCCCTGTCGCCGAGCGACCGTACAAAGCCGTATGCATCGTCGCTCAGCTCGTAGAAGTTGTTAGACCGCGACACATATATAAATTTCTTTCCTTCCTTTTCAAACGGAATGGCGTATCTTGATAACATGACAACAACGTTTTGGAGACAAGATGTTGGAAACATTCTGATTGTAAGCTTTCCAACATCTTGTCGGATTAGAGGATTTAGCTACGTTTATGATTAGTTGTCTGGACGCGGCGTAATTGGCATGGTTTTATTTGTGCACCCATTGTTTTCACAGCTAACAACGTTTCCAGTACACGTATTGATATCACAACTTGCTGTGTTGTTTGAACAGCTATTTTTCCGGCATGATCCACTGTCAACGTTGCATGCATCAGTTGTACAACCTTTAGCATTGATTGCACCGCCTTTTACAAGGCTGAGAACTGAGGCGGAGAGGATATTGTCCTCTCGAATCGCCGTTAGAATTAGTTTTTGCATAGGCAAATTGGTTTTGAGGGTTAGTAATGTGATTATTTAGTACGAGACTACTTAATCTCGCCTTGTCGACTCTTAACAAATGCAAATTAAATCAAAATATTTTACATTTGCAAGTGAAATTGAAGTTTTTTTGAAAAAGTGTTTTTACAGCAAACCCACACAGATTACACGGATTTCCACAGATTCTTTTATTTTTGCGCCGTGGATCAAATCGGCGGGCTAAAGCACGCCTGTGACTTGCTCCGGCCTGCCGAGATAATCTTCCTCCATATCCATTTTTTTGCCGTATCCGAATTGGAAACGAACTGATACTTCCACATAGCGTCCGCCCATTTTGCTGAGTTCCTCCGTCCTGCTATAATGGTTTATGGATTTTTCTATTAACGTTTTATGCCTGTATTTAGCAAAAGGATCTGAACGGACGCTGAAATTCCAGTTGCGATATTTATATGAGGCTGAAAGAATGCAGTTCCATTGATGCTCATAACAATATCCGTAACCACGGATGTGCTTTGGATTTGGAGAGAAAACCATGGCGGAAAGCACCATACCCGACATCGGGATATAATTGGCAGACAGCGACGCGCCCGCTGTCCAAAAATCGAAATACGAGAGACCTCCACGATGTGCATGTGATACATTAAATCCGGGCGATACAATCAGCTTGTTATCCAGCAATCGTAAAGAGCCAAAAAGATTAAGGCTATATAGATTCTGCGAGCCGCTGTTGACATATCGACTCAATACACTGCCATCATGATACATATAGTCGGTCGTGACAAGCCCGTCGACATGCTTCCACTGGAGTGTGGCGGAGAGATTGAATTTAGAGTTCGGATAAAGCGAATAGCTTGCTTGTATATTGCTCGTTATTGCAGGCGAAATTTCTGGATTTCCGGAGATTTCAAGCAATTCGTCGGTTTTGCGGACAGCTGAATTGATCTGAGCGATATCGGGAGCATCGTTTGATATCCTTCCCATCAGCGAAGCACTCGATTTTGAGTTCGGTAGCCATTGTATATATGCCGCTTGATCATAATAATAATAATATCGGGTTTTGAATCCTTCCGAACCATAATAAAGGAGGCCGTTGTCTGTGATAAGACTGAAATTCAGTTTGTCGTTTATCGATCGAGAATATTGAATATAGAACCGATTTTTGCCAAGAGTACTGTGTGTCTTGTCGACAGTCGCTCCGCTATAATCCGCGCTCGTACGGGACATGCTATTGCTGAGACCCGCATAAATTTCATTGCCCTTTACCGAACGGCTGAATGAGAAGCCGAGACTTGGCATAAATACTTTTTCCTTTACATATGTGGCTATCTCCGGAGTAAAATCCGATATATACCTGAATTCATTATTGTTGAAGCTGCCACCCAGACCGGCGTCGATACTAAAATATTTACCATCTGCCGTATTGAACACCAACGACATGCCTATGCTCGGCACAGTGGATTTACCATCATTATTATTGATTGTAGTCGAATGTTCACCGGTGAGTGAATAATCGGCAGAACCCTCACTGAGCGTCTTCGGCCCGTCGTCATGCTTTCCGCGCAAAGTCACGACAAATCTGTTGCGCTCGCCTTCTCCAAAGCGCAATGTCGATCGCAAAGTTCCAAGTAAAAATGTGTATTTATGATCCAATGTCTTTGAATAAGAATTTCGTATAATCTCAACAGGGATAGCCGTTTGTACAAAATTATACACGGAATGATTATTGGTTATACTTCCATCTACATCGTTGTAACCCACTGTACCTTGAAATTGTAGAATCCAGTTTTTACGTTGGTATTTACTGAATACAGAGCCAAAGACATCTTTTTGAATAAATCTTTCCTGTGCGGACAAAATTGTATACCCGCCATAGTCATATTCCTTTGCCACGATGTTGACAACCGACGCAGTGCCCTGGAACATAGGATCGGATGGATGTTGCAGCACCTGTACACTTATAATAAGCGATGCAGGCAGATTGTCGACTTCTTCCTTGCTCGCCGGCTCGCGGTTGATGAAATAAGTTACCGGATTATCAAAATGATCTTTAAAAGACTTATCGCGAGGATCAAATTTCAGTGTAGGCGGCTGCATTATCTCGAGGAGATTCCAGCACGAGAACGAGGCATCCTTCTCAAGTTTGGTGGGGCGGATGTTGATGCCGTCTTTTATCTGCTCCACCCGTCGACCCTCCACTACCACCTCTTTCAGCTCGTTCACATCCTGCGCCATGCTGTCGGCAGGCTCGGCATATGCCACCGTCGTTGCCGAACACAAGGATACGGCAATGGCTATCGTGTATTTTGTTATAGTATTCATAGCGGATTGGGGTTTTGGCGTGTCGATTATTATTTGATTTATATTAATAAATGCAAATTTAGCTTTAATATTTTACATTTGCAAGCAATATTGATGTTTTTTTTGGAAATTTTATAATCAACAAACCCACACATTTCACAGATCATATGGATTTGACGGGGTTGATTTGTAAATCGGCGTCAGACGGACGCCCGCTGCCACTCGAATCGGCGGCCTGCGGGCGCCTCATCAGGGGGATACACATACCCGAGCGCGCCTTAGCTGTCATACAAGAGCACGTCATTATAAAAAGAGGCGCCGTAGGCATCGGGCCAATAGTAGGCAGGGGCAAGGAATCCATCGGAGTCCGCCGCCCCTGCTTGAATAGTGCGAAAAATATAATGAGCTGCGTAGCTGCGACACAGCGGTCGGTGTGCCGCAGCTACGCAGCTCAACTATTTGTTATTGCATCGATTATCACAGCCGCGCACACCTATGGCGCGCTTGCAGTGGCCTACTATTGGCCCGGCACCTATGGCGCCTACCTGTGCTCCACCCCAAAGAAAATCTGTGTGAATCCGTGTAATCTGTGTGGGGCGCGTGCTGTGCAGCCAAATAGTTACAGATGATGCTACCTCACACCTGATATCTTGCCGATGCCGGTATCAAGATCCTGTACAATATCCATTTTTTTGCCATAGTCGAAGCTGAACCGTACAGACGCCTGGATATAGGCGCGGCCTTGCTTGTCGTGATGGTCGGTGCGGCTGTATAGATTATGCGATCGCTGTATGGTTACTAAATCGCGATACTTTGAAAATGGCATGGATTCCAATTCAAAAAACCAATCACGATACTTATATGACGCCGAAATGATGAAGCCTATTTTACGCTCATATGAATATCCGTCGCCATTGGGATATTTACTTGTCGGTGAAAAAATATAACTCGAAAGCCTCATCCCTTTAAAGGGTATATAGTTGACATTGACGCTACCATTCACCGTCCACCAGTCGAAAGATGTAAGGCCGCCACGATTCGCATGATAAACATTTAAATAAGGAGAGACCGTAAGTTTACCATTAAATAATCTGATATTACTGCTTACAAACAGCGAATATTTGTCTTGAGAGCCACTGTTGGTATATCTGCTCAATATGGTGCCGTCGTGATATATGTAATCGTTTACCAACAGGCGGTCGGTATGATCCCAGCCCAACGATGCGGAAAGGCTGAATTTTGAGCCGGAATAAAGCGAGTAGCCGATCCGGACATTAGAGGCCATCGAGGGCGATATCTCGGGATTGCCTGAAACCTCGATCAGTTCGTCTGTCTTACGGATTACCGAGTTGATCGAAACTATTTCAGGGACTTTACGATCAATACCACCCGTAATATACGCCTGCGAGACACGGGTGGGACGCCATGTCAATGACATGAAATATTGCGGATGATAATAGAACCGGGTATCGCTGATGCCTGTGCCGTAATATATCATACCATTGTACGCACCGGCAACGGCGCTCAGCTTGTCGTTGATCGGATGGCTGTAATATATCTTGAAATCATCCACTCCGAGAGTGCTTGTATTCTTGGCCGATGTCGAGCCGGTATAATCGGCGATGGTACGGGTAAAATAATTGTCGAGCATCATATAAAGGGCATTGCCTTTGGAAAATGTCTTGGAAAATGTCAGCACAAACATCGGAGTAAAGGCTTTCTCTTTGATAAAGGTCTGTATTCCGGAATTAAAATCTGAAAAATACTTATAATCATTATCATTGAAACTGCCCGATACTCCTGTCTTGATCTGGAAATACTTGCCGTCATCGCCATTGAAAGATACGGATGCATAAATACCCGGGGCTGTATACTTGCCGTCGTTGTCGTTTATTGTCGATGAATGTTCGCCGGTAAGCGAGTAATCCGTTTCGCCCTCGAGACGCTGCTTAGGACCGGTATAATGCGTGCCTACGAGATTGACAACAAATAAATTCCTATTGTTTTCACCGAAACGCAATGTCGAACTTACCGCGCCATTAAAATATGTATATTTACGCAGTACCTCCTTTGTCGAGCTATTACGGACAATTTCCAAGGGGTTACCATCAACTGTAAAGCGGTATATCGAGTGTGTATCCATCGTACTGCCCGGAACATTTGAATATGACCCGAATCCGAGAAACTGCAAAGTCCAGTTTTTACGTTGGTATTTACTGAATACAGAACCATAGCCTCCCTTACGCAGAAAGCTCTGTTCATATGACAAAATTGTGTAGCCGCCATAATCATATTCCCTTGCTATAATATTGACTACCGCCGCACTCGCTTCAAACATCGGATCGGAAGGATTATTGAGAACCTGCACACTCACGATTAGCGATGCCGGAAGATTCTCGACTTCGGCCTGCGTAGCGGCAATATTATTGATAAAATAGCTCACAGGATTTTCGCGCATATCCTTGAAAGCCTTACTCCGCGGGTCATATATCAGTGTCGGCGGCTGCATTACTTCAAGGAGATTCCATCCCGAGAACGAAGCATCCTTCTCAAGCTTGGTGGGGCGGATGTTGATGCCGTCCTTAATCTGCTCCACGCGCCTGCCCTCTACCACCACCTCTTTCAGCTCATTCACATTCTGCGAAGTGCTGTCCGCAGGCTCGGCCACTGCGGTTGCCGCATATAATGATATTACTATTACAAACGTGTATTTTATTATAGTATTCATAGCGGATTGGGATTTTGACGTGTCGGTTATTATTTGATTTATATTAATAAATGCAAATCTATGTCTAATATTTTACATTTGCAAGCAAAATTGGAGTTTTTTTTAAAAAAGTGTTTTTTCGACAAGTGCACACAGATTACACGGATTTTTTGACCGTTGATTTGTAAATCGGCGTACTACGCACGCCTTCACCGGGTGATCGCCATCCCGGGCACGCCTCCGCAAGCTGCGGCGTACCCGGTTACTATGAAATCGGCGTCCTATCGGGCGCCCCATCCGGGTGGAGGCTGTTGCGGCAAGCCGCAACCACAGGGACAAATTTTTGGAGCGTACACGGAGCTCGCCTTGGCTGCCGCACGGGACTCGTCATCATAAGGAGAGGCGCCGTAGGCGTCGGACCAACAGTAGGCCACTGCAAGGGCGCCGTAGGTGTCCGCAGCCCCTGTATAATCCACAACCCCTATATAAATGGAGCCAAAAAGAAATTGAACTGCTTAGCTGCGACCAACCGAATACAGTGTCGCAGCTAAGCTGTTCAACCAGTTGATATCTTTTCGATTACCACAGCTACGTACACCTACGGCGCGCTTGCCGTGGCCTACTGTTCGCCCGGCACCTACGGCGCCTCTCTTTGCGGTGGATTGCACACGCCTTGGTGTCCGCATAGCGCGTCCGTGAGGACGCCGATTTTATAGTAACCGGGTACGCCGCAGTTTGCGGAGGCGTGCCCGGACAGGTAATCATACGCCAAGGCGTGCGTAGTACGCCGATTTACAAACCAACGGCGCAAACAAAATAAATCTGTGGAAATCTGTGGAATCTGTGTGCGGCAATCCGCGTGGTGGGGTCACTGGGTGCCTTTGGGCAAGAGCTCGAAGGTGCTTACGTATATCTCGGTGACGGTGTGCTTGATGGTATTGCGGTCTTCCCATGTGCGGGTGCGGAGCTGGCCTTCGAGCAGCAGGCGCGAGCCTTTGCGGATGTATTTCTCGGCAAATTCGGCGTTGGCGTCCCACATGACGATACGGTGCCACTCGGTGCGCTCGGGGACCTTCGCCCCGGCTGTGGTGGTACGCGCCGGCTCGCGCGTGGCGAGCGAGAACTCGGCCACGGGCCGGGTGTCGATGTATCGTATGGTGGGATCGGCTCCCACGAAGCCGCTGAGTATCGCCTTGTTCATATCAAGGGACAAAGGTAGTAAAAATTTCGCTATCACCGCATGAATTTGGGCGGAAGGATATAGATGCCGAACGACAGACCTACGTTCCAGCGGTCGCCGGGCACGGTAGAGTAGTTGAGATAGCCCGAGAGGGTGCCTTTGAACGGAAATTGATACGAGATATTGAGTTCGCCGAAAAACTCGGGGTGCGACAGCCACTTGCCATAGCGCGGCACATCGCTGCCGGGCGCTGCCTCACATATGCGGCGCAGGGGTAGGAAGCCGTAGGCTGCCACGCGCGCCGACAGGCTGCTGTTGTATTTGTATACAGGAATGATGCCGGCGGCCACGAAACTGTTGGCACGGAACGGCGGACGGAACGAATTGCCGCTCGACGGTGTGGGAGTGAAAGCCGGTGCGGCCACCATCGATGCGCTGTATGCGGGCAGCAGCTTGCGCGTGGAGAGCATGACGTCGCTCTCAATGCCGAGGCTGAAGTGCGCGGAGGGCGACAGATAGTTGCGTGTGCGCGCCTCGAGCTGTATCCACTCGGGGTGAGTCTCGATGCGGCCGCGCGGCGTGCCGGTCTGCAAGGCCGCGGTGCCGAGGAAGCCCATCGCCGACACGTTGTAAGCATGACCCATGGTGGGAAAGTCGTGGCTGTCGAGCGTCGACGATGTGTAGCGGGCGAATACCTGCCCGAGGCGGTAGTGTGTGTTGAGCTTGCCCTCCTCATAGGAGGCGAGACGGTTGTTGCGGAAATATGCCGAGTGAACGGCTCCATAGCCCGCGCCGATGTCGATGCGGCCGCGACGACCGGCGGCGACGCTCCACATCAGCCGACCGAAATACTCGTTGTTGACCACAAATGTGGGCTGCCGCGCGTCGAAGAACGCGTGGTCTGACTCGAAATACTTGTCGCGGCTCACCACCGCCTGCACGCCGATTGCCGATGAAAGCGGGGTGTGGAGATAGAGCCTGCCCTCGAACAGTCCGGCCATGGCCGACTGCCCTATCCATGCGCTGAGCCTCGACTCGAGGCTGCGGAAACTCATCGAGCTGTATTCGGCTGAGAGATACAGGAAACTCGTGGTGGCCGAGGTGAGGTAACCGCCCAGCGAGCCGGAGAGAGTGCCCTTGGGCGTGGCCTTGAGGCTGAGGCCGAAAAGCCCCGTGGAGGCATTGTAGGAGGCCTGTGGATACAGCTCACGCAGTTTGCCGGCCGAGAGAGCGCGGTAGTAGGCATCGCGGGCACGGGTCACGCCTATGGTATCGGTGTCGGATGCCGGGCGGAACAGATAGCCGATGTATTCGTTCTGCTTGGGCGAGGCACCGTACACCGCCACGCTGTCGAAGCGCAGATAAGGGGTCCGGGATTTGAACACCCGGCGACGCAGACTGCGCACCGACGCCGGCGTGCGCGACTTCACCCGTGCCTTTATCGAGTCCATCATGGCCATGGTGCGGTCGTAGCCCACCTTGTATATGCGGCGTGCGGCGGGAAAGTCGAGCAGGCCGAACTCATTGAGATCGAGCCTTATCTTTATGCCCTCGCCGGAGGGCAACTCGTAGCTGCCGCCTTGTATCACAAGGTTCTCTATCTGATCCATAAGGGTGGTCTGCGGGCCTTTGGCCTCGGTGGACACGTCGACACCTATCATTATAGACGGGGCGAAGTCCTCGCGCATCACATCCACCGGAAAGTTGTCGTAGATACCGCCGTCGTAATAAAGGCGTCCGTCTATGGTGGTAGGCTGGAACACTATCGGAAACGACATCGAGGCACGTATGGCGTCGCCAAGACGACCGCCGCGGAACACCCGCTTGCGCTTGGCCGCCACATCCGACGCCACACAGTGAAACGGCACGAAAAGGCGGTTGAAATCACCGCCGCACTGAGCGGTATACGGCGAGAACAACTCCATGAATGCGAAGCTCATGGGCAAAGGCGAGATAAGCGACGCCGGCACCGAATCGGACGCGGCCGGCTGTCGCCCCAACGACATGCTGAACAAGGCCGGCGTGGCGTCGCCGTCGGTGAAATAATACCGCAGGTCGGGATCGATCTTTCCGGTCGACCAATACGAGAACCCGCGCGACAGGATAAGGTCGAGCATCTCCTGCGGCGTGAATCCGCAGGCATAAAGGCCACCCACAATGGTGCCCATCGATGTGCCCGTTATATAGTCAATAGGGATATCATTGTCTTCAAGAGCCTGGATCACACCGATATGGGCGATACCCTTGGCGCCCCCGCCACTGAGCACCAATCCTACCGATTGCCGCGCCTCGTCGACGGCACGGACATCAGAAACAAGCAACGGCAGCAATGCCGCCAGCAGTATCATAGCACGACGCATATAACCTGAGAATAATGGTTGAACACAATTTATAACGCCGGTTTTTGCAAAAAGTTGTGATTATTTCGTAACTTTGCGGTACCCGACAAATTTTTGTCGGGTTTATGCAACAGCATCATCACATTTTACGCCTAACTTTGCCTGAAAACTCTGTATAATGAAATTCAGATACTTCTTTATGCTCTGCGCAGCCTCGACGCTCACATTCTCTTCGTGCCACAACGGGGAACACACCCACGCCGAGGCCGAGAATCACGAGGAGCACGACCATGGACACGAAGGTCATGAACACAACGAACATGAACACGACGACAACGGGGGGCACCCGCACGGCACCGACGACATAGTGTTGAAACCCGAAGTGGCTGCACGCTTCGGCGTAGCCACCGACACAGCCGCATTCGGGCCGTTCGGACAAGTGGTGAAAGCCGGCGGCACGGTTATAGCCGCGGCCGAGGGCTCGGCGGTGGTATCGGCGCCCACATCGGGCATAGTGCGCCTTGCCGGCGGCATCAATACCGGCAGCAACGTACGAGCCGGGCAAGCTGTGGCAACAGTACGAGCCGACGGTCTGAGCGGCGGCGACGCCAACCGCGCGGCCAAGGTGGAGCTTGATGCGGCCAAAGCCGAGCTCGACCGACTCGAGGCTCTGTATGCCGACCGACTCGTCACCATATCGCAGCTCAACGCGGCACGCGCCGCATACGAACGCGCACGCGCCGCATACAGCGCTCCCGCTGCGGGCGGAGCGGCGACATCGCCCATAGCCGGCGTGATAACCGCGCTCAACGTGCAGACAGGCCAATATGTCGCCACCGGCGACCCGATAGCTACCGTGGCATCGTCGGCACGCCTCACACTGCGGGTCGACGTGCCCTTCAAGCTTTACGGACAGGCCGCAGCCGCCACCGACGCCCGAATCACCGTACCCTACTCAGGCATGACATACACCTTGTCGGAGCTCGACGGACGCCGCACGGCATCGGCCGACCAAAGCGCGGCAGCCGCGGGAGGATATGTGCCGGTGACATTCACCCTGCGCAACGACGGCTCGCTCATACCCGGATCAGCGGTCGAGGTATTCCTGCTCGCTCCCGGCACCAGACAGTGCGTCACCGTGCCGGCGGGCGCGCTCACCGAGCAGCAGGGATCGTTCTTCGTATACGAGAAGTTGCACGACGACTGCTACCGCAAGGTGGCCGTGACACCGGGCGCCTCGGACGGCGAACGTGTCGAGATCACATCAGGCCTCAAAGGAGGCGAGAACATAGTATGCAGCGGCGTCACCGCCGTAAAGCTGGCCGGAGCCTCGGGTGCCGTGCCCGCCGGTCACTCACACAGCCACTGATGCCATGCTCAACAAAATAATACATTGGTCGCTCATCAATCGGCTGAGTGTGCTTGTGCTCAGCGCCATCATCCTCATCGCCGGCTGCTACACGCTCATGCACACCGAGGTCGACATCTTCCCCGACCTCAACGCTCCAACCGTGACAGTGATGACCGAGGCACCGGGCATGGCACCCGAGGAGGTGGAGAAGATCGTGACATTCCCCATCGAGACATCGATGAACGGCGCCACCGGCGTGCGCCGCGTGCGCTCGTCATCGACCACCGGCTTCTCGGTGGTGAACGTGGAGTTTGACTGGGATACCGACATATACATCGCCCGCCAGACCGTATCGGAACGACTCGCCATCGTGGCCGACGAACTCCCCAAGACGGTCAATGCCCCGCAGATGGGGCCGCAGTCGTCGATCCTTGGCGAGATGATGATAATAGGCCTAACGGCCGACTCCACCACCACGGCTCTGGAGCTGCGCGGCATAGCCGACCGTGTGGTGCGTCCGCGCCTGCTCGCCATAGGTGGCGTGTCGCAGGTATCGGTGCAGGGCGGCGAGGCACGCGAGTTCCAGATACGGTTCTCGCCCGAGAAGATGAAAGCCTACGACATAAGCCTCAATGAACTTACCGCAGCCGTCGAAGGCATCAACGACAATGCCACCGGCGGCATTATATACGACTATGGCAACGAATACATAGTGAAGGGCGAGATAAACACGGCATCGACAGCCGAACTCGAGCAGGCCGTGGTGCGCGCCGACAACCGCGGCACCGTGCGCGTGGCCGACGTGGCCACAGTGACTGTGGCCGGCGCACTGCCTCTGCTGGGCGTGGCGTCGGTGGAGCAGCAGCCTGCGGTGCTCGTCACCGTAACGAAGCAGCCCGCCGTGGGCACTATCAACCTCACCGAGCGCATCGACGGAGAGCTGGCCGACATAGCCCGCACCCTACCCTCCGACGTGAAGATACACAGCGATATATTCCGACAGAGCGAATTTATCGACACTTCGATAAACAATCTGCAACGAGCGCTGCTCGAAGGAGCATTCTTTGTTATCATCGTGCTGTTCTTCTTCCTGATGAACGTCCGCACCACAATCATATCCGTGGTGGCGTTGCCCATGTCGATAATTGTATCGGTACTGGTACTGCACTTCATGGGCTATACCATCAACACCATGAGCCTCGGCGGCATAGCCATCGCCATAGGCTCGCTTGTGGACGACGCCATAGTGGACGTGGAGAACGTATATCACCGGCTGCGCCAGAACCGCGCGCTGCCGCCCGCCGAGCGCCGTCCGGCCGTGGAGGTGGTGTTCCATGCGTCAGCCGAGGTGCGCATGCCGATATTCAATTCGTCGCTGATAATCATAGCGAGCTTCATGCCGCTGTTCTTCCTTACCGGTATGGAGGGACGCCTGCTCATACCACTCGGTGTGGCCTTCATAGTGGCCCTGGTAGCCTCGACCATCGTTGCTCTCACCCTTACCCCGGTACTGTGCACCTATCTGCTCAGCCCCAAAAAGGCCGACGAGGAGAAACTGAACCGCGAGCCGTGGCTCACAAGGCACATGCGGGCGGCATACGAACGCTCGCTGGCATTCGCCCTGGCACACACACGCGGCCTGCTTATCGGCACCGGCATACTGTTTGCTGTGGCCTTGGGCCTGTTCTTCACATTGGGACGCTCGTTCCTGCCGGCATTCAACGAAGGCTCGTTCACAGTGAACATAGCCACACTGCCGGGCGTGTCGCTCGAGGAGAGCGACAAGATAGGCCGAGAGGCCGAGCGTATCATAATGTCGATACCCGAAGTGAACACCGAATCGCGCAAGACCGGTCGCGCCGAACTTGCCGAGCACTCCTTCGGCCCCAACGTGAGCGAGCTTGACGTGCCCTACACACTCGACGGCCGCACTCGCGGCGAGGTGGCCCGCGAGATACGCGAGAAACTGTCGGATATCCCCGGCGTGAATATCGAGGTGGGGCAACCCATATCGCACCGCATCGACGCCATGCTCTCCGGCACGGAGTCGCAGATAGCCATCAAACTTTTCGGTGACGACCTCAACCGCCTGTACAATCTCGGCGGACAGATCAAACAAGCAATCGGCGGCATCGACGGCATAGTGGATGTCAACATCGAGCAACAGGTGGAACGCCCCGAACTGGTGATACGTCCCCGCCGCGAGCTGCTCGCCCGATACGGCATCACCGTGGCCGACTTCAACGCGGCCATATCCACTGCCGTGGCAGGCCGCAAGGTGTCGCAGGTATACGAGGACGGGCTGCCATACGACGTGACACTCATAGCCGACCCGGCGGCACGCTCGTCGCTCGCCGCGATACCCGACATAACTGTCGACTCCCCTGCCGGCCCCGTGCCGTTGGCCGAAGTGGCCGAGATAGTGTCGTCGACAGGCCCCAACACCATCAACCGCGAGAATGTGAAGCGCCGCATCGTGATATCGGCCAATGTCGACGGCCGCGACCTGCGCGGAGCCGTGGATGACATCCGCGATCGTATCGGCGAATCGGTGACTCTGCCCGAAGGATACTATCTGAGCTACGGAGGCCAGTTTGAGAGCGAGGCCAAGGCGTCGCGCACGCTGATGCTGACGTCGCTGTGTGCCCTGCTCGTGATAATGATGCTGCTCTACGCACAGTTCAAGAATGTGGCCGAGTCATTTGTGATACTGCTCAACATACCGCTGGCTTTCATCGGAGGCATACTCATACTGGTGATCACCGGCGCCGAAATGAATATCCCGGCAATCATAGGCTTCATATCGCTGCTTGGCATCACCACCCGCAACGGCATGCTGCTCATAAGCCGCTACAACAGCCTGCGCGATGCGGGCGTCGGCCTCGACGAGCGCATACGCACAGGCTCGTCCGACCGCCTGCTACCGATCGTGATGACAGCCCTCACATCGGCGCTCGCCCTGATACCGCTCGCCGTCAACGGCGACAAGACCGGCAACGAGATACAGGCGCCTCTTGCCACCGTGATACTCGGCGGCCTCGTCACCTCCACCATCCTCAACATTTATGTGGTACCTGCCGTATACCGGCTCATCAACCGCAAGAAATCCACCAACGCATGAAACATCTGCTCGTCATACTGATGATCGTCCCGGCGCTGTATTGCCGGGCCGAATCACCGTTCCGCCAATATATAGCCATGGCTGTGGGCAACAGCCTCGAAGTGGCATCGACCGAAGCCCGCAACGAGGCTGCGTATATCAACGCCCGGGCCGAAAACTCGCTCGACGGCCCGGAAATAGAGTTTGAACATATGTGGGCGTCGGCATCGTCCGACACAAAATGGAATATAGGCCTCACGCAGGAGATTTCATTTCCGGGACTATACCGCGCACGATCGCAGGCCGCCGACAGCCGCGCTGAGGCATCGGCAGTGGTGCTTTTCGGCATCAAGGCCGACAAGGCTCTCAACGCCAAACTCGCGATACTCGACATAATCAACGCCCACGCCCGCCGCAAACTTTACGCAGGCATAAACGACAATCTGAGCCGTATCGCCGACCTCACCCGCCGGCAGTATGACAGCGGCAATGCCACCATACTGTCGCTGCGCAAGATGCAGCTCGCCGTCCTCGACAACGAAAGCGCCATAGCCGGCATCGACACCGACATAAAGGCACTGTCGTCGGCTCTTGCAGGCAACGGTGTGCTTGTTCCCCCTGCCGGAGCCGAACTGTGGGACGCCTATCCCCTGCAGGCTTTCGACAAAGACGATACAGCCACCGAGTCATATCTGCACCGTCTCGCCGAAGCCACCGACCGCGCCAACCGTGCCGAAGCGCATGCAGTACGCATGCAGGCATGGCCTACACTTGCCGTAAGCTACCGGCACGCATTTGAGGAAGGGCAGCATTTCAACGGATTGGCTGTGAGCCTGCGGCTGCCGTCGTTCTCGCAGAGCAAACGCCGCCGCGCCGCCGCGCTCGAGGCTCATGCGGCAACACTCGATGTGATTGCTGTTGATCTGCAGACAAACACCGAGGAGACCGGGCTGAAAGCCACCGTCGAGAAACTCGGCGAGGAGATAGCCCGCTACCGCGACCTGCTCGGCGATGACTCGTATCTGCAACTGCTCGCCAAAGCATACGACGGAGGCGAGCTGAACGTGATAGACTATCTTCAGGAAATCAACCTTTACACCGAGTCGCGGCTCAACTATCTCGATCTGCTCTATCGCTACAACCTTGCCCTCGCCCGGCTCAACAGGTACAGGTCGATGGACTTCTGAGGACTACCGCAGGAATTCCTTCCTGATGACTGTGCCGCGTCGCACGATGTAGATGCCGGCGTCGGGGTTGTACACACGTGTACCGTTGAGCGTGAAATATTCGGGGACTGTATGATCAGCCTCTATGTCAGTCACCGACGTGGTGCTTCCGGCGCCGATTTTGTTCCACGGTGATACTGAAAGATATTTATCCTTCACAGCCTCCGAGATATTCGGACCGAATGTAATGGCACCTACATCATACGTCTGTTTACTGAACGGATCGCCTTCCACTACAGGGAGATCTTCGCGATCGATCACAATCTTTGTGAGAGTAGACGTATTGAAAGCGCCTGCGCCGATAACCATATCCCCTTGCGATGCGGCGCCGGCATAAGGTTTCTCTTCGAATACGAGTGTGGTCATTTTTGAATCGGCAAGGGCATTGTCGGCGATCTTCGTCACAAAAAACATATAGTTCTGCCCGTTGATCTCATAATCGAAAACATAAGGTATCCTGATTGTCTCTGCATCAGGATCAGCACAACCTATCACCGTGGCATGGGTATAATCATTGACTTCGTAAAGCAACCCGTCATAGGCGAATTGTGTCGCATCTGCGGCAATGGCTCCTAAAGCCATTGAAAGCATTATAAACAGCAGCTGTTTTTTCATAAAGATGTGTGTTTAAAAGTTAGTATCAGTTAAATACCTAACATCCACCATTATCAAAGGTTCACGGATGCCTCACAAAACAATATTCGCGATACATAATACAAAAAAAATTCGTACCTTTGCCCTATGCAAAGTTTCTGTCCTACGTTTCAGTTCAGACTGTTTGGCATCGATGACCGCCGTTGCGGGCTCAAGACGGGCACCGACGGTGTTTTGCTCGGTGCCTGGGCCTGCTGCGTACGTAGCGACGGGCATATGCTTGATGTAGGCGCAGGCTCCGGACTGATAGGGCTGATGCTGGCCCAGCGTTATTCCGAAGCAAAGATTACAGCGGTCGAAATCGATGCCGGCTCATATGCCGACCTGTGTCTCAACGCAGCAGCCTCGCCATGGAGTAATCGCATCACGGCGGTCAACGGAGACTTCCGCACAGCTACCGGCAAGTACGATCTGATTGTATGCAATCCGCCATTTTTCACCACAGGCGATCGGGCTCCCGACTCGGCGCGGGCGCTCGCACGGCATGCGTCGGATCTGTCGCCGCTGTCGCTGCTGCGCTTTGCGGCCGGCAATATGGCCGAAGGCGGCCGAACGGCCATGATAGCCCCGGTGGAACTCAACGATGCCATCGGGCTTGAAGCGGCTGTCGCGGGGCTGTATCCCAGCCGTGTGTCCGATGTGGCCACATCGGCACGCCGTGGCATCACGCGCCGGCTGTGGGAGTTCTCGGCAGAGCCCTGCGGTATCCCCGAGCCCGACATCATCACGGTAGGCTCGGAAAAATTCAAGAACCTTACCTGCGATTTCTATTTATGAACAAGATACGATTTCTGATTCCGTCGGGTATGCGGCTCGTGCTTCTGCTGCTCACCTTCGTGGTGGGAGCCGTGGGCACGGGGTTGCTGTCGGGCGTGCTTATGGAAGCCGGAGGCCCCGACAGGAAGGTGGCCATGCTGCGCATAGCCACAGTAGCACAGGACATACTTATGATGGTGCTCCCGGCACTTGTCACGGCACTGATCTGCACCCGGCAGCCGGTGCGGCTGCTGTCAGTGGAGAGAATGCCGGAAGTACGGCAGATAGGGTTGGCCGTGCTCGTCATGCTTGTGTCGTCGCCGTTGATGTCGTGGATCATTGAACTCAACGCATCGATGCACCTGCCCGAATCAATGTCGGCATTCGAGACGAAGATACGCAGCATGGAAGACGGTGCCGCGGGTGCCGTGGACATGATACTCGGAGCGCACAACATCCCCAACCTCATAGTGAGCATACTGATAGTAGGAGTATTGGCAGGATTCTCGGAAGAAATATTTTTCCGCGGAGCATTGCAGCGGCTGTTGGCCTCGTCGCACATGGGCAATATCGCGGCGATATGGGTGGCTGCATTCATATTCAGTGCGATACACCTGCAGTTTTTCGGCTTCGTTCCACGACTGCTCCTCGGAGCCTACTTCGGATATCTGCTGTTGTGGAGCGGCTCGCTATGGCTTCCGGTAATGGCTCATGCCGTAAACAACACACTATACATAATATTGAAATATACCACGGGCTCGGGCGACCTCGAGCCGGCCTCGGAGGCAGGCTCCACGGCTGCGATAGCCGTAAGTGCATTGCTCACCGCCGCAGGGCTGTGGATGCTGTGGCGAAGCCGCGTAAGGCCCGACTCAGCTCCCGACCGACAGTCATAAACACAATTATCTATCATATCACACTTTTCTCAGAATGACAACTACCGCAAAACCGAGATTACACTACTTCGACATGATGAAGGGCGTAGCCATCTTCATGGTGGTGATGGGACATGTACTCACCATGTGCGTGCGAGAGATCGACCGTGCGCCGCTCTTCAAGTTCATAGGCCAGATACACATGCCGCTATTCTTTTTCATAAGCGGCTGGTTCACATACAAGGCCACTGCCAAAGGCGGATTCAGGATCCCCGATCTCAACAGCCGCGCCGTGCAGCTGCTGCTGCCGATGGTGGTGGTGAGCACACTGTGGATATGGTATTTTCCGCACTCGGGATTACAGTCGCCGCTCGACTCTACATTCGCCGGGCTGTGGGGCGACACGTGGAAGAACGGCTATTGGTTCACCATCACCCTGTTTTTCATCATAGCCGTATATGCGGCTCTGTGTCCTCTGCTGTCGGCAGTGCGCGGCGCAGCGGGCGCGATAATCGTCACCGCCGCGACATGGGCAGTGCTGTATTGCCTGAAGTTCTATATCATCCCGGCCGAGTATGCCGTGTGGGGCAATGCGATATGCCTCGAGCAGATCACAGCTTTCTTTCCGGCCTTCATGATGGGCGTGCTCGGACGACGTTACCGCGATGGCTTCATGGCCGCCGTGCACAACACATGGTGCCAGACTATGGCCATGGCCGTGCTTGCAGTGAGTCTGTATGTATGCTGCTGGCCGTGGGAATTCGGTCTCGAAGGCGGCACGGTGACAATACTCGGCGTGGCGCTGCACGTGTCGCTGGCGCTGATTGCAATGAATGTATTCGAGGCATGGAGCGACCGCGCTTTCGCCCCGGGACGGACACCACAGCGTGCCGCCCGCATATGGGAGTATATCGGCACTCAGAGCCTCGCCATATATCTGCTTCATTATTTTTTCCTGTTTCCGATGGGAGCCTTGCGCCAATGGCTTGTGGACGTGAATCTGTCTCTTGTGCCACTTATATTGTTCGCGGCTTTCTGGGCTGCGGCCATAGTCACGGCGGTGCTCGGAACGGTCAGACTTCTCGAGCCGTCGCACCTGCTCACGCTGCTTCTCACAGGCAAAAAAATCAAAAAACAAGTATAACCATACCATGCCAACAGCTCTTATAACCGGCATCACAGGCCAGGACGGTTCATATCTGGCCGAATTTCTGCTCGAGAAAGGATATGATGTGCACGGCATCATCCGCCGTTCGTCATCATTCAACACCGAGCGTATCGAGCATCTTTACCTCGACGAATGGGTGCGCGACATGCATCGCCGACGCCTCCTCACACTGCATTACGGCGACATGACCGACACGTCATCGCTGATACGTGTCATAGGCGAGGTGAAACCCGACGAAATCTACAACCTCGCGGCTCAAAGTCATGTGAAAGTATCGTTCGATGTGCCCGAATACACCGCCGATACCGACGCGGTGGGCGTACTGCGCCTGCTCGATGCCATACGCATCCTCGGCCTCGAAAAGAAATGCCGCATCTATCAGGCCTCGACTTCCGAACTCTTCGGCAAAGTGCAGGAGGTGCCGCAATGCGAGACCACGCCGTTCTATCCGCGCTCGCCATACGCCGTGGCAAAACTGTATGCCTACTGGATAATGAAGAATTATCGTGAGAGCTACGGCATGTATACCGCCAACGGCATACTCTTCAACCACGAAAGCGAACGTCGCGGCGAAAACTTCGTCACACGCAAGATAACTCTCGCCGCCGCACGTATCAAGGAGGGATTACAGGACAAGCTTTATCTGGGCAACCTCGACGCACGCCGCGACTGGGGATATGCCCCCGACTATGTGGAATGCATGTGGCTGATATTGCAGCAGCCCGAGCCCGACGATTTTGTGATAGCGACAGGCGAGTTCCACTCGGTGCGCGAGTTTGTCACTCTGGCGTTCGCCCGTATAGGCATAGATCTGCGATGGGAAGGCAGCGGACTCGACGAGAAAGGCATCGACACGGCTACCGGGCGTGTGCTTGTGGAGGTAGACCCGCGATTCTTCCGCCCGGCCGATGTCGAGCAGTTGCTCGGCAATCCGGCCAAGGCCCGGAGCGTATTGGGATGGAATCCGCAGGCGACATCGTTCGAACGACTTGTGGAGATTATGGCCGACGCCGACCTGGCGCTTGTACGCAAAAGCAAGAATAAATGAAAGACATAAACAAAGATACAAAAATATACATTGCGGGCCATCGCGGGTTGGTGGGCTCGGCGATAATGCGCAATCTGCGCGAGCGGGGATTCACCAATCTCGTGGGTCGCAGCCATGCCGAGCTCGACCTGCTCGACCCTGTGGCCGTACGCGAATTCTTTGATGCCGAGCGTCCCGAGATGGTAGTGCTCGCCGCAGCGCATGTCGGCGGCATCATGGCCAATTCGACACAGCGCGCCGATTTCATATTCCGCAACCTCCAGATACAGCAGAACGTTATCGGCGAGGCATGGCACCACGGTATACAAAAACTGCTCTTTCTCGGCTCCACGTGCATATATCCGCGCGATGCACCGCAGCCCATCAACGAGGACGCCCTGCTCACATCACCGCTCGAATACACCAACGAGCCTTACGCCATAGCCAAGATAGCGGGCCTTAAGCTCTGCGAATCGCTCAACCTGCAATACGGCACCGACTACATAGCCGTGATGCCCACCAATCTGTACGGGCCAAACGACAACTTCGACCTGGTGAACTCTCACGTATTGCCTGCCATGATGCGCAAGATGCACCTTGCACGGCTGCTCAATGCCGGCGATCTCGACGGATTGCGCGTCGACCTGTGCCGACGTCCCGTCGCCGGTCTCGACGCCGCCGTGGCCACTCTCGATGAGATAGCCACCGCACTGTCTTCTTTCGGCATACATGCCGACAGACTGGAGCTGTGGGGCTCCGGGCGTCCGTTACGCGAATTTCTATGGAGCGACGACATGGCCGACGCGTCGGTACATGTGCTGCTCAATGTGAGTTTTGCCGACGTGGCCGCCACATGCGGTGCCGAGGTACGCAACACTCACATCAACGTTGGATCAGGCAAGGAGATCACCATAGCCGGACTTGCCGAGACCATTCGCGAGACCGTGGGATTCCCGGGCGAAATACGCTGGGACTCCACCAAGCCCGACGGCACTCCCCGCAAACTATGCGACGTAAGCCGCCTGCACAGTCTCGGATGGCGGCACAAGGTCGAACTAAACGAGGGTATCGGACGTTTATACCAATGGTATCTGCAATCGATAAGACAGTAAACACACTCTACATTCATCATATACACTACAAATGAAGCTAATACGCACCGCAATAATAGCAGCGGCCGCCCTATCGGCCTTTCAGGCCGGGGCAGTCATAGACAACCCTATCACACTCGCCGTGCTCAAAGTATATGACGCACAGCTGAAGCAGAATCCGCAGGACTACATGACGTGGTACAAGCGTGCCAACGAATACTACCGCCACAACGAATATATACACGCCCTCGACGACGTGAACAACGCACTGGCATATGCTCCCGGCGGGGATACCGACACACGCTTTCAGGCCTACATGCTCCGCGCAGGCATATACAACCAGACCGGACGCCACGACCAGGCATTGGCCGACCTAAACTCTGCCGTGGCTCTCGACGGAGAGTCGTATGCCGCCATCTATCAGCGAGCCAATACAGAATTCGAGTTAGGCGACTGGCCGGCCGCCCGTATGGACTACACCCGTCTGCAACGTCTCAACAGCCGTTCTACCGAAGCTCTCCTCGGCCTGGCACGCTGCTCGGTGAAAGAGAACAATCTGTCGGCGGCAAACGACCTGTTGCAACAGGCTGTTGACTTCGATGCCAGCAATCCCGAAATATATGTGCGCCGCGCATCGGTGCGACGTATGATGGGCGACCACAACGGTGCGGTAGACGACCTCGTGCTTGCCATATCGCTCAAAAGCGACGATCCCAAGGCCATAGAACATCTGGTGGAATACGGCAACACCAACTACCCCGCCGTGATAGCCGGGCTCACCAACGCCATACAGCTGGCTCCCGAAAACGGTCTGTACCGCTACCTCCGCGCGTCGATAGCCCAGGCCCACTACAACTATCTGTCGGCCATCGACGACTTCCAGTACATTATCGACCACAATCTGTATAATTATCACGGTCTGCACGGCTCCATAGCACGATGCCTTCTCGGTCTCGGCCGCTACGAAGAAGCCTTGGCGGAAATAGACCTCGCACTCGGCACAGTAGACAATGTGGCCGACTACTATATCGTACGCTCGCAGATACTGCGCGCACTCGGACGCAGCGACGACGCCATCAACGCAGCCGCCCGCGCACTTGCTGTCGACCCCAACTATGCTCCCGGGCTTGTTGAGATGGCTCTCAACTATATCGACAAGGAGCAATACGACCAGGCTTCAGGACTGCTCGGAGAAGCCTCAATGTCGAAAGCCGACGATCCGTCGATACTGCTGCTGCGAGCATGGTTGCACCGCAACTTCTTAAACCAGCCTACCGCGGCACGCGGTTTCGACGAGCAGATACTCGACATAGAGTCCTATGATGCAGACAACGTGCGTTCGCTGCGCGGATTCGCACTTCAGGCTCTCGGCCGCGATGACGAAGGCGACACATGGATGAAACGCGTGCTGGATATGAACCCCGACCCCGACGGATACAACAATTATCTCGGCGCATGCTATTACTCTCTGCGAGGTGATGATGACAAGGCGCTCGACTGTGTGGAACGCTCGCTACAGGCAGGATACAGCGACAACCACAACTGGATGCAGAATACCGACGGCCCCGTGAACGCCGGAACTCTGCGCGACGATCTGCGCTTCCTGCGACTGATGCAGAAATACAACAGCATATTCGGTAAATAAACGACCGACATTTAAGCCGCCCCGGCGAATTGCGATAGTATGTGCAATCCGCCGGGGCGTTTTATAAGACTTTGTGAGCAGAGTCATTAAAGGATGGAACGGTACTCGTGCTCGAAATTCGGCGTGAGCAGGCCGGCGTGCATCGCAGTCTCTATTTCTGCTGCCGTCATGAAACGACCTCCGTCGAGTTCGTCGGTGGGACGCGGTGATTCGGTTGCCACAGCCTTGAACACATGAACCAACTCGCGCTCACGGTCGCTTTCAAAGACATATGTGCGCAGATGCACGGACTCGAAATCCGTGATACCGAGTTCTTCGCGGGCCTCGCGTCTCAGAGCTTCGGCAACAGATTCGCCGGGAGCCATATGTCCTCCGACAGCAGTATCATATTTTCCCGGCTGAATGTCTTTCCACTCAGGCCGCTTCTGCAGATACAGACGTCCTTCGGCATCATAAAGGTGAAGGTGCACCACAGGGTGCAGTAATTTGCCGCCGCCGTGACATTCGGCTCTCGACGCCATACCGGTGCACCGCCCGTCCTCATCGACCAGAGGCAGCATTTCCATTGGGTTGTCTTGCATATAGTCAGAATCTTACTCGTGAAATGATTGAAATGGATACCGCACTGAGCAGCGAGCCCATGGTACGGAATTCGTAACCCGCTTCGGCACCGACGACAGCGGAGCGTGAAATATTGAACATCACAGCACCGGTAGCCGAACCGGTCATTGACCAACGGCTTATCGTGCCTGTACGGCTGTTGTGCTGCGCGCCGGCCATCATGCGTGCCTCGATATCGCCTATGCCGATTCCGAAGCGGGCCACGGCGCCTACAGCCATACCCACGGTATGCAGCCGCGGCTGCCTCATGCCATCCCTGTCGAGGGGAAAATATGATGTGGAAGCTTCGGCGCCAAGACCCCATGTGTCGTTGAGACGGCAGGTATAGCGCAATCCCGTCATGACACCCGTATGCAGCTCCTGTCCGTCGCCTATCCGTCCCAACGGGATAATGGCAGCAGTAAACGCATCCACCGAGCCGTGAGCGGGCATATCACCCTTGTAAAACACCGGCGGCTGCCCATGGAATATCAACCGCGAAAACAACTCACCTGCCGCCACCGACGCAATGCCTGTCGCCGCCCCGCCGAGCACATCCTTAGGATAATGCCGCCCTGCCGCCACACGCTGCAGCGCCACAATATTAGCTGCCGTATGCGCGCCGACAAGCCACCACCCGGAATATCGTGCCGCACGATAGCCGGCCGAGCCGAGTATGGCGAAAGCCCACGAAGTGTGGCGCGAAGGCCAGGAATCGAGCGAAGAGCCGTCGGGGCGTCGTGCATGGACACTGTGCTTTAAGATTTCAGTCGCGGCCGCATTGACGGCCGCAGAGCCTGCAACGGCTGTCACATCGGCCCAGACAGACGTACGTACACGTAGGGTATCGGCTTCAGCAGCCGACATACCAGATGCAGCCAGGGTGAGCAAAAGGATCGGGATGAGTTTTCTTATCATTCTTTAACAACAAACTCCGCAGGCCTTTGTCGGGTCTGCGGAGCTTTTTCTCTTAATTTTAATTTTCAAGCGCCTTGTATACCTGGCGGAAAAGCTCGGGACGCATGTTGAGGTTATTGAATTTCTTGGAGTCTCGCGTGGGATTGACACGGTTTGTGAGGAATATGAATATCATATCCTGCTCGGGATCCACCCAGAACACCGTGCCGGTAAAGCCGAGGTGACCATATACCGAAGGGCCGGCCTCGTCGCATGTGGGCGAGTAATCGGGACGCTCGACATCGGGCTTGTCGAAGCCGAGGCCACGGCGGCATGTGGGGCTCTTGGTGGTAGTGAAAAGCTTCACGGTTTCGGGCGAAAGCACCTGTACGTCGCCATACTTACCGTCCTGAAGCCACATCTGGCACAGCTTGGCGAGGTCGCCGGCGTTGCTGAACAGGCCTGCGTTGCCGCTCACGCCGCCCTGCATGGCAGCTGTCTCGTCGTGGACATATCCGCGAAGTATCTGGCGGCGCATGAAGGTATCGTTCTCGGTGGGAGCCACCTGGCCAAGGTCGTGATGGCGGTAGGGCTGATAGCCGATGAACTTGGCTCCCAGTGGCGCATATATGCTGTCGCGCACCCATACATCGTGATGCTGTCCTGTGAGGCGCTGCTCCATATCCATAAGCAGGCAGAAGTTGAGGCAGGAATAGTTGTAATCGGTGTTCTTACGGAGTTTCTGATTATATATCACATTCATCACGGTATCGACAGTGGCCGGGCCTACATACAGCCCGCGGGCTGCCTCGACAGGAAATTCGTCGGTGCGCACCGGCGATGTGATGTCGCGGCGTATCTTGGCGGTATTGTTGCCCCAGGCGCCCGGCATGAGCCATATGGAGTGTGCGGCATCTTTCTTGCCGGTAAAGAGTTCGCCCTTGTATGTTGTGGTGTCCATCATAAGTTTGTAGACGTTGATGGAGGCCGGCATACCCGTCTCGTGGAAGAGCAACTGGCGCGGGGTGAATGTCTTTCCGGCGGCCTTGAGGCCGGGGATATACTCGGCGGCAGGCTTGTCGAGGTCGAAAAGACCGAGGTCGTAGGCTTTCATGACGCCGGGGAGCGTGCCGGTGGCCTTGGATACCGAAGCGAGGTCGTAGAGGGTGAAGCGGGTGACGCTGTCGCCGCCGGCGGTAAGCTTGCCGAACGCTTTCTCATACACGACATTGCCGTGACGTGCCACAAGCACCTGGCATCCGGGAGTGGCGCCCATGTCCACGGCACGGCGGCATATCATGTCGAGCGAGTCGGCAAGAGCAGGGTTGAATCCCTCGGCAACCGGAGAGGTGTAGCCGAGACGAGTCTTGGCGAGATGTATGCCGGTGCCCATCTTTGCCACATGGTTGAGGTTGACTGGCAGCTTGCCGTTGACCTCGATGCCGCCGAAGAGTGCCATGGCGGCTGCGGCGCGTGTCTCGGGCAGATTGTCGTATGCGAGAACAAGCGCCCTGGTCTTGGCGATTGCCGAGTGGAACTTGTCCATCTTGTACGGATTCATGATAAACACGCTCACGAGCGAAGGCATATCGGCCAACTGTCCGTAGACACGCATCGACTCGGCCTTGTCGTTGTATACGGCGGCCACTACAACATCGTGGTTGCGTATTTTTGCAAGTGATGCCTGACTGAAAGCCTCGCCCTTGGTGTAATATACATCCACATCGGTGTAGCGACGGCATACGTCGGCAAATTCGTTGTTTTTGCCTTCGCCGATATTCACCACGGCTATGCGTCTTTTGGCGAGGCGACCGAGTGGCAGGAGGTCGCCGTCATTGCGGAGCACTGTTATGCAGGCCTGCGCGAGGGCGTTCTTTACGGCCTGTGCCTCGGGAGAATTTATCTTTGCGCTCAGACCTTTGAGATCGATTGGCTGAGGCCGTTTGTCAAGACCCATGGCATATTTGTATCGGAGCACACGCTTGCAGCGATCCTCTATGACATCCTTGCTGATGTAGCCCGACTTGATCGCAGCCATGATGGAGTCGATGGTCTGTATCGGATTGCTCATCGACTCCACGACATCGGCACCGGCCTTGAGCGCCTCTATGGAGCGGTTCAAATTTTTATATCGGGCGCCTTTCATCTCTATGGCGTCGGTATATATAAGGCCTTCAAAACCCATCTGCTTGCGCAGCAGCTCTGTGGTCATCTTGTACGAAAGCGACGCGGGACGCTCGGAATCGTCGAGCACGGGCACCACGATATGACCTGTCATCACACCCGAAAGGCCGGCATCGACATAGTCTTTGAACGGCAGAAGATCGATGTCGTTGAGCTGCGCGAGGGTATGGTTCACGATCGTACGCTCCTTGTGCGAGTCGGTATTGGTGTCGCCATGGCCGGGAAAGTGCTTGCCCACGGCCTGCACGCCGCCATCCTCGAGTCCGAGCGCATATGCGGTACCGAGAGCGGCCACACGGCGGGGATCCTCACCGAAAGAGCGGTAGCCGATGACGGGATTGCGTGGATTGGAATTCACATCAATGTCCGGAGCATAGTTGACATGCAGGCCGGTAAGTTTCATCTCACGGGCCATCTCTCGGCCGTAACGGCGCATAAGCGATGTGTCGGAGATGGCACCGAGAGCCATGTTGCACGGAAATTTGGGAGTGTCGCCCACTCGCATGGCCAACCCCCATTCGCCGTCGAATGTCATAAGCACGGGGATCTTGGCAAGGCTCTGTGCATAATTGGTGGTCTCGATGTATTGTTCGAGCGAACCGGAGGTGAACAGCAGGCCGCCCACCTGGTTGTCGCCGACGAGCTTCCTTATATTGGCTTTTGACGACTCGCTTAGCGCGGGCACCACCTTAGGGCATACAAGCTGTGCCACACGTTGACGCTCGGTCATAGAATTGTACACGGAATCAACCCAACGCTCGCATGCCTTGAAGTCGGTACGTCGCATCATGTTTGTCTCCCGCGCTACGGAGGGCACAACAGCCGCAAGCGCGCATGTCGCAATAGCAATTATGTGTTTGATCATGATTGGTTTATAGATAATTTATTTGATTACAAAACGTAGTTTGCCGGATGGATTCTGCTTTCGGTTTTTCTGCTCGCGCAGATAGGCGAGCACATCGTCGTAGAGCACATCCGGGCTTGATGCCACCTCGGTATGGTTGGCCAACGAAGGCATATAGTCGCCGCCGTTGGCGAGATAGTCTATGGTAGCCACGCGATAGGTGCTGTCGGGGTTGATAGCCTTGCCGTTCAGTGTTGCCGAGAGCAGTTCGGGTTTTCCGGTAGCCGAAGCCTTATATTCTATCATTATTCCGTCGCTCACGCCGTTGCCGCCCACCGCAGCCATTTGATCGAAGGCTTTGAGCAGGTCGGCGCCCTTAATGTCGATTATCTTTATATGGTTGTCAAACGGCATCATGGTGATTATCTGGCCTTGTGTAAAGGTGCCTTTTGGTAATCCGCGGCGCAGCCCGCCCTTGTTGAGGATTGCGAGATCCACATCGGGAGCAAGACGCCGGCCGCGGTCGAGCACGATATCGGTTGCCCAGTTGAGGAGGTCGGGAGAGAGTTGGCCGAGTTCACGCGAGGTGCGCCCTACGGGCACCTGCATCAGCGAGTCGACACCGGCGCGGTAAGGAGCTATAAGACCGGCCATGTCGGGGTCGAGGCGGTCGTCATAACGCGCCGTGACGGGAATCACCCTGTAATCTGCATTGCCGTTGTCGAGATCGATGGTTATCTCTCCCACATTCTTGCCCTGCTTGCCCACCTGTGTGACGAGGACTTCCTTGCCGTCGAGATTCCTCACGCGCCATTGCATGTTGTCCTTTGCGGGGTCTATCAGGTCGTGCGAATGGCCGCCGATGATTATGTCGATGTTGCTGGTATGCTCCGCGAGGTTCATGTCGCCCGGGGGCACGGCGGGGTCATAGCCGATATGCGTGAGGGCGATCACCATATCGCAGTGCTCGATATTCTTGAGCCACCATGCCGAAGCGTTGGCGGCCTCCACGGCGTCGAGGTATTCGAGCCCGTTGTAGTTTCCTTCAGATATCATGCCCTCGGGCTTCAGATTTATGGCGATGAAGCCGATGCGCTTGCCGTCGAACTCACGTATCGAGTATTTCTCAAATTCCCCGCCGAGTGGGGTATTGTCGAGATTGTAGTTAGTGGCCAGAAACTCGGCATCGGATTCATCGAGCACGCGGGCAAGAGAGTCGATGCCATTGTCGAATTCGTGATTTCCCAATATACGGATGTCGTAGCCGAGGGCGTTCATGGCCTTCTGCTCCACCACCCCGCCGTACAGATTGAAATACAGCGTGCCCTGAACTGCATCGCCGGCATCGACGAGAAGCATGTTCTTCTCGGCGGCACGCACGCTGTCGACGATCACCTTGCGGCGCGCTATGCCGCCGCGGTTGTCCTTGTCGTCGGGATCGATCTGCGAATGGGTATCGTTTGTATGAAGAATCACCAGTTTCTCGGCCTGAGCCGTGACGGCTCCCGCAAACAGCATCCCGGCCAGCGAGAGTATGTAGACAATGTGTTTCATCATTTCAGTATTTGTTGCGCGAAGATACGATTTTTTTTGCGATTTCGGAGGATGACCCACTCTTAAAAACAAAAAAAGATGTAAATTCGCCGCATGATTCTGATAGCGCCCGATAAATTCAAAGGATACCATACCGCCGACGAGGTATGCGGCATCATCGAGAACCGGCTCCGTGCCGCAGGATACCATGGAGAGTTGCGGTCGCAGCCCATGTCGGACGGTGGCGAGGGTGCTGCGGAGATGCTGCTGCCACATCGCCGCGCGGGCGCCGTGCCCGGCATATATTTCGATGCCGACAACAGCCGGTGTGTGGCCGTGTCGAGCGAGATAGTGGGATTCGGAGCCTTCGGGCACAGCAGCATACCTCTTATGCGACGCTCGTCGATAGCCCTCGGACAAGCGATACCGCAGGATATCCCGACATATGTCGCAGTAGGCGGCACGGCCATATCCGATGGCGGAGCGGGATTTCTGCAAGGACTCGGCGTTAAATTCTACAATTCACATGACCGGATTATCGACGAGCCTCTTTGTCCGACCACACTCCATACTGTTTCGGAAGCCGATACCTCGGCGCTGTCCCGCTATCGGCTCACAGGAGTGATCGATGTAGAGGCGACGCTTCTGCCCGAATCAGACGGCAAGCTCTCGACACTCGATTTCGCCCGACAGAAAGCGTTGCCGGGCGAGGATCTCGGCGGCCTGGCCGACGCCCTGCGACATCTGAACGACGTGCTCGGCGGACGCTCACCGTGGGACGGCGCCGGAGGCGGCATCGGCTATGCATTGGCATCGGTAGCCGACGCTCCTTGCTTATCCGGGTCACAGATGGCCGTCGAATCGCTCGGTATCGACCCGGCAAGGGTTAATCTTGTAATTACAGGCGAGGGACGCGTCGACCGGCAGACCACCCGCGGCGGCAAACTCGTCGACGCCGTCTACCGCCGGGCGACCGCCCTCGGCATACCCGTACTAGTTCTCTACGGCGCCCCCGACTCCTACCCCTTCTACCCCCACATGGCACAGATCTATAGCGATTGGGCCGGCAGATATCAGGACATCATAAAAGACTAAGCCAATCGGTAGTGCCTGATATCTATATTAGTCATAGAAACACAATATAACCATTTGATTCTCAAAGCAGGAGCACACGGTTCGTGCGTCACTACAAATACATGAAATTCAACATGTTGATTTGGTCGAATAGTTACTGTTCCTGAAGATTCCAAATCGAAGTGCAAAACATCGTGTATGGAATAATATATTCTCCT
>CAJTMY010000009.1:0-21505 GCA_910577355.1 uncultured Muribaculaceae bacterium
TATAATGATGCTTAATTCAACTCAATTTTTATTTATTTCGATGCGGTTGCCATGGTTGCCATGCCTCGTAACAGTCGCCGGAGGTCGGGCAGCGTAATGTTTCGGCGATGAAAACTTAAACTCATAGTGTATGGATCTTTATTCATTGCTACAAAATACCCAGAACTCTACCGATGCCCCGTGCATCAACATCTCGGTGTCACTCGCCGACCTCCACCAGCTTGTGGTGGACACGATTGACGCCACCCGCGACCGCCTCCTTCCGCTTTTCATGAAAGCCGAGGAAGACCGCCTGCTCACCAAGAAGGAGGTATGCGCCAGACTCGGCATAAAGGAAACCTCTGTCTGGAATCTCACACAGAAAGGGCAGCTCACACCAGTCAAGGTAAATGGCAGCACACGCTACCGGCAGAGTGAGGTGAACGCCATTATCGAATCCCGCAACAATGACTGAGCCGATGAAAGAAACTGAAATTCAAACTGCCTCAGTCACCGAATCCGAAGACCGCTTTGAGCGCATAGGCACGACCTACTACAAAATGGTGAGCCGACCCAATGCAGCCGGAGAACCTATCGAGTGCCGCATACCGTGGACAATCGAGGCTATCCGTCAGGACTACGGCAAGGATTTTGTGGCGGGAATACCCAAGTATGACGGGTTCTGCTGTGTTCCTGCTCATGTGTGCTATCAGCCTGTTGTCGGCACATTCCTCAACAAATATGCCGCCATCAGCCACACGCCCGGAGAAGGCGATTGCCCGACAGTCCGCACCCTTGTCGCCCATATTTTCGGTGACCAATACGAACTCGGCATGGACTATCTGCAACTGCTGTATCTGCGACCGACGCAGAAATTACCGATTCTGCTGTTGGTATCGGAGGAACGTAACACCTGCAAATCGACATTTCTCAATTTCCTCAAAGCCATATTCGAGGGCAATGCCACTTTCAACACCAACGAGAATTTCCGCAGCCAGTTCAATGACGACTGGAACGGCAAGCTGATTATACTCGTTGACGAGGTGCTGCTCAATAAGCGCGAGGATTCGGAAAGGTTGAAGAATCTATCCACCACCTACAATTACAAGGTGGAGGCAAAAGGGCGCGACCGCGAGGAGGTGAGCTTCTTCGCCAAGTTCGTGCTATGCTCCAACAACGAGCATCTGCCTGTTATCATCGACCCCGGTGAAACCCGCTACTGGGTCAGAAAGGTGGAACGGTTAACGACTGATGACACCAACTTTCTCGCCAAGGCAAAAGAGGAAATCCCGGCATTTCTGCATTTTCTCGGTGAGAGAAAGCTATCTACCGTAGAGGAAAGCCGGATGTGGTTTGCGCCGGAGCTGATAGCCACCGATGCCCTGCGGAAGATAATCCGGGCAAACCGCAACCGTCTTGAAATCGACATGGCAGAGTTGTTTATGGAGATAATGACAGTGCAGAACGTGTCGGAAATATCATTCTGCATCAACGACATCGCAGCCATACTCGAATACAACCGTGCCAAGGCTGACCGCAGCCAGATACGCCGTGTCGTGCAGGAGTGTTGGAAACTTGCCCCGGCAAGTAACTCACTTTCATATACCACCTATCAGATTGGCATATCCACCACCGGCACGAACTATGTCGAAGCCCGCAAGGTCGGGCGGTTCTACACCGTGACCCGTCAGATGTTGGAAACGCTCTGATTTACTCTGATAATCTTGATGAACTGATGAAAAGAAGAATATAATGTTGACATTCAGCACTGTTTACTCTCATTGTTTTTTCATCGCCCATAAAGATATGATGAAAGGCAACGAGAAAAAAATCAACCCGATTTTTCTTTTCTCTCGCCGCCAAATCCTTTGATGAAACATCGATGATAGGATAAAACGCTGATACACGCCGAATTATTCTTCTTTTCATCGAAACATCAGAATCAACACATTCTTTCAGTCGCCCGGCAAATCCTAAGGCGATATAATCACCAAAACCAAAAACAAACATGAATACCCATTCAAGCAATAATCCCCAGACAGGAATAAGCAGACAGGATATTGACTCTCTGCTTAATCCTCCTTTTGCCATCCCTTGGTTATATAGCATGGAACAACCCTTACCCGGTATGCACCTCAATTCGATGATATGCAAGTGGGTGCCTGATGACCCAATGGCTTTCGCTGACGAATATGGAAGCCAGTTTAAAGAAATTCTGGCAGAATTGGAAGCCAAATGGAAGGAAGGCACATCGGGAAAAGGGAAGAAGCGTACCGCTAAAACGGTCGGCACTAAAACGGCAGCAAAGGTGAGTACTTCGGTACAATCGGATCGCCAGTGTACCATTGCACCGGGTAAAACAACACAACCGAAAGTGTCAAAGGCGGCAACAGCCACGGTAAACCAGTCTTCCGCATTGGATAATCCAATCGTAAAAGAGGTAGATGAAATCCCAATTTCATCCCCGGTAATCGAAACATCAGTTACCGAAACGCACTCTCAATCCAACCCCGATTCTTCCGAGCCTCCCACCGTGGAACAATCGAAGAAATCACGGGTCAGTGCCAAGAAGGTGGATGCCGACTTTGAGAAATTGTGCCGCGAATTTATCCATCCGGCAAGTCTCGGTGAAAAGAAGCCCGTGTTTCTCCCTCTGGCTCTCCGTGACAGGCTGGATGACATTGCCCGATTGAGCGGTGACCGCCGTGTGTCGGCTTCGCATATCGTAATCAACATCATCAGCAGGTGGATTGACGATAACCGCGACACCCTGAACCGTAAAATCTCAAACAAGGATTTTAGCATCTAAATCAATGGTCTTGCCGTGGCTCTGCCACGGATACCCGTAATGATAATGGAGGGGTTAGCGAGGTTAGATTTTTGTGATACAAAAATCGTCGCGCCCATGTCGCTCCCCTCGCCACCCTCCATTGCACCGGGTGGAACGGTACACCGAAGTACCGCAAGCCATTTCAACCCCTCCATCTCCAACCCTTTAACACCCCTCAAATGAATATCAAGAATACCACCCGAAAATCAAATCTCAAATGTGGCAGCCGCAACGGTCGCCCCTCCCTGCCCGAATCCGAAAGACAGTCGATAGTACGTCATACCCGCTACAACGAGGCTGAAAATGCTGTCTTGCTCGACAACGTGAAACGAGCAGGACTAAGCAATGTCAGTGAATATATCCGTCGCGTGACGCTCAATCCAAAGATTGTTCCACGGATGAGCGAGACTGAAATGACCATCGCCCGGTACCTCTGCGGCATGAGCAACAATTTCAACCAGCTTGTTCGCCTGTGTCATCAGCGCGGTCTTGACACCATGACCCGCGACGTGCAGTTCTATCTCAACAAGTTTCGTGAATTGTTCTCGAAACTGAATTCCGATTAAGCTCTTAAATTCCCATGATAGCATACATAATAAGCGGAGGTAATTTCGGTAACTGCGTGGACTATGTGACCCGACGCTCCCTTGAGGAAAAGCTCAATGGCGAACAATCCAAGCGTCAGAAATCCGATGAGAGAAAATGGGAATCCAACAGCGGAGCCGACATCATCGACCATCTTTCAAAGGACTGGCAGCTGCTCGCCGCCACTGCCGATATGAGAATCTACGAAGGGCGCAAGGCTATGGCTGATGACATCGCCCGGCCTACCCGTAGGCGTAAGCCCATCAAAGACCCGGTAGGGCATATCTCCCTTGATTTCCACCCGAAGGACGCTCCAAGAATGGCAGATGACCTCATGGCCGAGATCGCGCAGGAGTATATGACGCAGATGGGATTGACGGACACGCCTTATATCGTAGTGAGGCATAATGACAAGGCGCATCCGCATTGCCACATCGTTTTCAGCCGTGTTGACAACGCCGGAAAGATTCTCACGCAAACAACCAATTTCAAGAAGAATGAGCGCGTCTGCAAGGCTCTGAACAAGAAATATGGGCTTAATATCGGCAAAAGCAAACTCAACACCGATGTGTCAAAACTCCGGGGCAAGGAGAAAGTGCGCTATCAGCTTGTCCGCGATATTGCCGCAATCTACCTATCTTCGTCTGTCTCCGATTGGAGGGCATTCGTTGACCTGTTGCGTAAGAACGGCATAACCGTAAGAGAGAAAATCGGAAAGTCAGGGCGCGTCAATCTTTACTACGGAATAGGGAAACATGAATTCTGGTATAAGAAACTTGACCCGTTTTTCAGCCGTGAGAATATTGAACAGAAATTCAAGGCACGGAGAGAAAAACAGCAAGCACCTAAGGCTCAATCCCAGCCATCGGCACAACCTCAACAGCAACCTCAATCACAAACCAAGCCGCAGCAACCCAAGCCGATTGTCATCCCACCGTTGCCCGATACTGTGTATGGCTTTAAGATTGACAGTTTCCGTCAGCGAGACTATCAGGAAGGCAAGTTCATCAGTATAGGAATCTGCGAACCCGGAGGCGTTGTGCCAATCAACCACTGGATATGGTTCGACTTCGACAAAGGCAAACCCGTCATGAGCAGCACATATCCCATTGACCATAAAATACCGGAAACCTTTCTGCAACAGTTGGCGGCGAAGCAGTCCGCGTCATCGCCATCACCTGGAGGCGGAATCAGGTTCTCATCGCCTTCTCTCGTTGGGAATGTTCCCGAAGAACAAGGCTTCGCGCATGGAGGTGGAGTATCCGATGACTTCAAGCACTTTCTTGAACTGCACCCCGGCATGAGCATTGAGGAAGCTTGGCACCGCTTTTGCGACCAGCAGAAAGCCAAGCAACGCAACAAAGGCCCGAAACTTCACTAATCAAAAATCCACCGAGAGAAAACCGCTTCTTTCGGTGGATTTCTTATAATTCGATGACAACCGGCTTGTTCACCAATCTATAATCGTCATCGACAAGAGCTGCATTGGAGAAAACTGTATATTGAGAGTGTATCAGACCGTAATTATTATGGATATGTCCGAAAAGATGTAGCTTCGGTTTAATATCCAATACTCTTTGCAGAAGCTCCTTTGAGCCATAATTTATTCCGTTATCGAAGTCAAGGATATCGAAAAGTGGAACATGAGTAATCAAAACATCAACATCATTGGGAATATCAGCATAGTTTTTAACTTGACGCTCGGTTATACAGTCGCCCATAAACATCGGCACGCCATAGAATCGGATGCCATCTATCTCAATTCCGGAGTTGCAGAGATAATGCACATTTTCATCCAGGCCCGCGATATTGGCTCCATAGAGGCAGTCGTCGTGGTTGCCACAGATAAAGATTTTGTGCTTGTAAGGTAAGTCGCAGAACCAATTCAGGAAGTCGATGGCTTCCGCCTCGGTGCCAACCATACAGAAGTCGCCCGAATGCACAACCACGTCAGCCTCCGGCAATTTCTTTAGCTGACGATGGCACCCATGGGTATCGGAAAGGTGCAGAATCTTCATATTTGGTTGGGTGAGTTAAAAAGTTTGACCATCTTTCAGATCTATTATTGACCATTTGCTCGAAAAATATTCTCTAAACGCCTTTGGATCATCGGTGTGGATAGCGATTATGGCTTTAGGTGTAAGTATCTCAAAGACCTTAGCGAGCGTCGTCACATCACAATGGCCGCTTGTATGTAGATATTCATATCCACTTTTGAGTGCCTTGGCAAGGGCTTCATTGTAGGCCGGACCTTCTTTAAGATAGCCGTCCCACATGGATAGATAGTTATGAATATCAGAAATCCCGGACAGCAATTTTTCAAATCGACTATTGGCTCTCGCAAGAATTACAAAGCCGTTGTCTCCGTAGAAGTCGGTATTAACCTGATATCCCTCCGTTCCATGCTTTTCCAAAAGTCGCGGTTTGGGGATGGTGAAATTATAGAGTTTAGATTTTGTCCACAAAGATTTGGAACGGACGACTTTATTCAAAACTTCCTTCTGAAATTTATCAACATAGAAGGGGCGACCGACCGCTATAGCAGCTCGATAGAGTCCGAATATCCGGTCAATGTTTGTAGAGGACACATAGACGACGTTATGCTTATGCCGGCGGAATGCCTCAATGTATTGTCGCTGAAGTTCATTTTCAGAAACCATTACGGCATCAGGGCGGCAGATATTGGTAGCTTCACATACCACATAGTCCACATGTCCAATGTGCTTTTTTAAGGCTTTATCGAACTTGCCACCTCGGAATCCATGTGAACGGAAGTCTCCTGTATGGAACACGCTTTCGCCATCGGCTTCGATGCGAAACGCATAGGCATCAAAAGCAGAATGGTCAACATTGAGGGGCTGAATCTTGAATGGTCCAACCCTGAAAGGCCTGCCCGGCGAAAATGTCTTTGCCTTAGAAATGCGTTCGGATATACGCTTGCTCTTCTCATCCATATAGCCGACATAGCCCATATAAAATTCGGCTATTTCACGGCAAAGTTTACCCATATAGATGGGTACATCATCGGGTACGATATCTATTTCACCGATATGATCGCCATGATAATGGGTTAGCAATAGGGCGGTTTTGGATAAATCTCCACGGGTCAGGCCTTCGATTGCCATTGGTGAGGCATCATGGCCGGGTAACTGCGTGCCAAAGTCTACGAACAAGTGCCAACCGTCCTGTTCGTATTCCGTAATACATCCGCCAATCTGGTCAGTGCCCCTATGGATTGTGATTCTCATTTGTTGAAAGTTAAATATCGTTTGCCTTTCCCAACGTTGATAAGCGTAAGGTCTTGATGTGCTTCGCGAAATGCCGGAACATTCTCTTCTGAACCCGCAAATGCAATGGCAAATTTTGGCAATTTGCCGTTCACTCTGATGTCGTGAGGGAGAATATTAAGTTCGATTTTTTGAGCAACGACCTCTGCCATTTCTGCCGGAAAATCATTGCTTTCATCTAAACTTCCAATAGAGTTGTTAAAGTCCTCAAAATGTGCCTTCACATTTTGAGGAGAGTCGGTGGCATCTGCTTCAAGATTACTTTTCAATTCTATGGCATACAGTTGCCCCTCTTTATCCACCGCAATGATATCTATTTTGGGGACTTTTGGGTTGCCTTTGGTAGTGGTCTTATTATATGGTTTCTTTGTACTGACAGCAAACTCAAGATCTATAACTACCAAATCATTATTTGGTGTTATACTCCTGTTGTCGATTGCGATATGGTGCTGATCACACCGTTCCTTTCTATTAAATATTTCGACAAATTTTCCTACAACACTTTTGGCTTCTCTGAAATATCCTTCATAATCTCCATCATCTAATTTGGAAAGAATCTTGTTTCGGCGCGCAATAAGCTTGCCGATAATTTCATTTGCCGTTATTCGATCTGGATAAATATATCCCTCAGGAATTTTTTTGCGCCTGTTAGGTTTATCCTTATAAGACTCCTCAACATAGGTCTTCGCTATCTCTTTACCCGGTTTGTTGTATTCAGAGATGACTTCAGGAAAGTAGTAATATTTATCAAAGCTCCATGACGAAGGAGAAAGTCTTAGGATGCAGCCTCCTTCATAGTAGACATTGAAATAGTTATCACGTAACTGCATGTCAAGTTCGGGGTCAGCAATAATATGTTGGACAAGTTTTTTGAACTTGCCATTGAGGTTATTTTTGAACACCTTTGAAATTCTACCTCTTCGGGGTGAGTTGTTATTGCTATGGGACATAAAAAGATGGGGCTAATATTCTAATCTATTGCAAATTTAATGATTCTCTGGCTTGTGACAAAACAATTTAGCGAATTGATTATCTCCGAGCAAGCCATGAAGTTTCTCTTCTGTAAGGAAATATCCTCCATCTTCGGCATAAGTGTTCCAACGCGAGGAGATGGAAACTATTTCATTGTCGGATGAAACCTCTACAGCGATGAGGGAATATCCATATGTGTCGTGAGGAAAGTTCTTGCCGGGAATACAGGGGATGTCCCACCATTCTCCATTCCAGCATAAATAGAAACGCTTTCCTGTAGCGGCATAGGCATTGAAATTCTCTTCAGAGATAGCAATACTCCATGGCACTTGATCTTGATAATGTTTCGCTTCTTCCCATGAATTTATTGCAAAAACCGTATAATCAGCTTTTACAGGAGAGTCTTCGCGGGGTGTTATCGGGCTGATGCCGATTATCTCGCATACGACATCTGGGCTACATTCATTGAATACATTATCGAAGAAGTGATAACCCGGTGCATTGTCAAGCACTTTCAATATTTCATGTACCCGATTGACATCCGAAGGATTCGCTATGTCGATTTCACCAGACATATTCCAAATAAAAATGCCTACCGCATATTTCGCCAGCCGTGAGTCGAGTTCGGGGAATAGTTCGACATAGTGGTCTACCTGATCACCTGCGCAGAACTCATCGAGCCACCATTTCATGTGTCGCCTATACTTCTCCTGCATAATTATCTGTTTTAGCGTGTGAACTTAACTTCGCCACGTTCCCCACATATGTATGTGGTTGAACCATGTTTGATGACCACAATAGTGGACGTATAGCTTTGCAATATTCCGACCCTATGCCACATATAGCCTCCGTTTGCATTATAGACATAAACAGTCTGGCCCTTCTGCTCTGCAAAACCTATCATTGATAACATACACTGATTCCGTGTCGTGCGCAACTTCTATGATGTTGTTTTTACTCCAATTCATATTGTTCTCGGACAAACATGAGATTCTCTCGTTTTGCATGCGATTGAATCTTGTTTGCCAAGATGTTTGTCTATATAATCAGACAGTTCATTCATCGACATGCCATTAAAATCGGAATTAAAATCCATTATGATGGGACTGTGGAGTAGAGTTGTCACTAACGAATTAGCGACTCCTCCTTCAAGCATGTCGCTCAAAGTAATCTCCCCGGATTCAATCCAGCGCAGCAGCCCCGGGCCAAATTCCTGCGCTTCTTTCACAGTCAGTTTTTTATTGCCTAAATTGGTTTCCATATAATATAATACGATAATGGAATTTAAGAAATTGTTAACGCGTGTTGATTTTGTGGAGATTTGTATATATTTAGATTTGTTTGTCTAGCGTATAATGCTGATTGTTACCGATATGCAAATTAACTATTTTTAATATTATACTATTGCATTCATTGCATCATACAACATTTCTCGCTTTAAACAGCATCAATAATTGATTTATGGGATTTTAACGATTAGGCGTGGTGACCCGACGGAAAATCGGGTGAGGTCACCACATTTTTAGCCCTTGAATATAGTTAAATTCTGTTAAAGTTTGGGCTTTTGGGGTGACTTTATGGGGTTGAATGTTGGTGAATGAATACGGATGATAGTGAATGCATTGCTGATAATCAGTAACTTATCTTACATCTTTGCCAAATCACAACGCACCACACTAAGCAGAACTTGCAATAAATCAACAGATTAGGTGTGGCGTGGTGACTTTTGTGGTGACTTGGAGGGGTGCGAGTGAAAGAAAGACCGCTAACTCATTGAGAATTAGCGGTCTATTGTGGTGTTACCAGGAATCGAACCGGGGACACAAGGATTTTCAGTCCTTTGCTCTACCAACTGAGCTATAACACCATTGCTTATGGCTTTTGCCTTTTTGCGTTGCAAAGTTAGGCGTTTTTTTTTAATTGGCCAAATTTTTCGATGTGTTTTTTAGCTTTTGTTTTCCACATTCTTTCTTTAACATCGATAATGTGCTGATTATAATCATACTACCTAACCCAATCAGAGGGATTTAGTTTCTGCTTCTCAAGGCGTATCTCGAAGTGCAGGCGCGTACGGTTGTCGTCGGCGGGGTTAGAATATATCGTGCCGAGAGTCTGGCCCGTCTTTACTTTGTCGCCTTTTTTCACAGCCAATGCCTCGATACCTGCATATACAGTGAGATATTTACCGTGACGCACAATTACAATATTGTGGTAGCCGTCGAGACGGAATATCGATGACACCACACCTTCGTACACGGCCCGGGCTTTGGCACCGGAGGGCACTTCGATATCTATACCAAGATTGTCGACTTTCACTTTTGACAGTTCGGGATGCTCGTATGTGCCGAAATTCGACACTATGGTGTACCGGCCGGCGACGGGAAAAAGCAGTTTTCCTTTATTTGACTCGAAGGATCCGGTGAGCCGGCGGTCGGCTTCGGCCTCGGATGCATATTCGGGCTGCTCGGGCTTTTCGGGCTTCGACACAGGCTTTTCTACCGGCTTCTCGACAGGCTTTTCTACCGGTTTCGACGGCTTTTCCTTCTGTTGCCTGTCTGCCTCCTCTTTTTTCTTGCGTTCGGCTTCGAGACGTGTCTGTTCTTCGGCGCGCCGTTTTTTCTCGGCTTCCTCCTTGCGGCGGCGTTCCTCGGCGGCGCGGATTTCCTGTTCTATTATCCTGTCGAGTTCGCGTTGCAGTTCCTGAGCCTGCCAGCGACGGCGGTCGAGCTCGCGACTCAGGCTCTTGCCCTGCGACCGCAGATTTTTCACAAGTTTGTCGGCGGCGAGTTTCTCGGTGCGCAGCGCGCTCTGTGCTGTGTTGAGCCGTGCGAGAGCCGTGCTGTGAGTGTCTTTGAGGACATCAAGATGCTTTTTGGCCTGTGCCAGTTGTTTCTGCGACTCCTCGATACGGAGTGCCTGACGGTCGGCAGCACCGGCAATCTCGCGCAGGTACCGTATGCGGCGCCATGCCTGGCCGAATGATTTTGCCGAGAAAATGAACGCCATATCGCTCATGCCTTGGCGGCGTGTGCGGATGGCACGTGCGGTCTTGCCATACGAAGCTTTCAGTGCCGCCGAACGTTCTTCGAGCCGTGCGATGGAATCGTTGAACACTGCGATAGCGCGGTTGACAGAGTCAAGGCGCATCTGAACGCGGATAATTGTATCTGACCGCAGCGCCATATTGGCTTCTATCGATTGGAGACGGTCGAGTTGCCGCCCGGTCTCGCGGTCGTTTTCCTGAATCTGCTTGCGAGTGCGGGCTATCTGCTGCTCGGTTTTCTGTTTCTCGCGCTTCACATCCTTAGATGTTCGCCGGCGCGGCGCGGCATCCACTGCCACCGACACAGCCAATAACACCAAAAGCAATCCTGTAATAATCCGTCGCAACATTTCTTATAGATTTTTCAAGGCTTTGAGGAGGGCGGCGGTGGATATGCGTTTGTAGGAGCTGAAATCAGGCCGGGAGGCTGTGCGGGAGCTGTTCCATTGGGCGCGACCGAGATTCCAGTCGATCGATGCCGAGATGTTTTTGGAGGCTACGGTACCGTTGGCATCCATGCGTGCGGCGGCATTGCCGGCCACGGTCTGTATAACGTCGGAGAAGGTGACGTTGATGTCGCCATAGTCGGGAGCTTCTACACTGAGTCCGGTAAGCGCGTCGATGTCATTGACTGTATAATACCAAGTGGCGCCTTGCGGCGTACGGCGTGGCGTGAGCAGGAGATTCGACCCTTCGTTGGCGGGCGAAAACAGATCGGAGGCATTGTAGACATTTCCTATACACCCTTTGCCGGGATAAAATATGCGACCGAGCATAAGGCTCTGAAGATCGGCGACAGTAAGACCCGTACGACCTGATATGGCGCTGAACGGTACTGCGACCAAATAGCGGTGGAACTTGTCGGCCACGTATGCCGAGTCGCTATCGATATATACGACTCCCACTTCCATGCCCAGTATGCGCAGCGACATGTGGATATTCTTGCCGTATTCCATTGTGGCGCGGCCCGATATGCTGAATTTCGCGGGCTTCTCGAGTTTCATGGAGAATGGCGCGTAGAACGATGTCCACGCCGTATACGTATCGGCGATCTGCTGCACGCGGTCGACACGCATGGCCGGCGCCTTTCCGGGGTGTGCATCGGGAACGGAGGCCTGCTGCCTGTTGGATGAGCAGGAGGCGGCTGTGATCGTCAGCAACAATATGATAAATATGCGCGACAGGCGGCTGCATGTGATTGTGATATGATCGGTTGTCATTATCGTCAGTCAAAGAAATATGTCTTGTGCTTTATTTTCTTTTTGATTTTTTCATTCTCCGGATCGAGCTCATGGGCTTTCTTCCAAAATTCGAGAGCTTCTTTGTGGTCGCCGGTCATGAAGTATATGTCGCCGGCGTGGTCGTATATCTCGCTCGATGGTGTCTCAGGTTCATATATCTCGACAGCTTCCACCACTTCCTCCACGGTTTCGGTAACGGTCGTGTCTTCCTTGTCCGGAACGGAGGGAATTATGTCGGTCACGGCCACTGTGTCGGGCGCCACGGTATCGGTTTCCGTGTCGTATATGGCGAGTACATCATCAATCTGCTTGCGGGCGCCTGTGTAGTCCTTTTTCTTGAAAAGTACCCATGCATATGTGTCTATATAGGTGGGATTGAGCGGTTCCTCGATCAATGCCTGACGTATATAATTCTCTGCCTTGTCGAGTTCGACGCCGTCCACGGCCATAAAGTATGCCAGATTGTTGAGCGCACCCACATTCCGTGGATTGAGGGCTATGGCCCGTTCGTAGTCTACGAAGGCGCTGTCGCTGCGCTGCAGAGCATGCTGCAGGTCGCCACGGAATGTATAGTAGACCGACAGCGCCACCTTATTGTCCTGTCCGGACAGTTTTGCCGAGTCGAGCATTGCCAGGGCGTCTTCTGTGCGGCCCATCGAGTATAGTATCTGCGCACCCGTGACAGGAAACGCCATGTTGTCGAATCGTACGGCCGCTGTGCGTGCGGTCTCGACAGCGGTAACGGTATCTCCGGCCACAAGAGCGGTCTGGAGCAGAAACTGAGGGTACTCCTCGTCGTCGGGGTCGAGATCCATGGCATATCCGAACTGCTCGACGGCTGCGGCCGTGCTGTCGACCGTAGCGAGGTATGCTCCGTATAGATTGTGCAGTTCGGCCTCGCCGGGATGGATGTCGAGCATGCGGCCGAAAAGCTGAGATATGCCCTTGTGGCGATCTTCGTCCTGATAGAGGGCACGGGTGTAGTTGGTGAGTATCTCCAGCTTGGGCGCGAACTCGAGTGTGGGGCTTTCGAGGGCATGTACAACCTCGCGGTCGTATCCGGCCGAGTCACCGGCGGCCAACATCTGCTCGGCACGGGCGAGATAGGCCGCTCCCATGGTGGAGTCGAGCTCGCAGGCACGCGAATAATACAACAGCGACGAGTCGGGCATGTTGATGAATCCGAACATCTGCCCGGCCGCAAAGTTCACCTGCGCATCGGCCGGGGCGGTGGCGATGTAGCGCCTTATGCATCCTACCATGGCGGCTGTATCGGCGGCAACGCTGTAGGCACGCAGGCGGTGCAGCGTGATATCGGCGTCCACTCCGGTGCCGGCTTCGATTCGGTCGAGTATATCCATCGCATCCGCCACTGCTGTTGAATCGCCGTCGGTGTAGTCGAGTGCGCGAAACCATGCGTATTCCAAGGCATAGTCGGGCCGTGAAGGATGTTCACGGCGCAGCATGTCATATGTGTCGCGTACGTCATCGAACCGGTGCCACTGACGGGCAAGATCGGCAAATATCTCCCCACTTTGGAAGTCGGCCGGATTTGATGTGAATCTTCGGCGCACGGCATCATAGGCATGCTCGAATGAAGCCGAGTCTCCCACTCCTCCGCGCAGGATTATCTCTCCCAGAGCGCCGGCGATACCCGGATCGTCGGGATCGAGCTGAGCTGCACGGCTGAGCATATGATAAGCCGTACCCGGCTCCCCCTGATGCAGCCGGTTCTCGGCTTCGAGAAACATATATGCGGCCTTCATGCGGGCATCATCTGCCGGGCCAGGTCTGCGGGCTCCTGCAGTGACACCGCATACGCCTGCTGTCAAAAGCAGTACAATCAGCAGATAACCGGTATAGGATTTAAATTTAATCATAGAAAGATAACGGCCACGTGCCGTGCTTGGTTCAGTCGCTGCCTGTGTGACCGAAACCTCCGTCGCCACGCACTGTACGGTCTATCTCGTGTACGGGTTCCCACTCGACATGAGTGTATGTCGTAATCACCATCTGGCATATGCGCTCGCCGGGATTTATTACAAAAGGTTCTTTTGATAGGTTGATAAGGATCACCTTGATCTCACCCCGGAAATCGGCGTCAACCGTACCCGGAGAGTTTACAATAGATATGCCATGACGCAGAGCCAGTCCGCTCCGCGGACGAATCTGCATCTCGTGTCCCTGTGGCAGCTGCACCTTCAGCCCGGTAGGTATGAGCACACGCTCGAGTGGCCCGAGCACAATCGGCTCCTTTATGGCGGCCCTAACATCCATTCCTGCTGCCGAAGGAGTCTCGTAAGCTGGCAGGTCGTATCCGGATTTGTTGATTATTTTTACTTTTTCACTTTTCATATGGTAATACGCTTTGTTATCGAACCGGCCTTGAGAATATATATGCCGCGGGCACTCACCTTGAAACGCGATGTTCCGGCCGGAAGAGTTGCCCGGGCGATGGGTTGTCCCAGAATTGTGAAGAGTTTCACATCGGTGGACCGGGGCACGCTCACATATATGTATCTGTCACGTACCGTCACGGCAAGATCATCGGCAGTGTCGGCCACGACATTATCGACCGTTTCCCAGAGGGGCGGCGGAGGCGCCGCGGCGGCAGGTGCCATCATCATGGCGGCAAGTGCCACCGGAACTGTACGTATGAGCAGATACATGCGTTTCATACGGTCATCTCTCCGGCAAGCGGTTTTTTAAGTGCTTCAATCACTTCTGCCCGGGACAGGCCTTGTCCGAACAGATGCATCATTTTGGTGATCGCCGCCTCGAAAGTGATATCGTGCCCCGATATCACTCCGGTAGCGGAAAGCATATCGCCGGCCTGATATCGGCTTGAATGGACGGAGCCATTGACGCATTGTGTAACATTGAACAGAACAAGCCCTCTGTCGCATGCGTCCTTTACTGTCGACAGAAACCATGGCGCTGTAGGACCATTACCGGCGCCATATGTACGGAGCACGACCCCTTTTATGCCCGGTGCGGCCAGCTGGTGGCGCAATGTCGCCTCGGTAAGTCCAGGAAAAAGATCCACACATATCACCGATGTGTCGAGATCAGTGAAAACCCGCAATGTCTTGCCTTCGCGGCGGTCAAGAGCCTCATATCCGTATGTTATGCCCAGGCCGATCTTGGCCAGATACGGGTAGTTGTTGCTCTTGAACGCATTGAAGTGGTCGCTCGAGCGCTTGGTGGAGCGGTCGCCGCGCCACAGATAGTTCTCAAACAGTATCGCAACCTCCTGCACCATCGGACGTCCGTCGGCGGCGCGTGCGGCTGCGATCTGGAGAGCGGTTATCAGGTTTTCCTCGCCGTCAGTGCGCACCTCGCCGATAGGAAGCTGTGAGCCTGTGATAATGACCGGCTTGGACAATCCCTGAAGCATGAACGACAACGCCGAGGCGGTGTATGCCATGGTGTCTGTGCCATGGAGCACCACAAAGCCGTCGTACGTGTCGTAATTGTCACGTATGCTGCGTGCAATATGCTGCCAATGCTCGGGACGCATGTCGCTCGAGTCGATCGGCGGGGCGAACTGTATGTTGTCGATCTGATAGTCGAGCATCTTCACCTTGGGGACGTTCTCCATCAGGTGTGAGAAGTCGAATGGCTTGAGGGCCTTTGTGGCTGGGTCCTCTATCATACCGATGGTACCACCGGTATAGATTATCAGGATGCGCGGTTGCATGGCGGCTTTATGATTGGGTTATATGAATGTACAGTTCAGGCTATTTCACCTGTGCGCCGGGCGATACGGGTGCCGACGGCGCCATGAGCACGAGCGAGCCGTCGGCGTTCTCGGCCGACAGGATCATTCCCTGCGAGGTGATGCCGCGCAGTTTGCGCGGTGGCAGATTGGCTATAAACACCACCTGACTGCCTACGAGTTTTTCTGGCTCTGGATAATGGGCGGCTATACCGCTCACTATGGTGCGGGGGGTACCGGTGCCATCGTCAATGGTAAACTGCAACAGTTTATCTGCTTTTGGTACTTTCACACATGCGGTGACGGTGCCGACGCGGATGTCGGAGCGGCAGAATGTGTCGAAGTCGACATCGGGCTGCTGATCGGCGGGTTTCCAGCTTTTAAGCCTGTTTTCCTCCTTGATGCGGGCGAGACGGTCGGTCTGTGCCTTGATGGCGTCGTCCTCGATCTTCTCGAAAAGCAGCGACGCGGGAGCTATGGCTGTGCCCGCAGGAACTATCCCGACGACATCGAGGGCCGCGTCCCATTTCAGATCGGCGATGCGCAGGTCATCGGCCAGACGGTGTGCCATGAACGGCATGAACGGCTCACACACCACGGCCAGCGTACCGCATATCTGCATGGCGGTGTCAAGTATCACGGCCACGCGCTCCATGTCGGTCTTGGCCACCTTCCACGGCTCTGTCTCCTGCAGGTAGCGGTTGCCGATACGAGCCACCTCCATGGCCTGCTTGAGAGCCTCGCGGAAGTGGAATGTCTCTATGGCGTCGGCACATGCAGCTACCGCCTCCCGCACATCGGCGACAGCCTTCATGTCAACAGCTTCGAGCGCACCGGACGCGGGTACTATACCGTCGAAATATTTGTGTGTCAGCACCACGACGCGGTTCACGAAGTTGCCGAGGATGGCCACAAGCTCGCTGTTGTTGCGGGTCTGGAAGTCGCGCCATGTGAAGTCGTTGTCTTTAGTTTCGGGGGCATTGGCGATGAGCACGTAGCGGAGCACATCCTGCTTGCCCGGGAAGTCGGCGAGGTATTCGTGGAGCCATACGGCCCAGTTGCGCGAGGTGGATATCTTGTCGCCCTCGAGATTGAGGAACTCGTTGGCGGGAACGTTGTCGGGCAGCTGATATCCGTCGCCATATGCCATTAGCATGGCCGGAAACACTATGCAGTGGAATACGATATTGTCCTTGCCTATGAAGTTTATGACCCGTGTCTCGGGATCTTTCCACCATTTCTCCCAGCTATCGGGATACAGTTCCTTGGTGTTGGATATGTAGCCGATAGGGGCATCAAACCACACGTATAGCACCTTGCCGTCTGCGCCTTCGACCGGCACGGGAACGCCCCAGTCGAGGTCGCGGCTCACGGCACGCGGCTGCAGGCCGAGGTCGAGCCAGGATTTGCACTGGCCGTACACATTGGTCTTCCATTCCTTATGTCCCTCGAGAATCCATTGCCGCAGAGCCGGCTCCCAACGGTCGAGCGGCAGATACCAGTGGCGGGTCTCGCGCAGCACCGGAACATTGCCGGTGATGGCGCTGTGCGGATTGATGAGGTCGGTGGCGTTGAGCGAGGTACCGCACTTCTCGCATTGGTCGCCATAGGCTCCCTGGGCGTGGCAATGGGGGCATTCGCCGGTGACGTAACGATCGGCAAGGAATTGTCCCGCCTGCTCGTCGTATAGCTGCATCGATGTCTTCTCTATGAATTCGCCTTTGTCGTACATGCGGCGGAAGAATTCGGATGCCGTATCCGTATGTATATCGCTTGTGGTGCGGGAATAGATATCAAACGATATGCCGAGGCCCTCCATAGAGTCGCGGATTATGGTGTGGTAGCGGTCAACGATATCCTGCGGCGTCACTCCTTCGGCCTTGGCCTTTATGGTGATGGGCACACCATGCTCGTCGCTGCCGCCTATCATGGCTACCTCGCGGCCGTTGAGGCGCAGATAACGTGCATAAATATCAGCGGGGACATATACTCCGGCCAAATGGCCTATGTGCACGGGGCCGTTGGCATAAGGGAGTGCTGTGGTGATGAGTGTGCGTTTATATTGTTTTTCCATATTCATATCTTTTAAAACGCAAAGGTACAAATTTCCGCATAATATCGCAATGAAACAATCTGGAATGTTGAATTTTGAATTTTGGCTATGGCGTAGGGCAGGCTCAACCGGCAAGTGCAAAAATACTGATTTTTTTTGAAGAATTGTTCTTTAGGTATTAAAAATCGCGTCATGTCGCAGTGGCATGACGCGATTTTTGAATTATGTGCAGTCTGTTACAGTGACATAAATTCTTTTATTCTGTGATAGATGTTCCGGGCGGTGAAACCAAATTTTTCATCAAGAACTTTGTAGGGCGCAGAGGCACCGAAGCGTTCGAGTCCGAACACCTCGCCGTTGAAGCCTTTTATGCTTTGGAATACTGAGGGTAGACCGGCGGTGAGTCCATAATGGGGTACGTCGGCGGGTAGCACTGAGGCACGGTAGTGGATCGACTGTTCGTTGAAGAGACCGATTGACGGCATGGATATCACGCGGGCGGCTATGCCGTCGGCGGCAAGGAGTGCGGCGACTTCGCACAGCAGGGACACTTCCGAGCCGTTGGCGACGAGTACCACTTGCGGATCGGCGGGGTCGACGACGATGTAGCCGCCCCGGCGTGCCTGCTCGGCGTCGGCGTCACGGCCGGCGGAGGTAGTGGCAGGCAGTTCCTTGATGTCCTGGCGTGAAAGTATCAGGGCGGTGGGGGTGGCATCGTTATGCATGGCCATGTCCCAGCATACAGATGTCTCGGCGGCGTCGGCGGGGCGCAGTGCGAGCAGCGAGGGGCGACCTTCGAAGTTGCGCACCTGTTCGAGGAGGCGTATCTGTGCTTCCTGCTCGACAGGTTCGTGTGTGGGGCCGTCTTCGCCTACGCGGAATGAGTCGTGTGTCCATACGTACTTGACGGGCAGCTCCATAAGGGCTGCCATGCGCACTGCGGGCTTCATATAGTCGGAGAATACAAAGAATGTGCCGCATGCGCCGATAAGGCCGCCATGGAGGGCTATGCCGTTCATGATGGATGCGAGTGTGAGTTCGCTTACGCCTGCCTGAAGGAACGCTCCGCTGAAGTCGCCTGCCGAGAGGGCATGGGTTTTCTTGAGGAATCCGTCGGTCTTGTCGGAGTTGGCAAGGTCGGCCGAGGCTACAATCATGTTGCCGACATGTGTGGCGAGGTAGCCGAGGAAGTTGGCCGAGGCCTGACGTGTGGATATGTCGGCTTTGCGCTCGATGGAACGGTAGTCGAGAGCGGGTATGTCGCCTGCCATCCAGCTCTCGAATTCGGCTGCGATTGAGGGATTGGCGGCAGCCCATGCGGCATATTGGTCGCGGCGGGCGGCGACTATGCCGTCGAGTTCGCGGGCGCGGTTCTCATAAAGTTTCCGTGCTTCCTCAAATATCTCGAACGGTGCGTCGGGATTGCCGCCGAGGTTAGCGATAGTGGCGGCGAAGTCGGCACCGCTCTTGCCGAGGGGCTGTCCGTGTGTGGAGCATTGACCTTCGAAGCTCTCGCCGTCTGCCTTCACGGCGCCCTTACCCATGACGGTGCGGCCAATAATGAGTGTGGGGCGCATGGTCTCACGGCCGGCGCGTGTGAGGGCGTCGGCTATCTGCGCGGGATCGTTGCCGTCGATCTCAATGACGCTCCATCCCCAGGCACGATACTTGGCTGCCACATCTTCCTCGTCGACTTCGGCGACGGTGGTGGAGAGCTGGATACCGTTGGCGTCGTAGAACATGACGAGCTGACTGAGTCCGAGGTGACCGGCGATACGGCCGGCTCCCTGTGAGATCTCTTCCTGTATGCCGCCGTCGCTTATGAATGCGTAGGTCTTGTGCGCGACAGCCTCGCCGAAGCGTGCCACGAGGAATCGCTCGGCTATGGCACAACCTACGGCCATGGTATGACCCTGTCCGAGAGGACCGGAAGTATTTTCGATGCCTCGGCGGGGATCAACCTCGGGATGGCCGGGTGTGGGGCTGCCCCACTGGCGGAACTGTTGCAGCTCGTCGAGTGTGAACTTGCCGGTGAGTGCGAGCACTGCATATAGCATGGGCGACATATGGCCGGGATCGAGGAAGAATCGGTCGCGTGCAAACCATGTGGGATCGGCAGGGTCATATACGAGAAATCCCGAGTACAGGACGTTGACGAAATCGGCGCCTCCCATGGCGCCTCCGGGATGTCCGGACTTGGCCTTTTCGACCATTGACGCGGCGAGAATGCGTATGTTGTCGGCCGCGCGGTTCATAACTGTTGTATCCATATCCTATTATATAAGGGCCTTGCATACTCCGGGCGGAAAAAGGTATGCAAGGCCCTGATTGTTCTGAAAATCAAAGATTGCGGGCATCGAGCTCCTCGTCGTCGACCGGGATGTCGGTATTGACGTTTTTCGAGCCGGATACGGCGTAGAAGAAGAGGTATGCGAGCATCGCTACGACGAGCCAATAGGATGTCATGTAGCCCACGGAGTTTGCAATGGCGTTCTGTATGAGCGGCATTACACCGCCGCCTACCACCATCATCATGAATATGCCGGAAGCCTGGGCGGTGTATTTGCCGAGACCTTCGACGGCGAGGTTGAATATACCGCCCCACATCACGGATGTGCACAGGCCGCAGAGCACCAGCAGGAGTGCGGAGAAAGGCACCGAGGCCATGGAGAAGCCTTCCTCGACGCTATATGCGGGCATCGACACACGGTAGGATGAAGGCATGAAGATGGCGCCGGCGATGAGGAATATGGCGAAGAGCGATACCACGGTGAGCTGTACTTTGCTCGATATCTTTCCGGAGATGGCACTGGATACAAGACGTCCTACAAGCATCAGCAGCCAGTATATGGCCGCTATGCCGCCGGCAACAGCTGTGGCGTTGACGGTGATGCCCGAGGCGGCGGAGTCGCTGAGGTAGAAGATGAGCACGCCGGGAATGCCGACCTCGATACCCACGTAGAAGAAGATGCCGATGACACCGAGCACGGTATGCCGGAAATTCCAGGGGCTGTGGGCGTACTTGACTTTCTGCGCAGAGGTCTTGTTTGGCTCGGGTATGGCAACAGTCGAGATGACGAAGAAGGCAAATACAAACACTCCCATTGCAATAAAGAGCAAGGGCGTGACATCGCTCATTGATGTGGTCTTTGTTACCTGACCGATAAGCATACCTACAAAAAGCGGTGTGAGGGTACCGGCAAGAGAGTTGAGCGAGCCACCTATCTGGATAAACTGGTTGCCCTGGTTGCCACCGCCACCGAGGAGGTTGAGCATGGGGTTGACAACAGTGTTGAGCATACATACACAGAAGCCGCAGATGAAAGCGCCCAGCAGATAGATTATGAAGTTGAGTGTCACCATGCTTTCGCCTACGGTGAATACGCCGGTCTCCGTGCCTACAAAGCTTGCAAGCCATTGAAACACGAGGCCCACGAAACCTACGACGAGCGCGTACAGGGCTGTCTTCTTATAACCGATGCGTACGAGAAGATTGCCGGCCGGAATACCCATGAAGAGGTATGCGAGGAAGTTCATGAGGTTGCCGAGCATGCCCGACCATTCGTAATTGTTTTTCCATATCGTGCCGAGTGGTGCGGCCAGATTGGTAACGAAAGAAATCATGGCGAAGAGAAACATCATCGTGATAATGGCGATGACTTTTCCCTTCGGGTTGGCTTTTTGCGTTTCCATTTGCAATATTTTTAAGGTCATTAAGGGTTTATAGGTACAAAGGTAGCTTTTTTCTGATGGTCGTGCAAGCAAAACATGAAAAACTTATCATATAGAGTCGCCCC
>CAJTMY010000009.1:21515-71604 GCA_910577355.1 uncultured Muribaculaceae bacterium
CATTCAAGCACAGCGGCGACTTGCCTTTCTTATTCTATGCTGTTATTTGTTTGATATGGAGGAGTTGCCTTGTGAGGATTGTTGCAGACCCCGTACTGCAGCACGGATGTGCGAGTTGCCTGCCGATGTGGCTTTGCCGCCGTCGGCGACGAGTGTGCCGGCCTTTATCTGTGAATTGCCGGAAGCATCATATTCGACCCAGGAGGCTTTGCCGCCTAGCTTTATTATGGCGTTGCTTTTGCCCACTGCCGAGAGTTTGCGGGTGGTGATTGCCTTGCATGAGAACTGGCTGTTTTCGTTTGAATCGACAATCACTGCGTTGGCGTCAAGATCAGAGATCTTTATATTGCTGTTGCCGATGGTGGTGGCATGTATTTCGGTGGATGCGGCTGAGCCGTCGATGTCGATGTGCGAGTTGCCGGAAGTATCGAGGGTGAGCTTGGAGGCGTTTACGTTGCGGTCTATGTCGATTGAGGCGTTGCCTTCGGTTTTCAGAGTTACATTGATACCTGATATATTTCCTTCAACTTCGATTTCCGAATTTCCGGAGGCCTCGAAGCTGCTGATGCCCGGTGCCGAGAGCTTTACCTTGATATCTTCGTGGTGTTCGCCGACTGTGGTGATTGTGAGCGTACCGCCGCTGAGCGTGGCTTTCACCTTGTCGAGATCTTCTTTGTATTCGGCCTCTATGACGGCAGCGAACGTGTTGGATGGAGTGTATTCGACTTCAATGTTGCCGGCGGATCTCAATGAGTTGAAACTACCTTTGACGGTGAGGGAGCGGGAGAATGGTTTGGCAGAGAGGGATGCCGGCACCGCAAGCATGATGGCGAGGACGGCAATGATTGATTTGTTCATGGCTGAGGATTGATTTCTTAGTTTTTGTATATAAGACGGAAAAAGGCTGCCGGAAATGACAGCCGCCAGCCTCTATTTAATATTTATTAACGAATTGGACGGGATATCGCCGGGTTTTGTAGCAGCCAGGCTGTATAATCGCCGCAAGCGGGTGTGTTGAAGGTACAGAGATCCACATCTCCGCGTATCCCCTCTACGCAGCCCACGTGCGAGTGCTGCCATATGGTCCAGCGGTAGCGCTCGGCGAGTGGCGGCGAGGTGAACGAGCATATCCACAGGGCCACATCGTCGAAGTGTCCGCGCACAAACCGGTAGTATCCGTTCTTGTTGGTGTATATGATTGGCTCGCGACCATTCTGACGCAGCATCTCCACAAGCGAGCGCAAGTCGGCGATAATCTCGGCGGTGGTGAACTCGGCGGGGTTGCCCCATTCTTCCACGTCGATGGCTATGGGCAGGTCGAGGTGTCGGTTGCCGATGGCACCGAGGATATTGACGCTCTGCCGCCATCCGGGAACGTCGAAGCGGAAGAAATGGTAAATGCCCACGGCAAGGCCGGCGTCGCGGGCTGCCCGGTAGTTGTGCTCGAAAAGGGCGTCGCGCCAGGTGGCGCCTTCCGTTGCCTTTATGTATACGAAGTCTATGCTGTCGGCAAGCACGCGGCTGAAGTCGACAGTGCCGTTGTGGGCTGAGATGTCGATACCTCGGATGGGAAATACAGTGCGGTCGATGCCGACTTCCGGCTCGCGGGTGACAAAAACACGTCGCCCCACCACCATGGCTATTGCCGCGGCGGTGAGGGCGATGATGATTATGGCTGCCGAACGCGCCCGTATATGCATGTTCCGGCGATCAGTCGACGCGCAGGCGGTCGCCCTGCTCGCGGGCGATCGACTCGAAGTAGCGCTGGTTGTAGCCGCCGAATTCCGGCTGCACGGGAGTGCCGTCGGGAGTGCGTGAGAATGTGCCGTCGGCTTCCTGTTTCTTGATGTTTCCGTCGAGGAACTTGACGAGGAGGTAGTCGCCGAGGGCTTTGTAGTCGCGTGTGACCTGGGCGGCCGAGCCTTCTGTGAGTCGTCCGAGTTGCGCGCGGGCCGATTCATAGGGCACATCGGGGGTGAGTTTTGCGGCGAGGAAGTCGACCGACTCGCGGAGCGCGTCCTCGTGGCCTTTCTGCACGCGGCGTATGTCGGGAATCATCTGCGAGTAACGGTTGTATGCCTGGTTGGCGACGTAATTGTTGACCCAGAACATTGCGTCCCACGACAGGGTGAGAAGGTCGCCGTTGCCGTGTGAGAGCTCGTGAGGCACCTTGTCGGCCGAGTTGAACACGGGGATGTACACGCAGGTGTTAGCATCGTCTACGCCAAACCACAGTATGCCGCGCATAGCGTCGTGGCGGGCCGAATTCATATCGGCAACAAATGAGAAGCCTGTCTGCTGCGTGGCGATGGCGCGCTCGTGCGTGTATGTCTTGCCGTCGACCTTATATTCCATGGGGCGCCAGCGGTAAGGCACGTCGAAGGGGCCTGCGCCGATGTCGGTGGTCATATCGAGAGGTGTGCCTTCGAAGTGGTCGCGCATCATCCATTTGAGGCCGTCGGCTGTGACGGGTTCGGCGGGCTTTACCCACAGGGGCATCACCTCGCCCTCGCCTTTGAGGATCCATGGGAGCCAGCGGTCGGCCTTGCCATCGGGCAGGTAACGGTTGTAGTAGCTCCACACGCGGGCGTCGCACCCGCGCAGGGCGCCTGTATCGGTTATGGCGTAAGTGCGCGAGAAGTCGAAGTCCTTGTCGCTGCCCTTATACAGACCCTGGGCACGGGCGAATGAGATGACATCGGGCGAATACAGCGTCTCGGGGTCATCAAGCGGGAACTGATGTATGCGGGCATGGTTGGCATGGCCGCTGATGTATCCGTCGGGCACGCGGCGTGCCACCCACACTGCGCCGGGGTCTGTCTTACCCTTGCCGATGAGTTCCATTATCCATACCTCGTCGGGATCGGCGATGGAGAACGACTCGCCGCCCGACGAATATCCGTATTCGTCGACGAGAGCGGTCATGACACCGATGGCCTCGCGGGCTGTCTTTGCTCTCTGAAGGGTGATATATATCAGCGAGCCGTAGTCAATGAGACCCGATCCGGCAAGCTCGGGACGGCCTCCCCAGGTGGATTCGCTGATGGTGAGGCCGTGCTCGTTCATATTGCCTATGGTGGCATATGTGTGCGGCACTTCCTTTATCTCGCCGAGGAGCTTGTTGCTGTCCCAGTCGATAACGGGGCGCATGGCGCCTTCGGGATGGTCGGCGGCCGGTTGGCGGTAAAGCTCGCCGTAGAGGGTGTGCGAGTCGGCGGCGTAAGTTATCATTGTGGAGCCGGAGTCGGTGGCACCCTTCGCGGCTATGAGGCTGGTGCAGGCTTCGGCCTGTGGCGAGGCGGCGAGCATCATGGCGATTGCCGGCAGGATATAGCGTATTTTCATTGCAAAGAATTGATTAGGATGTTCTGAAATGCAAAAATAAATATAATCTTCCATATTGCGGCTATCCTGAGCCGTTAATAATTCAAAATTCATTAACTTTGCCATATGAAAATCAACAAAACCAATGCGGCGCGCCTGCTCGACCGCGCGCACATATCATACGAGCTGATACCTTATGAGGTGGACGAGAACAATCTGGCCGCCACGCACGTGGCAGAAACTCTCGGCGAGGACATCTCAACGGTGTTCAAGACGATAGTGCTCACTGCCGGCCCGGGGAATTTCTTCGTATGTGTGGTGCCCGGCGATGCCGAGATCGACCTGAAAAAGGCAGCCAGGGCAGCCGGAGTAAAGAAAGCCGAATTGCTGCCGCTCAAAGAACTGCTGCCTCTTACAGGCTACATACGCGGAGGCTGCTCACCCGTGGGCATGAAGAAGCCGTTTGCCACCTTTTTTCACGACTCGGTGTCCGACCACGACTTCATATATGTGAGCGCGGGGGTGCGTGGACTGCAATTCAAGATAAAGCCTGCCGACATCATAGGTTCTACAAACGGCACCCTTGCCGATATAATCGTAGATAAATGAATACGACAGGCCATCTTTTCACTCTTACCACCGCCGGCGAGAGCCATGGCGAGGCTCTTGCAGGTATAGTCGACGGCATGCCTGCCGGTATCCGTATCGACCGTGACGAGCTGGCGCGGCATATGTCCCGCCGTGCTCCGGGCGGCGCAATGGGCTCGGGCCGGCGCGAAGCCGACCGGGTGAAACTGCTGTCGGGGCTGCGCGACGATGTGACTCTCGGCACACCGATAGCCATCCTTATCGAGAATTCCGACGCCCGCCCGGGCGATTACTCTCAGCTGGAGCATACTTTCCGACCCTCGCATGCCGATTATACTTATCAGGCAAAATACGGCATCCGTGCCGTGGAGGGAGGCGGCCGTGCATCGGCCCGAGAGACGGCACTGCGTGTGGCAGCCGGTGCGCTGGCCATGCAGGCTCTGAGACTCCGGGGTGTGACGGTGCATGCCTATACGTCGCGCATAGGAAGCGTGGCTATGGCCGCCGGATATGATAATATCGACCATGACGCGATATACACCAACCCGGTGTTTTGCCCCGATGCCGCAGTCGCGGAACGCATGCTGGCCGAGATTAACGCTGCACGTGCCGCCGGAGATACTCTCGGCGGCACGGTCAGCTGCATCATCGACGGGTTACCGGCCGGAGTGGGCGAGCCTGTGTACGACAAGCTGCAGGCCATGCTTGCATCGGCGATGATGAGCATCAACGCGGCACACGGGTTTGAATACGGCATGGGATTTGCCGGCGCGGGTATGCGCGGCAGCGAAGCGCTCGATGCATGGGCGCTCGACGGGTGCGGACGGCTGCGCACGGTTACCAATCACTCCGGAGGCATACAGGGAGGTATCAGCAACGGTATGCCGGTGACGATGCGTGTGGCTTTCAAGCCAGTGGCCACACTGTTGCGTCCGGTAGAGTCGGTGGGTCTGCGGGGAGAGCCTTTCACCATAGAGCCACGCGGCCGTCATGACTGCTGCGTGGTGCCGCGCGCAGTGGCAGTGGTGCGTGCCATGGCCGCCATCACCACTCTCGACGCCATGCTGATGGCGCGAAAGTGGTGATGGAAGACTCGCAGGGAGTATCAGTCGTGCCAGGCGGCAGGCGTCGCTACTGTAAGCGGAAGATATGCGGCAATGGCGTCGGAGGCTGTGCCTACCAGGATCTCGAATTTACCCGGCTCGACAGTCCACCGCGCAGTGGCGGGATCATAGAATGCAAAGGCGTTTTTGTCGAGTGTGAGTGAGACATCAACCGTCTCGCCGGGCTTCACCTCCACTTTTTCGAAGGCTTTCAGCTCTTTGTAGGGGCGGTAAAGGCTGCTCTTTATATCGCGTACGTAGATCTGCACCACTTCGGCACCGGTGCGGCTGCCGGTGTTGGTGACAGGCACCGTGACGGTGACAGATCCGTCGCCATCTATCTTTGTGGATGAGAGAGCGGGCTTGCCGAGACTGAATGTGGTGTAACTTAGGCCATGGCCGAAGGCGAAGTTGACATGTCCCTTGCCGAGGCGGTCGGTGTGGCGGTAACCTATGTCGAGGCCTTCCTTGTATGTGACATCGCCGTCGACACCGGGATACATCTCCTTGTCGCCGGCAGCATGGGGAGCATAGTCGGTGAGCGACGCGGCGAATGTGAACGGAAGCTTTCCTGATGGGTTGACATCGCCGAAAAGGACGTCGGCCAATGCGTTTCCGGCCTCGGAGCCTATGAACCATCCCTGCACCACCGCAGGCACCTTGTCGAGCCAGGGCATAGCGTATGCGTTGCCGGTGATGCCTACGACGACGGTTCGCGGGTTGGCTGCGACGAGCGCCTCGATCACTTTGTCCTGATCGTACGGCAGACCATAATGCAGGCGGTCGGTGCCTTCGCAATCCTGATTTCCGGATTTGTTGAGTCCGCCGATGAATATCACCATGTCAGCCGCCTTTGCCGCCTTCACAGCGTCGGCTATCAGCTGCTCACCGCTTCGGCTGTCCTTTAAATCCTGACCGGTGGTGACGCCGTTGTATTCGCCGGTAACATCACCCAGATAACCTCGTTCGTACAATACTTCGATGCCTTTTGACGACGCATTGGCCCGTATGCCGTCGAAAGGGAGTACCTCGCGCTGTACTTTCAGGGAGGATGAGCCTCCGCCTACGGTCATCATCTTTATTGCGTTTTCGCCCACGACAAGAATTTTTTTGACGTCCGGTTTTACGGGGAGCAGGTCGCCGTCGTTTTTCAGCAGCACTATGCCTTCGCCGGCTATTCGGCGTGCGGCTTCATAATGAGCGGGGCTGTTGAGCGATCCGTAGGGACGGTTGCGGTTCATCTCGGTGCGCATTATTAGGCGCAGCACGCGGCGTGCCTTGTCGTTGAGCATGGCGGTATCGGCCTTGCCCTCCATTATCAGATCGAGATATGGATTTGCCAGATAATAACGGTCGTAGGCGTTGCTCGCGCCGAAGTTGAGTCCGTTGGTCCATGAACCGAATTCCATGTCGAGGCCGTTGGCGGCCACTTTCTCGGTGTTGTGTACGGCGCCCCAATCGCTGATGGCCACGCCGTCGAATGCCCAGTCGCCCTTGAGAATGTCGAGAAGCAGGCGGGAATTCTCGCAGGCATGATCGCCTGCATATTTGTTGTAGCCCGGCATTATGCTCCATGCGCCACCCTCCTTTATAGCGGCCTTGAAGCCGGGCAGATATATCTCGTGGAGAGTACGGTCATCGACGAGGACGTTGACAGTGGCGCGGTCGACTTCCTGGTTATTGAGGGCGTAGTGCTTGACACAGGCGGCCACGCCATTGTCCTGCACTCCTTTGATATAAGGGACTACCATACGGGAGGTAAGATACGGATCCTCGCCCATGTATTCGAAGTTGCGGCCGTTGAGAGGCGTACGATATATGTTGACGCCGGGGCCGAGCAGCACGTTCTTGTTGCGGTAACGGGCTTCCTCGCCTATCGACTTGCCGTAGAGTGCCGACATCTCGGGATTCCATGTGGCTGCAAGGCACGTGAGGGCGGGAAATGCCACGCACGAGTCGTTTGTGGCGCCGGCCTGATCCCATTCGTCCCACAGCACGTCGGGGCGTATGCCATGGGGGCCGTCGGTACACCATATGCCGGGGATACCGAGACGCTGCACGCCCGGTGAGCTGAATTTGCTTTGTGCATGGATTATCGCGACTTTCTCGGCGGTAGTCATGCGCGAGAGGGCATCATCGACGCGCTCGTCGATAGGTCGTGTCTCATCAAGATATGCCGGGGTCTGCGCCGAGCCTGCAGTCGCGGCAAGTATCAGAACAGTGAGTGATAATAGTTTCATTATTATTTATTCGGTGTGTTCCATATTTTGGTTTCACTACATGATGCCTTGGCCTTGATGTTGCCGAGTGTGAATTCAAATTCACCCTTTTCGAGCGTCCACTTGCCGTGGTAGTTCACAAACGCTAGGTCGGAAGCGGGGATGGTGAATCTTACCCGTGTGGATTCGCCCGGACGGAGGTCGACCTTCTCGAATCCGCGTACGCGCAATACGTCGGGCGACATCGATGCCACGAGGTCGCTGCTGTACAGCAGCACCGATTCCTTGCCTGCCATGGCGCCGGTATTCTTCACAGTGACACTTACAGTGATTGAGTCGGCGGAAGTGAATTCAGTCTTGTCGACTGCCATGTCGCTGTATTCGAATGTGGTATAGCTCAATCCGAAGCCGAAGGGCCACTGCACGTCGATGTCGGCATTGTAGTTGTATGCTCCGCCCATGGTGCGGACTGTCTCGCAGGGCTTGTGATCGTATGTGGCGATGGCATTGATCCACTTGGGATAGGTGAATGGCAGTCGGCCGCTGAAATTGCGTTTGCCTGCGAGGAGGAGGGCAAGAGCGTCGGCGCCATAGTCGCCGGGAAGCATGATGTCGACGATGGCCGATGCAAGAGGCTCGATCTCGCGGATGATACGCGGACGGCCTTCGTTGAGCACCAGTACGACGGGTTTGCCGGTGGCTGCGAGTGCCTTCACAAGGGCGGTCTGATTGGTCGAGAGACTGAGGTCGTTGGTATTTCCGGGAGTCTCGCAGTATGAGTTCTCGCCCACACATGCCACGATGATGTCGGCCCCGCGCGCGGCAGCCACTGCACGCCCGATACGTACGTCGCGTTCCTCCTCCCACCTGCCATAATCGGGCACATAGTCCATGCCCTGTTCAAGTACTACATTGGCGGCGCCGAACTCGTTGCACAGGGCTTTGTATATAGTGTTGTGACCACGATGGAAAGTTTCCTCGTCGGTGCCCTGCCATGTGTACGACCAGCCGCCGTCGAGGGCGCGCATCGAATTGGCGTTAGGGCCTGTGACAAGTATACGGCGTCCGTGGGCTATGGGCAGGATGTTGTTTTCGTTTTTAAGGAGCACCTCGCTCTCGGCGGCCATATCGATGGCAACCGCGGCATGCTCCGCGCTGCCAAAAAGAGGATAGTCGGCGGGAGATGTGACAGGGCGCTCAAACAGACCGAGGCGCAGTTTCAGCCTTATTATGCGCCGCACAGCATCATCGATACGTGCCTGCGATACCTTGCCTTCGTTGACAAGTTCCTTGAGCAGTGTGCAGAACTCTGTGTCGTAGGGTACCATAGACATGTCAATGCCGGCGTTTATGGCCTGCATGATGGCATCCTTGTAGTCGGCGGCCACCTTGTCGCGTGTCCACAGGTTGTGGATATCAGCCCAGTCGGTCACGATCATGCCGTCCCAGCCGAGGTCTTCCTTGAGCCACACTGTGAGCAGTTCATGATTGGCATGGAAAGGCATGCCGTTGACGAGTCCGGAGTTGACCATCACCGACAGCGCGCCGGCACGTATGGCCATCTTGAACGGCTGGAAATACTTCTCGCGGAGGTCGGCCGGACTGACAGAAACGGGTGTGCGGTCTTTGCCGCTCGCAGGATTGCCGTATGCCATGTAATGTTTCAGGCATGAAGCCACGTTGGAGCTGCCCAGATGGTTGGGATCGTCGCCCTGATAGCCTTCCACCATGGCCACGGCCATGGCTCCGTTGGTGTATGGATCCTCGCCGAAGCTTTCCCAAAGGCGGCTCCATACGGGATTGCGGCCGAGATCCATCACCGGATTGTATACCCATGGGATACCGCATGCGCGTGTCTCATAGGCGCATATCCCGGCGCCACGTCGCACCAGATCGCGGTTGAAAGTGGCGGCCATGTTGATCTCCTGCGGAAATAGGGTACCGCCTGCCGTATATGTGGTGCCATGGTTCTGGTCGACGCCGTATATGTCGGGGACGCCGATATATTTTATTGACGCCTCCTGTATCGAGCTGATGATGCCGTGCCATACCTCGGGAGTCTGAGCGTGCCCGAGCGGTGTGTTGAGTATTGAGCCTACACGGTATCGACCGAATACCGTGTCGAGCTTGGCGGGGTCGGTGACCGGGCGTCCGTCTACAAGACTGTCGGCACAGACGAGGTCGACGTTGACCTCGCACATCTGACCCACCTTGTCATCGAGCGACATCGATGCCACTATGCTGTCCACTTTGGCCTCTATATCCTTGTCGGCCGGTATTGCCGGAGTCTCGCCGGTGCGATTGTCGGCGCCGCACGATGCGAGCATGGCTGCCACAGCAGCCGATGCGATGATTTTTATGTAGCGCATATCGTTATTTTTCAAAAGGATTTCCTTTGGGGTCAAGGCTCACCACATAGCGGAAAGTCTGGAGGGTGAGAAGATTCTGTGTCGCGTCGGTGAACTCCCGGTCGCCGTGGCCGTAGTTGAGATATACCATGCGGTATTTTCTGTTACGCCATGCGATAGGAAAGTCGCCGTGGCTGATTATATCCTTGATGCCGAGTGGATAGTTTTTCGGAGATATGGATGCAAGGATCTCCACGTCGGGATTCTCGCGCGGCGACGGATTCCACATATACCACTCGCTTTCCGGTGCGACAAACGAGGCGGGGATATTGCGTGTGACCGGGCTGTCGGTCACATCGAGGTCGACGAGCACGCATTGGGGCGGCCAGTTGTTGCAATAGAATCGTCCGCAGCCGAGAAACTTGTTGAGCCAAGGCCAATCGGTTCCTGCATCGTTATATGCCGCGGCATGGAATCCTAACCATCCGCCACCGTTCTCCATGTATTTCTCGAAGACGGCGCGCTGCCCGGGACCTTCCGGGGCGGCGTTAACCGCGATTATGATATTATATTCCGACAGACGTTCATAATTGTATCCCTCAAGCGACACAGTGGTGTCGAGGATATATCCGTCGCCGTAAGTGAGCCGGTTGAAAAAATCTATTGCCTGATTGGCAAATTGCACATGTGCCTCCTCGGCGGTATCGGAATAGAACAGAAGAGCCTTGAAGCGTGGTGCACACGCATAATTGGCCGGATACCCGCTCTGCTGCGGAAAAACAGGGAGAACGAAAAGCAGCGAGAGCAGAAGGATGATTGATTTAAGGCGATTCATTAGTTATATATTAAAACTGTTGGTTATGTATTGTCTGAAACTTCAGCCACGAGCGAGAGCCATTTGCCGGCCGAGGTGAGCCATACTTCCTTGTAGCAGGCATTGTTGATCTGCGGCCAGTATGGCTCGTCGGTATCGGCAAGAGAGCGTATGCCCACGGGCATGGCACCGACAATCTCGCCCGACGAGAAATTGTTGAGCGAGGGATAACGCGCCCCCTCACCATATATTAACGATTGATCGAACGGATTCTTGCCCACGACCCAATAAAGTTGTTCGCGCGCTATATTTCGCAGCACGTCATCGCCAAGCACATTGGCGCATATAGCGGCGGCTTTGCCCATCGATACATGTACAGCGAGGTTGCCGTTGAAAATATTGAACCATATGGGGAAGCGCTTCACCACATAGCCCGGGGCTACCGGAAAGCCTCCGGCTATCTGCGCGCCGAAGCGCTCGGCGGCATCAGCCGGCGGAAACAGGTGTACGGAGTAGAACGCATCAGTGTCGAGATACTCGTCGTCGCGGTAAATGCCGGCCGGTATCATGCCGTAAGGGTATGTGTAACGCATCAGATTTTTGATATAACCGGCGTAGAGAGCAATGGAGCGGCGCCAACGGGCACAATCGGGATGAGAGGGTTGTGTGCGGCACAGCTCGGCCATGGCTTGCATGAACTGCTGCTCGCGGCTCTGATGTATGTAATGCACCACCGACCGATGGGATGGATTGCGGTAAAAGAATCCGCATATGCCGCTGTCGCCGACGGGATCGGTACATTGGCAGCCGAGCACATACTCGGCATGGCTGCGTGCATCGCCGGCATACCGGCTGTCGCCTGTAAGGGCATATAGCTGTGAGGCCGCCCAGGAGATTGTAGCCTCGAACTGGCTCTCGCCTGTGCAGTATGTGTGTTCATAGGGGCTTATCCAGCCGCCGTAGCCCACCGAATCGAACGCGCATACGGCATAGTCGTAGTCTTCGCGCGCGGCTTTCTCCAGATATCGTATCATGGCCGGGTCGGTGCCGTCGTCGAGTATCCGCGCGGCATATGCCTCATAGGCCGAGTATAGAAAATTGTCGTAAGGCAGATTCTGCACACGCACGCTCTCTATATCGTCGAAACTGCCCACTATGCCGTCCTGCCATATGAGCAGCCCGTTGCTGCTGGCATGGTAACCGCCGCCGAGACGATTGCGCAATACAAAATCAAGGCCCCACAGGGCTTCCTCGCGCAGGCGGGCGGCAAGGGCCGGCTCGGTGTGTTTCTTGGCGTCATATAATTCGAGAAGAGCGTATGCGACATCGGCGGTCTGGAGTGTCTGCTGCGACAGGTCGCCGGCATCGTGCCATCCGCCGGCATACGGGCGGCGCAGGCCGTTGTGGAGGCTGAAAAGATCGGTATGGCACAGCGAGTGCACGCCCGGGACGGCGTAGCCGCAACGCTGGCAGAAAATAAAGTTAAGGACGCGCCAGCAAGACGGATCCCATAATTCATCGCCCGCGATGGAAAAAGGTGCGGTGCTTAGGTCTCCGGCTTCGATGCGGTAAGTGCCGGGAGCGGTGAAAGCGCTGAAATCCATGGTGCCGAAAGTGCCCACGGTACTTTTTTCATTCAATATTTTTCCACGGAATACCGTATTGTTATCGTCGGCGCGGACCACCCTGAACGGTTTGCCGGCGAATGAGGGATGGCACAGAGCGGTCTTTGGGCCGGCGGCCATGTAGCCACTTTGTGAATAGACGATCTGTGAGGGGGATACATCCCATCCGCTTACCTTCTCGGTCTCGGCGACAAGCTGGGCCGACAGCCCGCGGATGTTGAAAACGGCATCGCCGGCCACAGGCAGATCGCGTCCGTTGACCGACACACTCAGACTGAGCCGATCCACACAATCGCGACGCAAGTCGGCTATCTCGAGATAGCAGCGATTGAGTGTATCGGGGACAAGGTGGATAAGATGCGCTCCGGTGGGCGGGTTGAAACCTTTGCCGCCGTAATTCCTGTTGTGAAACGAAAGATTGACGTTGACCACCCTTATTCCCGGACATACCGGCTCGATGAGCAGGCCGATGCGGTTGTAGGACGACAGGTCGATACCGCCGAGCGAGAGTTCGGCCACGGCGTGTCCGTAGAGCGCATAATCGCGATCGTCGTCGGGACCGACGGCACGACGTGCGCCGGTATCAAAGCTTACACTCATCACCACGCCGGTATCCGAGACAGAATCCGCCTCTGCGCCGCTCACGCTCCAGGTGCCGCGCAGAGCAAGCGAATCGAGCACAGGCTTGGCCTTGGCCTCGGCCTCGAGCGAGACTCCGGCAGTGTGGCGCAAAGGCTCGTGTATGTATCCCGAGCGGACAAGGGCAGTATCAAAACCGCCGCGGGCGTATGAATTGAAAGCGAGGAATGCAGCCGAAAATGCGAAAACCGAGAGGCAGATGACTGCTATACGTGCCGGCGACATGATATGAGAGACAATAGTGTGATGATTTAAGATTAAAAAAAACTATGTGGCCCGGCTCGTGCCGAGCCACATAGCTGCAATGGATATTTATTTCTTCACTTTGAATGTCCAGTGAGTCGATGATATAGCCCAGCTGTCATCGCAGATGATATGGAGACCTCCTCCACCGGGGGCGATGAGTATGAGGTGCTCGTCGTCGAGCATCGCCACATCATATTCCACGGGCAGATCGAGATACCAGCTGTATTGGCCCTCTACAATCTGGTGAGGCAAAGGCACTGTCATCTTCATTGTGCCGAGCCAGCCGAGGGCGGCTTTCTCGGGAGTGGTGCTGCTGATGAGCGAGAATGTGCCTTTCTGCTCGGTGCCGTCGCTGTAATGCACAGTGACATTGGGGCCTCCGTCCACATCAAACTTCACCCATTCGTCCATGGTGACCGTCTGGCCGGTCCATTCGTCGGCCTGTCCGATGCCGTAGCATACCCAGTTGGGGCCGGTAGCCGACCATCCGTAGCCACCGCCACCCACACAGCCCCATGAGCCGTCGATGTAGGAGTAGGAGCCGTCGGGATTCTCGTCAGCCCACCACTGCCAGGTCTTGCCGTCTGCGGTGCCGTCGGTAAGAGCCTTGAACAGCGGGTCGAGTTCATTGTCGAGATCCTCGACATGAACCGGAACGGGTACAGGCACGAAAGAGCCATTATAAAGCATTGTGGCGGTGAACTCGAGATCGCCGGCGAAGGGGACGATCACATCCATGTAGTTGTCCTTGCCGCAGCCGAGCATGGCCGTGCCCACAATATAATCGAGGCGGCATTCATAGCCCGAATTGTTGTATACGCGTACCTTGTTGGAGAAGTTGGAGCCGTTGTCGACAGAGAACGAGGAGGCGTACTGCGCGGCTACTTCCTTCACATCGGCGTCGATATTCCCGAATGCCTCGTGATCGTCGCCCACATGAGTGTCGAGACAGGAGGTCATGCCGAACATGACTCCTATGGCAAGCATGCCGATATATTTGATTTTCATAGAGAGTGCTGATTAATAAGGTGTGGAATAATTGCCTTCGGAGGTAGACCATCCGGGATTTTGGACAAGAGCGCCCTGCGATTTGCGGATCTCGTCATCGGGGATGGGCAGAAGGCCTTTTGTCTCGGGGCGCATCCTGATGGTGACAGAGCGCTTGTTACCGTCGCACATGCAGTCGATGTTGGAACGGTGCTGATCGATGAGATCCATCTTGCCCCAGCGCTTGAGGTCGAAGAAACGGTGACCCTCGAAGGCGAGTTCCCAACGGCGCTCATTATGAAGATTATCGGCTGAATATGACACCGGATCGAGTCCCGAGCGGGCACGCACGCGGTTGATGCCGTCGGCGGTGCCGGTGAGCTCGGAGTGCATCAGCAGCACGTCGGCAAATCGGATAGCGTATTCGTCCATGAAGTTGCAGCTCATGTAGTCGTTGTCGGAAGAATAGATGCCGGGGTAGCAGTACCAGTAGAGGGCGAGAGCGTCTTTCTGGTCTTCCTTGCCTTTGAACTCTATCTCGTTGGAGCGCACATTGATGGCGATATACTTCTTGTTGAACATATGGGTGTCTTCCACCTGGTGGCCTCCGTTGTCGTGATAGGTCATGCCCTCGGCAGGATCGTCGACATTGAGGATCGAGGCTTTCTTGCGCGGATCGGCATTAGGCCATGTATTGTAGATATTGGGGGTGATTGTGCCTCCGCCCCAGCCTTGGCCGAAGGGGTATACTCCTGCCCAGCCGTCGCCGTCGGTGTTTGGATTGTCGGCATCCTGATAGCGGGGCGAGAAGAAGAGCACCGTGAGGTTGCGGGCATAATATTGCTGTCCCCATGCGTGTTTGATGGCGAATACCATCTCGGGGTTGTCGCGGTAGCCCGGAGTACGTTCCTCACCATCGTTGAGGCGCCATCCCTGCCAGCCGGCGCAGTCGCCGAGCCAGCTGTAGCCCTGCTCCTTGTTGAGCCAATAGTCGCCGGCGGCGGTGAAGGCCCAGAGTTCGGCGAACTTGGGCGCGAGATCGTGACCCGAATTCTTCACGCAATCATCAAGGTATGCGACCACCCTGTCCTTGCCGAGTGTGCCTTCCTCGCCGGGAAGTGTGAACTCGGTCTTGCCGTATACTCCCGTATAGAAGAGGTATACACGGGCCAGAAGAGCCTCGGCCGCCCATTTTGTGGCATGGCCGTCGGTACCGACGCCGTTAAGACCGGCGTGTGGATTGGCAGGAAGAAGCTCGATGGCTTTGAGAATGTCGGATGCAATCTGTCCGTATGCCTCGTCGACAGGTGCCTGAGGCAGGTTGGCGGGCTCGGGAGTGAGAGGCATCGGTACATTCTCGAAGAATCGTACAAGCTCGAAGTAATAGTATGCGCGCATAAAGTGGCACTCGCCCATGATGCGGCTGTGGCTGTCCTCGTCGCCGTCCCAGTCGATGATGTTCTCGACCGAGAGGAGATAGTTGCAGCGGTAGATGCCCTGATACATGCGGCTCCACAGACCGGAGTACATGTTGTCGTTGGTTTTCATGTAGTTGGCTATCGACTGCGCGAGCGCGTCATCCTTGCCGGCGGCACCGAGGCGCTCGTCGCTCATAAGCTCGGCTACGAAGAGCGGATTGTTCTGCGGAGCGTCGCAATCGCCCATGAGGGGTCGGTACAGACCTGTGAGTATCTCGTTGGCATCGCTTACGTTGGCCGGAAAGTTGCTCGAGTCTTTCGACGTGAGGTTGTCGGTATCGAGGAAGCTCTCGGCACAGCCTGTAAGCATCAGCGCGGCAGTGATACCGCAAAGTATTTTCTTGATATCCATTGTAATCATGATTTAGAATTTAAGGTTGACACCGATAAGGAAGGTGCGTGTGGAGGGATAGAAACCCTGATCTACGCCCTGTACCCAGCTCGTGTTGCCCCAGTTGCCGTCGGTACCGATCTCGGGGTCGAAGCCTTTGTACTTTGTGATGGTGAAGATATTGTTGGCGCTTACATACAGGCGGCACTGCGACAGAGGCATGCCCTTGAACAGACTCTTGAAGTCATATCCGAGTGTTAGACTCTGGAGGCGGAAATAGTCGGCGTTGTCGACAAATATGTCGGAGATGTACGACCAGTTGGTGCTTGATGCGGTGGCGGGCTTGGGATAGCGGTTGGATGTGCCTTCGCCGGTCCATACCCGGCTTGCGAGTGCGTATGTCCAGTTGTCATAGCCGGATGAGTTGTGGTCGCGGTAGCAGTTGGCGATCTGCTGGCCGAACGCGCCGTAGAAGTTGGCGCCGAGGTCGAAGCCCTTGTAGAACAACTGAAGGTTGAGACCCATGGTGACGTCGGGATGCGGGTCGCCGATGTTCATCTTGTCCTTGTCGGAGATCTGTCCGTCGCCGTCGCGGTCAAAGAAGATCACATCGCCGGGGGTGGCCTGAGGCATTATCTTGTTGCCGTCGGCGTTGACGTATGCGTCGATCTGTTCCTGATTCTGGAATACGCCGAGGGTCTTGTATCCATAGAAGTAGCCTATAGGCTCGCCTATCTCGATGCGCGAGATGAAGCCGGAGTTCTGCAGTATCGCGTCGCCGGGGCCGTCGATCGAGCCGGAGTCGTTGGCGAGGCGTGTCACCTTGTTCTTGTTGTAGGCCATGTTGGCGCCCACCGAGTAGGAGAAGTCGCCCACTTTGTCGTTCCATGTGATGCCGAGCTCTACGCCCTGGTTGCGTACGTCACCGCCGTTGATGGTGGGGGCGCCTGTACCGTAGGAGGCGAGGATGGGCGCGCTCACGAGCCAGTCTTTGGTGGTCTTGCGGTACCAGTCGAACACCAGACCGAGGCGGCTGTTGAGGAAGCGGGCGTCGACGCCGATATCCCATTGGTCGGAGCGTTCCCACGACAGGTCGGGGTTGGCGATCTTGTTGGGATACGAGCCTATGATCTTGCCCACCTTGTCGTCGCCGAAGAAATAGTCGGCGCCGCCGATGGCGATTGTGGCGAGGTACTGGAAGTTGGCTATGTTGCAGTTGCCGTTCTGACCCCAGCTGGCGCGGAGCTTGAGTTGGTTGAGCCAGTCGCGGGTCGGTTCCATGAAGTGCTCCTCGTTGATGTTCCAACCTGCGGAGAACGAGGGGAACACACCCCAGCGGTGTCCGCGTGCGAAGTTGGATGACCCGTCGGCACGTACCGTTGCGGTGGCCATGTACTTGCCATCATAGTCGTAGCTTATACGGCCGAAGTATGAATTGATGGCACCCTTGCCGCTCGGGCCGCCCCACAGATTCCATGCGGCGCCCTCGTAGTCGACGGCGAGCGATGTGCCGTTGCCGATGTATGCGTGGAGCCAGTCGCCGAAGGTGTTGTCCTTGCGCGATGCGCCCACGTTCTCGCCGTATCCCCACTTCTCGGCCGACATGCCGGCGAGAGCGGTGAGACTGTTTTTATCGATGCTGAAATTGTAGGAGATTGTGTTTTCCCACGACCATGCGAAGTCGTTTCCGGAGCTTTGGCTGATGTTGTCGGTGGATGCCGAGCCGAATACGCCGTCGTTGTAGGGTGTGGAGTAGCTGCGCGATGTCCAGCCGCTGTAGCCGAAGCCGAAGTTGGTGCGGAGCACGAGGTTCTTTATGGGCTCGAGCTGCAGGTAGAAGTTGCCGCGTGCCGAATAGCTCTTGTTGTTGTTCTGGTCGGCTCCGCCGCGGGTGGCAATGTTGATGGGGTTGTGCTGCGAGTCGTTGAGCCAGCTCGCACCCGGGGTGATTTTGCCTTCTTCGTCGCGGACAGACATCAGGGGCGATGCCTTGAGAGCCTGACGCACGGTATTTGACCATGCGCCGCCGGTGCTTATGGCGTCGAGGCCGTCCTTGTTGGTGTAGTTGAGCATGAGGTTCTCACCGAATACAAGGAGATTGCGGTCGTGGAGCTTGATGAGGTTCCAGTCGCTGTTTATGCGTGCGGTATAGCGCTCAAACTTCGAGTTGATATAGTCGCGGAGCATGACACCCTCCTGCGAGGTGTATCCGATACCTATGGAGTAACTGCCCATCTGGCTGCCGCCGCTCACGCCGAAGTTGTAGCTCTGCTGCGGGGCGTCGCTGCCTATCATTTCGTCGAGCCAGTCGGTGCCGTTCCAGCCGTTCTGTATGCGTTCCCAGATGTTGGCGGGGACGATGGTCGACCAGTCGAGGGGCGCGTTGCCCTCGAACATGCGTGCCACGTCGTATATATACATATATTCCTTGGCATTGAGCATCTGGGGTCGCTTGGCGATATTCTGCCAGCCCACGTAGCCGTCGAATGTGATACGTGTGCGGCCCTCGCTGCCGTGCTTTGTGGTGACAAGGATTACGCCGTTGGCGGCACGCGCGCCGTAAATAGCGGTGGATGCCGCGTCCTTGAGTACATCGAGGCTTTCGATGTCGTTGGGATTAAGGGCATTGAGATTGGCCATCCCGCCTACCAGTCCGTCGATGACTACGATAGGATTGGTGTCGCCGTTGGTGCCGACGCCGCGGATGTTGACCTTGAAGCCTGCATCGGGCTTGCCGCCCTGGCTCATGATGTTCACACCGGGGGTCTGGCCCTGAAGGGCGCCGACGGCGGTGACGGTGTTGCGGGCGGCAATATCATCGCCTTTCACCTGCGTGGTGGCGCCGGTGATGAGTTTCTTTTTCTGCACGCCGTAGCCGATTGCCACAACTTCGTCGAGCATGGTCTCGCTCTCCTCGAGGGTGACGGTGATGTCGGTCTCGCCGGTCTGCACTTTCACGGATTTGGGGTTGTAGCCCACGTACGAGAATCTGAGAGTGGAACCGACAGCGACACGGATATTGAACTTGCCGTCGATATCGGTTACTGTGGCGGCGCCGGTGCCGTCGCTCACGACGCTGACACCGATGAGGGGCTCCCCGCCGGTGTCGACTACCGTACCGCCCAGTGAAACGTTCTGCGCCGAAACGGACAGCAGACTCACCAGAGCGAGAATCAGTAAAGTGATCCTAAGTTTCATGTGATTAGTTTTTGGTTAATTAAAATGTATTTTCAAATCGTTCGGAAGGACTTTGAATTTTCATCAGCAAAATTAGCCACAGAGACAGGCGCGGGGGTTGAGAAACAATCAAAAACAGTTTGAATTTTATCAAAAGATGTTAATCGGTGTTTTTTAACCTTAACGGGATATCGCAATCACACAGCGGTTTGCGTCTTGTCATAATGACAGCAGACCCGCGTCACCGCGAGTCTGCCGTCATCTTCTTTACCTCAGTCAAAAAATTGTATCTCTTCCAAATTATCTATTATCTGAATATCGCATATGCCGAATCAATCATCCTTGCCGAGAGTCCAGCCGATGGCGTTGGAGAACATACGCCGGAAGGCCTCCGACTCGAACAGCCGCGGGCTGTGGCCGGGCTGGAAGTATACGTTGCGGGCTTTCTTGCCGGGGTTGACCCAAACTACGGGATGGTCGCCCATGCGCACGTCCGACGCGGGGATATAGCTGTCCTCGTCGACCGATGCAAGTACCGATACATTGGATCGGGGCGATGTATTGTATGTATACCACTCGTCGTCGGGGAGCACGAATGTTGAGTCGACACCCTGCATCACGGGGTGAGTGGCGTTTTCTACCTTTACGGTGCCGTCGGCAAGCGGGGCGATATAATTCTTGAAAGTGATATCGCCCATGAAGTTCGAGAACCATCGCCACAGCGGGTAGCCGTCAAATTCGCCGAGCAGCGTGGCGTGGTGGAAGCCTATCCATCCGCCGCGGCCATTGTCGATATAGTCGATGAATGCCTTCTCGGCTTCGGCCGGCCAGGTGTATGGAGGAAAATCGAGCTGGATTATCAGGTCGTATCCGTCGAGGAATGTCCCGGTGACAGGATCTGCATTGCGTATTTCAGTGACAGCCAGGCCGTGAGTGTCGGCATAGCCTTTGAGCCATGTCATCGCACGCGATGTGAAGTGGCCATGCTGGCCACCGCCCTCGCTGAGCACGAGGATGCGGCGCTTGTCTTTCTGATTCTTGATACGCGAGGCGAGGGTGTTGCGGAGTGTGCCGGCGTCATCATCGCCGGAATAGTCCCAATACATCACTCCGCGCAGATCGTGCTCAAGTATGTAGTCGCACTTTATATCGAGCGACCGGGCATCGTCATATCCAATCACCGGCACACCGTCGGCGTTGACCATGAAGGGTACTTTGGCCACATTGTCGAATATCAGACTGTAGCCATCACCTTCCTTGATATTGCGGAATCCTGATCCTCGTTTCTCCTTGCCGCCGCGGCCATAGAACGGAACACCCATCACGAGCTTGTCGACGGGGACGCCGGCGGCGATATGAGCCTTGACAGACACGTCGCAGGTCATGTCGGGTGTGTTCTCCGACGGAAAGAGAGCAGCGTGGTGCTTCGGAGCATCCGCCATATCGTATGTCATGATATTGACAAAATCGAGGTATGGTACCACACCCTTGTAGTCGATATGTTGGGCGCCGGCGGCAGTGGCTATTGTGACGAGGCGCTTCTTGCCGAGTGTATCGCGCAGTTGTTTGATAAGCAGTGTGAAGTTGTCTCGGTCGGCCGGGCTTGACGAGATGCCGGCGGCACTGCTGCCGGGATATTCCCAGTCGATGTCTATGCCGTCGAGGTTGAATTCCTCGACTATACGGAGACAATCCTCGGCAAATTTGCGACGGTTGTCGGCTGAGGCGGCCATTTCGCTGAAATTGCCTGCGCCCCAACCGCCTACCGAGAGCATTACCTTGAGATCGGGATCTGTCTGTTTGAGGGCTGCGATGGCACGGAGCCTGTCGGGATTGTTCACGTTGACGCCGTCGAAAGTATCCTTGACGAGGCCGAACGCATAGTTGATATGTGTGAGAGTGGCTGGATCGGGCATCACATCGGTCCACGATGTGACGTATCCCACTATCACCTTGTCTGTATTGCGGGCGCTGCCGGTAAAGCCGCAGAGCAGGCATGCCATCAGGGCAGCCATGAGACGAGACATGTATTTCATGTTATGGTATAGGATAAGGGTTATTGTTCGGAAACGGTATCACGGTCGGCCGGACGTACGCGCGAGCCCCAAAGCGCATAAAGGAGCATGATGAGCTCGCATGCCACGACAAGCCACCATGTGCCGCGCCACGAGCCGATAATGTCGGCGCATATTCCCTGAAGGAGCGGCAGTATGGCTCCGCCCACCACGCCGATCATGAACACGCCCGAGGCGATGGTGGTGTATCGGCCGAGATCCTTGACAGCAAGAGTGAATATGGCGCCCCACATTATCGAGTGACACAGGCCCACGGCGGCGAGTATCCATGGATTGTCGGCCATGATGGCGGCCACCGTGAGGATCGCGGCGCCGGCGGTGGTGACTGTAAGCTGCACGCGAGGGGGAACGGAGCTGAGGGTGCTGCCGACAAGCCGTCCCACAAGTATGCCACCCCAATATATCGTGGCTATCAGCGCGGGCGAAGACATATCGAGGTCGAAGGCATACATCGTGATATTAGCACCTATACATACTTCGGCGCCGACATAGAAGAATATAGCCACAACGCCCAGCGTGAGATGACGGAACGACCATACGCTGCGCGGGAGCGTCACACCCTCGGCCGCGCGCGTGCCGCTGATGTCGGGGAGTGACACCCGCAGCAGACCGATACCTGTCGCCGTCATGGTCAAGGCGAGTATAAGGAACGGAATCATGAGCATGTCGACAGCCACGTCCTCCATGGCCACGCCGCCGAATATTATCCCAGATACAAAGTAGGGCGCCACGGTGGTGCCCACAGCGTTGGCCGAACCGCCTATGGCGAGACGCTGCACGCTCTGGGTACCACGCACCTCACAGGCCGACAGATATGGATTGATGACTACCTGAAGCACCGTGACACTGCCACCTACCGTGAAAGATCCCAACAGGAATACAAGAAATGCCGGCGGAAGCGACATGCTGCCGAGCATCATGGCTGCGTCGGGTCGGGCGGAGGCACTCCATGCCGATATGAAGAAGAAAAGCAGCCCGGCGCTCATCATCATCATGCCGCGCACCAGTGTGGAGCGGTAGCCATAACGGTTGATCCAGCGGGAGCCCAGACCTCCGCATACCGGATAGGCAAGAAACCATGAGAAGGTGATAAGTGTGGCGAAGGTATTCTGCAGCGAGCCCATGCCGTTGAGGAATGCCTCCTTGAGCGGTGCCTGAAACTGTGTGTTGACCGTGGTGAGGAATCCTACCACGAAGAAAAGTGTCACCATGGTGACAAAGGCCGTGACATAATTGGCCTGCGCGGTTGTACGCGTCTGTATGTTGTCGCTGTTCATGATCAGTTGTTGCGAAGTGATTCTATATCGATAAGCGCCGCCGCGTCGCGGTCGAGCAGGAATTGGCAGGCCGGGTGCAGCTGCAATATTGAGGCAGGTACATCTGAGGAGACAGGGCCGCAGAGCATCTCGCGCACTATGGCTGCCTTGTTGCCGCCGTTGGCCACCAGCACTATACGGCGGGCGTGCATTATCTCGCGCAGGCCGAGGGTGACTCCGCCAAGGGGTACACCGGCCGGTGTGGCCGTCTCGCGGCGGATGCGGGCTTCGAGCACCGGATCCATCGATGCCGTGCCGGCGGTGCAGTTGAGTGCCGATCCGGGTTGGTTGAAGCCGAGATGCCCATTCTCGCCCAGCCCGAGTATAAGCAGGTCGATGCCTCCGCGACGTTTTATCTCGCCGGTGAAGCGGCGGCATTCGGCGCTGAAATCATCCGAGCGCGTCGGGAGCATAAGGAAATGATCTTCATCGATGCCGAGTCCGTCGATTATCTCGGTGCGGAGCATGGTGTAGCATGCTCCGGCATACTCGCGGTCGACGCCTGTCACCTCGTCGAGGCCGAAAAATGTGACGCGCGAGGTATCGAAATCGAGATTGTTGTGTATGTCGCACACGAGCCGGTGAATGTTGCCGGTAGTGCGGCCGGTCGACAGGCCTATCACCGCCTGTGGACGGGCGCATATCATATCGACGATGTATCGCGCCGCGGTAATGTCGAATTGCCGTCGGTCGGCAGCTACTGTGATATTCATGCGAGTACAGGATTTTTAGCGTTCATGGCCACTGCGGCAGCGCCGAGAAGGCCTATTTTTGAAGGATCAAGGCGTGTGAGCACCACACCGTTGGTTACAAACCGCATGGTGTGCCTGTGGAGCCGCATAATTATATTGTTGAACATCATAGGATCGCTTACTATACCACCGCCGAGCACCACTGTGTCGGGATCTGTGACGCGCACAAGGTTCATGATAAGGTTGGCGATACCGCTTGCAGCATTGTTGACAAGCAGGCTGCACAGGCTGTCGTTGCGGCGGGCAAGCTCGTATATGCGTCGCACGTCCACACGCACGCCGCCGAGCTCCGGCACCTCGAGGGTCGAATCGGGATAGTGAGGGCGCAACATACGGGCGCAAAGATCGAACCCTATGCCCGATGCGATAGCCTCGACACAGTCGGTGCGTCCGCAGCAGCATTTCACACCTGTGTTTATGCCCACTCTGGTGTGTCCCACCTCGCCGGCATTGAAATGGCTGCCGCGGGTTATGCGGCCGTCCACCACTGTACCGGCGGCAATGCCGGTGCCGATATTGATATATATGAAGTTGTCGCTGATGCGTCCGTAGCCCCAACGCTGCTCGGCCGCGGTGGCACTCTTTACGTCGTTGCCCAGAAAACACGGCAGCCCGAATGTCTCCGAGATCTCACCGGCGAGTCTTATTGGCTGCGAACGGTCGAGGTCTATCTGCAGCCACTGCCCTGTCTCGGTGTCGACGCGCCCTATCATGCCGATGCCTATGGCAGCCGGCCGACGGTCGCCGCAGCCTACCGAACGCATGTAGTCGCATAACGACGATTTTATGATCCCGACCGCCGACTGCTGGTTGACGTAGCCGGTGGTATATTTCTTGGAGGCGATTATGTTGCCGTCGGTGTCGACTTCACCGATGAGCAGCTTGGTGCCTCCGAAGTCAAGTCCTAAAAATGTTTCCATGTGATTGCAGGTTGGTTTTTCGATTCTGTTACGGTTGCAAATTTAGGCTGTAATATGACTGTGATGGTTTAAAAACTGTCAAAAACAGTTTAAAAAACGGTCTGAACGACTCATGGTGCGTCTAAATCTTACTCGGACTGAATCCGAATTGTTTTTTAAAACATGTACTGAAATATTTGGGGTCGGAAAATCCCACCATATAGGCTACCTCGCTTATATTGTAGCTGCGTGTCGCAAGCAGCTCCTTGGCGCGGTTGAGACGCATGATGCGCATGAATTCGTTGGGCGACTGTCCGCTCAGCGACTTTATCTTGTTGTACACCGATGTCCGGCTCATACCGATGTCGGCGCACAGTTCGTTGACCGAATACTCGGAGTCTGCCATATGTTCGTCTATGATTTCCATGATTCTGGTCATGAAGCGACGGTCGAGCTCGTTGGTGAATTCTTCTTGTGCGGGTTCACAATCCTCGGCAAGCACTCTTTTACCCAGTTCGCGGCGGCTTTTGATTATGTTGCGTATGCGGGCTTTCAGCACCACGATATCGAAAGGCTTGACGATGTAGTCGTCGGCACGTGCCTCGAGACCTGCGAGAATGTCCTCGCGTCCTGCCAGTCCGGTGAGCAAAATCACGGGAATATGGCTTGTGTCGATGTTGGTCTTCAGCATACGGCACATCTCGTCGCCCCGCAGACGGGGCATCATGATGTCGGAGATCACCAGATCGGGATTGCCCGAGCGGATATCGTCGAGGGCTGCCGCGGCGTTATCGGCTGTTATCACATTGTATTCCTCACCGAGATGGACTTTAAGATACTCTCGCATGTCGGGGTTGTCGTCGATGACATATATGGTGCTCCGCTGCGTGTCCGCCGCGTCCGATGAGTCATCCGGCCCGCAGCCGGTGCCGCTTGCAGGCGCGGCGGCCGGTGCGATGCGGTAGCGCGACGGAAAAGCTACCGGCAACGTGACTGTAAAAGTGGAGCCACGCCCCTGCTCGCTCGAGAAAGTGATGGAGCCCCGGTGGTCGTGCACCAGGCGTCCGGTGATGAGAAGCCCGAGTCCCGTACCCGAGGCATCGCAGTCTTCAGCCTCGTGCGAGCGGTGACGCCGTCTGAACACATAGCGTGCGTCGGCCTCCGACATACCTATGCCCGTATCCTCCACCGAAAAGGACCAGCGCCGGCGCCCCACCCGTCGTGCCGACAGGACAATCTTGCCTTGATTGGTGTATTTTATTGCATTTGACACGAGATTGTCGACTATATGGTCGAATTTATCGGTGTCAATCATCACCAATGGCATGTCGGCCTGTACGTCGCACTCGATATCTATACCTTTGAAGAGCGCCAGCGTGGAATATTCCTCTATCTTGATCTTAAGATATTCGAGAATGTCGACCTGTCGTACCTGCAGGTGTCTTGCACCCCGCGCTTCGCGACGCAGGCCAAGCATCTCGTCGAGCATGCCCATGGTCTTCTCTATGCCGGATCGCGCCTGCTGCAGATTGGCGCGGGCATTGTCGCTCAGACTGCTGTCGAGCTCTACATTGAGAAGCGGAGCCTTTATCATAGACATAGGCGTACGTATGTCGTGGGCTATGGCTGCATAAGAACGGAGCTGCGACTCGATGCGTCGCTCTCGGCGCACACGACGCAACGCCGACATGACAAAAACGAGCAAGGCCGCGAATACCAATACATATATGAATATGGCCCATGGCCCGAGCCACAGCGGCGGCCTCACATCCACATATAGTCTGCGCTCGGCAAAAGGCCTGCCGCTATACAGATCTATAGCCCTGATAACAAGCGTATAGCTGCCGGATGGAAGATCCGAATAACGGATATGGCAACCGGCGCCTGCGGTAAGCGGCCGGTTGTCATAACCTTCGAGCATATACTCGAATCCCATACGCTGCGGCGACACGTAGTCTATGAGGGCAAATCCGACCTCAAATGCATTCTGCTTATGACTCAGCTCGATACGATCGGTAAGGTTTATATTACGTGCGAGTGGGGATCCTTCATCCTCGGGATGGACGCGGCGGTCGTGTATACTGAAATCGGTAAGCAGGATAGTACCGCCGACATCCCTGCCAAACTGCTCTGAAGGATTGAACACAACACAGCCTTCCGCTGTTCCGAGCATTATGTCGCCGTGGCGGGTTCCTATGGCTCCTCCGGCATTGAACACACCCCGGTTTGTACCGAGGAAATATGTGAATCTCATCAGGCGGTCGTCGGCCTGATCGAAACGATACAGATCTGTCTCCGTGCATATCCATACGCTGCCGCCGGCATCACGGGCAAGCGAGTAGATTGTATTGGAACTTAGACCGTCGGATGTGGTGAAATGCCGTGTTCGGCCTGTCGACCGGTCGTAACGCAGCAGTCCGTCGCCCTGGGTGCCTATCCACAGTATATCGGAAAGTGTATCGGCAAGCAGGGTACGGACAGGATATCGGAGAGTGACGGAGTCGAATGTCTGTGTCCAGACAAACGAATCGGATTCCGGCGAATACCGCCCTACCCCCTTGTTGCCGCCAAAAGAAGGGCCGCCTTTGTCTGTTACGATGGCGGCAATGCAGTCCTCCTCGTAGTATCGGTATGTGCCGTCGTATATGTTGTAGCGTGTAAGCGGGCCGTTTATGCCTCCTATCCATATGTTGCCGTCGGAAGTTCCATAGCCTGCGAACACATAGTCTGTGCCGGCTCCTGTGGCCGAACCCGGTGTCTGCACAGGTATGCGGGATACAAGGCCTGTGGTCTTGTCTATTATATTGAGACCGTCGCCGTATGTCCCCGCAAGTATGCGACCGCGGCTGTCCTCGCCCAAAGACAACACCACTCCGGCCGCACAGTCGGTGCGCTGCATGTAGCGCCACCACCGGTTTTGCGCGGGGCTGTAACGGCTCACACCCTTGTCGGTGCCGAACCACAGATCTCCCGCCGAATCCTCGAATATGACATTCACATAGTCGGAAATCAGCGATGCTGTATTTCCGCTTTTCGACCGCAATATCTTTACAGTGTGGCTGAACGGCGGGATATAGTTGAGCCCGTTGTGGCTGGTCGCCACCCATATGCCCTTGTCGCGCCCTACGTGCACGTCGGTGACAGTATTGCCCGACAGGCTGTCGTCGGTATCGTCGACATCGCGGTAATGATGAAGAAGGCTGCCGTCGTCCGACCGTACAAGATATACCCCGGCACCGTCGACACCTATGAGCAGGCTGTCGTTGTCATAACTCTTTATGGCGTTGACCGGCAGGGGCGGGATGCCGAACGGCAATGGCTCTGTCTTTTCGGTGGCGTCCATAGTCACCACTCCGTCTGAGAACGAGCCAATGAACAGTTTTCCGGACGATACTGACAGGCTCAGCACATGCAGACCCTGTGTGTGCGGTATAAAGCGGCTGCGCCAGCCGCCGCCGTTGGATGTGACATGATACAGGCCGTGGTCTGTCCCGGCATAGAATCCGCCGCCACCGTCGGCCACAACAGCGCGTACAAGCTTGCCGTCGAGCGCCATGAGCCCTATGCCTTTTCCGGGAGTGTAGCCGTACAATCCCCGGCTGGTGCACACCACAAGACTGTCGCCGTCCGCGACAGCGAAATTGTAGCACATTATCGACGGATCGGCAAAACGGAAATCGAGATCGAAACGATCGAGCAACCGGTTATAACGGTATATCGCTCCCGACTTCATCACTATCCATAGTGTGCCGTCGGGAGCGGTCTCCATAGAAGTGGCCGACTGTATGTGATCGTTATGCTCCTCATTCGGCCCGATAGGGTAATGTTTCATCGTGTGGCCGTCGAAACGGTCGATCCCCGAGTTTGTATATATCCACATGAATCCATCGGGATCTTCCTCCACCTCATATACCTGGCGGCTCGAAAGGCCGTCGCGCACATTGATATGGCGCACCGAGGCATTTGCAGCCACAATGGCGGCAAACGGCATAAGGAGTGTCAGCAGCAGTCGGAGCATAAGCATATCAGTTGATGTCGAGTATTGATGTGGCGCTTTCGGCCGGCCCGTAGAAGAGTCGTGCGCGCACCTGGGCGATACCGGCGGCGTCGAGCGGCGCGGTATACAGAGCGCTGTCGCGGGTGGGTTCCGTACCGTCGATTGTATATCTTATCTCACCCTTGCCATAGGCATCGTTCATCTCCACTTTGCCGGCGTTGAGGCGTATGCCGGGCTGGCGCATGAAGAAGTTGCGGCTGTCGGCCGCCCAGATGTCCATCTCGGCTGTGAGTGCGCCGAAATATTCCTCGTCGCTTAGAGTGGCCGCCGTGTTGTGGCCACGCTCGGCCAGTCCGAGCAGGCGGGGAAGTATATAACGCTCTATCATAGCGCGCGAACGCACTGTCTCGGCAAAGAGCTGAGCCGATATGCCCTCCACATTGTCCTGCACGTCGGCTGTACCGGGGCAGAGCCGTTCGACAGTGGCATGCAGCGGGCTGAATTCGTCGACAATACCGCCCCATGTGAGGCCCGGCTCCTGGGGATGACGCGTGTGGGCCTGATCGAAATAAAGATAATCGACGTTGCTGAGTATCAGCGGATATCCCTGCGATGCGATCTGCCGCCCGTAATCGCCGGTGCTCGTCCAGCAGTTGACTGCGGCCACCTGCGGGCGTACTGCGGCGTCGTATGCGGGCGAATGGTCAAGAGCTATTTCCTGCCAGCCGGCTATCCTGACGCCGCGACGGGCGGCTATCTTGGCCACACGCTCCACAAACCATGCATGTAGCTCGCGCTGGTGTTTCATCCCCTTTTCGGCCATAAGACGGTTGGCGGCTTCGCTGCCGTCCCATGCGTGGGCTGGCACCTCGTCGCCGCCGATATGGATGGCGCGCAGCGGCACTCCGGCACGATTATATGTGTCGACAAGTGATTCCATGACTATATCCCAGAACTTGTACGGGCCGTCAAGAGCCGGATTCATGAGATTGTCATGAAAATCCTGGGCGGTGGTATATGCCGATGTATCGCCGTCGTGTATGAGGCGCAGAGAAGCGTCGCCGGTGGTGCGGTAGCGGTATTCCATGGCGCGTATGGCCGCGCGGCTGTGCCCCGGGGTATCGAACTCGGGTATGATGTCGATACCGCGTGCCTTGGCATAGCGCAACAGGTCTATATATTGGTCTACGGTGTAATATCCGTTGGCGGGTGTGCCGGTGGAGTCGGGATTGCCGTCGCCGCTGTATATCTGTTTGAGGAATGGTACGTCGTCGGTAGTGGTGTAACCCCGCCGGGCGCCAACCTGCGTGAGTTCGGGCAGAGCGGGGATCTCGACACGCCAGCCTTCGTCATCACCGACATGGAAGTGCAGCACATTGAGCCCGTATGCGGCCATCAGGTCGATGATGCTCTTCATGTCGTCGGCACCGGTAAAGTTGCGGGCCACGTCTATCATAAGGGCGCGATAAGGCAGGTCAGCCCAGTCCTCGATAACGGCGCCCGGCACCTTGCCGTCGGTCGTGGCTGCATCGTCGATGCGCGCCATAAGCGATGTCACTATCGCATCGGGAGTATCGCTGTTGGTATACACTGTGAGCTTACGTCCGTCAATACGGGCGCGCCAATAGTCGTGGCGGCTATCGCTTACCTTGACTACCTTTACCGACGCGGCATCGGGGCGCAAGACTTTTTTGCCTGTGAGTTTAACTGACTTGGGAGTCGGTATACCCTTATATGGCTCGGGACGCAGCGAGGTGCGGAGACTGTCGTTTACAGCATAGGCCTCAGGGCCGTATATCATATTGTCGGAAATACCCGAGGTTCCCGGACGGGTATAGCGCGATGGAGTGCTGATGATGGATCGACGCACATTGCGGGCGCTTACCGGCCTGCCTGCGGCCACGAGATGCATGCCGTCGGGAATGAAAGATATGTTGCCCAGGGAGCCGTCGGTGACTATGTCGACCACGATAGGCTCCGATGCCGAAGCCCGCGAAAAGCGCGGCGAGCTCACGGCGTAATATCCGGGGAGTATCTCGAAGATACTGTCGGCGGGGTCAACCGGATTCATGCCTCTCTTGAACGAACAGAAAGCCACTCGCTCGAACGGAACGTCGGCCTCGATGGTGAATCTCTGTATGTATTTGTTGCCGGCCTCGGGTGTATACGAGTTGCCGAGTGTTTCCCAGGTGATTATGTTCTCGGCTGCAACATTACCAGCCACACCCATAAAGGCTGTGGTAACGACAGCAAAAAGTAACTTTGGTTTCATCGGTTATCAGTCTAAAAATATTCGACAATCGCCTTCCGAACGATTTTCAAAGTGTTTTTAGAGAATCCGATGCAAATATACGCAAAATTTCCTATCCGCCAAAATCCCCAAAAGACAGTCTCAGATTATTTGCGGCAATCATAATTTGAAACAACATAAAGCCATTTCATCCGGTTGAATCTGATTTGCGGTGAAAAAATGGTCAAATCGCCGCAAATTTGCGGTGTAAATTTGGTGGTTTCACCGCAAATGTTTAATTTTGTGATATGAAAAGGCTTGATACACCTGTTACATATATCTGGCAGTTGCCCGATTGGCCGAATTTTTATTGGGATTCAGAACGGTTGATCGAACCAATGAGTCGGTTGAGCCGTCGACATGGAGAATTGAAAGGACTGATGTCTCTGATCGGATTTGAAAGTAAAAGTGAGACACAACTCACTGCTCTTACTGAAGATTTGTTGAGTTCGTCGGCGATTGAGGGCGTTGTCCTCAATGCCGAATCTGTCCGCAGTTCCATAGCCCGTCGTTTGGGCTTGGAGACGGATGGCCTGTTGCTGGAAGATCATTATGTAGAAGGTCTTGTCAATGTGATGATGGATGCCGTAACAAATTCCTCCGAGCCATTATCGGTCGAGCGCTTTTTCGGGTGGCATTCCGCTTTGTTTCCATATGGCAGAAGTGGCGGCATGAAGATAACCGTTGCCGATTGGCGCAAGGGAGATGAGCCTATGCAGGTGGTGTCGGGTGCGTTTGGACATGAGAAAATCCATTATGTCGCACCGCTGTCTGAATCTGTTCCGACAGAGATGGCTCGCTTTATGGATTGGTGCAATTCTGAAAATCATTCGCCATATATCAAGGCCGCTGTCGCCCACCTGTGGTTTGTATCCATTCATCCCTTTGATGACGGCAATGGCCGTATAGCCCGCACAATCACAGATATGTTTCTATCCCGCCTTGACGATGCCGGACGTTATTACAGTATGTCGGCGCAGATAAACCGTGAGAAGAACAGGTATTATTCCGTTTTGGAAAAAACGCAAAAAGGCTCGCTTAATATTACGGAATGGCTTCTGTGGTTTTTCTCTTGCTTAGAGGGCGCAATCGGCCGAACTCTTCAGATAACGGGCAGAACGGTAGAGAAAGCCCGTTATTGGGAAACACATCGCCTGGTTGAGATCAACGAGCGCCAGCGTAAAGTCATAAACCGGCTGTGGGATGGATTTGAAGGCAAACTCACCACATCGAAGTGGGCCAAGATATGCCATTGCTCGCAGGATACTGCCTTGCGCGACATCAACGACCTGATCGCTAAAGGCATGCTCAAAGACAGTGGCGAGAAAGGCCGTGCGGCCAACTACATTCTCCCCTGATCCCTATCCTCGGTCTCTTCATCAAAAATACGGTCGAATATGGCTGTGATGCGGGGCTTGTCGGCGATTATCGCGCGTAGTTGCTCCAGACGTCCGGCGTTGTCGCTCCACGGTATCCATATTTTGAGATATCCGCCGGGGCCGTATTTGTCGCGCAGGTGTGCCAGTGTGCGGCGGTAGTGGCCGTCGCGGTCAAGCTCCGGATAGTTGGCGAGGCCGTATTGTACGGTGCGGCGTATTATCGTGCCGGCGTCAATAAAGCGGTCGGCTTCGGCCACGACGAGTCCGTATTCGCTGCGCGGACACGACTTGGCCGATGCGCGATGATCCTCGACGGCACGGCACATAAGGTCGATCTGCCCGGGTGTAAAAAAATTTTTTACATATTCATCCTCGGCAAGAATCACGGCCGAATCGAGATGATGGCGTTCGCGGCCGTTGGCAAGGCCGAGGTCGTGGAAGGCGGCGATGACATATACCATGTCGCGGTCGAGGTGCGGCATGCGGTCGGCCAGACGCAGACTCTGTTCTATTACCATCCGGACATGATCCTCGCGGTGTGCCTTGTCGAATGCGGCGTAGCGGGGCAATATGTTCCGCTCCACATAGCATACGGTGTCGGCACTCACACCATCGAGCCGGTAACGTTCATAAAATTCTATGGGCTGCCTGTCGGGATCTTCAAAGAACACGAACCGCTTGCCGGTGTATCCGTCGAGTCTTACTGCCTCGTGAGCCACACCGCAGCTGTCGAGCCACGCAAGAGCTTCGTCGATATTGTCGATCTCGAATGCTATATGCCGCAACCCCCGGGCCTCGGGATATGACGGTCGTGGCGGTGCGTCGGAAAAGGAGAACAACTCGATGATGTACCGGTCGTCGAGAGCAAGATCGGTCTTGTACGAGCGGGTTTCCTCGCGGAAGTTCTCGGCCAATACAGTGAAGCCAAGCACATGAGTGTAGAATTTCAGAGATGCGGCATAATCCGAGCAGATTATGGCGACATGATGCAGACCGTTTATTTTCATATTTATAGATCTGGATTGGAGGGGGCATTAGGATTTATAAGGCCTCGCGCAACGCCGACCGCCACCAGGCCCACAGCCTGCAACGGCTTAATGCCACGGTCTTTGGTGACCGTGAATTCAGGGACTTTCAGAGCAGGCAACTTGTTTAAAGATAATACTTGCGGATATGTGGTCAAGGTAAAATCGACCATATTGAAGCGGATTTTTCCAAACAATCTCAAAGACTTGAGTCCGAAGTTGCATTCGTAGTCCATTCCGGCAGGATTATCCTGCATCCGTACATCCATTACCGGAATAGTCACGGTGCTTCCGCCAAGCCGGGCTGTCATATCCGGCACACGGTAGCATTGCGAGATATGCACTCCGCCTATGCCGGCCATTCTTACAGAATCAGCGGGGGAATGGGACATGACAAACTCCTTGTTCCTATCAAGGAAAGTCTTGTCCAAAATGCCGTACGAGGCATCGCCGGTATCAATATTCACCAGCATGGGATTGTCGTGTATCATCCCCCGCGCCAATAGATTCATTGAGGAGGAAAAGCACATATTCGGCCGTGCATCGCTCCGCGAAGGAATATCAGAAGGAACTGATATCCGACGATTCACAAAGTCCACGGTCAGATCCTTAAGCTGCAACATAAGTTCACTGCCGACAACGATGCCGAAGCAATCTATATATTGGTCGGCTTCCTTGTTGTTTGTCGTAAGGGTTAAAACGACAAACGGTACATCGGTCACGGTGATATTACCTAATTTCAACTCCTTGGCAATGGCATAGCGGCCCGACTGAACGCCCATGCCTCCCACCGATTCGAATGCATCCAAAGGAACCAGCCCGTATTTCAGCGCCAAAGAATCTGAGATGATGTTGACACCGGCACCGGTATCGAATGTTATGTCGGCTTCTGCCCCGTTTATGGTGGATTTGTCGAGGTGCATCAGAATGGAATTTTTATCAGCCGGCCCCACGGGCACGTATCTGAATGGCACAGAACCTTCATGACTGTCTCCGAAACTAATGCCGTAAGGCTTATAGGCCGAAAGAGCTGCATACTTGCCTATATACCGCCGCACGCCTGCAATGGCGGCAGAGTCGAGATATTGCCGGGTGGCATCTAGTATCGATGTAAGCATGGATGCGGCTTCGGCGTTCTCTCCCGTACGGCTCAGATCCATTGCAAACATCACCGAGGAGTTGAGCATATTGCCAAGATCAAGATTCTCGGACTGTGTGTTGAGCAGTTCCGTAAAAGCCGGTATGGATACATCTGGGCGGTTCAGGCGATTGCCGATCAAGCAACGGGAATACACCTCGAGAAAACTCCATATTGAATCTTTTGGCGCAGTTTTATAAACCGAGTCGAGGGCGAACCAATCGCCTTTGTTCATGGCATCCGCAATTTTTTCATCATAGCTCTGAGCGAAGCTTGATGAAAAAGCTGTAATCAAGGTGATCCAAATGTATATGAATCTCTTCATGACCTAAAAAGTTTGATAATCGCAAATTTAGCGAAAATCAGCGATATCTCGTCCATTATCTGAAGAAAAATAATCTGTTGACGCCATAATCCCTGTATATTCCTATATAGAAACAGTTTATACAGGCAAAGCCTGCCACGGAGATTTCTGCGGCAGGCTTTGTATATGAGTGGTGCGTATGTTATTTGCGGGCGAGCTCCATGCCTTTGGCGATGGCTTGCTCGTTGAGCGGGATTAGATGGTGGTGTCGCTCGGGCAATGTCTTGCGCAAAGCCTTCACCACGGCCTCAGTGTCGACGATGGGGCGGAGTGCCAGCAGCGAGCCGAGAAGTATCATATTGTAGGTCTTGGTATTGTTCATCTCGATAGCGGCTTCCATTGCATCTACCGACACTACGTTGATGTCGGTGCGTTCGGGCAGACGGTGTATGCCCGAGGGGTCATATATGAGGGTACCGCCGGGCTTCACCTTGCTCTCGAATTTGTCAAGACTCTGTTGATTGAGGATTACGGCGGTATCGTAGCGGTCGAGAACCGGCGACGAGATAGGACTGTCCGACAGAATGACTGTTACGTTGGCCGTGCCGCCGCGCTGTTCGGGGCCGTAGGCCGGCATCCATGTTACTTCAAGGTTGTTCATCAGGCCGGCATATGCGAGAATCTTGCCCATGGAGAGGACGCCCTGGCCGCCGAATCCTGCTATGATGATTTCTTCTTTCATTGCGATAGGATTTTAAATGTTTTTAAGGTCGCCGAGGGGATAGCGCTCAAACATATGCTCTACCATCCATTCGTTGCTCTTGGCGGGCGACATCTTCCACCCCGAGTTGCAGGTCGACACGACTTCGACCACCGATGTGCCTTTGCCGTCGAGGGCGTTTTGGAAGGCTTTCTTGATGGCGGCCTTTGTCTTGCGTACAGCGGCGGGGGTGTGCACTGCCTGACGTGTCACGTAGCATGTGCCGTCGAGCGGAGCGAGAAGTTCAGTGATGCGCAGGGGATAGCCGTTGAGGTCGGCACGGCGTCCGTAGGGTGTGGTGGCTGTCTTCATGCCCAGCAGGGTTGTGGGAGCCATCTGGCCGCCGGTCATGCCGTATATGCCGTTGTTGATGAATATTATGGCAATGTTTTCGCCGCGATTGGCGGCGTGGATTGTCTCTGCGGTGCCTATGGCGGCGAGGTCGCCGTCGCCCTGATATGTGAACACGAGCCGGTCGGGGTTGAGGCGATGGAGAGCGGTGGCGACGGCGGGTGCGCGGCCGTGGGCGGCTTCCACCCAGTCGACGTCGATATAGTTGTATGCGAATACCGCGCAGCCTACGGGGGCGACGCCGATGGTCTTGTCCTCAAGGCCCATTTCGTCGATAAGCTCGGCTATGATGCGGTGCACCACGCCGTGCGAGCATCCGGGGCAGTAGTGAGTGTTGCGGTCGTCGAGCAGGCGCGGCCGGGCGTATACTTTATTTTCGGGTTTGATGATTTCTTCGGGAGTCATGGCTACAGATCATTTGATTTCGGGAAAATCTTTCTTGAGGGCATCAAGCACTTCGTCGGGATTGGGGATCATGCCGCCCATACGGCCGAAGTGGAATACAGGCACGCGGCCTTCGACGGCGAGGCGCACATCCTCGATCATCTGTCCGGCGTTGAGCTCCACCACGAGCATTCCTTTGACGCGGCGGCTCAGTCCGGCTATCTCCTTGGTGGGGAAAGGCCACAGAGTAATCGGGCGCAGCAGCCCCACCTTGATGCCGGCGGCGCGGGCGTCCTCGATGGCCTTGAGGCATATGCGGGCCACGGTTCCGAAGGCTACAATGAGGTATTCGGCATCTTCGGTGTAGTATTCCTGAAAGCGCACCTCGTTCTCTTGAATGCGTGCGTATGTCTCCTGGAAGCGGCGGTTGTTCTCCTCCATCTTGGGAGAGTCCATCTCGAGCGATGTCACTATGTTGCGGTGGCTGCGTCCGCGCTTGCCGGTGGTGGCCCAGGGACACTGTGCGGCTATCTCCTCGTCGGTACGGCGGGGACGGAAAGGAGGCAGCACCACTTTTTCCATCATCTGGCCCACTATGCCGTCGGCAAGAATCATGGCGGGAGTGCGGTATTTGAACGCGAGATCAAAGCCGAGGCCTACGAAGTCGGCCATCTCCTGCACGGTCGCAGGCGAGAGCACGATGAGATGGTAGTCGCCGTGGCCGCCGCCCTTGGTGGCCTGGAAATAGTCGGCCTGCGAGGGCTGGATGGTGCCGAGGCCGGGGCCGCCGCGCATCACGTTTACAATCAGGGCGGGGAGCTCTGCCGCAGCTATATAGCTGATGCCTTCCTGCTTGAGGCTCACGCCGGGCGACGACGACGATGTCATCACAGCCTTGCCCGACGAGGCTCCGCCGTATACCATGTTGATGGCGGCCACCTCGCTCTCGGCCTGTAGCACCACCATGCCGGTGGTATCCCACGGCTGCTCGTCCTCGAGCGTCTCGAGAACCTCGGACTGCGGGGTTATCGGATATCCGAAATAGCCATCCACGCCATAGCGGATGGCGGCATGGGCTATCGCCTCATTGCCTTTCATCAATTTTACTTCTTCCATTTCGTCAATCGCGGTTTAAGGGTTAGGCAATACGACGCGATATACCTCGATACATCCGTCGGGGCACACCATAGCGCATGAAGCACATCCGATGCAAGCATCGGGATTTGCGGCAAACGCGAAGTGGTAGCCGCGGTCGTTCACTTCTTTGGGCTGGAGCAGCAGCACGTCGGTGGGGCAGGCCACAACGCACAGGTCGCAGCCTTTGCAGCGTGCATCGTCGATTGTGACAGCTCCTTTTACTTTAGCCATATTAGTCGGTTTATTGGTTGATTAGGTCTTTTTTCTTGCCGGAGGCGGGGCTGTAGCCTGCCTTCATTTTGCAAATATACTGTCAATTTTCCAAGATTCCTACCATCTTACCCTTAAAAAATATCTAAATGTGTTTTTAAACATATATTGACAATGTTTGATCAGACCTCTTTGGGATGATGCATTGTTATTTAGGTTAATTTTACGTAACTTTGCACCATAATAAATATAAGATAAAATGAAAGAATTCGTCATAAGCAGGGAAAGTTCGGAGCGGGCTGTGCTCGTAGGCCTTATCAACGACAACCAGGACGAAGCCAAGGTAAAGGAGTATCTCGATGAGCTGGAGTTTCTGGCCGATACGGCCGGTGCCGAAACCATAGGACGCTTCACCCAGCGTCTCGACTATCCCAATCCGCGTACATTCGTGGGAAAGGGCAAGCTCGAGGAGATCAAGACGTTTGTGGAGGCCAACGAGGCGGGCATGGTGATCTTCGACGACGAGCTCACGCCCAAGCAGGTATCGAACATCGAGCGCGAGCTGCAGGTGAAGATCCTCGACCGCACGAGTCTTATCCTCGACATCTTCGCCCGCCGCGCGCAGACGGCTCATGCCAGGACGCAGGTGGAACTGGCCCAGTATCAGTATCTGCTGCCGCGTCTCACACGGCTGTGGACACACCTCGAGCGCCAGCGCGGCGGCATAGGCATGCGCGGCCCCGGCGAGACACAGATAGAGACCGACCGCCGTATAATTCTCGACAAGATAGCACGCCTCAAGGAGGAGTTGCGCTCAATCGACAGGCAGAAAAGCATACAGCGCAAGAACCGTGGCAAGCTCACCCGTGTGGCCCTTGTGGGGTATACCAACGTAGGCAAATCCACACTTATGAACCTCCTTGCCAAGAGCGATGTGTTTGCCGAAAACAAGCTCTTCGCCACGCTCGACACCACTGTGCGCAAGGTGGTCATCGACAATCTGCCTTTCCTGCTCAGCGACACAGTGGGATTCATACGCAAACTGCCCACCGGCCTTATCGAATCGTTCAAATCCACCCTCGACGAGGTGCGCGAGGCCGACATACTGGTGCATGTGGTTGACATATCGCATCCCAACTTCGAGGATCAGATCGAGGTGGTGAACCAGACCCTGCGCGATGTATGCGGCGGCCACGACAAGCCTGTGATACTGATATTCAACAAGATCGACGCATTCAGCTATAAGCCCAAGGATGCCGACGACCTCACCCCCGCCACCCGCGAGAACATGTCGCTCGACGAGCTGCGCGCCACATGGATGGCCCGCATGAACGACAACTGCGTGTTCGTATCGGCCCGTACCGGCAAGAATATCGACGAGCTCAAGCGCAAACTCTACGACATGGCGCGCGAGATACACCTCGCCCGATTCCCCTACAACGACCTTCTATATCAGACTTACGACGAAGATACCGAATAACCAAAATGATCATGAAGCACTTACTTATCGCATTGGCGGCCGTGACGGCTGCTCCGGCTTTTGCAGAGACCGACATCGTGGCCACCGACGCCTACCGTTGGCACGGCGACACCATCACACAAGGCGAGTACATGGCGTATTCGCCCGACGGACTGAGCCTTATATCCACCTACTCGGCGCAGCCCGGCTATTTTATGCCTATTAACAAGGAGTGGCGTCTGAGCCGCGACATATCGGCCTACCCGCAGCTGTCCACTCCCAACAAGTTGCACACGGCAATCTATAATCTCGGTCTTGAAGAGATGATCAACGCAGTGGAGCCCGACACCACCCTGCGTACAGGCAAGGAATGGGCCGGCGTGTGGACCCGCGACGTATCCTATTCCATACTGCTGTCGATGGCCTACCTCCAGCCCGAGGCCTCGAAAATATCGCTGATGCGCAAGGTCACACCCACCGGCCGCATAATCCAGGACACGGGCAGCGGCGGCGCGTGGCCGGTGAGCAGCGACCGCTTGATATGGGCACTGGCCGCCCATGAGGTGTATAAAGTGACAGGCGACCGCGCGTGGCTCGAATATATCTACCCTATAATAGCCGCTTCGGTGGAGGATGACCTCAAGGTGACCCAGTCAACCCCGACAGGCCTCGTAAAAGGCGAGACATCGTTCATCGACTGGCGCGAGCAGAGCTATCCCAAGTGGATGCAGACCGCCGACATATATAATTCGGAAGCGCTCGGCACATCGGTGGTGCACGCACAGGCACTGCGCGTGCTTGCCGACATAGCCTCCGAACTCGGCCACAAGGATGAGTCACGGGAATATGCCGCCCGCGCAGAAGCAATCGCCAAGGCAATCAACGATAATCTGTGGCTCGACGACAAAGGCTACTATGCCATGTACAACTATGGACGTATCAATCCGATAGTCAATCCCCGGGCCGAGACACTCGGCGAGTCGCTGGCCATCCTGTATGACATCGCTCCCGACGACCGCGCCCGCAGCATCACTGAGAACAATCCCACCACTCCGTTCGGCACAGCCATATTCTTCCCGCAGATCGCCGATATGCCTTCCTACCACAACAACGCCCTGTGGCCGTGGGTAGGCGCATACTGGGCTCTCGCCAATGCCAAGGCCGGAAATGGCCGCGGCGTACTCGAGGCCATAGGCGCGGTATTCCGCCCCGCGGCGCTATTCACCACCAACAAGGAAAATTTTGTGCTCGACAACGGCGACATCGCCACCGAGCTCAATTCGTCGAACATGCTCTGGTGCCTTGCCGGCAACCTTGCCTTGACACACCGCATACTTTTCGGCATCAGTTTCGAAAAGGACGGCCTTGCCTTCCGGCCGTTCGTGCCTAAGGCACTTGCCGGAACACGCACACTTACGGGATTCAGATATCGCGGAGCCACGCTAAATATCACTGTCAACGGATATGGCAGCCAGATGAAGAGCTTCACCCTAAACGGCAAGAACCATGCGCCGTTCATTCCAGCCGATTTCAAGGGCACTGCCGACATCGTCATCGACCTTGCCGGCAACGACGTGGACGGCATGAAGGTGAACCATACCGCCAACGTAAAAGCCCCTCTTACACCGATATCACGCCTCAGCCACAGCCCCGAACTTGCCGGCGCCGGTGTGCCCGTCAACAATCTGCTCGAATGGAATCCAATCGAGTATATAGGCTACTACCGCGTGCTTCGCGACGGCAAGCCTGTGGCCGAGACACGCAGCACATCGTTCGATGCCATCGTTCCCGGCGAATATCAGGTGATAGGTGTAAGCACCGACTCTGTTGAATCGTTCGCATCCGAGCCGCTGGCCAACTTCGATACATTTATATATGAGATGCCCGGCGAGACCACCTTCCTCAACTCGCCCGAGATCTCCTACAAGCCCGGCGTGCCCCTGCGCGGCTATCATGGCGAGGGCTTCGTCGAGACCGACCACGCCACCGGCACCATCGACCTCGATATACCTGTGGCCGCCGAAGGAGAATACGCCATAACACTTTTATATGCCAACGGCAACGGCCCGGTGAACACCGAGAACAAATGTGCCATCCGCACCCTCGAGATCGACGGCATGCCCATAGGCACCGTAGTGATGCCGCAGCGCGGGGTGGGCAACTGGAACGACTGGGGTCGCAGCAACACTGTGCGCACCGCCCTCAAGAGCGGCAGCCACACACTTTCAATCAGCTTCCGCCCGCAGGACGAGAACATGAACCTCGGCACAAACCATGCGCTTATCGACCGCGTTATATTACAAAAGATCAAATAATGAAAAAACGTCTTCTCCTCATGGCGGCGCCGGTAATCGCAGTCGCCGCCATAGCTCAAGTAAACATAACAAAAGTCGACAAGGTGCGCCCCACCGACGAGATATTCATGGATATGGCTGTCACGGCGGCCTCACAGGCCAAAGCTGCCGGCCTCGAGCCGTCGGGCGCCGTCGTGATACTCAACGGCGCGTGGAAATCCACCGGCACACCGGCCGACGGACTCTCGCCCGAAGAAAACGCCATACAGAAAGCTCACAGCACCAGGCTTGCAGGCGCCAGGATATATACAGTGAACCAACCCACCGCACAAGCCCTAAACGCCATCATGCGCGCAGGGGCAGAAGCGGTGTATTTCGTGAACTCGTCGGCCGACGCCGTGGCAGCCGGGATCTATCCTGCCGAAGCATACGATACTGCCTTGCTAGACAGCACCCTGCGACCTGTACCGGCCTATCAGATACCCTACCCCCCTGCAGCGGCGATCATAAAATAAAATACAGCCGCAGGCTGCCAAAAAAATTCAATACGAACCATCGGACGTGTCCGATGGTTGTATTATATGTAATTCGTCCTATCGAACCAACTAATTCATCATCATCCCCGTGAAGGCAACCACAATCATATGCAGATTCTTAAAAGCCGCAGTATGGGCACTCATGAGCGTCGTACTGCTGCTCGGCGCGCTTCTTATGCTGGTATATGCGCCCTGGAGCCAGGAACATATCCGTCAGTATGCCGTAAAGATGATGAATACCGGAGATACGAAAATGCAGCTCGAATCGTTTGTGCTGAGTTTTCCGTTCGACGTTACTTTGAAAGGTCTTGTACTCGACATGCCGGGCCAAAGCATCGCCGCCCGGCGCCTTGATGCCTCTGTAAGTCTGCTTCCATTGCTCACTGGGCATGCATCGATATCGCAGGCCGACCTTACCGACGGCAGATTTGTCATCGGCTCGCCGGACTCAGCCATGTACATGACCGTAAGCGGACGTGAGATATCGCTTCACGACGCCGACGTAGCCCTGGCATCGATGAGCATAGACCTCGGGGACGGTATCCTGAAAGGCGGTCGTGTGGACATGACCCTCAATCCCGACACCACTGCCGCAGACACAGCCGCCACTCCACCCACACGCATGAGCATAAGCGTGCATCGCCTGATACTTGACGATTTCGCATATACCATGCGCATGCTGCCTGTCATCGATTCGCTCGGCGCAGCCATACCGGCCGCCATAGCCGACGACATATCCATTGACCTGTACAGGCAGAATATAGGATTGCGATCGTTCACCGGTTCGGGGCTCGATGTCGCATATATCTTGCCCGACTCGGCCACTGTGGCGGCCATGCCCGTAGTACCAGCCGACACCATGGCACCCGAGGCCGCGCCATGGACTATAAATATCGACACGATAGGTTTCGACCGCTCCAAAGCTCTCTACACCACGCGCGGCGTAAAGCCGCTCCCGGGGCTCGACTTTACTTATATAGAAGTCGACTCTCTCACACTCGGAGTGAAGGAGTTCTACAATCAGGCAGCCACCGTGCGTGTGCCCCTGCACGTGCGCGGCACCGAACGCTGCGGAGTCACCCTCGACGCATCGGGCATCCTTGCTGTCGACTCGCTCGGCACCAACCTTATAGGCTTCAAAGTAAACACTCCGGCAGCCACGGAGTTGTTCTTCAACGCCCTCATAGGCATGGGCGACATGACCACCGAACCGTCGACACCGCTTGAGCTGCATCTCGACGGCGGCATAGCCCCGGCCGACGCCATGAAAATGTTCCCGGCTTTCGCGCCATATCTGATTGCACTGCCACGGAATATACCGGTACGGGCACATGCCGATGTGAAAGGTACAGCCGGAGACCTCGCCGTCGACGACTTCAGCATCAATGTCAACGGCACCGCGCGGCTCAGTGCCAAGGGGCGGCTGCTCAATGCTTTCGACCCGGCACGAATAGGCGGCAATCTGCGGCTTAGCGGCGCACTCCTCGATCTCAATCGGTTCAAGTCGGTACTTTTCGACAAGAAGTCGGCTGCTGATTTCAACATCCCGCGCACCACTTTCGCAGGCAATGTAGTCATGAATTCCGGCAATATCCGTGGCAAACTCGAGGCACGTACCGAACAAGGAAAAATAAGTCTTGACGCAGACTGGCGTTCACGCCTCGAAGACTATACGCTTCACCTCATCACCGACCGCTTCCCGGTAAATGCGTTCATGCCCGGACTCGGTGTAGGTGAGATCAGCGCCACACTCGATGCCCGGGGACACGGCTACAACCCATTTGCCGCTACAACAAGCCTCGACGCGACCCTCGACGTGACACGCGCCATATATCAGGACCATGACTACGCCGACATAGCCGCCTCCGCCAAGGTTGCCGGCGGGCAGGCCGACATCCGGCTCGAATCGAAAAATCCGAATGTAGCCCTTACACTCGACGCACACGGCAATCTCGACGGAGATACATACGACTGGACAGCAATGCTCGACGGACGCCATATAGACCTGCAGGCCATGGGGATGTCGCCCGACAAGGCCGTACTTACAACCCGGCTCGAGGCCACTGCGTCAATTACCCCCAAGACCAATATGATAGGGGCACGGCTCGCGCTCAACACTCTCACCTACGACACCGAAACCGGCACAACAGTGCTGAAAGATATTGTGGCGCGCCTCAACGCCAATGACTCGGTAACCAATATATCGGCCGGCAACGGCGACCTGTACGCTTTCCTGTCGTCGGAATCGTCCATCGATTCCATAATGGCGCGCATGACAGACCTGCAGTCTGTGATAGCCGACGAGATAGCCACACGCACCGTCGACGTGCAGCGCATTCAGCGGGCTTTGCCTCCATTCAATCTCGATGTTACCGCCGGCAGCCGCAATATGCTCACCGACATGCTCGCCGACAGCAAGACCACATTCAACTCGCTGCATATCATCGCCTCCAACGATTCGTCGCTGTCGATGAACGCCAGTCTGCTCAATCTCAGCACACCTTCAATGCGACTCGACACCATCACATTCGATCTGTCCCAGTATGCAGACAAGCTGATATTCGACGGACGCTTGGAAAACCGGCCCGGCACATTCGACGAATGGGCCCACGTGCGACTCGACGGCTTCATGGCCGACAACACTTTGGGCATGCACATAAATCAGCAGAACATACAAGGCAAAGAAGGTTATGACCTGGGACTCCGTGCCGAACTCAACGACTCGACAATGCGGCTGATGCTCGATCCGACCGATCCTGTAATAGCCTATATGCCCTGGACGGTCAACGACGACAACTTTGTCACATGGTCGTTCCCGCACAAACATCTCGACGCCAACCTCCATATGCACTCCGACAAATCGTCGATAGCCATATATACCGACCATCAGGAAGGAAATGACGACCATCAGGAAGAGCTGGTCGTTGACATAAGCGATATCAACATAGCCGACTGGATAAAACTCAATCCGTTCGCACCGCCCATGACCGGCTCTCTGTCGGCCGACATCCGGGTGAGCGGCGAGGACAAGACCATCAACGGCGCAGGCACCGTCACGCTCGCCGACTTCACCTACGACCGCCAGAAAGTAGGTGATATAAAGACCGACCTCAAGGTAAGCACCGCCCTGAGCGGTCGTATCCGTGCTGCCGCCGACATGTACATCGACGGAGAGAAGACCGTGACATTGGCCGGCGCACTCAACGATTCCACCGCAGGCTCGCCTTTGGCAATGGATCTGTCTGTGATACATCTGCCGCTGCGCGTGGCCAATCCGTTCATCGGCGCCGACATCGCCTCGCTCAGCGGTGTGCTCAACGGCTCTATGGACGTGTCGGGAGAGGCCTCCTCGCCCCGGCTCGACGGATGGCTTCAGCTCGACTCGGCTGCTGTGCGTGTAGCCATGACAGGCACGTCCTACGCATTCAATAATGTGAAGGTACCCGTCGACTCGAACCTCGTAAGATTTGTCAACTTTGCGATAAAGGGCACCAACGAGAATCCCCTCACTGTCAACGGCACGGTCGATATACACGATTTCGCCAATCCGCGGCTCAACCTGCATCTCAGCGCCGCCAACATGCAGATATGCGACTCCAGACGGGCATCGCGCGGAGCCGACATATACGGCAAAGGATTCATAAACCTCAATGCCGACATCAAAGGCAACATGGAATTCATGTCGCTCGACGCCAATCTCACGGTATTGCCCGGCACCAATATCACATATGTGATGACCACCGCCGGAAGCGCCATCGCCGACAGAGCCAACGACGATATGGTGAAATTTGTCAACTTCGCCGACACTGCCGCAGTGCAGCAGGCCGACAGCATCATCAGCTCGCAGCTGGCCATGCTTATCGAGGCAACGCTCACCATACAGACCGGATCGACCATCAACGTGGATTTATCCGCCAACGGACGCGACCGCGTGAGCGTGCAGCCCAACGGTACGGTCGACTTCTCGATGCAGCCGTTCGGCGAGCCGCGGCTCACGGGACGTATCAACATCCCCAAGGGCTTCGTGCGCTACACACCGCCCGTATTGTCGGAAAAACTGTTCAATTTCCAGGAAAATTCCTATGTGGCTTTCAACGGCGACATCATGAACCCGCAGCTCAATATACACGCCATAGATGTCATCAAGGCCAACGTCACTCAATCGGGGCAGAACTCGCGCCTCGTCGACTTTGAGGTGCATCTCAATGTCACCGGCTCGCTGTCGCACATGAACGCCGGCTTCGACCTCAGCACCGACGACGATATCACCGTAGCCAACGAACTCCAGTCGATGAGTGCCGAACAGCGCGCCAACCAGGCGATGAACATGCTGCTCTACAACGTGTATACCGGCCCGGGCACACGCGGCGACTCAAACCTGTCGGGCAACGCTCTATACTCCTTCCTGTCATCGCAGCTCAACAACTGGGCGGCCAGCAACATCAAGGGTATCGACCTCACATTCGGCATCGACCAGTACGACCGCACCATAGGAGGCAGCACATCGCAGACCACCAGCTACAGCTACCAGGTATCCAAGTCTCTGTTCAACGACAGATTCAAGATAGTGGTGGGAGGCAACTACTCTACCGACGCCAACGCCGACGAGAATTTCTCGCAGAATCTCATCAAGGACATATCGTTCGAATATTTCCTGAACAATGCACAGACAATGTATGTGCGCCTGTTCCGCCACACTGGCTACGAATCAATACTCGAAGGCGAGATCACACGTACGGGAGTGGGCTTCGTCTACAAACGAAAGCTCAACCGTCTTGGCGACCTGTTCCGTTTCCGCCGGCACCGCCGCCGGCATGAACAGACAGCCTCGCCAGAAATAAAGCCCGATACCGAAACTCCTAAAACCACCATCGATGAAAGCTCCAGATAGAATCATTGTACTCGCGGTAGCTCTCGCCGCCATCATTGCTGCGGCATCGTGCTCCACCACCCGCCGTGTGCCGGAGGGAGATCACCTGTATACAGGTCTGAAAGGCGTGGAATACACGTATCCCACCGATACCGCCGCACGCATCCCGGCCGAGGTGCAGGAAGCGATATTCACATCGGTGGATGTGGCTCCGAACAATTACTGGAAGCTCGTGCGCTGGCGCTATCCTTTTCCTCTTGGGCTGTGGGTATACAACAACTGGTCCAATCCTCCCAAGGGAATAAAGCACTGGCTCTACGAGAAGCTTGTGGAGGAGCCTGTTCTTGTTTCGGACGTACGCCCCGAGGTACGCACGCACATGATAGAGCAGATCCTCGACAACAACGGATACTTCCGCGGCAAAGCGACCTACGAGCTGCTTGAGGCCCGCAATCCCCGCAAGGCAAAGATAAGATATGACGTGACCCCGGGGCCGGAATTCCGCCTCGATACAGTGGAGATGCTCAACGACTCGACCCATCTCGGCATGCTCATAGACTCGCTGGCCTCGCGCGACCCATATCTCATGGCCGGCTCGCGATACTGCACCGACTCACTGTCCACCGCGCGCAACCGCATCACCAACTCCCTGCGCAACCGCGGCTACTACTTCTTCCGACCCGACTACATACAGTATCTCGCCGACTCGATACAGCATCCCGGCAGCGTGATGCTGCGGCTCGATCTGGCCAACAACATGCCTGAGTTCACCTCGCAGCGGTTCCGCACCGGCAAGGTGACGATGGTGGTGAACCGCTACCGCGGCCGCCAGCGGCCCGACACCATACACATAAAGCCCGGTGTTGAGCTTGTGCAGATGCTTCCGTCGAAGTTCCGCCGCAAGATAGTGGAGGAGTGCGTGACATTCCGCCCCGGACGCACATTCGCCGTGCGCAACATGGACTATACGCAGACACTACTGTCGCGTCTGGGCATATTCCGGGCCATCGACATACAGGCGTTTCCAGACTCCACCGCCACAGAGCCCACCCTCGACGTGCTCGTGAACACCACACTCGACCAGCCTCTCGAAGCATCGGTCGAAGCGAATGTTTCGTCAAAATCCAACTCCTACCTCGGCCCGGGGCTTACCTTCGGCATTACCAACAACAACATATTCGGCGGAGGCGAACAGCTTAGCGTCAAGCTCACCGGAACATACGAGTGGCAAACCGGACGGCGCTCGCGCGGCGGCATATTCAACTCATACGAGGCCGGCATCACCGGCTCATTGGCCTTCCCGCGGCTGTTGGCTCCGAAGTTCATACCACGGAGCCAATGGCAGCTCAACTGGACACGATTCCAGCTCAACGCCGACCTGCTCAACCGCCCGCATTACTTCCGTATGGCGCAGTTCAATGCCTCGATGAGCTACGACTGGCGAATACGCCGGCATGTGTCCCAGACATTCACCCCGCTGAAACTAACATATACAAAGCTTATCAACACCACGGCCGAATTCGACTCGATAATGGCCGTCAATCCGGCCATCGCGCTGAGTTTCCAGAGCCAGTTCATACCGCAGATGATATATTCGTATACCTACGACCGGCAGTTTGACCCCGACAACGCGCTCAACTGGTCATTCACGGTGCAGGAAGCCGGCAATATCTTCTGGGCCATCTACCGCGCCTGCGGCAAGAAGGGCGAGAAAGAGCTGTTCGGCACACCGTTCTCGCAGTTTGTCAAAGGCCAGACTCAGCTCGTATACAACCGGCGCCTGTGGGGCGACCACCACCTGATAAGTCGCGTAGCTGTGGGCGCGGCCCACGCATACGGCAACTCGGCCGAGGTACCATACGCAGAGCAGTTCTACTGCGGTGGCGCCAATTCGGTGCGTGCATTCACGGTGCGCAGTATCGGCCCCGGCTCGTACCACGCCCCGCAGGGCACGCCCGACGACTATTTCGATCAGACGGGCACATTCAAGTTCGAGGCCAACGTGGAGTACCGATTCCCCATCGCGGGCGCGTTGCACGGTACCGTATTCCTCGACGCAGGCAATGTGTGGCTGCTCAAGGACGACCCGGCACGACCCGGCGGCAAGCTCCGCGGCTCAACCTTCCTGCGCGATCTGGCCACCGGCACCGGCGTAGGGCTTCGCCTCGACATATCCATGCTTGTGGTACGTGCCGACCTCGGCATAGGCATACACGCCCCCTACAATACAGGCCATGGAGGCTATTACAACATGGAGTCGTTCGGCAAGTCGCTGGCATTCCATCTCGCAATAGGATACCCGTTCTGATAACCGCATAACTTTATACCCCCCGCGAAGCGAATCATGCGTTATTGGACAGTCGACCGGATCATGCGGCTCGTCATAGGCCTTGCCATCGCAGCCGCCATCATATGGCTCATGCGCTATCTGAGCAATGTGCTGCTGCCTTTCTTTGTGGCCTGCGCCGTAGCATACCTGCTGCAGCCTTTGGTCGACTTCAACATGCGGCTTATCCATGGCAAAAGCCGTGCCCTGGCATCGATACTCACCATAATAGATGTGACAGCGGTGCTTGGTGCGGTGGTGTATCTGTTTCTACCGTCAGTACTGCGCGATCTCGACATGCTGGGCGAGATAGTGAAAGGGGTATCGGACGGCAAGCAGCATCTGCCGGCTTTTCATGTCGGTATAATCGATTTCATAAATCATTATTTTGACCCGGACAACCTCAAATCAATGTTCGACGGCACGCATATTGAAGCCCTGCTGAGCAAAGGCTCGTCTTTGCTTGAGGAATCGCTCGACGTGGTGCTGAATATACTGTCGTGGCTTCTTACCGTCATATACATATTGTTTATCCTCATCGACTATCCGCAGATATGTCGGGGATTCAAGCTGATAATCCCTCACAAGTACCGCCCGCGCGCCATGGTCGTGGTACACGATGTGGCCGACAAGATGAACCGCTACTTCCGCGGCCAGGGCTTCGTGGCGTTGTGCGCCATGGTGTTCTACTGTACCGGGTTCTCGATAGTCGGGTTGCCGTTGGCCATACCTATGGGAGTCATCGTAGGCATCCTGTACATGATTCCTTACTTCCAATATGTGACTGTGATACCGGTGGCAGCCATCTGTTTCATTTTCTCACTGAGCGGTGAGGTGGATTTTCTTACCGAGCTTGGCAAATGCTGTCTCGTGTATGTCACAAGCCAATGCATATGCGACTATATCATCACACCGCACGTCATGGGCCGTGAGATGGGCATGAATCCGGCAGTGATACTGCTGTCGCTGTCGGTATGGGGCAGCCTGCTCGGCATAATCGGTATGATAATAGCTCTCCCGGTCACGGCCATCATCATGACATACTACGAGCGCTATATAAGCAACCCGGCGCCGAAAGCCACTCCATAGACCAAGCTCAAAAGTGTTAAATATTGTTATACACTTTGAAAAACGGATACTTGTTCATATTTTTGCATTGCAATACGGCAGGAACGCTGTCGTACCGGGCATTACATCACCTTGGCAATTTTACCATGCGGTGAGACGGATGGTAAAAAGTGATGGGACGGCTCTTGCCCGGCATATAACCTGAAATTCTACATAATACCTGCGTCCCGTCTTGCAGAACTACATTTTTCTTTTGCGGTCTTATGCCGCAAAGCCGACTGTGGTTTTGTGAGATATTGTTTTTTCATCCACGGTCGGATTTATATGATAATTGAGACAAACCAATCTAACCGAGGAAATGAAAATACAAACCAATTTTTTAAAAACATTAGCCATAGCCCTGTCGCTGCCCGGTACATTCATACCGGCGAGTGCCAAGTACTATGGCACAGCGTACACCCGCGAAGTCAACGGAGTATGGTATGCGCGTGCAACCGACGACGGTCGCCCGGGTGACCAGACTACCAACGCGCCATGGAAAGTGATCCAACGGCAACTTGGCAACTCCATGTTGTATGAAGGAGATCTGGGTCAGCAGCAAAACCCGGTTGAAATGTTAAAAAACTATCCGAGTGAAAAA
>CAJTMY010000010.1 GCA_910577355.1 uncultured Muribaculaceae bacterium
GAGAATATATTATTCCATACACGATGTTTTGCACTTCGATTTGGAATCTTCACAGACTATTCGCGCTATGCCCATCAGTATCTGCAACTACAGTAATGACAGCTGTCGTTTTAGAGCCGTTGTAGCTTGCCGAGAGTAAATGACTGCCGCAGCCGGTGACCAGAAGTGAGCCGTCGGGCTGAATATTTCCCAATGCAACAGGCACATCGAGTTTTACACCTTCGACATCCATCGATATGAGTTCTCCATTTTTATTATAGCCATAAAATACAGGCTTATATATAGAGTTCTTTATAATGCGTGGTGCATATTCGGCAAAGCATATTGAGCTTACAATATTGTCTTCCGGGGCTTCCACTATGGCGTAAATTCCGTTACCGACGGCCCGTTCGGCGCCATCACGCAGATGACTGACTATGCCAGGAGTATGCAGGTACATAAGAGTGGAGCCACCTCCATCAAGATCGAGCGCATCATAGCAACCGAGTCCACGCATAAGATCGCCGGCATCGTAATATGATACACCTCCACCTCCAATGCCATTGTCAACACAACATAATACAAGGCTGGAAAAGTCGCGGTTGAATCCTATAAGCGAACGCTGATATCTGACTTCCGGAGCATTGATAAAACGGAGTGCATCAGGATCGCCGGCTATTGTTGTCTTGCCTTTATTGAGCACACGTACGTCTCCCCCGATTATTTCCGAGATATTCTCAGGCATAAGACCGTCGTGTGCGGGTAATGACAGGTTTATATTGATCAATATTTCATCGCCGGATTTACATTCTCTCAGAATCCTTGTCCTTTTGACAGTATCTTTTCCGGCTGAGATCACAGCGCCATTAGCAGGTATCATAATGTTTCCGGTATTTGTCGCAGTATCCACAACCTTGAACCTTATCGGACGGTTGAATCCCCATGTCTCTCCTTCGGCCAGCTCCAAAGCGACCTCATAACCTGTGTTATCGGTACGAGAGGCGCTTCCGTAAAAGCTATTGTAGACAATGACTTCATTATCTGCACGCGGATAATTCATATTGTCGGCCTCAATACATCCTTTATTATCACTGAGCTCAATCGAATAGGAGAGATCTGTTGCATCGATATACATCTTGCCATCGGTAGTCATTATAAAGCACTTTTCGCGGCTTTTACGATCAATGGCATCCGGAGATATGATCTTGCCGCATGTAGCCGATGTGACATTCGGATATCCGAGTATCTGCGTTCCGAGAGGATGGTTTGCAGCAAATGAAGAAGTTATGAAGAAGTCTCCGTTAATGGCGGCCACATAACGTCGCGAATAATTCGATTTTCTCCGTGCGACAGCTGTCACAGCTTCGGATGTCTTTACCGAATCACATCCCGCCTCGACTTTTATCCCTGGGCGACCAGAGTTTGTCATATCAATTTCGAGTACACTTGCGCCGAATGAATTGTTTTCACTTCTGACCGCCAGCCGTGAGTATGTCATCGCCGGGCCGGCACAGTAGTGCTGTATTGTATCTATATCGTATGTGACACCTTGCAATTCCATTGTCCGGGCATTGGTGCGACATGGCGTTATCAATGCGACAGCACATATAATGAGGTGATAGTTGTTCATAGCATTATGTGTTGGAGAGAAGAGACGTCGCCGGCATGTCAATGCAACATCCGGCGACGTTCCTAAATCATATAAATAAGAGGGGTATTATCAGAAAGCCTTCACGATGCCCATGAAGTCGGCGCACTTGAGCGATGCACCGCCTATGAGGCCGCCGTCAATGTCCTTCTTGGCAAAGAGTTCAGCTGCATTTGAGGGCTTGCATGAGCCGCCATAGAGAATGGAGGTGTTCTCGGCCACTCCGTTGCCGTATTTTGCGGCGATAGTGGCACGGATGTGCGCGTGCATGTCCTCGGCCTGATCGGGTGTGGCGGTTTTGCCGGTACCGATGGCCCATACGGGCTCGTAGGCGAGGATGAGTCTGGAGAAGTCTTCGGCTGAAAGGTCAAAAAGTGCTTCTTCGATCTGGCGTTTCACTACGTCGTTGTATGTACCGTTTTCGCGCTCCTCGAGCACTTCGCCGATGCAGAAGATGGGGGTAAGGCCGTTGGCGAGGGCAAGGGCGAGTTTCTCGCGCAGGATCTTGGAATCTTCGTGATAGTACTGGCGGCGTTCGCTGTGGCCGAGGATCACATATTTGGCTCCGGTCGATGCCACCATGGCGGCGCTCACCTCACCGGTGTATGCGCCTGAAGCGTGGTCGGCGCAGTTCTCGGCGCCGAGGCCGAGTACAGTACTGTCGATCACACCGGCTATCGGAGCGAGATGTGTGAAAGGCACGCAGATGATGACGTCGCAGGCGGGCTTGGCTTCTGCCACGGCTGCGTTAACTTCTTCGGCAAGCTTCACGCCCTCGGGGAGGGTGGTGTTCATTTTCCAGTTGCCGGCAACGATGTTCTTTCTCATTGTATAGTGGTTTTTGTAGGATGTTAGTTTTTGTAGTGCAAAGGTACGCAAAAAATATTGTACCGCCACGTGGTGCGGTCTTAAAAATCATTTCATCTTCGAGCGAAACCACGAGACGGTGCCGGGCAGATCCTCGAGTACATTACGGTTGTGTTGTCTGAAAAGATTGCGTGCCGAACCGGCAAAAGCCACTGCGCGCGGATCGTCGGACATATCCACCCATTGCAACCGATGGTTACGGTTGCCGGCCGTAGGCGGCTCGGTGAACACAAGCCGGTATGATGCATCATCAACATGCACCTTGCCGTCGGAGTCCCTGAGCAGACGTACTTTGACCATTGCACCGCCGCGTGTGTCACGAGTCTTCATGTTGGAGATGAAATTGCCGAGCGAGTAGACAAGCAGCGATGTGCCGGCGCTGCGGTCAAATTCCATCGGCTGCACGACGTGTGGGTGGCCGCCTATGATGACCTCCACTCCGAGGCTTGTCAGATACTGCGCCAACGATTTTTGCGATTCGTGCGGCAAAAACCGGTATTCGACCCCCCAGTGCACACATGTCACGATGATCTCGGCGCCGGCGACGCGGGTACGTTCCACATCGTTCTTTATCGTCTCACGGTCTATATAGTCGACAATCACCTCCCGTCCGGGCTGAATGCCGTTTGTGCCGTAGGTATAGTTTATAAAACCCACCTTTATGCCGTTTATATTTTTGATAAAGGGTAGGGCGGCGGTGCGGGCGGCGGAGTTTTTGTATGTTCCTATATGATCGAGTCGGCGTGCGTCCAAAGCATCGATGGTATTGCGAAGTCCGTTATCACGGCGGTCGAGAGTATGGTTGTTGGCAGTGAGAAACAGATCGAAGCCGGCATCGGCCAATGCGTCGAGATACGCGTCGGGAGAGTTGAAACACGGATAGCCCGAATATGGCGGCTTTGATATAGGTGTCTCCAGATTCACGACAGCATAATCGGAAGATTCTACATACGAACGGATATTATCAAAGCAATCGTTGAAGTCGTATGAGCCGTCGGGGCATCGCGCCGCATCTATCTGCCCCTGATGCATCATGGCATCGCCTGCAAACACGATCTCCGCTTCGTCGATACCGAGAATCATCGACAGGAACGAGATCAGTACGACAAAAGCGGAGTTCATGGCCGGGAGGGATCAGCGGATATTATTGTTGAGATATGCCTTAAGGGTGTTCTGCATAAGTGATACAATAGTCATCGGCCCCACACCGCCGGGCACAGGTGTGATGAACGAGCATTTGGGCGACACATTGTCGAAATCCACATCGCCGCAAAGGCGGAAGCCACTCTTTCGGGTCGCGTCCGGAACACGTGTTGTGCCTACATCAATTACAGTGGCACCGTCTTTCACCATATCGGCGGTGACGAATTCGGGACGACCGAGTGCGGCCACAAGTATGTCGGCATTGCGGCAGATTTCTTTGAGGTTGTCGGTGGCCGAATGGCATACTGTGACAGTGGCATCGATACCCTTCTGCATCATCAGTGCGGCAAGAGGCTTGCCCACTATGTTGCTGCGGCCGATTATCACACAGTTCTTGCCGCGGGTGGGCACATTGTAGCGTTTAAGCAACTCTACAATGCCGGCAGGAGTAGCCGAATTAAAGCATGGCAGACCGATCGACTGGCGTCCGACGTTGACAGGGTGAAAGCCGTCGACATCTTTCTCTGGCAGAATCGCCTCGGTGACACGCTGTTCATCAATATGGCGCGGCAGCGGGAGCTGCACGATAAATCCGTCGACATCACCGTCGTGGTTAAGCTCGCCGATCAGTTTCAACAGTTCTTCCTCAGTGACATCAGACTCTCTACGTATTACGGTGGATTTGAATCCGCAGGCATCGCAAGCCTTTACTTTATTGGCTACATATGTCTCACTGCCTCCGTCGTGCCCTACAAGAATTGCCACGAGATGAGGGGATCGCTTGCCCTCCGCCACAAAACCGGCGACTTGCGCGGCTATCTCTGCCTTTATTTTAGCCGAAGTGGCTTTTCCGTCAATTAATTCCATATTATCAAAGTATTAGCGTCGCATGCCTTTGAGGCCTTTCATTCCGCGCATGGCTGCCATTGGACTTTTCATCGAGCCTACCTGGCGCATCATCTGGCGCGTCTGCTCAAACTGCTTGAGCAGCCTGTTCACATCCTGAATAGTGGTGCCAGAGCCGAGAGCTATGCGTTTTACACGTGTGCCTTTGATTGCTTCGGGATGCTCGCGCTCGTAAGGAGTCATGGAGTTGATGATGGCTTCGACTCCTTTGAATGCGTCGTCGGGCACGTCAATATCCTTGAGGGCTTTGCCGAGACCCGGAATCATGGCCGCGAGATCTTTTACATTACCCATCTTCTTGATCTGTTGGATCTGCTTGTAGAAATCGACGAAGGTATACTGGTTTTTGCGCAACTTGCGTGCTATCTCCTCAGCCTCTTTTTCGTCGAATTGCTGCTGGGCTTTCTCTACGAGCGAGACGATGTCGCCCATGCCGAGTATACGGTCGGCCATACGTGAGGGATGGAACACGTCGATTCCGTCGAGAGTCTCGCCTGTACCTATGAATTTGATAGGCTTGTCGACAACAGTACGGATCGACAGGGCCGCGCCGCCGCGTGTGTCGCCGTCGAGTTTGGTAAGTACTACGCCGTCAAAATCAAGTCGCTCATTGAATGTCTTGGCGGTGTTGACAGCATCCTGACCTGTCATCGAATCGACCACAAAGAGTGTTTCGGTAGGCTTGATGGCTTTCTTGATCGATTCGATTTCCTGCATCATCTGCTCGTCGACGGCAAGGCGGCCGGCTGTATCGATGATGATAAGATCATTATGGTTGGTACGGGCATATTCGATTGCTTTGCGTGCAATGTCGACAGGATCTTTGGATCCTTCGACCGTGAACACGGGCACTTCTATGGATTCTCCGAGTACTTTCAGCTGGTCGATGGCGGCGGGCCGGTAGACGTCGCAGGCTACGAGCAGCGGACGGAAGCCTTTCTCGCTTTTAAGCCTTTTGGCCAGTTTACCCGAGAAAGTGGTCTTACCTGAACCCTGCAGACCCGACATCAGGATTACCACCGGCTTGTCTTTGAGGTTGATGCCCAAAGCATCGCCGCCCATCAGGGCCGTAAGCTCGTCGTGCACGATCTTTACCATCAGTTCGCCGGGCTTGATGGCTGTAAGTACATTCTGTCCGAGCGCTTTTGCCTTCACTGTGTCTGTAAAGGTCTTGGCGACCTTGTAGTTTACGTCGGCGTCGATAAGGGCGCGGCGTACATCCTTAAGGGTTTCAGCCACGTTGATCTCAGTGATCTTGCCTTGTCCTTTTAGTATTTTGAAGCTCCGTTCGAGCCTGTCGCTGAGTTTTTCAAACATAAGGGTAAGTCGGGGTAAAAGGGGAGGTGTGGATTAAAGGTTTCAGAGCCTGTTGGTGAGTGTGTCGGGAAATATGACCGACGGCTTGAATGTGCGGGCTTCCTCGAAAGGCATGGATGCATATGCCATTATAATGACAATGTCGCCGGGCTGTACGAGCCGGGCTGCGGCGCCGTTTAGGCATATCACACCGCTTCCGCGTTTGCCGGGTATTGTATATGTATCGAGGCGCTGTCCGTTGTTGTTGTTGACGATATACACCCGCTCGCCGGGGAGTATATTGGCTGCATCCATCAGATCCTGATCGATGGTTATGCTGCCTATATAGTCGAGCCGTGCTTCTGTGACAGTGACACGGTGTATCTTTGACTTTAAAACTTCGACGTTCATTTTCACAGTCAGTTTATTTCAGGATACCTGATATTGTCGATTAGTCGCACATCGCCCATCCATACAGTGATACAGCCTACAGCGCCGTTCTTGGCCTCGTCCCAACTGCCGAGCGGCTGCAGTGTCATCGGGTCGACGATCTCATAATACTCCACTTCCATGCCGTCGTAGGAGTTTATCTCCTCGATCACCATCTCGCGGAGCGATACAAGGTCGAGACCGTCTCCGGCCATGTCGGCGTTGTCGGAGAGAACCTGATGTATCACAGGAGCGAGTTCGCGCTGTTCCTTGGTAAGACGTACGTTGCGCGAACTCATGGCAAGCCCGTCGGCTTCGCGTTTTATAGGGCATGCCACTATATCTATGTCGAAACCCTCGATTTCGGCCATGCGGCGTATCACAGCTATCTGCTGGAAGTCTTTCTCTCCGAAGTAAGCTTTGTCGGGGCGCACATAATCGAAGAGCTTGCTCACTATCTGAGCCACTCCGTTGAAATGCCCGGGGCGCATGGCGCCTTCCATGACATCGGCCACAGGCCCGAGATCGAATACACGGGTATCCGGCTCGGGATATATCTCCTCTACTGCAGGTACGAAAGCCACGTCCACTGCGGCTTCCTCAAGTTTGGCACAGTCGGCCTCTACGGTACGGGGATACGTACGCAGATCGTCGGGGTTGTTGAATTGTGTAGGATTGACAAAGACACTCACCACCACAAAGCCGCATTCCTTGCGGGCACGTTCGATAAGTGAGAGATGCCCGGCATGAAGAGCTCCCATAGTAGGCACAAGACCTACGGTAAGACCTGCTGTCCTGGCTCCGGCTACAGCTTCCCGAAGCGCAGCCACTGTTGAAATGATTTCCATTTTCAAAAATATGCTGATTTTTTAAATCAGCCGCAAAATTACGCAATAATCCTAATTTATGCAAAAAACACAAGGTATTTTGGCCTTTGATCGAATCATATCATCCCGTTTCATATTTTGTACCATATATTTATCTACGGCTGCAAAAAGTTGCGGCATGATGATATGTTATACAACATACGATATTTTTCGCCATTCCATTTGTTCAATTCAAAAAATAGTTATAATTTTAACCCGTAAAAACAATATAACGCTATATCAACCCTAAAAACTTATACTATTATGTCCAAGACGATCACCTTCAACGAGCTTCGCCGCCTCAAAGACAGCCTGCCCGACGGTTCGATGCACAAAATCGCCGATAAACTCAACGTAACCGTCCAGACTGTCCGCAATTACTTCGGCGGCTCCAACTACGAATACGGCAAAAACATGGGCGTTCATATCGAACCCGGTCCCGACGGCGGCATCGTAGTGCTTGACGATCCTACAATTTACGATATGGCAGTGGAGATCCTCAAGGAAAACGAAGCTGAATAAAACCGACAAATACAATATAAATATATTAAGGTCTTATATTAAAAAGCCGGAGTCGTCGATTTGCCGCTATCCGCAGCCGGCATTCAGACTTCTCCGGCTTGGTTTATTCCTGACAATCCGAACATACAAATGCCATGCGACTGATAACTCTTGCAATCCATACCTACGATCGTGCGCTGTCCGTACGGATGCTACTTGAAGCCGAGGGTATCCCTGTAACTTTGCAAAATGTCAACCTTGAGCAGCCCGAAGTATCGTCGGGTGTGCGTGTGCGGATTCCGGAACAGGATCTGCCGCTTGCACTGCGTATTGTGGAGAATCCGGAGATCTTCAGTGGCGCTATCGCGCATGCAGTCACACCAACCTCCCACCGTTGTGTGCTTGTGCCTGTTGATTTCAGTGACCATTCGCTCAATGCCGCCAAGGTAGCTGTGAAACTTGCTTCGGCGCGTAAGGCCGATATTGTATTTCTGCATTCATATATAGATCCGCGGTTGTCGGGATCCGTACAGCTTAGCGATAATCTCACTTATGACGTGGCTGAAACGGAAGCTACCGAGCACCTCGTGGCTGCTGCAAACGGCGAGATGACCAAATTCACCGACAAGATCAGAAGCCTTATGAAAACGGGAGAATTGCCGATGGTGCATTTTATCACTTCGGTGCTTGAAGGAGTTCCCGAAGATACCATTATCCGGTTCGCCAAGATGCATGCTCCTTATATAGTGGTGATGGGGACGCGGTCGGCAGAGCGCAAAGAACGGGAAATGATAGGAAGTGTCACGGCCGAAGTTCTCGATGAGAGCCGGTTCTCAGTGCTTACTGTGCCGGAGGACATCGACCCGATGAAACGAAATGCACCTCGTAACATATTGTTTTTCAGTAATCTCGACCAGGAGGATATCATTGCCATGGATACGTTGTATCGCTATTTCACCAATGCCCATGCCACAGTAACGATAGTGCATATACCAGTGCGCACACGTTTCAGCGACAAGGCGGCCGGCAAGTCGGCTCTGGCACTGAGCGAATATTGCCGCAAGACTTTCAGCCATTTTTCATTTGAGAGTGTTCCAATCGCCCCTAAAAGCGCTTTGCAGGAACTTGAAAGTCTGCAGACGGAGCATAAATATGACTTGCTTGTAGTCCCAAACCGACGCAAGAATGCATTTGCGAGACTCTTCAACCCAGGACTCGCGCACAAGATACTTTTCCAGGCAGATATCCCCATGCTGGTGATACCGGTATGATCATTTCCAAAACGATGGGGTAAACAGTACCAGCACGGTAAATATCTCAAGTCGGCCGGTAAGCATCAGAAAGGACAACACCCATTTGGCTCCTGCCGGAATCGTGAGAAAATCGTCGCCATAACCTGTAAGAGATGCACCGAACCCGGTGTTGCAGATACAGGAGAATGACGAGAAAAAGGAGTCAACGGCAGGAAGTCCCATGAATGACAAAGCAGTGCCTCCAGCCACTATAAGCAGCATAAACAGACACAGGAACGCGACGACTTTCGACACAAGATCGCGGTTTATGATCTTGCCATTGATGCGCACCGACAACACGGCATTGGGGTGTGTGCACAGGCGCAGTTCATTGCCGAGATAGCGTCCAAGATACAGCAATCTGTCGATCTTTGCGCCGCCGCTTGTAGAGCCCGCACAGCCGCCGGAAAACATCATTATGAACGTGAGGGCGAGCACAAAAGGTTCCCACATCGTAAATCCCGGAGCCAGATAGCCAGTGGATGTGATACTTGATACAACCTGAAACATAGGCAGGAGTGTGGCATGGCGCCAATCAAGAGTCTCTCCGGAAGTGAATCGGCCTATGGCAAAAAGCGCTGTGAATACAAGTATGGCGCAAATGTATACCTTAGCCACATCATCTTTGCCTGCCTGACGCCAACGACCGGTAACCATTTTAAAAAGCATGGCGAAATTCATGCCACTTAACAGCATAAACAGGCATATTATTATAAGTACGTAGTCGGAGCCGAATGCCGCTATTGAATCCTGTCTTGACGAAAAACCGCCTGTGGATATAGTGCCGAACGCATGGCAGATACTGTCGAACAGATCCATCGGGCCTGCCCACAGCAGGATTATCAGAACCGTAGTAAGGCCGAAATATAATCCCCACAGCATCTTTGCTGTCTGGCTGATACGAGGCATTATCTTGTCATGTGTCACGCCGGTCACCTCGGCGTTGAACATCTGCATTCCGCCCGATGTATTCAGAGCCGGAATCACAGCGAGAGTAAAGAGTATTATACCCATGCCTCCGAGCCATTGCATCAAGGCCTGCCATATTATAATACCATGACTTATCCCCTCCACAGGCGGCAGGATAGTAGCGCCAGTTGTCGTGAAACCTGACATCGCTTCAAAAAACGATGTGCTGAGATCTGCCTTGGGGCTGCCGAAGATGAACGGAAACATGCCTGCGAAAGAGAATACAACCCACACTGAGGCCGTGAGCAGAAAGCCTTCACGCTTTCCCATGCGCCGGGTGACGGGGTAGACACGCCACAGCAGATGTCCGGCCACGGCTGTGCATATTCCCGTGATGGCGAATACAATGTAATCGGTCTCTTCATAAATGAGACATGTGACGAGTGGAATAAGCATGAAAACAGCCTCGATCTGCAACAGACCGCCGATAAGACGTATAAGCATGCGGAAATTGATTTGTCGACGCATACGAGACTTATGAGAATAGATGTTCTACCTTGTGCAGCGAGCCTGCGAGACAGAATATTAGCACCTTGTCGCCGACCATGAACCGGGTCATGCCGGTAACCAGCATGCCTCGTCCGTCGCGTATGAGTGCGGCAAGGGTCATATTGCGGTCGAGATGCAGATCTTTTACGGCGGCACGTGTTATCTTTGCTCCTGGCTTCACTTCAAGTTCTGCTACTTCCGCGTCTGTGAGGGCGAGGCACTTGGATGTAGAGGCATCTGCATCAAGCATAAGCTGGAATATGGTGCTCGTGGCAAGGAGCTTCTTGTTTATCACTGTGCCGATGCCGAGCGCTTCGGCCTGCGGGATGAACTGTATGTCCTCCACTTCGGCCACACTTTTCTTGATGCCCGCTTCTTTGGCCGACAATGTTGTGAGAATGTTTGACTCGCTTGAAGGCGACAGTGCGATGAATGCGTCGCAACGGTCTATTCCGGCTTCGGCAAGCACATCCGGATCGCGGGCATCCCCGTGCACAATTTCCGCATCGGGGCATTTTTCAGGCAGCAGGGCGCAAACCTCACGGTTGTTATCGATTATGGTGAATCGGAATCGGTCGCCGCACATATCTACAAGACGTATCGCTATTTTGCTGCCTCCCATTATGAGCACGCGCTTGATCTTGCGCTGCACTTTGCCGCATAATTTTATAAGATCATCAATGCGGTCTCGTGTCGCGGTTATATACAGTACATCTCCGGCGAGCATGTAATCGTTGCCCCGCGGTATGATGGTTTCATGATTGCGACGGATTGCCGATACGTGGAAGCAGCCGGTGGTCGATGCGAATTCTTTCAGTTGCATGCCGGCGAGGGGCGCATTGTCGCGGATTCTTACACCTACAAGAATTATCTGTCCGTCATGGAGTTCAAACCAGTTGCGCACCCATGAATGTTCCATCGCTGTAATTATCTCACACGCTGCAAGATACTCGGGATAGATAAGTCTATCTACGCCCATACGTTGCATGGCCGGACGGTTCTCCGGCGCCATGAATCCATAGTGTGATATACGCGCTACAGTCGTAATCGCGCCAAAGCTTTTCGCAATGGAACATGCCACCAGATTGGTCGTCTCAAGAGGGGTTACGGCGATAAACAGGTCTGCCTGGCCGGCGCGAGCCTCTTTCAATGTAAGGAAAGATGTAGGATTACCGCATACGGTCATCAGATTATACGAGGAATCAAGAATGTCAAGACGTTCGCGATTCTCGTCTATTACGATAATGTCCTGTTCCTCATACGACAGAAGTTTCGCCAGGTGCGAGCCTACTTCGCCGGCTCCGGCAATCACAATTCTCATGGCTGCGGATCTGCATGACTGTGTGCCCGGCTGATACCGTGGGCTATACCTTCGGCATCGAAACCACATATATGCTTGAGCTGTGCCGGTGTGCCTTGTGTCACGAACGCATCGGGTATGCCCAGCCTGTATACCGGCGATGTGTGGCCGTGAGCGGTCATCCACTCGGCTATAGCTCCCCCAAGCCCTCCGTTGACAGTGCCGTCCTCAACGGTGACAACCGGTATACCGCGGGCCGCGACATCGGCAAGTATATCATCATCGAGTGGCTTTAGGAATACCATATCGTAATGCAGCACGCTTATGCCTTTGTCGCGCAGTATGTCGATGGCGAGCGCGACGTCGGCTGCGACAGTGCCTATCGACAGTACAGCCACGTCTTTACCCTCGGCCATCTTTCGTCCTCGGCCTATCGTAAGCGGCTTCATGGGGCTGTCTGCTGCAGTGACATCACTGTTACCGCGTGGATAACGTATCGCAAAGGGCCCGGAGTATGTGTTTGCTGCGGTGAACATGAGGTTGCGCAGGGTGGCTGCATCAGCCGGGGCTGCGACTGTCATACCCGGAATCGACCGAAGATATGCGAGGTCAAGAGCACCGTGGTGTGTCATCCCGTCTTCACCCACAAGGCCTGCGCGGTCAATGCAGAATGTCACTGGTAGCCCCTGTATGGCGACATCATGGATGATATGGTCGTAGCCGCGTTGCAGGAAGCTTGAGTATATGGCGAGGAACGGACGCATGCCGTCCTTTGCCAGGCCGCCGGCAAATGTCACGGCATGTCCTTCGGCAATACCCACATCAAAGACCCGGCCAGGCATCTTTTCCTGCATTATATTCATTGATGTCCCTGTAGACATGGCTGCTGTTATACCGACGATACGTTGGTCTCGCTCGGCGAGATCGAGTAGTGTGCGACCGAATACTTCCTGATACTTCAGTTTAGGGAGAGCGGAGAAAGAAGCCACCGGTTCATCGCATACCCGACGACCTGTCGATGGATCAAACTTGCCGGGTGCATGCCATTTGGCAGGATCTGTCTCAGCCGGGGCATAACCTTTTCCTTTTACAGTGCGCAGGTGCAGCAGACGCGGGCCATCCATATCCCGGATGTCGGTAAGTACACGCACTATGGTAGTGACGTCATGGCCGTCGAAAGGACCGAAATATCGTATGTTCAGCCCCTCGAATATATTCTGTTCACGCACCAACAGGCTTTTGAGGCTGTTGTTGAACCGCATGATCGCTCCACGGCTGCGGTCGCTTACCAGACGGGCTTTGCGCAACCCCTTGTATAGGCGGTAACGCATACGGTTGTATCCGGGAGATGTGGTGAGGTGTGCCAGATATGAATTGAGCGAACCGACATTGCGGTCGATGCTCATATCGTTGTCGTTTAGGACTATCAGGAGATTGTTGGGGGTGTTGGCCGCATTGTTGAGGCCCTCGAATGCCAGACCACCGCTTATCGACGCGTCGCCTATGACGGCGACGGTGTTGCGCCGCGGTTTGCCGGGCTCGGGGTTGAGACGTGCAGCTACCGCCATACCCAAGGCCGCCGATATGCTGTTGCTGGCATGACCGGCTGTAAAAGTGTCATAGGGACTCTCGGCAGGATTTGGGAAACCGCTTAGACCGCCCAATGTGCGGTTGGTGTGGAATGACTTGCGCCGTCCTGTAAGCAGCTTATGACCATAAGCCTGATGCCCGACGTCCCATACCAGACGGTCGTAAGGGGTGTCAAACACATAATGCAGCGCCACTGTAAGCTCCACCGCGCCCATGCTTGATGCGAAATGGCCGGGATTGGATGAGCACTCTTCGATAAGGACACTGCGTATCTCCGCGCATAACTGCGGCAGAGACTCGACAGGCAACCGCCGCATATCGGCCGGTGAAGATATTGTGTCGAGCAGTGGGGTAGCTGCCGATGAAGTATTTGTATCAACGGTGGTTGTCGCCATTCTTTACATATTTTTTGTACATGGGCACAAACACTATGATGGCCGATGCCACGATCACAAAGGCATGGTATGCCGTGAAGCGCCGGATATGAGTGAGCAGCAACGCTACAGTGGCAGCCCAGGCGATACCCAGCAGAACGAACCGTATTACTATCGACGTTTTCATTTCTGCAAAGTTAATAAACTTTTGTCATCTTTACAAAAATAATTGAAGCCCGCACGGTATGGGTGCGGGCTTCACAGTTATGCTTTACGGCTTCTGTCAAAGGATAGGCCTATTCATTTATTTTCGCATTTCAGCCATTTGTCGAACCAACGGAAGAACAGACGCTGCCACATTACGGCATTCTGAGGTTTGAGTATCCAATGGTTCTCGTCGGGGAAGATAAGCATCTCGGCAGGCACTCCGCGAAGGCGTGCAGCATTGAAGGCAGCCATGCCCTGCGATGCCAGAATACGGAAGTCGTACTCGCCGTGAGTTATCATTATGGGTGTATCCCAACGATCTACGAAACGATGTGGCGATTGGGCAAATGTACGTTGTGCGGCTGCATTGTCTTTCTCCCAATATGCGCCACCCATGTCCCAGTTTGCAAACCACATCTCCTCTGTCTCGAGATATTGTGCCTCGGTATTGAAGATACCTGCGTGAGCCAGAAATGCAGCGAAACGACCGTCGTGGTTTCCGGCGAGCCAATAGGTAGAGAATCCTCCATAACTTGCACCGGTTGCGCCGATGCGTGCGTGATCCACGTAGGGCTCGTTCTGCTTCACATAGTCAACAGCACTGAGATAGTCGCGCATGTTCTGACCGGGATAGTCTTTGGATATCTGCTCCTCCCACTCGGTGCCGAAACCCGGGACACCGCGGCGGTTGGGCGCAATCACCACATAGCCGTTTGCGGCCATGATGGCAAAGTTCCACCGATAGCTCCAGAATTGGCTTACAGCCGACTGTGGGCCTCCTTGAAGATAGAGTAGTGCGGGATATTTGGTTGAGGCATCGAAATGCTGGGGCTTGATGATCCATGTAAGCATTTCGCGGCCATCGGTTGTAGGTACCATGCGCTTCTCCACTGATGGCATCGTGAGCTGTGCGAATATCGCGCCGTTTACATCGGTAAGCTGTTTCAATACGGATACTACCCCCTTGCGCATTTTCTTTGCCGTAGGTTTTGTAAGGGCGAAAACTTCGTTTGGACGCAACATGCTGTGGTTCATGGTCACTACAGTATGTTCGTCAACGGGTGCGAGAGTCGTGAAATCGGCCAGCTCGTCTGTAAGTTTGTTTACGCTATGTGATGCAAGGTCGATTTCAAATACCGGAATCACACCTTGATGAGGTGCTATGAACCACAGGGACTTGGATGAAGGATTCCACGCAAATTCGTCGATGGTATAGTCCCAGTCGGCGGTGATGTCGCTGCGTGTGCGTGTGGCCCAGTCCATTACAAACAGGCGGTTTCGATCAGCCTCATATCCGTCTCGTTCCATGCTTAGCCATGCGAGGTAACGTCCGTCGGGCGAGAAGGCAGGCATGGTATCGTAACCCATCATGCCTTCGGTAAGATTTACAGTGGTGCCTGTAGAAAGGTCGTAAAGGTAGAGGTCGCTGTTTGTGCTTACGGCATATTCCATTCCGGTCTTTTTGCGCGATACATAAACAAGCCCCGTGCCGTCGGGAGTCCATGCAAAAGATTCAATGCCGCCAAATGGTTTCATCGGAGATTCAAAAGGCTCGTCGGCCATGATGTCTTTCACATCGGTGATGGCGGCTCCGTCGAATGTGCCGACGAAGGGGTGGGGGATTTCGGTGACCCATTCGTCCCAGTGCTTGTACATAAGGTCATCGATAAGACGGCCAGTGGCCTTCGGCAGGTCGGGATATATGTCTGCGGCTGTGCGGGCGTATTTTACAGAACCGATCATCACTACATGCGACTGATCGGGCGAGAAAAGAAATCCGGTGACACCTTTCTCTACGTGGCTAAGCTGCTGCCGGTCTTTTCCGTCGGGATTCATTGCCCATACCTGCGGATTGCCGTCGGCATCTGGGTATATGAACGCGATGCGGCGACCGCCGTCGATCCATACGGCCGAATTCTCGCTTTTGGGAGTATGTGTGATGCGTGTGTGTCCGGTACCGTCGATGTTCATTATCCACAGTTCGTTGTTCGATGCGTTCTGAGGTACGCTTTCATAAGAGACGCCATAAAGCACACGTTTGCCGTCGGGCGACACACATGGTGCGCTTACACGTCCGAGAGCCTCCAGTGCGTCGATGTCGAACACTCCCGTGGCGCTGTGGAAGTCGGGACGCTCGATGATCGGCGCGTCTTCTGCGGCGGCAGCGGCGCTTATCAGCAATGCTGTTGCGCTCATTGTGATGGTTTTGGTGATTGATTTCATAATATTCGCTTTCGCGAGTGTTAGAGTTGGTTATTGGATGATATTGTCAAGTTGTACACCGTCGATATCGGTAAGGCGCGACAGTAATGTAGACTCGCGGTCGGCCTCGACGCGGATTGTCATTGCGCAGACATTGTCGAATGTTGAGCCGATAGTCTCGCAGCCGTCGCCATGAGCCAGTTTCATCACATCGTTCATTACCATGTAGGGGTATGTGAATGATATTGTGCGCATCTCGTGCCTCTCGATTATATCAACCGTTTCGAGTACTTCCCTTGCGGCTTGCCGGTAGGCGGTTATCAAGCCTGATGTGCCGAGTTTGATGCCGCCGAAGTAGCGCACCACCGCGACCATCACATCGGTAAGCTCAAGCGAGTTGATTTGTCCGAGTATGGGCTTGCCGGCAGTGCCCGACGGCTCTCCGTTGTCGTTGGATCGGAATTCGGTGCGTTTCGGCCCCAACATGTAGGCCCAGCATATGTGGCGTGCGTCAAAATGCTTTTTCTGAAGTTCGGTCAATCGTACCTTCACTTCGTCGACTGTCGTGACCGGATAGGCGAATGCCAGAAAACGGCTTCGCTTCTCGGTTACAGACGCCTCGGACGATGCGGTGATGGTGCGATATATGTCGGACATGTTGCAAAATTACAAATTTTTATCGTAAACGGAACGCTCCCTGCATAGAAAAAAGCGGGGAGCGTTCCGTAAGTTGAGAAATCAGCAGGCCCTTAATATCGGTGTGTGCCTTCCTCTATATCCTTCGGGCTTATGCCTCCGTGATTCATCTTTCTCCATACGTAGGCGATGTAGAGTATTACGACAGGGATGAAAAGGCTCACCCAACTCATCGTCTTGAGTGTATATAGCGACGAGGAGCTGTTGGCAAGAGTAAGCGACGACTGCGGGTGTGTATTCGACGGCAGGTAGCATGTGTTGTTGTATCCTGCCACTGCAAACAAGGATATCACTACGAGTACAGTGCCGATGCCGCTCATCCATATGCCGGCGCGGCTGTGTGTGAAGGCTCCGGCAGCAATGCCGCATAGGACCAGCACAACGCCGAACAGGAATGCCACAAGCCATCCCCACATTTCAAGGAAGTTGTGTAGATAGAGGTTGGAGACATCGACAACCGTACCTCCGTCCGCGGCTTGCTTGCCTGTGGCAAGAAACAGAATGATAATCCACGCTACAAAAAGGACGGCGAATATCAAGCCGTTGACAAGGACTTTGCGGCGCATGTGCTTTTCAAATCCGTCGCCGCCGCGGATGTTGTTGATGAAATACAGAGCTGCTTGAGTGCGGGCCAGGAAGTATACGGCCACACCGAGCAGCAGGCATTGCCAGCATGCGATCGCTTCAAGCCCGCGTGTGGGAGCCCAGCGCGATATCACCGGCGAGGCGGCATCAAGCAGGTTGGCGCGTGAAACCTCGAAATCGCCGCCAAAGAACATTGTGCCTACCGCCACGCCGAGCAGCACACAGCCGAAGAATCCGTTGATAAGTAGAAACACATCGTAGGTGCGCGTGCCGTACAGGTTGCCGTGTTTGCGTCGGTATTCATAACTTACAGCCTGAACCACAAAGCTTATGAGTATCGACATCCACAGCCAATATGCTCCGCCGAAACTTGTTGAATAGAACAATGGGAACGAGGCGAAGAACGCGCCGCCGAACACCACAAGAGTGGTGAATGTAAGCTCCCATTTGCGCCCCAGCGAGTTCACCATCAACTGTCGTTCGTCGTGACCCATGCGGCAATAAAGCATCGATTGGCCTCCCTGCACGAAGAGCATGAACACCAGTACCGCGCCAAGCACGGATATAAGCAGCCACCAATAGGCTTGTAACATCTGTAATTCTGTCATTGCTGTTTCGATATTAGGAAGGTTAATGAGTTATTTCGATATTTTTCTTTGAGGAACGAGAGATATAGCGCAGCATTATGCTTACCTCGGCGGCAAGAAGCACAGTGAACAACACGGCAAACATCCAGAATGTGAACTGAACGGAACTGCCGGGTATATCGCTTATGGCAGCCCCGGTAGGCATGATATCCTGGATGACCCATGGCTGGCGGCCGACTTCAGCCACAATCCATCCGGCCTGGCTGCATATCCACACCAATGGAATCGAGATTATTCCGGCCCAATGCAGCCATGGCTTTTCAAGCCATGAAGTCTTTTTCGTACTCATCAGGATGGCTATGATGAAGAAGAGCAGAAGATATCCTCCTATGTACACCATGATGTGAAAGGCGTAAAATGTAAGTCCGACCGGTGGCACGGCATCCTCGGGCTTGTCGAGGTATCCGTAGCCGAAGAACCGATAATTCTCGTCGATACGCGCCTGCGCGTTGGCCATCGCCGTGCTGTCTCCGGCGTTCAAGGCTATGTCGTAGTCGAGCAGCGCCGCACGGGCAGCTTTACCCATGGCGATGCGGTCGGCGTACGATACGGTATTCACCGTATCGCCTTCGGCTGTGAGAGATATGCCTTTGATAAGATCGTTTATGCCGGGGACAAATGAATTCGGATCGTGGTTGGCAAGTATCGACAGACCGTAAGGCAGTGCAATCTCGCATTTGATGGCCGGCAGATCATCGCCGGGGCGTTTGTCGGGATTGACAAAGCCGAAAGCCACCAGCTCCTGTCCCACTTTGCCGTCATAGAGGCCTTCCATCGCTGCCAGTTTCATAGGTTGCACTTTGGCTACCTGGACAGCCGAGCCGTCGCCGGTCCACATCGTGAGAATGATGCCGGCCAAACCGACCCATGCTCCGATTTTCAGCGAACTGCGGGCGGCGTCCACATTGCTTTTACGCCATAGCAGCCAACAGCTCACTCCCACCACAAATGTACCGGCAAGGCACCATCCGCTTGTCACGGCATGGAAGAACTTGTTCATCGACACGGCATTGAACGCAACTTCGCCGAAGTTGTCCATCACATTGCGCATCTGTGAAGGATCGAAGCGCATCCCCACCGGATTCTGCATCCATGCGTTTGCAACGAGAATCCATAATGCAGACAGAGCCACGCCGAGCGCGACAAGCCACGTGGAAGCGAGATGGAACCGTTTGCTCACCTTGTTCCATCCGAAAAACATCACTGCCACAAACGTCGCCTCCATAAAGAAAGCGAATATGCCTTCAATGGCCAAGGGCGCACCGAAGATGTCGCCTACAAACCAAGAGTAGTTGGACCAGTTGGTACCGAACTCAAATTCAAGTATCAGACCTGTGGCCACACCGATGGCAAAATTGATGCCGAAAAGTGACATCCAGAACTTTGTGATGCCTCTCCATCTCTCTTGCCCCGTACGCACATATATTGTTTCCATGACGGCCACTATCAAGGCCAGGCCGATGGTGAGAGGCACGAATAGCCAGTGATACATGGCCGTGAGTGCGAATTGCGCGCGCGACCAGTCCACTGTGCTGATAATGTCATTCATTGTTTTAAGGTTTTAAACGGTTTGGATTTATGTGTTATCTATTCAGTTATCTGTGTCTTTGACCAAAGCGTTCCTTACTGCCTGCGAACGTTGGCCATCGCTGTCGTAGTCTTCGGCAAGGCGGTCAGGGAAAAAAAGGAGCCTCACAACCAGAAAAATTATCACGAGTTTAACAGCTATGACTATCCATAGCGTACGTCCGAGAGTCATGTCGCGGAAGCCGTCGCGATACATCCCGTATATCAGTGCCATAAATGTTTTCATTTCATTGCGGTATTGATTCGCAAATGTAATGAAATTTATTTAATAACAAGAATATTTCACCAAATAAATCAATACCGGCGACAGACCGAAGTCCGTCGCCGGCAGTATGTCGTAAGGTATAAAAATATGTGCTATTGTTTTTTCTGCATTTCCTCAAGGTCGAGTGATGCGAGTTCCCATATGCTCATGGCATTCTCAAGATCTTTTGTAGCTGCCGCATGGCGGGTATATATTTCTGTATCGGTGGCATCGCCTGCGGCCAGTTGCTCCTCGATGGCCTTTACAACTCCTTCGAGGCGTGCTATCTCAGTTTCGGCATCCTCGACTTTCTTGCGGGCTCTTTTAATAGCTTTGTCGCGTTCTCGCTGCTCGGCGTAGCTCGGTTTTGGGCGTGCGGCCGGAATCGGATCTTTTACCGGAACTTTCGAGGCCGCAGTCTTCGGCATTGCCGCGGTTGATGGTCGCAATGGTTCAGACAGTTCGAGTTCATGCAGGGATGCGATACGTTTGCGCTCGAGGAAGTCGTAGATGCCGCCGAGGCACTCGGTGACACGACCTCCCCCGAATTCGTATACCTTTTCGACGAGTCCGTCGAGAAACTCTCGGTCGTGGCTTACAACTATCACCGTGCCATTGAAGTCTTTGATGGCTTGCTTGAGAATATCTTTTGTTGCCATGTCGAGATGGTTGGTCGGCTCGTCGAGGATAAGCAGATTTACCGGTTGCAGCAACAGCCTTATCATGGCCAGACGGGTGCGCTCTCCACCCGACAACACTTTCACTTTTTTGTCGGAAGCTTCGCCACCAAACATGAAGGCCCCCAACAGGTCGCGAATCTTGGTACGGATGTCACCAACCGCCACACGGTCGATTGTATCAAATACTGTAAGTTCGCCGTCGAGAAGCGAGGCTTGATTCTGAGCAAAATACCCTATGCTCACATTATGGCCTATCTTGAGCGTGCCGGTATACGGAATCTCGCCCATTATGCACTTTACAAGTGTCGATTTGCCCTCGCCGTTCTTGCCCACAAAGGCCACTTTCTCGCCTCGGCGTATCGTGAAGGTCGCATGGTCAAACACCTGATGGCTGCCGTAAGCTTTGCCGAGGTCATCGGCTATCACCGGAAAGTCGCCCGAACGGGGTGCCGGAGGAAAGCGCAGGTTGAGATGCGAGGTGTCCACCTCGTCTACCTCGATGCGTTCTATCTTGGCGAGCTGCTTCATGCGGCTCTGCACCTGCACGGCTTTGGTGGCCTTGTAGCGGAACCGCTCTATGAAGGCCTCGGTATCGGCAATCTGTTTTTGTTGATTGGCATAGGCACGCATCTGTTGTTCCAGACGCTCACGGCGCAGCTCCACATATTTTGAATAATTCACGGCGTAATCGTAGATCTTGCCGAGGGATATTTCAATAGTGCGGTTTGTCACATTGTCGATGAATGCACGGTCGTGACTCACGAGCACTACGGCTTTGGCCTTTGATATCAGAAAGTTCTCGAGCCATTGTATCGACTCTATGTCGAGATGGTTTGTAGGCTCGTCGAGCAACAGAACATCGGGACGTTGCAGGAGAAGTTTGGCAAGCTCGATGCGCATGCGCCATCCACCCGAGAATTCACCGGTAGGACGGTTGAAGTCGGCGCGCACAAATCCGAGACCTAACAGAGTCTTTTCCATCTCGGCCTCGCAGTTGTCGCTGCCGGCAATGGCGATGGAATCGGCGAGAGATGTCATGTCGTCGATCAGCTTGTGATAGCTCTCCGACTCATAGTCGGTACGCTCGGCGAGTTCGGCGTTCATGGCGTCGAGCCTTCGCTGCATCGCGTCGAGATGCGAGAAAGCCTTGCGCACCTCTTGTACTACAGTTGTCTCGTCGGTGGTGATCATGTGCTGAGGCAGATATCCCACCGTCACACCTTCGGGTATCGCTACCGAACCGGATGTAGGGCGTTGCAGGCCGGCGATGATCTTGAGCATTGTCGATTTGCCGGCTCCGTTTTTGCCTACAAGGGCTATTTTGTCGCGGTCGTTTATGACATAGCTGATATTGTCGAAAAGCGACTTTGCTGAAAATTCAACGCTTAGATTATTTACTGATACCATGAACGGATATTGTAGAAAATCGGGAAGGCCGACCGGATCAACGGTATTCGACTCTCCCGATTTTTTATAATTTTAAACAGTTATTTCACCATGTCGAGAATCATTTCTTTCACCTTCGAGGCGATTTCCTCGGCCTCGGTGGCGGTATGTGCCTCGGCATAGACTCGTATGATAGGCTCTGTGTTGCTCTTGCGCAGGTGAACCCACATGTCCGGAAAATCGATCTTCACACCGTCTATGTCGGTGATCTTCTCGCCTTTGAACACTTCTTTCACGTTGAGCAACAGGCGGTCGACATCAAGACCGGGCTGAAGTTCCACCTTGGTCTTGTAGATGCTGTACTTGGGCAGTCCCTCGAGTATCTGCGCCACGGATTTACCGGTCTTTGCCATGAGGGTAAGGAAAAGAGCCACGCCTACGAGGGCATCGCGACCGTAGTGGAGCTCGGGATAGATTACGCCGCCGTTACCTTCTCCGCCGATAACAGCTCCGGTACGTTTCATCTCGGTGGTGACATTTACTTCACCGACAGCAGCAGCTGTGTAAGTGCAGCCATGAGCTTCAGTGACATCTTTCAACCCACGCGACGAGCTCAGGTTGGATACCGTAGCTCCTGGAGTGTGTGCCAATACATAATCGGCAATGGATATGAGAGTGTTCTCTTCGCCGAAAAATTTGCCGCCACGACCGAGAATGGCGAGACGGTCGACATCCGGGTCAACGACAAAGCATACGTCTGCATTTGTATCGCGCACCATATTGGCTGTCGATACAAGATTTTCCGGAATCGGTTCAGGTGTATGTGCGAATTTGCCGGTCGGGTCGCAGTTTATCTCGATAACTCTTTTTACGCCCAAAGCATGCAACAACTGCGGTATTACAACGCCTCCCACCGAATTGACGGCATCGACGGCAACAGTGAAGTCGGCTTTGCGGATAGCCTCGACATCCACCAACGGAAGGGCGAGGACATCATCTATATGTTTGCGGTTGTAAGTATCGTTGGTATAGACTTTACCAAGTTCTGTTACTTCGGCAAAACTGAAATCTTCAGCCTCGGCAATAGCAAGCACCTGTTTGCCTTCTGCATCATTCAGAAATTCGCCTCGTTCATTGAGTAGTTTGAGAGCATTCCATTGGCGTGGATTATGGGAAGCAGTAAGGATAAGGCCGCCGCATGCTCCTTCTTTCACCACGGCTATCTCTGTTGTAGGGGTGGAGGCAAGGCCTATGTTCACGACATTGAAGCCCATGCCGGTGAGAGTGCCGCACACCAGATCGCATACCATCGGGCCGGAGAGGCGCGCATCACGGCCGACCACTATGGTTCGTGAATTACGGGTGGTGTTATTTGTTGTGAATGTGGCAAATGCCGCAGTGAATTTCACGACATCGAGCGGTGATAGACCTTCGCCCGGGCGGCCGCCGATTGTGCCGCGTATGCCTGAGATAGATTTGATGAGTGCCATGATTGACAACTGTTAGATTTTTGGTTTGAAGTAGCGGATGTGATATAGATAAGGCATGACATTCGACATTTCGGAAGGCATGCCGTATTGGCTTTTGATTACTATGTTTACCTCGGCATCGATGGGGAGATAGTTGAGCGGCATCTGAATACCGGCACCGAAGCTGTAAGACGAGTTGATCTCGAAATTACCGAATCGGAACGACAGGTTGCCGCCAAGTACATCATCATTTCCGTCGGACGTTGAGAATTCTCCGTCCTTGTAGTATGAGATAGGATAGCGCGTGAAGCGGAAGTATATCAGGTCGTTGGTTTCGGCCTTGTTGTCGGGAGTACCCGGCGTAAGCACCTGCATGTACAGATTGCCGTCTTCGTCAAGACGATAATATGGCGCATTCTCGCCGGTCTCGAATATCGTATCGGCCGGTACATAATTGACCACACGCTGATCGGCAAGAAATGCATTGACATAATGGTTTTCGTTGGTGAGGAGTTCGGCATAAGTCTTGCCGTCGCTGCATGCCGTCGATCCGAAGGATGCGGCTGCGGTTACGGCGAAGATACCGATGAGGTTTCTTATATTCATATTACGTAGTAGGTTACTTGGTGGTGTGAGTGGAAGAGAGATATAATGATTTATTAGTATCAAGCAACGAACGGAAAAGCGCGGCGGCTTCGTCAAGGGTTCCGTTGAATTCGCCACCGGCGGCATTCAGATGCCCTCCGCCTCCGAAATGTTCGCGGCAGAGTTCGTTTACGGGAAATTTGCCGAGCGAGCGCATGGATACTTTCACGTAGCCATCCTCTTCGCGAAGAAAGGCTGAATATACCACGCCGGGGATGGCGAGAGCTCTGTTTACAAGCCCTTCCGTATCGCCTTTGGTATATCGGAACCTGTTAAGCTCCTCCCGAGACAATGTAATCAGCGCCGCACCTTTGTCGGGCCATACTTCCATCTTTCGGAGCATCGCATAGGCATTGAGGCGCAGACTGTTGAGTGAGTGCGTCTCAAATTGAGCACGATAGATCTTTTCTTTGTCAGCACCTTTTTTCAGCAATTCGGACACGACTACATAAAGGTCGGGATCGGCCGCATTGTACGAGAAGTTGCCCGTATCTGTCATCATACCGGTAAGCATAGATTCGGCAGCAGCCTTGTTTATTTCATAAAACAGTTCAAGAGCGCAAAGGACTTTGAACAACAGGAAGCATGTCGATGACATTTCGGGGTGTGAGATCACGACATCTGCAAATGTCCCCGGATTGAGATGATGGTCGATGAGAATCTTCTTGGCTTTGGATCGCTCAAGGAGTTCGCCAAGCTTGCCCACCCGTTTAGGCTCGTTGAAGTCGAGGCATACTATAAGGTCGGCCTCGGATATCAATTTTTCAGCGAACTCCGGATAGCGGGTCGCATCTGTCACATCCTTGGCTCCAGGCAGAGAACGCAAAGATGCAAGCATCATATCAGGTATGATGATATGCACTTCCTTGCCTATCTGTTCCATTACCGACCGGAAGGCCGTGGTTGAGCCGATGGCATCGCCGTCGGGCGACATATGGGTAAGCGCGACGATACGTTCCGACTCATCGATAAGGCGGCGTATCGCATGTATTTTCTTATCTTCGTTAAGGGGTGCGATCATGCAGGTCGTATTTATCCTTTGAGCGCGGCAAGTGATGCACGGTTGGCCGCAAGTTTTGTCATTGTGTCGGATAGCTTTTTGCGCTCGGCTTCGACTACGGCGGCGGGAGCATTGTTTACGAAGCGCTCATTGGAAAGTTTTTTCTCGATTGATGCTTTGAATCCTTCGAGATATGCGATGTCTTTTTCGAGGCGGGCGATCTCGGCGTCGAGGTCTATGGATGATGCCAAGGGCACATTGAATTCGATTGTGCCAACCATGAATGCGGTTGCTGCAGCATCTTTTTCTGCTTCCATCTCGATATCACTGATGTTAGCGAGCTTTTTCACCAATGCGTGTATGGATGATGGTATTGTACCGATAACCTTGAGCGGCAGAGACTCCTTTGCGGGGATGTTTTTCTTGGCACGGACTGCTCTCACGCCCGATATTATTTCTTTCGCAAGTGCTACGGTGGCATCGAGGTTCATGTCGTATTCCTCGGCCTGAGGCATGGAGGCATACATGATTGATTCTCCGTCGGCGCGGGTTGTAAGATGCTGCCAAAGCTCTTCGGTGATGAAAGGCATGAAGGGGTGGAGCATGCGCAGCAGTGCATCGAAGAATTCGGTGGTGGTTTTCATTGTGCATGAGTCTACGGGCGCGCCGTATGCCGGCTTCACCATCTCGAGATACCACGAGGAGAATTCGTCCCAGAACAGACGGTATACGCACATGAGTGCCTCGTTGATTCTGAATTTGTCAAACAGATCATTGACTTCGACGACAGTGGCGCTGAGACGTCCGCAGAACCACTCGACGGCTGTGCGGTTCACCTCGGGCATTTCGATATTGTCGTCCACTGTCCATGTATTGATGAGGCGGAACGCGTTCCATATCTTGTTGCAGAAGTTACGGCCTTGCTCGCACAGGCGTTCGTCAAACATGATATCGTTTCCGGCGGGTGCGGCAAGCATCATGCCCATGCGTACGCCGTCGGCGCCGAATCGTTCGATAAGTTCGAGAGGATCAGGCGAGTTGCCGAGAGATTTCGACATTTTGCGACCGAGATTGTCGCGGACAATGCCGGTGAAATATACATTTTTGAACGGTTCCTTGCCCACATATTCATAACCGGCCATGATCATGCGTGCCACCCAGAAGAATATGATGTCGGGGCCTGTCACCAAGGTGGCGGTAGGATAATAATAATTTATCTCGGAATTGCCGGGATTGTTTATTCCGTCGAAAAGTGTTATAGGCCACAGCCACGAGGAGAACCATGTGTCGAGCGCGCCTTCATCCTGCCGCAGGTCGGCGGCGGTGAATGTTTCGCATCCGGGCAGTGCGCGGGCTTTGTCGAGCGCTTTTTCGGCTGATTCGGCAACGACAAATTTTTCCTCGCCGGTAATCGGGTTGGTATAATAATATGCAGGTATGCGGTGCCCCCACCACAGTTGGCGCGATATGCACCAGTCCTGTATATTCTCGAGCCAGTTGCGATAGGTGGTCTTGTATTTCTCGGGTACGAAGCGTATCACGTCGTCCATAACGGGCTTGAGCGAGGTCTCTGCAAAATGCTTCATGTCTACGAACCATTGCAGCGACAGGCGCGGCTCTACAGGTGTTTTCGTGCGTTCCGATAGGCCTACGTTGTTGGTGTAATCCTCCGTTTTTTCGAGCAAGCCGGCTTTGGCGAGATCCTCGGCGATGGCTTTGCGGCATTCAAAGCGATCCATACCCACGTACATGCTGGCGCATTCGGCCACGGTTGCATCTTCGTTGAAGATGTCTATCGTCTCAAGGCCATGCTTCTTGCCGAGCATGTTGTCGTTCTTGTCATGGGCCGGTGTAACTTTCAGGCATCCGGTACCGAACTCGATGTCCACGTAACGGTCTTCGATGACCGGAATAACACGGCCTACAAGCGGAACGATCACTTTGTGGCCTTTCAGCCATGTATTCTTCGGATCCTTGGGGTTGATACACATGGCGGTATCGCCCATGATTGTCTCGGGACGTGTGGTGGCCACAAGCGCATAGCGGCGGCCTTTTCCATCTATATGTATCACTTCGCCTTCGGCTGCCGGTGCAGGTGCCGGGCAATCGTCGGCAAGATAGTAGCGCAGGTAATACAGCTTGGACTGCTCCTGCTCGAAGAACACCTCGTCGTCGCTTATGGCCGTGAGATTCACAGGATCCCAGTTGACCATGCGCAGGCCGCGATAGATGAGGCCTTTGTCGTAAAGATCGCAGAATACCTTTACTACGGCACAGCTGCGTTCCTCGTCCATGGTGAATGCAGTACGATCCCAATCGCACGAAGCGCCCAGCTTGCGCAGTTGGCTCAGGATGATGCCGCCATGCTTGCGTGTCCATTCCCATGCATGTTCAAGAAACTGCTCACGCGTCAGATCCGTTTTCTTTATGCCTTCCGAGGCAAGCTTGGCGATGACTTTCGTCTCGGTTGAAATAGAGGCATGGTCGGTGCCCGGAACCCATAGGGCATTCATGCCGAGCATACGGGCACGACGCACCAGAATATCCTGTATGGTATTGTTGAGCATATGACCCATATGCAGGACTCCGGTGACATTTGGAGGAGGAATGACAATCGTATATGGTTGACGGGCATCGGGCACGGAACGGAACAGCTTGTGCTCCATCCAGTATCCGTACCATTTATCTTCGACTTCAGCGGGATTGTATACCGTTGCTAACTCTTTCATCGCTTGCTGATATGAATAATGACTTATTTAACGTGCAAAGTTACGAAAAAGGATATTAACCGCAATGCAAAGACTGAAAAAGTTGCGGATGCTATAAAAGTTAAGTGATAATTTTTGTGCGGGCGCTACATTTTTTTTAACTTTGTACTCACAAAAAGCCAATCGATGGATAAGGAAAAAGAAACAGAGTCGTCCGTAACTGCATCGAAGCGCGTGCGCCTCGGGATAGCCTTATCGGGCGGTGGTGCCCGGGGATTTGCCCATGCCGGAGCTCTTGCAGCCATTGAAGAAGCAGGCCATAAGCCCGATGTGATGGCCGGTGTAAGTGCCGGCAGCATAGTGGCTGCTCTCTATTCGGCCGGAATAGGTCCGAAACAGTTCCTTGAGATCTTTTCGAAAAAAAGCTTTACAAAGCTCGTCGATTTTCGGCCAAGGGGCGGGGGGCTGTTTTCCATGCAGCCGTTTAAAAAATTTCTTGAGAACAATCTTGGCGGATACCGGAATCTGGAGGAATTGCCGATTCCGGTATATATAGGCGTAACCAATTTCAGCGAAGGAGTATCAGAAGAATTCCACACCGGGTCAATTACCGACAGCGTGCTTGCATCATGTGCTATTCCCATTACATTCCCGCCGGTTATCATCAATGATACGGAATATGTAGACGGTGGTGTATTGCGGAACCATCCGGCCTGGATCATACGCGACAAATGCGATTATCTTATAGGTGTGAACGTTAGTCCGCTCACACCGAAGAAGCGGGCCGACTCGTTCTTATCGGTGGCCATGCGCACATATAATCTATGGGCAAAGGCCAATCAGCGCGACGACATGGCTCTATGCGACCTGAACATAGCTCCGCTCGAAATAACCCATTACGGCCCCTTCGACCTGCGATATATTAACAATGTATATATGAGCGGATATATCCACACCCGGAAAGCATTGCGAGATGCCGGTCTGTGGCAAAATCCTCTGCCCATAAAGTAAATGACTGCCATGGAAAAGATTGACGCGCTCAAACCGGTGATATACCAGCTTCTGCCACGCCTCTTCACCAATTATAATCCGGATCCCGAGCCCGACGGAACAATCGAGAGAAACGGTTCCGGCAAGCTCAATCTCATAAGCCCGACCATACTGAAACATATACGTGAACTCGGCGCCACGCATGTGTGGTACACAGGAGTGATTGAACACGCCCATACACCGGATTATACGCGATACGGAATCCAACGTCATAATCCACATGTAATAAAGGGCAAAGCCGGCAGCCCATATGCTATCACCGACTATTACGACATAGATCCCGATCTGGCGGTCGATGTCGACAAGCGCGTCGAGGAATTCGAGAGGCTTGTGGCACGCACACACAGGGCGGGGCTCAAGGCGATAATCGATTTTGTCCCCAACCATGTCGCCCGTGAATACGCCTCCGACAAGCTTCCCGCAGGAGTGGAGGATCTTGGCCATGGCGACAACCGCGAGATGTTCTTCTCGCCGACCAATAATTTCTATTATATAACCCGCCAGCAGTTTGCACCGGAAGGGGTGGATCTCGGCAGCGGGCCGGATGCCTATGTCGAGTTTCCCGCGAAAGCTTCGGGAGATGACTGCTTCACGGCATTTCCCGGAAAGAACAACTGGTACGACACCATTAAGCTCAACTACGGATACGACTACGGCGACCATACCCGCCACTACGATCCCATACCGCCCACATGGATTAAAATGCTGAATATCCTGCGATATTGGACGTCCAAGGGTATCGACGGCTTCCGCTGCGATATGGCGCACATGGTGCCTGTCGATTTTTGGCGCTGGGCTATTCCGCAGGTGAAGGCTCTGAATCCCGACCTTGTCTTCATTGCCGAGATATACGAGGTGGGACTGTACCGGCAGTTCATATATACAGCCGGTTTCGACTACCTGTACGACAAGGTGAATCTCTACGATTCGCTGCGTGCGATAGAGACCGCCAACCACTCGGCCGCCACACTCACATCATGCTGGCAGACTGTGGACGGTATCGCTCCCCATATGCTCAACTTCCTCGAGAATCACGACGAGCAGCGCTTTGCGTCGGCGCAATACGCCGGCGATGCCGCACGCGTAATTCCCTCATTGGTGGTAAGCTCTATGATATCCACCGGGCCGTTCATGCTGTATGCCGGACAGGAACTCGGCGAGCCGGCCGCAGATGCCGAAGGATACAGCGGTCATGACGGCCGCACCACCATATTCGACTACTGGAGTATACCGACCCTGCGCCGTTGGCTCAACAACGGACGCTGCGACGGCCCCCTCTCCGGCAAGGAGCATTGGCTGCGCGGGATGTATCGCCGTATCCTCACACTGTGCAACAGCGAGAAGGCCATCCGTGAGGGCAAGTTCTTTGACCTCATGTATGTGAATTACGACAATCCGCGTCTCGATCCGCACCGTCATTTCACGTTCCTCCGCGCATGTGGCGACGACCTGCTGGCAATAGCCGTCAACTTCTCGGATAACGAGGCGAATGCAGAGATAAACATCCCCGCGCATGCTTTGGAATATCTCGGGATACCGCGAGGCAATGTTCTTGCCACCGATCTGCTGTCCGGGCAGGAATCGGTAAAGACGGTGAGTGATTCCGCTCCGTTCGCCACACACATTCCGGCTCACGGAGCGGTGATATGGAAAATCAGGAAATCGAAAATCAAGTGACAAATCCCCTTAAAATCCCCAATATTATGGATTCCTCATTACCCCCTTTCAAAGTATTCTCCGGCACAAAGTCGCGCTACATGGCCGAAGAAATTTGCAAAGACCTTGGCGTTGAACTCGGCAAGATGAACATCCAGCGATTCGCCGACGGCGAGTTTGAAGTGTCGTTTGAAGAATCGGTGCGCGGATGCGAGGTATACCTCGTGCAGAGCACATTCCCCAACAGCGACAACCTGATGGAGCTACTGCTTATGATCGATGCCGCCAAACGGGCTTCGGCAAGAACCACCATCGCCGTGATACCTTATTTCGGCTGGGCACGGCAGGACCGCAAGGACAAGCCGCGTGTATCTATCGCAGCCAAGCTCGTGTCCGACTTGCTCACCGCAGCGGGCGTCGACCGCGTGATCACGATGGATCTCCATGCCGACCAGATCCAGGGCTTCTTCAATGTGCCTGTCGACCATCTCTATGCATCGTCGGTGTTCATACCCTACATACAGAGTCTCAACCTTGAGGATCTTGTGATCGCTACTCCCGACGTAGGCGGCGCAAAACGCGCCAATTCGTACGCCAAGTATCTTCAGGTGCCCCTCGTGCTGTGCCACAAGCAGCGCGCCAAGGCCAATGTGGTGGCCACAATGACAGTGATCGGCGATGTGAAGGACAAGAACGTGATCCTTATCGACGACATGGTGGATACAGCTGGCACCATATCCAAGGCTGCCGACCTTATGCTCGAGAACGGAGCGAAGAGCGTACGCGCCCTCGCCTCGCATGCCATAATGAGCGATCCCGCCACACAGCGCGTCAATGATTCAGGCATGGTAGAGATGATCTTTACAAATTCGATCCCTTATACCGGCGGTTCAAAGAAGGTTACAGTGCTGTCTGTGGCCCGCCTGTTTGCCGATACGATACGCCGTGTGCACTCGCACGAATCCATATCCTCGCAGTATCTTTTCAAATAACTGTTAAGACAACTACATAAAAAAAGGGTTGCAGACGTCCTGCCTGCAACCCTTTTTTATATGAAGCCGCCCGAGGGTTATTGTGCCGTGAGGGGCAGTATCCGGGTGAGGTAGTCGCGCGCCACGCCCCACGGCGTGTAGATTTCGTCGGAGTTGGGCTGCAGAGGCACCGGCCGTTCGTTCACGTCGACGCGTACATAATAGCGGCCTGTCGTGCTCCTGAAAAGTATCATCTGCATGTTGGCCGCCATGGGCACCACATCAAAGTCGCGCCAATGCAGTGCCACCGTGTCGAAGTAATTGGTGATATAATAGCAGCCCTTGAGCCGCATCAGCGACAGCAGCGGCATCAGAGTCTCGGCGTGGCCGAACCGCAGACAGGCCACCGCCGGATTGGTGCCGTTGATAAAACCGTCGGTCGTCGTTATGATGTCCTGCACGAGCGCCGATGCTATGTCGGCCGGCACAGACGATACCGTGCTTGCCGTGCGCTGCAGATATTGGCGCAGATTGAAGCACGACCACAGCGCGTTGTATTCCTCCCTGGTGAAAAAGCGCGAGGCATTGGGCTCGATGCCCATGCAGCGGCAGCCCGCCACCACATAGTACTCGGTGATGGCACAGTCGCGCTCCTCCTCGTCGGAAGCGAACGGGTAGCGCTCGCCCACAGCGCGCCGTATGGCCGTAGTGGGGCAGAACCGGTCGAAGTATTCATCGTATGCCGGCTTCCACAGATTGTCCTTACGGAAGTCGAGATAGTCCTGATCTACGTCGAAGGGTCTCATCTGCGCCGAGTTTACGCGGCCCGTCGAGGTGACGAAGTTGATGCGGTTGTCCATACGGTCGAGCTGATGCACGAAGCAGTACATGCTCATCATCGAGCGCGGCGAATACGACGACAGAGCCGACACAGTGGCGCCGTCGGCAAAAATCTCCCCGAAGTTGTAGAACATGCGCGTGGCTATGGCACGCTGCTCGGCCATGCCGAGCGAGTCGAGCGCGCCCCATTGGTTGCTGCTTCGCTCGATTATAAGATCATTCAGCCGGGCGAGCTGCCTCCCCGCCGCGGTGATGGTGCCGAGCGAGTCGGCCCGCAGCAGCAGCCGCTGCAATTTGAGGCAGTTGGCCGCCGATGCCGGATAGCGGGCGCCATGCCGCCCCACATGGTTGATGAACACAGGCCGCAGCGAATCAGGAAACACAGCCGGATTCACCTCGGCGGGATAAGGCGTGAGCGAGCCGTCGCACTGGCTCATCGTGTAGGACGTCGCCGTTGGATCCTGGGCGTTGATCCCCGGGGCAGCCGCGAGCAATATTAATGCCGATAATAATTTGCGCATGTCGTATGTAAGCTATATCTTTGTAATTATAACGCAAAAGTAGTAAAAAAAAGTTTATGGACGATATAAAACGGCAGATAGAAGCACTTACAGCCGAGATCATCAGAGGAAACAACACCCCCGACATCTATTACCGCCGCGGCAGGCTGTATTGGCGCCTCGGCGAGAGGTCCGCGGCCATGACCGATTTCAACGAGGCCGTGGCACTCGACCCCGCCTCCCCCGCCCGCTCATTCCTTCTTATGGCCAACGATATCATGGACTTCTACAACACCGACCTCTACAATCCGTGACATATACCCCATAGCAGGTATTTATATATAGATCAGCTACCGAAGATTCATTGTTTTCGGGTATTGTGGCCATTGGTGAGGTGACGTAATTTTGCACCCGTAAATCCAAAGGAACACAGTGACGCGAAAATTCATCATCATTATATCCACAGTTTGCTGCTGTCTGGCTGCATCCGCGCGCATCACACTTGCCGGAAAGGTGCTTGATGCAACCGACAGCGAGAGTCTACCGGGATGTGCCGTCATTGTAACCCCAGGACATAATGTCATCATGACTGATGCCGACGGCAACTTCTCGATGATTGTCGCAGACAGCATCGTCAATCTTACGGTCAGTTGCATAGGTTATAAAGACTATAAGAATACTTTTAAGCTGTCGGAAGACATGAATCTTCTGATAAAGCTTGAACCGGCAAAAAATACACTGCACGAGGTGGTGGTGACCGCGACTGAAACCGCCGACGCCACATCCGCATCCCGTATCGACCGCGATGCCATGCGACATCTGCAACCCACATCATTTGCCGACCTCGTATCATTGTTGCCGGGCGGAATGTCAAAGACTCCCGACATGACCTCGGTAAACTCGATAAATCTGCGTGAGACCGGTACAATAGGCGCGCTCGGTACATCGGTGCGCAATGCCGATTATGACATCAGTTCGCTGGGGACTCTTTTTGTGATCGATGGCGCGCCGGTCTCAACCGATGCGAATATGCAGATGGTCGGAAATTCCAACGGTTCGTCGGATCTTAATTCCACCAACCGCGGAGTGGATATGCGCAGTATCACTACAGACAATATTGAAAGTGTTGAGGTGATAAGGGGGATTCCATCCTCGGAATACGGCAACCTCTCGTCCGGTATGGTGAAGATAAACCGCACACGTCATGCCACGCCTTTTACCGCGCGTTTCAAGGCCGATGAATATTCCAAACTGTTCTTTGCCGGCAAAGGCTTCTCGGTAGGTAACAGTGTGATGAATGCCGATATCGGCTGGCTCGATTCCAAGGCCGATCCGCGCGATAATCTTAACAGCTACAACCGTATAAATGCCTCTCTTAGGGTTAGATCGAAATATGATCATGGATTCGGCATATCGGCGCTCGACTTATCGGCCGACTACACCGGCACCATCGACCGCTCGAAGATCGATCCGGACATATCCAATCATAAGATAGACGAATATCGTGCCAATTATAACCGTATGGCGCTTACCGCCGATTACAACCTGTCGCTGCCGTTTTTCAAATATATTAACGAGGTCTGTTTTACTGGAGCGGTCACATACCAGTCCGACAGGCTGCACCGTTTGCGGCAGGTAGCACCAGGCAGAGCTTCAGTCGCCCCGACATCTATGGAGGAAGGTGTACATGACGGACGATATATATTGAAGGAATATGTGGCCGATTACCTTTCGGATGGACGTCCATTCACAGCATTTGCAAAACTTAAGGCCGCTGCCTCTTTGTCGCATGACGCATTCCGCCACGGATACAAAGCCGGGATGGAATGGAACATGGACAAGAACTATGGGCGCGGGCAGGTATATGATATCGAATATCCGTTGTCGGCATCATGGACTGCTCGCCCTCGCGATTATTCAGAGATACCGGCAATACATAATATTTCGTTTTATGCCGAGGATGATATGCGCATCGCATGGCGTGCGGGAGAATTCAGATTGCAGGCCGGAATACGAGCGTTGGCACTTGCCCATTTGGCGAAGGAATACCTTCTTTCCGGAAAGTTCTATATCGATCCACGTATCAATGCCGTGTGGAATCTCCCTTTATTCGGCAACGCAAAATTGATGCTCGGTGCAGGGTGGGGACTGAGCACCCGCATGCCTACCGTAGACTATCTTTATCCTCAGCCGGCATATGTCGATTTCGTGCAGCTCAATTATTATGACGTACGCAAGCCGCTTGAAAACAGCAGAGTGAATCTGCGTACATATATCAATGACCCGACAAATTATAGACTTTGTGCGGCCCGAAATACAAAATGGGAAATACGCGTGGGTGCATCAATAGGCACAAACCGACTGTCGCTTACATATTTCAACGAGCGCTTGCGCTCGGGCTACCGTTATGAATCCGTTTACAGACCATATCGATATCGTGGATATGATCCATCAGGGATAGACGGGACACTGTTGCAAGGACCGCCCGACCTCAATTCCCTGCCATTCACCGACATGGAGATACTCGGCGGATACAGCAAGGTATCCAACGGATCGCGCATCGACAAGCAAGGTGTGGAATTTCAGATCAATACCGCCCGGTGGCCGTTGCTCGCCACCGCTCTTACAGTGACAGGCGCATGGTTCAGGTCAACATACTCAAATTCGATGCGAATCCAACGACCGGTAAGCGATGTAGTCGGCGGAGTTGCGGTAAGTGACAGATATATCGGTATATATGATACCACCGAGGGTCGGGTGAACGAAAAATTCAATACTAATTTTTTGTTCGACACACAGATAAGACGGCTGGGACTTATCTTCTCCACAGCTGTTGAATGCATGTGGCGCACCACTACCGAGGAGTTGCCCGACAACCGCACTCCATACGCATACATAAGCGCCGCCGACGGTCTTGAACATCCTTATACCGTGGAGGCCGTAGCCGCCGATCCTTTATTGAAATTCCTTGAGAAGCCAACAGCCGCAATGCAAAGACTCTCCGTACCAATGGCCGTATATGTCAATTTCAAGGCATCAAAAGAGATCGGACGGTATATGTGTATCGCGCTTTTTGTAAACCGTATTCTTGATTATCTGCCCGACTACACATCCAATGGCTTTACAGTAAGGCGCAGCTCGGGGCTGTATTTTGGAATGGAACTAAACATCTCAATATAAACAATATACAAATGAAGCAGTATTTTAAAACAACGCTGTTGATTATTGCAACGGCATGCACCTTCGCTGTGTCGTCGTGCTCCGACAAGGATGAACTGAATCCGGTAATTCCGCCCGAACCCGAGACTCCTCAGAAGGTCGCCGTAAAGGTAAGCGTGTCGCTCCCCGACGGAGTCGACAAAGTAAGCGATGAGAAATTCACATTCACCAACGTCACCACTCAGGAGGTCGAGAATTTCTCAGACGCGAATTCGATAAACCTCCTGCCGGGCTTATATGATCTTTCCTACACGGCAGCGACGCAGCTCCACGACGGTGTCGAGGCCAAAGTACGTGCGTCGCAACGCTCTATCACTGTAAAGGACGCCGTCGACATATCGCTCGAGGCTTTTGTGAATCTCGCCACCGATGACCTTATCATTCAGGAACTGTATTTCGCAGGCAGCCTCACATCGTCGGCCTATCAATACAGTGGCGACAATTATATGAAACTTTACAACAATACCGACCATGTGATCTATGCCGACGGTATCGCATTTTTCGAGACCACTTTCATGAGCGTGCAGAAGTTTGAATATTCACCCGACATCAAAGAATCGGCAGTCGCGGTGGATGCTGTCTATGTCGTCCCCGGCTCCGGCAAGGACTACCCGGTAGAACCTGGCAAGAGCCTTCTGATAGCCGACAACGGCATGAATCACAAGGAGCTGAACGAAAACTCCATAGATCTGTCGCATGCCGATTTTGAATGGTACGACGAGTCCATGAATCCCGCATTCACCGATATAGACAATCCGGAGGTGAAGAATCTCGACAAATGGTACTGCATATCAAACACTATGTTCTCCATGCACAACCGCGGCTATAAGAGCTACGGCATAGCGCGTATACCCCAAGATTACGACATGGACAGATATTTGTCGGAGAAAGCTTATTCATATACATATAAACTCTCGGTGCCGGCCGGAGTATTCGAAATTCCCGGCGACTGCTATATGATGCCAAACGAGTGGGTGGTGGATATGGTGAACCTCTCGGTGGAGCAGCTTTTCGTCTGGACCGTCACCTCGCCAAAACTTGATATGGGCTGGACGAACTGTGGCAAGATCGATATGGATCCAGACAGGTACTTCCACTCCGTACGCCGCAAATATCTTGCCACTGCCGATGACGGCCGCATCATACTCAAGGACACCAACAATTCGACCGCCGATTTCAACGGCAATGTCATCGCCTCCGAAATTGAATCCCAGGGCGCGGCCATCGATCTTGACGGAACCAAAGTATCGCAAACGACAATAGACGGTTTAACCCCCGCCAAATGAGACGTATTGTAAATATCCTGAAGAATATTATCCCGGGACTTGCCATTATGGCAGGTGTCCCGGGTATATTCGCTTCCTCTCCCACCCAAAGGATTCTTGATCATTCACTACCTTACAATCACTGTTTCCGATCGGTTCTGGCCAATCCGGCACTCACGTCATACAGCCATAAGGTCGGGTTGAGCGACATCAATGCCGGTTGGAGCGGAGACAGGCTTGAACGAAAAGGATTTTTCAATGCATCGGCATTCCTACCTATGGACAGCTCCTCGGCATCAGTATGGGGTGAGGCATATTACGGCAATGGATACCGTCGTCGCGACGGCGTTGTCGAGTCGGCCGATTATCAGTTTGTATATCCATATGCGTTGGCCGATACCGTTGGCGGGGCGATGAGAATGGAGGATTATAGGTTCAGCGGTGGTTACGGACGCAAAGGCCGCAAGATAGAGTGGGGCGCTTCATTGAGCTACACGGCATCGCTCTCTTACCGCAACCGCGATCCTCGTCCACGCAATGTATCGGGCAATCTTGATATGAAGGCCGGTATCGGGTACCATATCGCATCGTCCTATATTGTTGCGGTATCGGCGGCCTTTAAAAAGTACAAACAGTCGAGCTCGATAATGTTCATGAGCGAGACCGGCGAGCCGGTGGTATATCATCTTACCGGCCTCGGCATGTCCTACAACCGATTCAACTCGCTCGGCAAGAACACACATTACGACGGTATGGAATATGCCGTCTCCGTCGATCTGCTCCCCGGTATGGAAGCCGGAGCAATCGCTTCGGCAGCTGTGTCGCGCCTTAGTATAGATTATCTTCTCAAAGATCTCAACAATCTGCCCATGTCACACATCCGCCATGATAAATTGTGCTTTATGGCAGGATATCGCACCCGCCCGGCAGGCAATTATATGTCAGCCGCCATATATGGAGAGTTGTGGCGGCGTACCGGAACCGAAAATATATTCGGCGACGCATCAGCCAATGTGTACCCGATGATAGCATCGCTTGATATGTTCAGCGCCGACGGCTGCGATTTCGGTATAATGACATCTGCCGTAATGAAAACAGGAAAGTTCGCTTTGTCGTTTGTGGCTGATGGCGGTATGCTGCATTTCGATTCCACATATCTCTCGCCGGCGCGCAAGCTCGGATATGATGTATGGGTTTTGCGGCTTACCCCGTCGGTATTCTATCACAGCGGCGCATCGCTGATATCGGCCGGGCTGTCGTATGGCAGGCAGGGCAACTATAAAACACGGAGTAGCGGCTTCGAGGCGCAGACAGGCGCGACAGTACACGACTGTCTCGACCGGTTTGAATCCGCAGCCGCCGGCATCTACGCCATAGGCGTCAATCTCGGCTATAGCCGCGGCATAAGCGACAAGGCGGCCATAGGGCTGTCCCTGGCTGCCATGCACGGCACGGCCGGCAACTCGCTCGAAGCGAAGATCACTGTATCGCTGTAAAAAGCCCGTAGGCCCGGAGCGCACACCACAGCGGCCATCCCATAAACGCCAATGCAATCATATCTCTGTTCATATTATCGTCGGTCTTGAATATCGGAAAAGCGGGGTCTCGTTCTTTCGACCAGAGACAGGAGGCATCGCCAAACGCCCGACAAGACTGATAAAGACAGAACAAGAGCCCCGCTGATGGTATCCGTACACGACCCGCAGGCCGCACCGAGGTACGACATAACAGAGGAGCGCTTCACAATCCTCTTCTCTTGTCAGTCAAATTGGCGATTTTCCTATCCGAGAAAGAAAGCAATGCGCTTTTCAACAGTCCGGCATTTCTCTTCCGGACATTGCAAAGTTAGCTATTTTTTTCAATAAGGACAAGAAATTGGTCTAAATGGATGAAACGGGCAGGCCAAATGGTGTGATCGCTTCTGTAATTCGCGGATTTTGGTTAATTTTGCAGCGAATAAAAAAAGAATCAGAAGTGTCAAGAAAACGCAAACCATATCCCGTGCTCGAGGGCGCGGCCATATCCGATGTCGCAGCCGAGGGCAATGCCATCGCACGTGTCGACGACATGGTGGTATTCGTGCCATACGGAGCACCGGGCGACATCGTGGATATACAGATCACCAAGAAACGCAAATCATATGCCGAGGGGCGCATCGCACGCATCGTGAAGCCCGGCGACGTCCGCATCGCCCCCCGCTGCGGCCATTTCGGCACATGCGGCGGATGCCGATGGCAGCACCTGCCCTACGATGTGCAGCTGCGATGCAAGCACAGGCAGGTGGCCGACGCCCTCGTCCGCATCGCAAAGATAGAACTGCCCGAGATCAGTCCCATCAAGGGATCGGAGAATATATGGGAGTACCGCAACAAGATGGAGTATACATTCTCCAACAAGCGATGGCTCACCGCCGAGCAGATGACATCCGGCGTGGAGATCCCCGACCGCGACGGCGCCGGGTTCCACATTCCCGGAGCATTCGACAAGGTGCTCGACATAGACTGCTGCCACCTTCAGGGCCGGTTCGGAAACGATCTCCGCAACTTTGTGAAAGACTATGGAATCCGGCACGGACTGAGCTTCTACGACCTGCGCGGGCAGGCGGGTCTGCTGCGCACGCTCATGGTGCGCATGGCCTCGACCGGCGAGACAATGGCCGTGATGTGCTTCGGCGAGGATGATCCCGAAGCGGTAAAGGCCGTGATGGACGCCATAAGGTCGGCGTTCCCCGATATTACATCTCTCATGTATGTGATCAATCTCAAGGTCAACGATACAATTACCGATCAAGAGGTGATATTGCATTCGGGACGCGGATATATCGAGGAGGAGATGGAAGGCCTGCGCTTCCGCATCGGCCCGAAGTCGTTCTATCAGACCAATTCGCGGCAGGCCTACGAGCTATACAAAGTGGTGCGCGACTTTGCCGGCCTCACCGGCGACGAGCTTGTATACGACCTCTATACGGGCACCGGCACCATTGCCAACTTCGTGAGCCGCAAGGTGCGCAAAGTCGTCGGCATCGAGTATGTGCCCGAAGCTATTGTCGACGCCCGTATCAACTCCTCGGTAAACGGGATAGAGAACACAGTGTTCTATGCGGGCGACATGAAAGATGTGCTCAATGCCGGATTCATCGGGCGCAACGGACATCCCGATGTCATCATCGTCGACCCTCCCCGCGCCGGCATGCATGCCGACGTGGTGCAGGTGATTCTCGACGCTGCTCCGCGGCGCATCGTATATGTGAGCTGCAATCCGGCTACACAGGCGCGCGATCTGGCATTGCTCGACTGCAAGTACAAGGCTACCGCCGTACAGCCGGTGGACATGTTCCCGCACACCCACCATGTAGAGAACGTCGTCAGGCTTGAGCGACGAGATTAGAGTTGTAATACCGGGGATCACCCGTCACTTCACGGCCGATAAAGCCGGGGCGTGTGAACGGATGATCCTCCTCAGGCAATTCGATCTCGGCAATGACAAGACCCTGCAGACGGCCGTGGAACTCGTCGATCTCCCACGACAGGCCGTCATCGCCGGGCACAATATATCTGGTCTTTGACAATACCCCCCTACATGCTTCGGCAAGCATGTCGCGGGCTTCGGATGACGGAATCTCAAACTCCCATTCGTTGCGTACGGCTCCTGTATTGCGTGTCTTCACGGTTATGAATCCCCGGTCGCCATACATTCTTACACGAACCGTGCGGTCGGGATCACAAGAGATATAGCCCTGAACGATCTCGATGCTTGCGAGTGCAAGATCGCGATAGGTGCCATCGTCAACCAAAAACTTACGTTCAATCTCCTTTGCCATAGTACAGAATTTGAAATTATTTGCAAATATACATTCTTTGTGTCACAAACAGCCGATACTTGCCGTTTTTTTTATGGCAATAAGCTGTGTCATGGCATCTGCCGCCGATATTTACTTCGTACGCGGTATAGTGCGCGACTCTGTGAGTGACGGGCCGTTGCCGTATGCGTCGGTAATGGTGGCCGGCGCCGACCGCGGCACAGTAACCGATGCCGACGGGATATTCGAGATGTCTGTGCCTGCCGACACCAAAGCATTACAGATAACCTGCGTGGGATACGATAAGAAAATCCTGCCGATAAAGCGCTGCCGTCTCAATACCTATGCAGTGTATATGTCGCCGTCTGCGACCGAACTTAAGGAACTTATAGTGCGGAAAAGCAAATACTCAAAGAAGAACAATCCCGCGGTGGAATTCATGAAGCGGCTCAGATCAAAGGCCTCATCGACCGATCCACGGCGCAACGATTTTTATTCCTATGACAAGTACGAGCGCATTGTACTCGGCCTTAATGACTTTACCGCAGAAGATCATAAGACAATGCTTGCCAGATTTCCATTTCTCTCGGAGCATGTCGATACTTCTGAAGTATCCGGCAAGCCCTATCTCAGCCTTATGATCAAGGAAAAGACATCGCGGGAGAACTTCAGACTCTCGCCCGGTGCCGAGCGCGAGATTATCGACGGAATCAGATCGGCCGGAGTGGATGAGATTGCCGATCAGGCATCAATGCGTACTTTCATGGAAGATATAATGCGTGAGATCGATCTTTATAAGAATGACATCACACTGTTGCAGAACCGGTTTGTAAGTCCTCTCAGCAATATCGCCCCGGATTTCTACAAGTTTTATCTTACCGATACGGTCGAAGTAGCCGGCGAACGCTGTATAGTGCTCTCGTTTTATCCGCACAATCATGCCTCGTTCGGATTCATGGGACATATATATGTCCCCGAGAACGATACTACAATGTTCATACGCAAGGTGGAGATGCATCTGCCCAAAGAGATCAACCTCAACTTTGTAGACAATCTGTATATCAGCCAGTCGTTTGAACGCGCCCCCGACGGATCGCGGTTGAAGACATCCGACATACTCACCATTGAATTCAGCATTCTCGGCAAAGCGACGGGGCTATATGCAAACCGCACCACCGATTATGCCCGCCATTCATTCGATATGATCGACAATGACGTATTCAAGGGCGACGGACGCGTGGCACAGACCGACGGTGCAAACGCACGCGACGAAGAATATTGGCGGCAGGCCCGTCTCAGCGATATCGCCAAAGGTGAAAGCAAAGTGGACGAGCTGATGCGCCGTTTGCGGTCCGTACCTCTATATTATTGGGGCGAGAAAATTTTAAAAACAGCTTTTTCCGGATATGTGTCTACCGGCAATCCGAGCTATTTCGATTTCGGACCTGTGAACTCCGTCCTGAGTTTCAACTCCCTTGAGCGTGTGAGGCTGAGGGTGGGGGGCATGACCACCGCATCGTTGTCGCCGAGATGGTTCGGGCGGTTCTATGTCGCATACGGATTCAAGGATCACAGATGGAAGTACAGTGCCGAGGCCGAATATTCTTTCATAGACAAGGAAGTCCATTCGCGCGAATTCCCGGTGCAGTCGATACGGCTCAATTCTTCATACGACATCGAGCGGCCCGGACAAAACTATCTGTTCACATCAGCCGACAATATTGTGCTGTCGCTCAAGCGTATGAGCGACGACCGCGCCGTGTATCGCCGGCTTAACAAACTGGCATTCAATTACGAGACACGATCCAACTTTACGGTCAATCTCGCTGTAGCAAATACATGGCGCAAGGCCGCACCGACCATGCCGCTTGTCACTGCAAGCGGGGAGACCATCAGCCATTTTACAGAAAACAGTGTGGAGCTGACGCTTAGATACGCACCCGGCGAAAAATTCTTCCAGACGCGTACATACCGTATCCCTGTCAACCTCGACGCACCCGCTGTCACTCTGATGCACACGTATGCCCCCAAAGGTGTCTTAGGCACGCGATACAATGTGAACAAGACAGAAATCGACATATCCAAGCGCTGGTGGTTCTCGGCATTCGGTTATCTTGACACATATATAGGCGGCGGTCATATATGGAGCTCTTCTCCTTTCCTAAACCTTTTCACTCCAAATGTGAATCTGTCTTATATCATCGAGCCTCGCAGCTATACGCTTATGAACCCGATGGAATTCATGACAACCACATATGCCTCGTGGGATCTCACCTATTGGGCCAACGGAGCGTTGCTAAATTTCATTCCGTATATCAAGAATCTAAAACTGCGCGAGGTATTTGCTTTCCGCGGATACTGGGGCAGACTCGACGACCGCTGCAATCCGGCCATGCACAGCGAACTGTTGCAATTCCCGGCAGAAACAGGTGTGACAAGGCTCGACCGCGGGCCTTATATGGAAGCGTCCGTAGGTCTGGAGAATATATTCAAGGTACTGAGAGTCGACTATGTATGGCGTCTAAACTACCGGAATATGCCCTATAAGATCGACCGCTCGGGACTGCGTATAGCGGTTCACATAACATTCTGACGATCATTTTACTATATACGGCAGTGTGAAAATGAAACGCGCGCCGTGTGTGTAAGTTGTATCAAGAACGAGATCGCCTCCGAGCAGCCGCGCCAAAAGCCGTGATATCGGCAATCCGAGACCGATACCCTGCGCATTTTTGTCAAGTTTTACAAAACGCTCGAAAATACGCTCTTTGTCGGCAGCCGGAATTCCCGGGCCGGTATCAGAGATGGCTATTGCGACCGATTTCCCGCCGTTCACAATATGACATTCAAGGAAAATACGGCCCTGGCGCGTATATTTGGCCGCATTGCCAAGCACATTGATAAGTATCTGTTGCACTCGTCGCGGATCGGTATATGTCTCCGGATTTGGAGATTCGGAGTCAAATACAATTTCAATACCTTTATGTAGCATTGGTCTGATTGTCTCTACCGATATCTCCGCCAATCTCCGCAGATCGACAAGCTCGCGGCGCAGGCTCACCTGCTCGCTTTCGATTTCCGACAGATGAAGCACATCATTGACAATGGCGGCGAGAAACGTACAGTTGGATTCCACCTGCTCGGCATAACGCTCAAGGTATGGCTTGTCATTCGCGTCAGTACAGTCGACTATAAGATGCGAATATTCCACAATAGCATTTAACGGCACAGTCAGCTCGTTGCTCATATTCCTGATATAATCGGTCTTGAACTGGTTGGACTGCATTGCAGAGTCACGGGCTTGAGTGAGTGCGGCCTGGGATTCCCGCAAAGAATCGCGTTCGTTTTTTAAAGTACTGTTGGCCACTTGCAAAGTACAGGCAAGTTCTTGTGAACGACGATATTGTTTTACAAGGAAAAATACAAGAACCAGTAAGACGATTAAAGCGACAAGAGCTATTATGATGACAATTTTCTGCATCTTGCTTTCGCTTTCTCTTTTTTCCGAACGCAATTTTTCATAATCCTGCTTGAATTCGTAAGTGTCATATACAATCTGCAGCTCTTTATATCGCTCTTGCATACGGTCATCAATAATCTGTTCAAGCATACGGTTGTATTCACGGGATGCGTACAGCATAGTATCTTTGTCACCAAGAGCCTCGGACGCTGTAATCAGATATCGCAACAGCCGGCTGCGCCGGTTCCTGACAAGAGGTTCGTCGATATGCTTCTGTATCAACTTACTGGCTTTTGAATAATCCTTGGTTGCCATCGCATAGAATATATCAGGTAGCGGAGCCTTGGCAAAAGTGGCAGCAGCCCGCGGATCATCTGCCGCATATCTTTTGGCCATATCATAATAATCACGTATATCCTCTTGCGGCAATTTCTCCCAATTACTTAGCAGACGCGTGTACACGACATACCGGTTCGCTCCATATGCGCGATATGGCCGGCCATTCGATTTATAATAGCTGCGCAGCGAATCCATTATCTCAATAAGTTTCATGTCGGCATCCACCGCTTTCTGAGTCTCGCCGGCAGATGAATACGCGATAGCAGCCTGAACATTGTAGGCGTTTCTAAGTTCCACATTATCTGCCGGCAGTCTGTCTACAAGTTTTCCTAGACGGTCGATATACTCGACGAGCAACTCACCTTTTGACTCAAGCGATATATACATGCACACGGCATGCAGCAGCTCTATACTTTCATATAGATTGGCCGGGGGATTTACCGAGACTTTCTGCAACTGCTTCTCAAAACACTTGCGGCGAGTACTTTCATCGGCATAATGAGCATAATAATAATTGCGCGAAAACGCTATGAATGTCTCTGTCTGCTGCGCGTCGGGTGTAATATCGAATTCACTCATACGGTCGTCAAGTATTTCGAGCACATCAAGATTGCGATTGTTGGAATTGGCCCGATGACGCAACATTTCAAGAGCCGTTCCTGTCATCCCATGTCTCCGCGCCACATGATATGTGAACTCCGCTACTGAATCGGCTTTCGGAGATCCTGAAACCTGCAGAATATCAAATATATTTGTCAGAATAGAAATGCTGTCGTTCGCTGAACACCTCGACGACAACCTATTGTTTAGATTTATAAGGATCTCATCATAATTATATATACCGGCATTCGCATATGTGCATATTAAATGGGCAAAAGTCAATAATACAAAAATTTTCCCATAAACATTATATAATCTATCTTTCATTCCGTTATATATTTTGTCACAAATTTAATACAAAATAGCTTAATCGCCAAATAAAAAACATGTGGTTGCAACCTTTGAAGAACATACATTGTTATTGTCATAGAAATTAGAAAAATATCTATATTATGGACAGAAAAATAAAATCCGCGGATATTCAGACGGCCATTGACGAAGCTTATGAAAAATATAAAGATTCGGACGAAGGGAAGATCGATGAACTCGTATCGGCGACCTCGGACACATTCGGCATCAGCATAGTTCTTACTGACGGCCGCATATTCGAAAAAGGAGATACAAAAGCGGTCTCTCCTATGGGACGCATCGCATTGGTACCATCGCATGTACTTGTATTGAGCCAGAACACACCCGAACAGCTCGTACAAAAGGCGGGCGTATGTACATGCGGATGTCACAAAGGCATCAAGCCCGACATCCCTGTAAGCGCTCATGGGATCCGAGCAGTGAGTGTGATATCACCTCAAGGCGATCCAGAAGGTAAATATAACATTATGGTCGACAATATAGAAGATCTTGCAGGATGCCGGCCCATTCTTGACGACAAACTATATGAACAATTAAAACAAAAAGCAGTCAATGCGAACACCATCAACAAGATAGCGGCTGCCGAATACAGTCTGTATGATGACGCCGATATTGCCGTTGATCTTTATGTCCGTCTTGCATCATTGACATTCACTGCCACTCAGTTTGCCACAATGGGTGCCACTATAGCCGCCGACGGACGTAATCCGGTTACCGGACAGGAAGTATTCGACGGCAGGATAGCAGCCAACGTAGTTGCAACCATGGCACGTGGCGTACATCGTGAAGGCCGTGCATGGATGATGACAGTGGGTCTGCCGGCTGCAAACAGTTTTGGCGGGGCTGTTCTCGCTATACTGCCGGGATTCGGGGCTATAGCGGCATATTCGCCTGCGTTGGACGATAAGGGCGTTTCGTTAAAAGCCGGTAAAGCTATTTACGAAATTGCCAAGAAATTACAGCTTAATGTATTCGCATCGGCAAGGGTTACAGTTGAGAAATAATACATACGCAATCGGAATCTGGCAGGCGGTTCCTGTCAGATCCGGCACGATACCTTTATGGTTGAATGTTATATAATTCTGCGAGACATCCCCGGTCGCCTCCGCGCGGCCGGGGATGTTGTTTTTGAAATCGCAACGTCGTTATATCGGATCGGACATTATCAGCGTCCCGAGTTTTTGATCATTTCAGAGAGACGCACATTGAAGTTTTCAGCTTTGAGCAGTCGGTCGAGTGTCAGATGCATACGGTAGCGCCAATAATGCCGGGGATTGGCAGGTACATTGATTATCTCGTCGGCGGGATTTTCTCGGCGCAGTTCTCCGTCCATCGACAGCCAGTCGGCCAAAGGTATGATGCACAGCATCGACGGAGATTTTACCTGAAGGTCGAGGATCTTCTCGCATATCCACGGCTCGGCGAAGTAAGGGGCATCGCTGCCCTGGTGAAGAACATTATGGTAGAAATCGGATGTTTTGCTGCGGTCTTCTTCCCACCAGGCACGAATACCACCCATATCGTGCGTCGAAGTAGTGCATACGCTGTAATAGGGATAGCTCCATGTATTACCGAAAGAGGTATTCGGGTCTTTGGGCATACGTTGAATCTCGAGGGTGAGGATCTCAAGCTGGCTTAGTACAGCCGGCACACAAGCGGGAATCATACCGAGATCCTCGGCGCATGTGAGCATCTCTGTGGCATCTATAAGAGGAGGAAGCTTCCACATAGCCTTGCCATACCAGAAGTCGTTGTGCCGACGGTAGAAGAAGTCGTTGTAGAGGCGGTCGAAGCACCAACGTTCATAATCGTTGAGAGAGCGATATGTATATGTGAACTGAGCCGATATACGGGGATGGAATTTGCCTTTCTCGGATGGATCCTCGATGAACAGCACTTGGTCAATAAGGCCAAGCAGTCCCTGACAGAGACGTGTGTTCTTGTCGCTCTTCTCCTGTGTAGCGAAATATTCGGCAACGGCCCGCTGTGTACTGAAGGGATCTTTGAGTTTATAACGCCCAGAGCTCACCTCATACATGAAGCGTTCTCTTGCCTCGTCGGTATATTCACCAAAGAAGTCGTGCAGGAAGCTGTCCATGATATAAGGTGTGGTATGAAGGTCGATATCTATCCAGAAGTCGTAATTGTAACGGAGTTCGTCGGATGTGAATGGAAGCGCAGGATGGAAGATACCGAGCAGACCGTGTACCGCATCAATGGGGATCTGCCATATGCGGAAAAATCCGAGGATATGGTCGATGCGGTATGCATCAAAATATTCGCTCATCTTGCGGAATCGGGCTTTCCACCATGCGAATCCGTCGCGAGCCATCTCTTCCCAATTATAGGTCGGGAAACCCCACGTTTGGCCGAGAACCGAGAAGTCATCCGGCGGAGCGCCCGCCTGGCTGTCCATGAAGAACAGGTGGGTATCGGTCCATGCATCAACACTGTCGCGCGAGACTCCGATAGGAATGTCCCCCTTGAGTGCGATGCCTTTACGTCTGGCATATTCGTGAACGTGCCGCATCTGTTTGTCAAGATGGTATTGCAGATACAGTACATAATCTATATCTTCAGGATTGTCTGCGATGAATTTTGCAATCTTATCCTTGTCGTATTCTGCATACTCGCCCCACTTGGCGAACACTGGGGTGCCGAACTTATCTCGAAGCACGCAGAATGCCGCATACGGCATGAGCCAATGTTCATTTTTGGCGACGAACGCCTTGAAATCGGTAGATTTTATCACCCTGGCACCTTCCTGAGCGAAGATTTCATGGAAATACTCGATTTTAATCTGGTTTACCCGTTCATAATCTATCTGCGGCAAGGCATTCAGTTCGATGCGCATCTCGTCATAATAGGCACGGCGTTCCTTGTCGGCAAGAGTGCCAAGCTCTTCAAGGCGCAGAAACATGGGATGTAGCGCGAAGCAGGAGTTGGCGTTATAGGGATATGAATCCTGCCAGGTATGCGTCATCGTAGTATCGTTGATGGGCAGGATCTGGAGGAACGACTGTCCGGTGGAGGCACACCAGTCGATCATTTTCATGAGGTCGAAGAAATCTCCGACTCCGAAATCCTCTTCCGAACGTAACGAGAACACAGGGATCGCCGTACCCGCGCCTTTCCATGGCGACAGAGGATTTACAAACCGCATACCGGACATCACTGTAGCAGTATCGGCGGCGGCCCGGATGCCGATACGCCTATTGTCTGCGCCTTCCCACGCCACTATCTTTTTATCCTTATCCAGAATAAGGAATTTATATTCCGTATCAGGCTCTATATCCTTGGCCGGTACTGTGGCAGCCCATAAAGGATATTCAGCATCCGACATCACGATAGCATTATCCGGATTCCATTTGCCGAGTGATGCAGAAGACCCCACAACGGCCAAATGGCATTCCGGCGCTATCATCGGGGCGAAAACCTGTATGGTGAGGTAACCTTGGCGAGGAACAGCCTCCTTCATGCGTGTACCTCGCATACATATGCAGCCGGTAAACGCCGACGAGTAATATGGCTTGTCGGACGGCTGGTCCTGCCACTTGTCATATATGCAGTAATTACGTGCGCTCCTGCCGCGGTTGAAACGATGAGGTTTGCCCCATTCAAATTTTGTGGCTGCGTCATCATTGCGCACCTCGTAATGGTATTCGATCACATTAGTTTCATCAGGCACCTCTATCGAGACGCTCCAATGATCCGTTCCATCAATGGCCATTTTCAAGGCCTTGTGATATATTCCGGCGCCAAGGGCATCGCAGTTGCCGCTGATATATAACGACTCACCCCATATAGTACGGTAATCGATATTGAAGGTCAGCTTCATTATAGTTTTTATGATATTAGTTATTGTGTTAAGTAAGTATTTCTGAATAAGTATGCAAATATAACGCTTTTTTGAGAAATCCAGACGGTTTATGCTGAAAAACTTAATACTTTTTCAATCAGGAAGACGCCCGTTGCCGTGATATGAGTAGTAGCCTCCGTCGGTGATGATTATATGGTCGTTGACCCTTACATCAATCGCCTTCGCCCCAGTGCATATGCGGCGGGTGAGATTGTCGTCCTGAGGCGAAGGTACAAGGGTGCCGGAAGGATGATTATGAAACAGTATCATCGACGTGGCATAATTCTCGATAGCATGCTTCAATATGATCTTAACGTCTACAGCCGTAAGGTTTATACCACCGCGAGATACACATATCTCGCGGAGTACCTTGCCGGCCTGCGAAAGGAGCATGATCCAGAATTCTTCGTGCGGCAGGTTGCTGAAATGGTGCTTCATCACATTGACAGCTGACTCCGAACAGTTGATAACAGGGTGGGAGAGAGAAGCGGCATCCGCCACCGACCGGCTCCCGAGTTCCAGCGCGGCGAGTATGGATATAGCCTTTGCCTCGCCGATACCTTTGTACCTGTTCATGAAATCGCGGATCGACAGACGCGCAACTTTTGATATATGATTGCCGTTGTCGGCAAGAATCTCGTCGCTGAGCTGAAGTACGGATTTGCCACGCAGGCCTGTACCGAATAGGATTGCAAGCAGTTCGGCGTTACTTAACGATTTTATACCTTGCCGCAAGGCTTTTTCGCGCGGACGTTGCTCTTCCGCCATGTCACGGATCATATAATGACCGGCTGATGTATCGGGTGCTTTATAATATCTATCGGTCATTTGCCTTTGCGCATTTCGATTTCTTCCTCGACATTACGCCCCCGGCGCAATATTATCTTGGTCGTAAAATCCTTGATGAAGCCGCATCCGTATCCGCCGAGCTGGATAACGGCCGCTGGAATCGACATGGCTGCTATCTTAAGCCGGTGTGTCGCGATCAGAGCTCCGATAAACACGGCTATGAAATATAGTCCGAGTGGCAGAAGAAACCACTGACTCACAAATATACCGAGCAATATGAGCGCCACTGTGCCTATGACGAAAGCTGCCGGCAGGAGATGCACTATCTTCAGTGAATCCGGGTAAAGCAGCTTGAGGGTCACTCTCGATTTGCCGAATACATATACCTGTCTGAAAAATTTTCGGAAATCGACACGGCGTTTATGCCATACGGGATTCCGTATCAGACCGATCGAGAACCCTGCATTGCGAACCCGTGTGCTCATGTCTATATCCTCGGAAAACATCTCACGGAAGCCGCCCACTTTATCGTACACCTCCCGCGAGTAGCCCATGTTGAATGTGCGTGGCACGAATTTTTCAAGCCGGATTTTGCCGCCACGGATACCGCCTGTGGTCATGAACGATGTCATCGAATAGTTTATGGCCTTCTGTGTGTCCGAAAATGATTCGTGTGCGGCGTCCGGGCCTCCGAAACAGTCGACAGGCTTTTCATTAAGAGACTTTGCGAGCGCCGAAAAATAGTCCTGAGGAATCACGCAGTCGGAGTCAAAGAACACGAAATAATCGCCTGATGCTCTTTCCATACCATAGTTGCGTGCTATCGAGCGCCCTTCGTTCTCTTTGAAATAATATTTGGCATCGAGTCCGGCCGCTTTTGCCGACTCATACTCTTTGCGGCAAGGCTCAGTGGAGCCATCCTCGATGAGTATCACCTCAAAATTTTTCACCGTCTGAACGAGCAGGCTGTCGAGCAGCTCCTTCACCTCACCGGGCCGGTTGTATACCGGCACTATGACCGAAAATCGCGGTGTATTCATGACATTCTTGATTTATAATCCTCGTAATTATAATCGCGTAGCAATGTAACAGTCTCGTCTGACTTCTGCAACCATACAGACGGATGCTGTATGCCGTTGAACATGGTGGTCTTCACATTGGTATAATGATTCATGTCTTCGAATGTGATACGGTCGCCGGGCCTCAGAGGCTTCTCAAAGCTCCACTCGCCTTTGAAATCGCCGCTCAGGCATGAATTGCCACCGAAGCGGTAGGTCGGCATCCCATTGACAGGCTCTTGCCCGAGGCTTTCGGTAATGACCGGTTTATATGGCATCTCGAGTGTGTCGGGCATGTGGCACGCAAACGATGCATCAATAATGGCAGTCTTTATACCGTCGTTTTCCATTATATCCACCACGCCCGATATCAGCACTCCGGTACGCCAGGTGAATGCGCTGCCGGGTTCGAGTATGACTTTCAGCCACGGATATCTTGTCCGGAATTCAGAGAGAATCTTCACCAGATGATCCACGTCGTAGCCTTCGCGTGTCATTAAATGGCCGCCGCCCATGTTGACCCACTTCAGCTGCGGCAGGAATTTACCGAACTGTCTTTCAAAAGCTTCGAGCACGCGAGCGAGGTCGTAACTTGACGACTCGCACAGCGCATGAAAATGCAAGCCATCTATCCCTGCCGGCAACCGGTCGCCGAGAGCCGACGCATCCACACCGAAGCGTGAGCCGGGGAGAGCGGGGTTGTATATGTCGGCCTCTATTACCGAGCATTTGGGATTTACCCGAAGTCCCGGCGACACATGATGATTGACAGGCATGGCATTGTGCATGGCGATGCGGCCTGCAAATTTTTCATATTGTGCCACTGAGTTGAAGGTGATATGCGAGCTGCTCTGAATATACTCTCCGATAGTGGCATCAGTGTATGCCGGACAGTAGCTGTGCACCTCGCCATGCAGGAACTCATGCCCGAGACGCAATTCATTAAGCGAACTGGCTGTGGAGTTGCGGCAATACTCCCGTATTATATGGAAGGTGCGCCACAGGGCATTGGCCTTGAATGCCATGATTATATCAACGCCGGCGCGGCGTTTCACCGAGTCTATAAGTTCGAGATTACGCCGCAAGGCATCCTCACTGACCACATATGCCGGTGTCGGAATTTTATCGATTGAAGGAAGCTGCATATCAGTCTATTATCTTGAATTTAGCGAATTTGAGAAGAAGTTTTCGCGTAGCGGCCTCGTTGTCGAACTGTACGGTGGCGGAGTCGCCAAGGTCGATGCTTTCGACAGTGAGGATTTTTCCACGCCCGAAACGAGGATGTACAATGAGCATGTCTGCGGCAAGTTCATCGCCGGTGTGCAATGAATAGTCAGCCTGAGAACCATCATGCCATGAAGCAGGTGTCGCAGTACGCGGCGGGGTAGGGCTTATGCGGCTTATCGACGGGGCATAAGAGGCCACCGGATTTCGGAACTGCTGCCGTGAAGGCATTGAAAACTGCAGGGCTTCGGCGCCGTACGAATATTTAAGGTATTGAGGATTGATGTCGCCTATAAATCTCGACGGTCGGCACGAGGCTGTCTTTCCGTTGATAAATCGGTTGCCGGCGTAGCTCAGCATACAGAACTTTCTGGCACGGGTGATGGCGACATAAAACAAACGACGTTCTTCCTCCACCTCATCGGGTGTGCCATTGCCCATTGATGACGGAAGAAGATCCTCCTCGACACCGACAACAAATATATTATTGAATTCAAGCCCCTTTGCGGCATGTATTGTCATCAATGTCACCGAATCGGCAAGTGCCGGATCTTCGGTATCTTGATCGGTCTGCAAAGAAACGGTGGCGAGGAAGTCGGCCATTGATGCCGCGCCATCTGCGTCCTGCTCACGCCTATCCTCCACAAAGTCGCGGGCACCGTTTATCAGCTCCTCAAGGTTCTGTACTTTCGATATATTCTCGGGAGTGCGATCAGACAGGTATTGGGAGAGGAGGCCTGTACTTCGTATTATGTGTTGGGCGAGAGCCTCGGCATCTTCATCCTTGCGGGCGCAGAAGTCTTCGATTATGGAACTGAATTTATTCAGCTTGGCTCGCGTACCGCTATTGATATTGAGCAGGAACTGCTGCGAATCGGACAACACCCGCCACATGCTCACGCCATGCTCGATAGCGATGGCACTGATTTTTGCGACAGTGGTAGCACCGATGCCTCGAGCCGGCACATTTATTATACGTTTAAGGGCTTCGTCATCATTTGGGTTGACAGCCATGCGGAAGTAAGCGATGGCATCCTTGACTTCCTTACGCTGATAAAATGCCAGACCTCCATAGATTTTGTAAAGTATATTGCGGCGCCGCAGGGCTTCTTCAAGCACTCGGCTCTGGGCATTGGTGCGATACAGTATGGCAAATTCACTTAACGGATCGCCGGTGCGCGCCCGTTGCACCACGATACGGCTTGCCACAAGGCCGGCCTCATCATAGTCGGAATGCCCTGCCTGCACTTCCACGCGGTCGCCGGCGTCGTTGAGGGAGAACACCTGTTTGCGTATCTGACGCTCGTTCTTGTCGATAAGGCTATTGGCGGCGTTGATTATATTCTGCGTGGAACGATAATTCTGTTCGAGCTTGAATGTCTTAAGACCGGGATATGAACGTTTCAGCTCAAGGATATTTCGTATGTTTGCTCCGCGGAACGAATAAATGCTCTGCGCGTCATCGCCCACCACGCATATATTGCCTATACCCTGTGTGAGCATGGTCATTATATAATTCTGAGCGAAATTTGTATCCTGATACTCGTCTACAAGCACGTATCTGAAGAATTCGCGATAATGTCTCAGTACCGGCTCGTTGTCGCGTAGCAGCACGGCGGTGTAGTAGAGCAGATCGTCAAAGTCCATCGCATCCGACACGCGGCAACGCTCCATATATCCCTTGTAGATCTCGTGCGTGCGGGGACGTCTGGCTCGCATATCACTCTCGATGAGATCTCTGTCGGAGGCATATGCTTCGGGCGATATCAGTGCATTTTTTGCCCAGGATATAGTATTCTGTATGGTAGAGACTTTATATATTTTCTCGTCGAGATCCATATCCTTGATGATCATCTTGACAAGCGAGCGCGAATCAGCGGTGTCGTATATCGTGTAATTGCGGGTATAGTCGATAAGTTCTGCATTCTTGCGCAATATGCGCGAGAATATGCTGTGGAAGGTGCCCATCCACAACCGAGTGGCGTTGCTGAAACCGACGAGCGCCTCGATGCGTTCGCGCATCTCGCGAGCCGCCTTGTTGGTAAAGGTAAGGGCAAGAATACGCCCCGGCTCATAACCTTTGGCAAGAAGATGCACTATCTTGTAGGTGAGCACACGGGTTTTGCCCGATCCGGCACCGGCTATCACAAGTTGCGGGCCACCGGTGTATTCCACGGCTGCGAGCTGTTGTTCATTGAGCTGCGACAGATATCCGGTATCCATCATGAAAAGCGGTTGTTAACCGGATCATAGTCAAATCCTGCGGCGTGCAGACGCGCACAAAGTTCTTCCTTGCTGATTCCAAGACTTCCGCAAAGGTCGTCGAGATCGCTGTATTGGTCGCGGAGTTTCATGTTCACAACGCTCATCAGCATATATGGGTCGTGTGGTAACTGTTCCATCTGTCGGATTTCATTATTGGAATACAAAATTACTCAAATAATTCGCAACATCAAACAACGCCGGACGCAAATTGTTATTAAAGTAGCAATTAATAAACTTATACTATGAAAGAAATAGCTTTAACCGGCATGAACGGCCATGTTTTTGCCGATGTACTCTCCGAGTTTATGCATCGCGGACAGTCGGTGAATGCTTTCGTGAGCAATCCGGAACGAGTGATGATCGAAAACTCGGCGCTTACCTTATCGTTGCTTGATGTCGCCGACAAGGATACCCTCAAGGACGGTTTTGAAGGATATCACGATGTGGTCATGACATTTGAAGATGACCAGACCGACCATGATGCAAATGACTTCGTGCTAAAATATTATGTTGAGATGGTGAATGCCGCCCGTGAGGCGGGAATATCTCGTCTCATAGTGGTAGGCTCGCCCGAAGCCGAAGCATTTTTCATGGGCGATCTTAGCCGGCACACCGATATCGACTGGGTGTTCATCTCTACAGAGGGTGATTATGCGCGCCGAGCAGCCGATGAGGTCATCAGCCCGCGTTTTCATCGCGAGAAATACGTGGAAGAATAATAAACTTTGTAATAAAAAATAGATCGTGGATTCGGACATGTCCGAATCCACGATCTATTTTTTATTAAGTAATCTTTTCAGTTTTTCGCCTCTACGTCGGGAGCGATCAGCTTGTAGCCCTTGCCGTGGATGTTGATGATCTCGATTGACGGATCGTCTTTGAGATGCTTACGCAGCTTGGTGATGTACACGTCCATCGAGCGGGCATTGAAGTAATTGTCATCGATCCATATAGTCTTCAGCGCGTAGTTGCGTTCGAGTATCACATTCACGTGTGCGCAAAGCAGAGACAGAAGTTCGGATTCCTTGGTCGTGAGTTTGGTCACCTTATCATCTATCATCAGTACCTGTTTCTGGGTGTCGAAGGTGAATTTGCCGATCTTGTACATCGTTATCTCCTTGCCTTTCTTGCCTTTAACGCGGCGCAGAATGGCCTCGATGCGGAGTACGAGTTCCTCCATGGAGAAAGGCTTGGTGATATAGTCGTCGGCGCCGAGTTTGAATCCTTCGAGGATATCGTCCTTCATGGATTTTGCCGTGAGGAATATGATGGGCACCTCGGCATTGAATGTGCGGATTTCCTGTGCGAGAGTGAAACCGTCTTTCTTGGGCATCATCACGTCGAGGACGCAGATGTCGTATTTGCCTTTGAGGAAAGCCTTGTAGCCGGCTTCGCCATCGGAGAACAGGTCGGCGCTGAAGCCTTTGGCCTGGAGGTATTCGCGCAGAAGCATGCCGAGATTCTCATCATCTTCGCAGAGCAGGATTTTCATGCGTTCTTCCATAATTGTCAGTTTTTAGAGAGTGGGAGTATTATTATGAATTTTGTTCCTATGTTTATTTCGCTTTCCACTGATATGGTACCGCCGAGTTCGGTGACCATCTTCTGCACGTAAGCGAGGCCGAGGCCGAATCCCTTTACATCATGACGGTTGCCGGTGGAGACACGAAAAAATTTGTCGAATATTTTCTTGAGATCATCGCGGCGTATGCCGATTCCGTTGTCGGCTATGGTGATCTCGAGACGTTCGCCCGGCAAATCGCGCGACCCTACCACAAGGTGCAGCGGGCGTTCTTCCGAACGGTATTTTACAGCATTGTCGAGCAGGTTGAATATCACATTGGTGAAGTGCATCTCATCTACCTCTACAAGCGCATTGAGGGCATCGAGGCTGGCATCAATGCGACCGCCGTATTTCTCGACCTTCAGCTTGAATGTGTTCACTATATTGTACACGACGAGGTTGGCGTCGATCTCTTCGATCTTGAGGGTGGTTTTCTGTCTGTCGAACATTGACATCTGAAGCACCTTCTCAACCTGGAAACGCAGACGCTTGGTCTCATCGTTCACCACCTGTGATATCTGCTGCAACATTGTAGGCGACTTGCGTACGTCGGGGTCGTTGAGCATCTGTGCTGCAAGCGAGATCGACGATATCGGTGTCTTGAACTCATGTGTCATGTTGTTGATGAAATCATTTTTCATTTCCGTGAGTTTTTTTTGTCGGAATGCCACGATAATTGTATAGATGAATATCACTAACAATATGAGCGTGAACGCAAACGCCGGAACCATAAAAGATATGGAACGGAAAATATAGTCGGATTTCGTCGGAAAATATACCTTGAGTTTATAGACTCTTGAGGCCGGATCGCGCGGAAACAGTGTCTGTGTGAACACGTCGTCGACATTCTCGCCGGGATTATATCCGGCCGAGCGGTATTGGATGATGCCGAGGCGATTGACTACCGCAAATTCAAACGGGACATCGATGCCGAGAGTGTCGAGCTGCTGTCTGAGATATGTACGGACGAGCGACGAATCGGCACGCTCGGTTATAGTTCGTTCTGATGCGGTGGATATTATGTTCAGTATCACGTCATCAAGCACGCCGCGCTGATACAGGTAGTGGTCGCGATATACATCCTGCATGGTGCGGAAATGCTGTCCGACAAGCGATTCGCCGGTCTGTATCTTGGTGATGGCCGAAGCATCTCCTTTAAGTGTAAGATCGGCCTCAAGGCCTGTAGGTGTGGTGAAAGAGATCTTAAGGCCCTCCTGCCGTGGCAGACTGCTGCCGAGCCGCTGAGCGTAGATCGATTGAGATTCAACAACATTCACTTGATTTTCAAGGAAGTACCTTGTCTCGTCACGTTCGAGATGCTGAGCCACTGCTATAAGGCTTTGGCGTACGCCCTGCGAGAATTGTTCGTAGCGTATGCCTACGATATTCTTCATATAAAATATCTGTATACACAGCAGCCCGATGAATGCGAACGCCATCAGAACGGTCAGTATCCAGATTGTCTGTTTTTTCATTTATAATCAGAAGCTTGAACGCTTGATTTTACGTTAATTAAACTTTAATAATATTAACACTCTAGTTCCGGCAAAGTTTACCGGTTTCATCGGAGAAGATAAGAGTCGCCGATTAATTTAACACTTGAGTGCAAATTTAACTAAAAAACTTCATGATTGCAAATATTTGATATAAATAATTGCGCAAACATCCAAAACATACATAAAACAGGATTTGCAAACAGGATTTGCGCATGTCGTTTTTTTTGTGTAACTTTGTTTATAAATAAACTAAATAGCGCACAATAAACAATATGACAAACAGATATGTGGTCTTGCTTGCGGCAATCCTTATGATGTCGCCTGCCGAATTATGCACGGCCCAGACAAATTCATCCAAAGTTTATTCGAGCACAGTGAATCCGTCCATACCGCAAAGCGTCGCAATATGTGGACAGACAATCAGTCTTGACCTTTTGGATTATGCCGAGCGATACGATCGCGAGCTCACTTCGCTTCTATATACACATGGCAATACATTGCTTATGATAAAGCGCGCCAATCGCTATTTCCCGCAGATGGCTCCCGTGCTGCGTGCCAATGGCATGCCCGATGACCTGCTTTATCTTGCATGCGTGGAGAGTACGCTCAATCCACGTGCCATGTCGCCGGCCAAGGCTGCGGGCATGTGGCAGTTTCTCGCGTCCACGGCCAAGGAGTACGGGCTCGAAGTCAATGACGAGGTGGATGAACGGTATAATATCGAAAAAGCCACAGCGGCGGCCTGCCGGTATTTCAAAAAAGCGCTTGCTCGTTACGGCGGTTCCTGGACATCTGTAATGGCTGCATACAACGGAGGTATGACACGCATCACCAAGCAACTCGACGCCCAGCTTGCCGATGATGCCTTGGAATTGTATCTCGCCGATGAGACACAGCGCTATCCATTCCGCATCATGGCTACAAAAGCCATCATGGAAAATCCCGCCGCATATGGATTCAGACTTACCGCCGATGATCTCCATCTGCCACGCGCTGTCGATATCCTGGAAGTCAAGGGTTCTGTCGAAAGCTGGGCCGAATGGGCTCGTGAACATGGGATATCATATCGAGATCTGCGCGAGGAGAACCCCTGGATACGCAGTCCGAAACTCACCAATAAAACAGGCAAGACATACAAAGTGCGTGTTCCAATGAAAGACGGTCTGAGCCGCAGCACTGCCCGCAAGGCCGTATACAACCCTAAATGGATAGGCAAATAAGAGTGATGGGCAAAGCTCCGGATATGACATCTCCCCTCAGTGTTGTAGGGGCAAGAGTCAACAATCTCAAGAATATTGATGTAGATATACCCCGCGACGCGCTTACGGTCATCACCGGACTGTCCGGCTCGGGTAAGTCGTCTTTGGCTTTTGATACGATCTTTGCTGAAGGACAGCGACGCTATATCGAGACATTCTCGGCATATGCCCGCAATATGCTCGGCAACCTCGAACGTCCCGATGTGGATTATATCACGGGGCTTAGCCCTGTCATCGCCATCGAGCAGAAGACCGTGAACCGGAACCCGAGGTCCACCATAGGCACCACTACCGAGATCTACGACTTCCTGCGCCTGCTGTACTCACGTATCGGTCGCGCCCGCTCGTATCTGACCGGCAATGAAATGGTGCGCTATTCCGATGACAAGATCGTAAGCCTCATATTACAGCGGTTCAACGGACGCAGGATATATGTTCTCGCTCCGCTTGTGAAAAACCGCAAAGGGCATTACAAGGAATTGTTCGAGACATTGCGTAAGAAAGGATTCCTGCGTGTGCGTGTCGACGGCGAACTTATGGAGATCACGCAGGGCATGAAACTCGACCGTTACAAAAATCACTCGGTGGAGCTTGTCGTAGACCGCCTGCGGGCGACAGACAAGGATCTGCAACGTCTGCGCGACACGGTCGAGAGCGCGCTTGTCCAAGGCGAGAAACAGGTCATGATCTATGATGTGGACAATGATGATATTGCTCATTATTCGCAACTGCTTATGGATCCTGCAAGCGGATTGTCATACCGCGAGCCTGCCCCGCATAATTTTTCGTTCAACTCGCCGCAGGGATATTGCCCAAAATGCAAAGGCTTGGGATACGTGAATATCATCGACCGCTCTAAAGTGTTGCCGGATGACTCGCTTTCGATACACGACGGCGCATTCACCCCTTTGGGCAAGTATAAGAACACCACGATATTCTGGCAGCTCTCATCGATATGCGAAGCTTATGGCGCGACACTGAAGACTCCAGTGCGCGAACTTGGAGAGGAATGCCTTGACGAGATCCTCAACGGTACAGACCGTCGTCTCATTCTTAAGAATGAAAGCATGGGGACGGTGACGCCCATGGGCGTGTACGAAGGCTTGCTGAAATATATCGACATGCAGCAGGCCGATGATGCCGGAGCGGCGGCTCAGAAATGGAGCGGCCAGTTCTACACACGCTGCGAGTGTCCCGAATGCCACGGAGACCGGCTCAACCGCGAGGCTCTTCATTTTTTTATCGACGGGCAGAACATCGCACAACTTTGCCGTCTTGATATTGAGGCGCTCTACGAGTGGTCCAAAAATATACTCGGTCGCCTTGACGACCGCGACGCAAAGATAGCGTCCGAGATAATAAAAGAGATCAGCTCAAGACTGAGATTTTTAGTGGATGTGGGGTTGGGATATCTTCAGCTAAACAGAGCGGCGGCCACACTCAGCGGCGGAGAGAGCCAACGTATAAGGCTTGCCACTCAGCTCGGCTCGGAGCTGGTAAATGTCCTGTATATTCTCGATGAGCCATCCATAGGCCTGCACCAACGTGACAACCGTCGCCTTATAGACTCGCTGAAACGTCTGCGCGATTCCTCCAACTCCATCATAGTCGTAGAGCATGACAAAGACATCATGCTCGAGGCCGACTACGTAGTGGATATAGGCCCCGGAGCCGGACGTAAAGGCGGCAATGTGGTATTTGCCGGCACCCCCGCCGAGATGCTTGAATCTGATACTGTAACGGCATCATATCTCAACGGGAACCGCCGCATAGAGATTCCGGCATCCCGCCGCAAGGGCAACGGCAAGACTCTGCAGCTGCTCGGCTGCACCGGTCATAATCTCAAGGATGTTGATTTCATACTGCCGCTCGGCACATTCACATGTGTATCGGGTGTGAGCGGATCGGGCAAATCATCGCTTGTCAATGCGACGCTCGAACCTATATTGTCTCAACATTTCTATCGTTCCACCCGGCAACCGCTGCCTTATCGCGAGATAATCGGCATCGACAATATCGATAAGGCCGTTACCGTCGACCAATCGCCGCTTGGACGCACTCCACGATCAAATCCCGCCACATATACAGGGCTGTTTACCGATATACGAACCTTGTTTGTCGGTCTTCCGGAAGCGAAGATCCGCGGCTACAAGCCGGGGCGCTTCTCATTCAATGTAGCAGGGGGACGCTGCGAGGCATGTGGCGGCAACGGATACCGCACTATCGAGATGAACTTCATGCCCGATGTTCTGGTGCCCTGCGAGGTGTGCCATGGCAAACGTTACAACCGAGAGACGCTTGAAGTGCGATATAAGGGCAAATCTATCGCCGATGTACTCGACATGACCATCAATCAGGCGGTGGAATTCTTTGCCGGCGTGCCAAAGATTCTGAAAAAGCTTACGGTACTTCAGGAGATAGGTCTCGGCTATATCAAGCTCGGGCAGCCGTCATCGACCCTGTCGGGCGGCGAGAACCAACGCGTGAAACTCGCTACCGAGCTCGCTAAAAAGGATACCGGCCGCACACTGTATATCCTCGATGAACCTACCACCGGACTGCATTTCGAAGATATACGCACTTTACTCGGTATACTCAACCGGCTTGTCGACCGGGGCAATACGGTGCTTGTCATAGAGCACAACACCGATGTGCTGCGCAGTGCCGACTACATAATAGACATGGGTCCCGACGGCGGGGCAGGGGGCGGTATGATACTCGCTCAAGGGACTCCCGAAGAAATAGCAAAAGGTGATTCACCTACCGCAAAATACATATTTGAGTGAATTACAGCCTTAAATTGTCGTAATATGCGAAATTTTGATTATTTTTGCAGAAACCAACCTTAAATACATCTGTTCGTGAACAAGAAACTTTTATTATTTGCCGCAGTTGCCGTCATAGGGGCGGGAGCCGCGGGTATCGCAGCCACAATGGATAAAGAACCAGACAATCCTTTCCTGCAGAACTACACCACCGTCTACGAGATCCCACCGTTCGACCAAATCAAGACCGAGCACTATATACCCGCTCTCAAGGCCGGGATCGCCAAGCAGGAAGCCGGTATCCTCGACATCTGCAACAATACCGAGGATCCGACATTCGACAACACAGTGATACCTTTTGAGGATGCCGCCGAGACATTGAACAAAGTGGTGCTCGTATTCGCCGCTCTCGAGGAATCCAACTCCTCGCCAGAGATGGTGGCCGTAGCCGAGGAATTCTATCCTCTTTACTCAGAGTCGCAGGATGCGATAATGATGAACGACAAGCTCTTCAACCGCTTCAAGTACCTGTATGACCACCGCAATGACCTCGGCATGGCGCCCGATCAGATCCGGGCCGTAGAGACTTATTACAAAAACTTTGTGCGTGCAGGCGCTCTACTTGATGAAGCACAGAAGGAAGAACTCAAGAACCTCAATACCGAGCTTACAAACCTATACCTTCAGTTCAACAAGAACCTTCTCAATGCCACCAACTCGTTTGCCATCGTGATCGAAGACCCCGAACGCCTCTCCGGACTTCCTGCCAATACAGTGGCCATAGCTGCCGAGGAAGCTCAGAAACGCGGCCTCGGCGAAGGCAAATGGGTATTTACTCTGCACGCACCGTCTCGTCTGCCGGTGCTGCAATATGCCAACGACCGCGATCTGCGTGAGAAAATGTACAAGGGATACACCACTCAGGCATCTTCGGGAGAATATGACAACCTGCCTGTCATCAACAAGATTCTCCAGACACGCGCCAAGAAAGCCGCACTACTTGGCTTCGAAAATTATGGCTCATACATGACCGACAACGTCATGGCCAAGACAGTTGCAAACGCAGAGGATCTGCTCATGCAGATATGGATACCTGCCGTGGCAAAGGTCAAGGAAGAGGTAAAGGAAATGCAGGCACTCGCCGACCGCGACGGAGCTAATCTCACCATAGAGCCTTGGGACTACTATTATTATGCCGAGAAAGTACGTGCCGACAAGTATGATATCGACGAGAACGAACTCCGCGCATACTTTGCCGTGGATTCGGTACGCAACGGCATATTCAACATGGCCGCACGTCTCTACGGCGTGAAATTCACCGAGATGCCCGACGCACCGAAATACTTTGACGAAGTCAAAGTCTACGATGTCACCGATGCCGGCACAGGTGAACACATAGCTGTATTCATGACCGACTACTTCACGCGTCCCTCAAAACGTCAGGGCGCATGGATGAGCGAATTCAAGGGTTCGTGGATCAATCCCGACGGCACAGCTTCACGCCCGGTTATATTCAATGTAGGCAACTTCACTCCTCCCACGGCCGATATGCCTTCGCTTCTCAGCATTGACGAGGTACAGACAATGTTCCACGAATTTGGCCATGGCCTGCACGGCATGCTTTCCCGCGCGCGTCTCAAAAGTCAGGCCGGTACGAATGTCGACCGCGACTTTGTTGAGCTGCCTTCGCAGATCCACGAGCACTGGGCTTTCCAACCCGAGCTGCTTCGTACATACGCACACCATTACAAGACTGGTGAGACTATCCCTGAGGAACTGATCGAGAAAATTCAGGCCTCGTCCAAGCACAACAGCGGTTTCCGCACAGCCGAACTCGTAGGTGCCGCTCTTCTTGACCTTCAATATGGCAAGCTCAATCCTACGGGTGATGTGGACGTAATGGCCTTTGAGGACTCTGTACGCAATGCCATCGGCATGCCTGCCGAACTTACCTACCGCTATCGTTCGCCTTACTTCAAGCACATATTCGGCAGCGACGGATATGCTTCGGGCTACTATACTTATCTGTGGGCTGAAGTTCTCGATACCGACGGCTTCGAACTGTTTGAAGAAAAAGGTATTTTCGATCCTGAAACCGCAGCCTCATTCAAGAAAAACATTCTTGAGGCAGGTGGTTCGGAAGATCCCATGGCGCTGTATGTACGTTTCCGCGGCCACAAACCGTCGGTGGATGCTCTGCTGCGCAACCGCGGCCTTGCCGAATAATATCATAACCAGAACCAAGCCCCGCACGGAAAAATTCCATGCGGGGCTTTTCTTAAGTATTATTATATAGAATCAGTCTATATCGTCGAAATCAAAATCCCAACCCTCGTTCGAGGCATAAGAATCTGTGAAGCGTGCCAATTCGCGGCCTTCGCGCTTGGTAGGGCGCCCAAGCCCCTTTCGGCGATCAACGAATCCCGAAATTTTCACCACATCAAGCAGGTCGTACTGATCTTGCGGCGTAATATTCTCAAGATATTCCGGCACAAGCTTAGCGCCGAGACGGTTTTCGGTCACGGCCTTCACCCGAAAGGTATATGTTACCGGAGGCTTGCGGACATGAACTTCATCGCCAGGCTTTACGGTACGGGCCGGTTTCACGGGATTGGGATCTGCGTTAAGTGTGATTCGACCCTTCTTACATGCTTCGGTGGCTATTGTGCGCGTCTTGAATATGCGCATGGCCCACAGCCATTTATCGATACGTACTTCAGTTGCCATTTTTGATATAGCGGTCATGCCGCGCTCAGCGACATACTTCTTGTTGTCTATATTGTCCATCATATAACCATAAGCCTCGCGCAGATGCGGGGTAGGCCGCTCGTTGTGCCACAGATGCCAGCATAATCCCATCCGAAACAGCTTAAATGTGTGTATACCTATGCCCTCAAGACGCATGCACAGGTCGGTGTCTTCGACGCCCCAGCCTTCATAATGCTCGTCGTAGCCATTGACACGCATAAAGTCACTTCGCCAGAAACTCATGTTGCATCCTATTGCCACACCATCGCGATGGTAACGGGTACCGAACAGTCGTCCGAGTGTGGCAAATCGAAAATTCTTCATGCGGTCGCGCATCACACTGCGGGATATCGGCGATATGCTGCATGCGATACGCGCCGCACATATCTTGGCAGAACCGTATGGAGACAACCTCACACGCGAGCCTTTTATGTAATAGCCGCTGCGTGCGCTATCGGCATGATCGGCCACAAAATGTCGTTCGAGCATCACATCGCCGTCGATCTGTATTATGTATTCGCCTGTTGATGCGGCAATCCCCTTGTTACGGATGGCGGCGAGACGAAATCCCCGATCCTCATGCCATACATGGATCACCGGAACGCGCAGACGCTGTTGCCAACGTTTCACCACATCGGCTGTTTCCGGCCCGGATCCGTCATCGCAGACCACTATCTCATCAGGCATACGGGTTTGTCTCGACACGCTGTCAAGCACCACATCCAAGGCATCCGGACGGTTGTATGTCGATATTAACAATGTAATCTTCACAAGCTGATGTTTTATGTCAATAATAGTATCTTCATGCCATGGAGCCTTTTACACGGCTCCATTACATATTCGGCATGCGGTTGTCGTAGATCTTATTTGTTATTATATTTGCACATGGCGCTCTGTGCGCCGGCCAATACATACTCGCATATAGCCTCGTCGGCGACCTTGATGCGTTCGGCCAACTCGACAAGCTGCTCGGGTGGAAACTTTCCCAGCACATAGTCGATCTGGCATCCTCGCGGATAGTCGTTGCCTATGCCCATGCGCAGGCGTGCGTACGACTCCGTGCCCAACATCTGCGCTATGTTCTTAAGCCCGTTATGACCGGCATCGCTGCCGCGTGTCTTTATTCGTATGGCTCCGAGGGGTAGGGCGACATCATCGACCGCAACCAATATATTCTCGACAGGTATGTTCTCTTTCTGCTGCCAATAGCGTACCGCATTGCCGCTGAGGTTCATATATGTCGATGGCTTGAGGAGCACGAGTTGCCTGTTCTTGAGGCGCATACGGGCTATATCGCCATATCGTTCCGTGGCGAAAGAAATATTGGACGCCTCGGCTAAGGCGTCCAATATCATAAATCCTATGTTGTGACGGGTTCCGGCGTATTCACTGCCGATATTGCCCAGCCCAACTATCAGGTATTTCATGCGTCAGCAAATATTTACTTTGCAGCGGCGGCAGCGGCACCACGTGCGGCACGGGTGAGCTGTACGGCGCATACCACGGCATTCTTTGCGTTCATGAGCTCAAGATTCTCGAAGTGAAGGTCGCCCACCTGCATAGTCTTGCCAAGGCCGAGGTTGTCGACGTTGATGACCAGACGCTCGGGGATAGCGGTGTATATAGCTTTCACACGCAGTTTCTTCATCGACAGTGTGAGTTTACCACCGGCTTTCACGCCTTCGGCATGGCCGTCGAGCTTCACGGGAACTTCAACAGTCACGGGCTTCTTGTCGCTTACTTCGAGCAGGTCGATATGCAGAATGTTGTCCTTTACAGGCTGGAACTGTATGTCCTTGAGCACGGCCATACGGGTTTCGCCGTTGATATCAAGCTCAATGGCGAAGATATCGGGTGTGTATATGAGTTTGCGCACAGCATCGTTAGATACGGTAAGGTCGGTGGTAAGCAGGGCTTTGCCGTTGCCGATCTCCACGATTTTCTCACCGGGCTTGAGGGTGCCGGCATAGGGCAGGTCGAATATTTCACCGCCGTTGAGCACAACGGGAATAAGATTTTGTGCACGCAGAGCCTTGGTGGCTTTTTTGCCGAGCTCGGTACGGGGCTGGGCTGCAAGTTTGAATGTTTTCATGAGTGTAGTGTTGTTGTGTTACTCAAAATTAAGTTTATTGTCTGCTCCTTAATTTCCCATCACACGGGATATGCTAAAAAGCGGTGCAAAGTTAGTTTTTTTTTACTGTTCCTGCAAGTTTTTTGTTTGGGTTTGTGTGTCATGGAGATAGTATTTATGTGTTTTGAAGCGAGAAAAATCCTTTGTTTAGATTTTATTAATGTACATGTGCAATGTATTGGCACATGTGCATTCTTACCTTTGTGATACAAAAAGATTTAACCTCTATCCTTATGTCAACAATCTCATCCACCGACATTCTCTTTGCTACGGCGACCTTAATGGGCCGACAGGTATATGTTTACAATGGCGACGGCATATCGTCGCTCGCTCAGCTTATGAGCCGTGTGCGCGGTGCAGCCCCGGGGCGTCGCGGTATGGCGACCCTTACGGTTCGGAACGCTACGCGCGGATGGTCTGAGAGCCGCGATTTCTATCTAGGCGCCTGAGATAGAAGATACAGCTGCCGTAATTATAGAATCCATGCTCCGCATCGTCGGCTGTTCCTTTGGCTGTAAGTATCGGAAGCGGTACCGACAGATATGCCTCATCTTCGACCAACTGTATCTTAATTTAGCCACAATAATCAAACATTTAAGTTAAATAAGGTGAAATATTGTGTGATACAAGTACAAAGTCCTAAATTTGCCGTAGACGAATCACAAATAAAAATGAAACGACTTCGTATATTTATACTTGCTACGTTATCGGCACTTACTGTCGTTGCCGAGAACCGGGACAGCCTGCCCCTCGATTCAAAGACAATCATAGAGAACAGGCTTGATATTGACACCATAGTATCGCAGAACGGACTGTCATTTCAGAATCAATCACAAGCCGCACCAGCTGCCACAATCTTGAATTCAGTTCCATTGTCGATGCCGGTGCTAAGACCTGCATTATTCTTGCCGGGCAATATAGCATCATGGACGGGTGGGGGACTTTATAGTGTTGTATCACACGAACACATGCCGGGACTTATGACAATAGAGCGGGGCGGTTTTAATGTCGGACAGCAGATAGGTGATTTTTCGTTCTCGGCATATGTCGAAGCTTTGCATTACGGCACTTATTACGGACTGCGACGCCAGACCGGAGCAGGCATCTCTTTAACTTATCGGATAAGTCCGACTATCGGAGTCACGTTATACGGCAGCCTGTATAGCCGGCCGGGAATTATGAATCCGGCAATGGCCGGCTATACATATTCCTCCGCTGCCGGAGGATATGTGGATTGGCGTATCAGCGACAGATTCGGCGTTAAGGCAGGCGGCCGTGTGGAACGCAACATGGCTACAAACCAATGGCGCGCCCAACCCACTTTGGAACCATATGTACGAATAAACGGGTCAGCAGCAAAACCCGGTTGAAATGTTAAAAAACTATCCGAGTGAAAA
>CAJTMY010000011.1 GCA_910577355.1 uncultured Muribaculaceae bacterium
TCTTGAAAACCGTTGAGGGTAACACCTCCGGGGGTTCGAATCCCTCTCTCTCCGCTATGGAAACTTCAAAATCCCTGTAAGTAGCTCACTTACAGGGATTTTTTATTTAAGGGCTATGCCAAAAAATGCACCCAAAATGCCCCGGAATGACAAAGCTGTGCTACATGTATTCCACAAATTGATTCAGCTTTGCTGTTTTGACAAGCTCCTGAACAATCGTTAAAAAGCGGGGCGGGAATGCTAACAATTATGAAATGGTTTTTACCGGCGGTTATCTTTACGTACTTTTGCCGACGGATCGTTCAGTCATATAGATGCTACGTCATACTCTCATATTCCTCACATTCATCTTCTCGGTATTGTCGACCGCGGGACAGGTGCAGCACGTTGTTGTGGCGGATTCGGCCACACACATGCCGTTGCCGAGTGCTTCGGTATTCGACAGTGACGGCAGAGCCATAGGCGTATGTGACGCCAAGGGGCGTATGCCATATATTTCGCCAGAGAGCTATCCTGTGACTGTACGTTATATGGGCTACCGCGAGCGGATTATACCGCGGGGATACACCGATACGGTATTCATGCGGGAGCATATGATGGAATTGCCCGAAGTGGTCGTGGAATCGAGCCAACAGAAAGTGATGCATGTCCTGGCATATGTACGCGAATACTCCACACTGTCGGGACATACCGACACGGTATTCCTGTTTCGGGAGAAGATGGTGGATTATATGCTCACGCCCGACAAGAGAACGAAGTTCAAAGGGTGGTCGACTCCACGTATCATCAAGGCCAAGTCGTATTACCGATTCACAGACTCATACGGGCTCGACAGTGTGAGCAACAAGTTCGGACGGCATTTCTCGTGGTCGGACTGGCCGGGCATAGCAGTGCCGCCAAGCATGCCCAAACGGCTGAGGGGTATTGAAAACGGCTCGGATACTATCCACGGCAAATACAGCCCCACGCAGATATGGTCAAGGAACAGAGACCGGGTAAACGTCGACGTGAATGTGCTGGCGGATACGATAAGCCGGGTATGGGTGCCGAATCTTGCTGTCTTTTTCAGAAAGGATATGGATTTTGAGAATTTCAGGGTAAAGTTCAGTTATGACAATATTGTGGGCGATACCATCTCGCCAATGGATCTCACGGGATATTCCTTCCATATCGAGTCGAACGGACGCGGCCACGATATGTTTGGCTTTGACCGTGTCGACGAGACAGTATATGTCACCACCTACGCCGAGGTATATATACTCGACAAGGAGTATATTACAGTGAAGGAAGCAAAAAAGTGGGCCAAACACCGGTTTGACACCGGCAATATAGAAATATACGAGCCATCCGAAGCGCCCGAGCTGCAACAGTCGGTGAAGGAACTTATCGCGCGTGTCGACGGCATAGATCACGGCCTGGTGAGGCAGGATCTTGTATTTGACCGCCGTCTGGCCGGTGGGGACAAGGATAACCGCAACTTTCAGTTCGGGCACCGTGTGCTGTCGATGCTGAAACAGCTTACAGGCATTACGCTCTACAAATCGCACAAGAATTTCAACGACAACTGGGACGATTTCAAGAAGCAACGCAGGAATACAGACAAAAAACGGAGTACCGAGGAATAAAAATAATGTACCTTCAGGGTTTAGGAAACGGCCGCGCGGGTGTCTTATAGATGTATGATGAACCGAAATCACATAGAGCGGCTTTTCAAAGAGCATTATGCGTGGCTGCACGGTCTGGCCGGAGTGCTGCTGCATGACAATGATCTGGCGCGCGACGTTGTCAATGATGTATTTGAGAAACTGCTTTGCAGCGACCAGATGTTCGAGCCGACTGCCGGCTATCTTGCAGCCGCCGTAAAGAACCGCTGTCTCAACATCATCAGGGACGCAGATGTGCGCCGGCGCCTGTCGGAACTGTATTTTCTCGAGCTTGAGGATTACGACCGGGAGGACTGGCCCGACGAGGCTGAAATAGCCCGCATATACAGCATTATCGGTTCCGAGCTCACGCCACAGTGCCGCCGGGTGATGGAGCTGCGATATGTCGACGGTCACAAATTTACTGAGATTGCCCGAATGCTCGGAATAAGCGAGACCGCTGTCTATAAGCACGTTCGTCATGCATTGACAATAATCCGTAAAAATCTTGATAATCATGGATAAATACGACTTTGTGCTTGACCTTGTCGAACATCCCGACAAATACAGCGACGAAGATATTGCCGGTATCTTGGCTGATTCTGAAACGAAAGAGATATACACTCTGCTCTGCAAGACGGGAGCGGCACTTGATGCGGGAAGTATGTCTCCCGCAGAAGTAGACGGCGAGTGGCGCCGATTTACCGCACGCAATTTCAGCCGGCACGGCCTGTCTGGTAGTCGGGCCGCATCGATAGCGGCCACTATAGCATTGGTATCGTTGGTATCGGCGGCTGTCGGTGTCACGATCACATTATCACGGCCCGAAAAGACAGCCGAACCAGTTCCTGCTGCTGAACAGCCCGCGGCACCACGGGCAGCGATCGATGTGGACAAGACAGCCGTTGCGACCGATACGACGCAGACAATTCTGGCGCCTGTGATTTACGAAGACGTGGAACTCGGCACTATATTGACCGAGATAGCACGCCATTATGGTGTGACTGTCGAATACGGCAATAAAGAGGCTGCCGGCCTGCACCTCTATTACAAGTTCGACCCAACGCAATCGATCGACGAGACTGTAGAACAGCTCAACACGTTCAACCATATCAATATCCGTGTCGACGGCACGACCCTGACTATCTATTGAAAATGAAACACATTCTCACCATATTGCTGATACTGATAAGTTTCGGCACTGCGGATGCATATAAATTTGTATATAAGTTCAACAACACGCCGGTATCGGAGGCTATCGTGCGGATAAGCAAAGACCATCCCGACGTGAACATAGCGATGATATACAAGGAACTCGACGGCTACCGTACATCGGCCCGGGTGCAGACCGACAATGCCTATGAAGCCCTCAGGCAGACTATAGGCCTGAACCCTGTGACTGTGACCGAAAAGAAGAATATCTATTATCTGGAGGCGCTTCAACACGGCAGGTATTGTTATACCGGACAGGTGACAGATACCGACAACCAACCTTTGCCGACCGCGACCGTGATGCTGCTCGCGCCGCGCGACTCGACAGTGATAACATACGGGACAAGTGACTCGGATGGACGCTTCTCAATACCTTGCGACCATAAGAAAGTGATAGTCAAGGTGAGCTATGTGGGCTATAAGCCGGCCTACCGGATGTGTGATGACTTTGCAGTGGACAAGATGACAATGGAAGCGTCGCCGCATCTTCTGAATACAGTCACCGTCGAGGCCGACAACACATTCTTCTACACCGACAGAAGTGTCTACATACCGTCGTCGCAGCAGAAAAACTCCTCGCGTACAGCCATCGATCTGCTGCGGCGCATGGCGATACCGCAGATTGTGACCAATCCCATGTCGGACGCCGTCACGGATGTGGCCGGCAACGAAGTACAGATATATGTCAACTATATGCAGGCCGATGCCAACGATCTGGACGGCATGAAAGTAACGGATGTGCGCAAGGTGGAGTTTATCGAAAACCCGGTCGACCCACGTTTCCGGGGAGCATCGAGGGTGATCAACATCATACTACAACAGTATGAATATGGCGGATATACCAAGCTATCGGCAGATGTAAGGACGCTGAACGGCTTCTCAAACACAGACAATGTCTTCAGCAAATTCACATACAAGAGAGTCACCTACGATCTGTTTGCAGGCTATAACAACAGTGATTACCGCCATACAGGCGCAGATACCCACGAACGGTATACCCTCGGAGAAGACGGCAATACCACTACAGTAGTGCGTGATGAAACAATGCTCGACTCGCACGAGAAGAAAAGCAGCGTGCCTGTAACCTTGCGCACCACATATCAGGCCGATAAGTTCACCGCACGCAACAGTATATCGTTCACACACAATTCCATCCCTGTAAGCGAATCGTCGGGCGCATTGCGGATCGACGCCATGCCGGACAAGGACTATGACTATCGCCGCAATACTCCGACCCGATACAATGCGGCGAGCTATACGGGATCGTTCTGGGCGTCTCTCGGCGCGGGATTCTCGGTTGATGTGGCGCCGCGGTTCGCATACACACACCGCGACAATATCAGCAGCTATACAACAAATCTATCGTCGCCGATATATTACCGCATCCATGAGGACTCTTATAACTGGAATGTACAACTCACTGGTCGCAAGAGCTTCTCTCAGAAACACAATATCAATATAGGATTCACTGCCGGACAGAATATCAACAAGCTGCTGTACGCCGGTACCGACAATTTCGGCGATTCATATAATATCACTTGTGCCGGAGGATTCGGCGGCTATACATTCAACAATAGAAAACTGAACATTTACAGCCGACTTGGCTTCGGTTATGAACGCAACATATTGAACGGCAAGAACAACAATGACATATATCCGTATTTCCGCATTGAAGCAAGCTACAAGATCAACAAGAACAGCTCGCTGTTCGGATTCGTATATCTCGAGAACTCCACGCCGAGCATATCCTGGCGGGCAAGCGATGTGATACGCAGCAACGAACTGACATATATCACAGGCAATCCCGATCTGGACATATGGCACAATTACCGCACGCATCTGGCTTATAACTGGTATTATCGCAATATCTGGAAATTGGCCGTATTCGGCGGATATAACTGGGATGAAGGACGTGTCGCCGCCGTGTACGAACCTTATGACGACGGCAAGGCTCTGATACGCAGATTTATCAACAACGGCAATTACGGTTCCGGCTATCTTGGTGCCGCTGTCAACTGCAACCTACTGAACAATGCGTTGCAGCTGTATGCCAACATGTCACAGAATTACTACCGAACAACAGGCATATACGACCGCGATTATTATCCTTTCCGGATTCAGCTGCAAGCAGCTTATTATCACAAAAATTTCAATATAATGGCGTGGTGGGGCAGTCCGCTCGGAAAGCTCACCGAGAACTCCAATATCATAATCCGCGAACGCAGCTTCCACGGAATCTCATTAGGTTGGGGCAATGGCACGTGGGTAGTGAATATAAATGCGGTCAACTTATTCAACCGTGGATGGCTCTCATCGACATGGGAGCGAGAGACGCCGCTCTACACCGAATATCAGACATATTACTCGCCGTCGGCACATCCACGGATCAATCTAGGGATCACCTACACGATAGGATATGGCCGCAAGGTGAACCGCGGTAACGAAATCGAAGCACAGGACAACAGCGCACCATCGGCGATTATAAGATAATCGGCATGTGCGCGAAACATTCATATCCGGCTTGACGTTATAGTACAAATAATAAGTAGTCATTGAAAATTAATTTATATCATCTTCTTGCCCTATGCCGCAATCTCCGCCACTCCTCTTCAGTCACGTAGCCACAGCTACGCTCCCTCATCGTCATACCGGATCCTACCGGCCTATGGCGGCGAATATAATATAAACTAATTTCCAAAGCCTATTAAAAATATTAAAGTAATGAAAAAGATTGTACTGATGTTGGCCATAGCTCTCGGCCTCACTTTCGCTGCCTCGGCAAAAGATACTTACGCACACGATGCTTCGGTACTCCCCGAGGCCGCGCGTACTACGATAAGCAATAACTTCAAGGCCAAGGTAAGTGTCGTGAAGATAGAAAAGACCATGGGACGCGTCGACGAGTACGAAGTAGTACTCACCGACGGCACCGAGATATCTTTCGACCGCAGCGGCAACTGGGACAATGTCGAGGTCGCAAATAACGCTTCCATTCCCAAGAGCTTAATTCCAAAAGGCATATCCGAGTATGTGAAGAAGAACCACTCAGGTACCCGCGTGGTGGGGATCGACAAAGAGCGCAGCGGATATGAAGTGGAGCTGTCGAACGGCATAGACATGAAATTTGACCGCAACGGTAACTTCATAAGATATGATGACTGAATACCGCAATAAATCACAGATGCGGCTTCTCCATAGCGGGGAAGCCGTATTTTTTTGTTGCAATCGACCGGCATATTGATTATCTTTGTGCTTTAAAGTCGCCATGCGGCAGAAACCGGACGCACGAGCCGTGCGTCCCTACTTTTAATTAATTGATGAAAAGGATATTATTCAGTGTAGTCACCATAATATTGCTGTCGGCTGCGGCAGTCGCTCAGAGAAACGACTGGGCGAGATTCGACCGCTATGCCGAGGCCAACAAGGAGATCATGGCCAATCCGGACAACAAGCGCAGGGTGGTGTTTTTCGGCAATTCGATCACACAGTTCTGGGCATCGAAGCGTCCGGATTTTTTCAAGGAAAATGAGTTCATAGGGCGCGGCATAGCCGGGCAGACCACCTATCAGTTCCTGTCGCGGTTTCGGGAGGATGTGGTGAATCTGCGTCCCCGACTTGTTGTGATCAACGCCGCCACCAACGACATAGCCGAGAATTCGCATCCCTACGACGAGGAGCGCACAATGGGCAATATCAAGTCGATGGTGGAGATAGCGCGGGCCAACAACATAAGGGTGATACTGACGAGTACCCTACCCGCCTCGCAATTCAGCTGGAACAAGGATATCACAGACGCGCCCGAAAAGATAGCGCATCTCAATGAACTGATTGCAGCATATGCAAAGGCCGAGAAGATAACTTATGTAGACTATCACACCGCTATGCTCGACGAGGACGGCCGTAGTCTGAGCCGGCGGTATACCGACGACGGCGTGCATCCCACCGAGGCCGGATACGAGGTGATGGAAGCCTTGATACTGCCTGCCGTAAGGAAGATAGTGAAATGACAACTGCCGGGCAAACCCGGCAGTTGTCATTTCAAGGTTATAAGGTTATTGAGTTATCAGGTTATGACAGGAGTTCGACGCCGATGCCGGGTCGAGTCGGGATGGTGACTTTGCCGTCGACAATCTTGATGCCGTCGAAACGGTCGTTGGCGATGAGCAGGTTGCCGTCGAGGTCGGCCCAGTCGACCATGGGCGATAGCTGCGCGGCGGCGGTTACGGCGCATGAAGTCTCGGTCATGCAGCCGAGCATCACTTTCATTCCGAGGGCGCGCGCGAGGTTGGCCATCTTGTGAGCCTCGTAGAGGCCGGTGCTCTTCATGAGCTTGATGTTGATGCCGTCGTATGCGTCGGCGGCGCGGCGCACGTCGGTGATGCGCTGGAGGTATTCGTCGGCGATTATGGGCAGCGGCGAGCGTTCGCGCAGCCATGCCGTCTCCTCAAACATTTCCTTTGGCATGGGCTGCTCGACAAACAGACAGTTGCGGTCGGCAAGCCATTTGCACATGTCGAGAGCCTTGTGCTTGTCGGTCCAGCCCTGATTGGCGTCGACACATATAGGCACATCGGAGCGCTTGCGGAATGCTTCGGTGATCTCCTTGTCGTGGTCAAGTCCCATCTTTATCTTCACCACCTTGAAGGGCGCGGTTTCGTCGATCTTTGCCGCCATTTCCTTGGGGTCGGCGTCATAGCTTATGGTGTAGGAGGTATTGGGCGCCTTCTCGGGCGAGAGTCCCCATATCCTGTACCAGGGTTGGCCCATGATCTTGCCCGTGAGGTCGTGGAGGGCAATGTCGACCGAAGCCTTGGCGGCACGGTCGTTGGGAGCAACACTGTCGAGGTATTCGTGAATCTCGGCTATGCGGAACGGATCGGAGAACTGCGCCAGATCGAGCGAATTGAGATATTTGCATACCGACTCGACATTCTCGCCGAGATACGGGGGCATGGAGGCTTCACCGTAACCTACTAGGCCGTCGTATTCGATCTGTACCTGCACGCCGGGAGTGGTGGTGCGCTGATTGCGGGCGAGGTTGAATGCGTGGCGCAACTTGAGCTCGTAAGGCTCGAAAGACAGATTGAGGCGTCCGCTTCGGTTTGATTTCTTTGTGACGGTGTCGGATCCTGCCGCCGAGAGCGAGATTGGGGCTGCGGCAAATGCGAGGCCGAGAGCCGAAGTTTTAAGGAAGTTTCTGCGGTTCATGGTTTCAGAGGTGAGATTAATGTTTGTTATTAAGGTTGAAATACCAGGGATGGTCGATGGCGCGTACAATGCCGTCGGTACCCTGGAAGCCGTCGATGCGCGATGCACTCAACGGAGAGTAGAGATAGTCGGGCGACCCGGGGTCGAGGCTGTTGCGCTTCACCCTGCCCGAGGAGTGCACATATCGTGCGTTGGAATCATAAAGACCTACATGTGTCACACGGCCGGTATCTTTGTTGCCGAAGAAAAGCAGGTCGGCGGCGCGGAAGCTGTCGGTGGCCATGCCGTCCATGCGCTTGCCGGTGAGGGCCTGCTGTGAGGCGTCGCGGCGCAGTATGAGGCCGTTGCTGAGGTAGCTTACCTTTACAAGCCCGGAGCAGTCGACGCTCTTGACCGATGTGCCGCCCCAAAGATACGGCGAGCCCTCGAGCGAATATGCTGTATCGAGAATCTTCTGCGCGTCGAAAGGCTGACCGGCCCATTCGGCTATCGGTTGCAGGGCAGCCATGTCGGCCCAACCGCGGCGGCCGTCGGGCAGGGTTATCTCAACACGTCCGTCGGAAAGGGTGGCCGGATCGGCTTCGACAATCGCACCGAGCACAAGGTCGGTGACCACATCGCGCGGGCCGCGGGCCGTGGGTGTGGTGTATGCGCGGGTCTGCCACAGCTCTTTCACAACATAACGGTTATCGGACGAGCGCCATGCATCGGCCCGTTCCTTGCTCACAGGCTGCACGGAACTGTCGGGCGACCAGGCTATGTAGCCGTCGGGGGTCTGCACGCGCCACCATCCGCCCTTATATTCGAGCAGGCGCACGGGAGTACCCATCACGGCCTGCGAGGCTGTCTCGGCGGCATGTGAGCCGCGTGTGCGGAGTGTCACCACAGGTATGCACACCAGAGCGGTGGAATCGGAGGGATATACATAGAGAGAGTCCACAAAGTCGATGCCCGCATCGCGCAGCGACTCCACAAGTAGATCGTGAGCACGCTGCTCGGATGTGACACCGCGCACCACTGTGTGCCCGTCGGCATCTTTGGCCGATGTCACTTCGAGCACGGCCTGTCGCGAATCGGGATAATGCTGTTTTTTCACTGCGGCCACAGCGTCATCTATCGTATCGGCTCCTGCGGCCAATATCGCCGACAGGGCAAAGGCGGTTATTGCAATGCGTTTCATTTTTTCTTCTTGGCTACGGGGGTTACAGATATGAGTTCAAGGCGACGGCTCCATGCAGGGTAGAAAAGGTTGCCGTGCAGGCATTCCACCTCGCCCATCTGGGCATCGACCGTCTCGGAGCGCACATACTGCTTGCGGGGAAAGAAATCCTTGCACACGCCTTTGTTGGCGGCAAAACGGTGTGCGTCCATGCCGTGCGAGTAGAATCCACGGATATCGGGATCGTCGGAGCCGGTATAGCGGCCAAACGACACGTCAACGGGCACCCAGCCCACTCCTTCAAAGTACACCTCGGCCCAGTCGTGCAGATTTTTCTCGCCCGGATGCAGCATCCAGCCGCTCTCCCAACGGGCGGGAACGCCAAGGCTGCGCATCAGCGATATGTACATGAGCGATACCTGACCGCAGTCGCCGTGTCCCTGCTCCATCACATACTGCGGTATGCAGGGTATGGTACTGTACTCGCGCGCTCCGGCCCAGGGATAATGCTGTATGATATAGTCGAATACAAGCTCGCTCTGGCGGAATGGATTTGTCTCGTCGCCCACGATGGCATGCGCGAGCGAATCGAGAGGGATAATATGCGGCGCCTCCATGGCGGTATATTCCTTGTAGAGCTTGCTCTTTTTGTTGTACGGTTTCATGCGGGCGAGTATCTCGTCGGCCGGGAAGTATTCACCTTCAGTGACAAATTCGGCCACATACTCGAAATGTGCGGTGTCGCCGGGCTGCGGGGCGAGACCGTGAAAACAGATGGTGTTGTGATCCGACTTGCCGTCGCTCATCACGTATTGCGAGGGCGAGGCATTGAGGAGCTTGAAGCTGTGCTGCCGCTGTGTCTTCATGGGCACAGGCATCCATACGCTCAGCAATTCGCCGTCGATGGCGCTGTTGTATGGCACGTCGATACTGAATCGATACACCACCTTATGAGCCGCGCCCGTGGGATTCTTGCCCTCGCGCTGGCGCAGCACGGAGTCGACATAACTGATGCGTGCCGTCGATGCCTGAGAGCCGCGATGCTTCCAGCCGCCGTTGGTGGCCGGATTGAGGAGCTTCATGTTGCCGGGGGCTTTGCGGAAAACGCGCTCCACGCCGTCAAACATCAGTGTCTCGACGTATTTCTTATCTATATATTCGCGCAGTTGCTCGCGCGTGAACGACGGGTCTTTTTCCTTGATAAGTTCATAAAACTCGTCTACGGTGTACGGGAAGTCGGCACGTGTACGTTGCATTATGGCCTGTGCCGAATCGGCCTCGAGCCAACGCGGCGTCGATGCCGGAGCCGTAAGTGCTCCGAACGCAAGAGACAGCGCCAATAGTTGTTTCAGCATAGATGATATGGTTGTAAGGTAATTTATTGATTTAAGGTCGTTCGAAGTATATGTCGCCGAAGAAGTCGGGACGGTGGAAGTCGGGCTTCTCGGTGAGTATGGGGTTCCACGACAGATAATGCGGCTCGGATGTGGCCGAGGCGCACTTGTAGAAGTTGCCCCGTACCTTTTCGGGCATGTTGTCTGCGTCGAGGCCTATCAGCGACAACGGAATAGCCACAAGAAGATTCCACGTGAACAGCCCTTCGATCTCCCGGAACGGCCTTGTGCCGCACGATGCGTAGCGGCGCACTGTGGCCAACTGTCCGGCATCAAGGCGCGTGGGCTGCGGGCGCACCATGCGGTGCGAGGCGTTGATGGCTCCGATGCAGTTGAACTCGAAGTTCCAATATTCGCCGCCGGGCTGAGGCTCAACAAAAAATTCGACACAGGAGTCCTCGCTCACAGGCGATTGGTTATCGCTGTTTTCGGCGCGCAGATAATTGCAGCGCACCAGAAAGTCGATGTACAGATGTGTCCGGGAATATGCAGTCGAGAACGAGGCCATGGGGCGGTATGATGACACCTCGGGCCAGTCTACATGCGAGATATCACCGCGGGCTCCCTTGTCGTCGAGCAGAGCTATTATGGCGTCGGTCTCGGTGATGGCGTCAAGGGTGTCGATGCGTGGTATTATGAGTTGTGCGGGATTCATGATCGTCTTATATTATATCTTTGAGAGCCATGGTGATGCCGAATACGGCCATGACAAAAAGAATTACTGAGATTATGCGGTTGACCAGCCACAGCGAGCGTACGTTGACTCGACGGCGCAAACGGTTGACAAGCCATGTCACACCGTACCACCACAGCAACGCTCCACCCAGGATACATACGTATACAAAGATGTAATGATGTACTCCGAAATCGGGCAGGATGATACAGAAGCGGGCGAAAAGACCTACTATGAAGAATAGTATGAGCGGATTTGAAAATGTGAACAGAAAACCTGTGACAAAGTCTGTCCAGTAATTGGTGGGAGAAGCCGACTCCACGCTTTTAAGCGAACGGGTGGGATTTTTCCTGAAAAGATACGCCGCAAAAATAGCAAGTACCACTCCGCCACCAAGCTGAAGCCACAGCTGCTGTTTCTCGATAAAATCTGTCACAAAACTCAGACCGAGGCCTGCCAGCAGACAGTATATGAGGTCGCTGAGAGCAGCACCCATACCGGTGAACATCGCCGGCCAACGCCCTTTGCTGAGAGTGCGCTGTATTATCAGCATGCCGATAGGACCCATCGGCGCCGATATCAACGCTCCGATGGCTACGCCGCGTGGTAATATATAAAGCAGTTGCTCCATTTTGAACAAGCAAATTTAGCTAATTACCCTGAATTCTGCAAATTTTTCATGTTTGCCGCTCCGTAAGCGCCCTACATTGCGTCATTATCACTATCTTTGCAACGGCAAACCACCACAATTATCACATGAAGCATATCATCCCCCTATTCCTCGCCATGACCTTGTCTCCGGCGATATCGGCCATAAAGCCATCCGAGATGGCCGCCCACGACGCCTCGGCGCTGCCGCTGCTCGGCACTCTCGCACCCGACGCATCAAAAGCCTATTCCCGGCTGCCCGACTCCCTGGAGTCGCAGGTACGGCCCGACCTATGGAGTCTCGGCAAGAACTCGGCAGGACTGGCGGTGCGCTTCCGCAGCGACGCCTCGGCCATCGGGGCACGATGGAAGTCGACCAACAGGTTCAGCATGAACCACATGACCGCCGCCGGCATACGCGGTCTCGACCTGTATGTGCTTGACGCCGACTCGGCGTGGACGCCCGTGTCGTCGGCCCGGCCGTCGATGTCGTCGCACAACAACGCATCGTGCATAATGGAGAACATGGAGCCGCGGATGCACGAATACATGCTGTATCTGTCGCTATACGACGGGGTGGACTCGCTGTATATCCTCACCGATTCCGCCGCCCGCGTGCTGCCGCCCGACATCGACCTTCCGCGCCGGCACAGGCCCATGGTGATGTACGGCACCAGCATATTGCAGGGCGGCTGCGCATCGCGTCCCGGCATGGTGCACACGTCGATTCTCGGCCGTATGTTCAACCGCGAGGTGATCAATCTGGGATTCAGCGGCAATGCGCGTCTCGACCCCGAGATAGCGCGTCTGATGGCCGTCTGCGATGCATCGGTATATGTGCTCGACATGCTGCCCAACTGCACCGCCGAGATTCTCGAGGAGCGCCTTGAGCCGTTCATGGCCATACTGCGCGCGGCGCATCCCGACACGCCCGTGCTGCTTGTCGAAAGCCCGATGTTTCCGGCTGAGCGGTTCAACAGCGAAGTACGCACCACACTCACACACAAAAACGATGTTCTGCGCGGCATATACCGACGTCTCGCCGACGACGATCCGAACCTATACTACATGAGTTCCGACCATGTGCTCGACGACGTAGAGGCAACGGTCGACAATTATCATTACACCGACCTCGGCTTCAGCAAGTTTGCCGAAGCGATGAGGCCGGTGCTTGAGACTATTGTCGGGCCTGCCGGACGCTGAGCATCACGCCCCGGCAGTGAGATCCACCTCCTCGCCCATCATCAACACGTGGGTGAGGTTGAGATTCTTGTCCATTATCATGATGTCGGCGTCCTTGCCGGCCATAAGGCTTCCCTTGCGGTCGAATATGCCCATCACCCTCGCGGGAGTCTCCGACGCCATGCGCGACACCTCGGCGAGAGGCACGCCGGCATCATGCACATATGTACGTATCAGCCGGTCCATCGTGGCACAGCTGCCGGCTATGGCCGAATGGTCGGCAAGCATACATACCCCGTTGTATATCACCACACGCGGATCGAAAGCCTTGTCGGTATCCGACGCCGAGCAGGCCTGCGCGTCGGTCACGAGGCATATATGTCCGGCTCCTTTTATCTTATACAGCAGCCTGAGCATAGGCGCAGGCACATGTATGCCGTCGGCTATCACCTCCACATCAAAGTCGTCGATGAGCAATACTCCTTCCACGGTGCCTTCGTGTTTGTACGGGCCCACCTTATGCGATGTGGTCATGGCATTGAAGAAGTGCGTGGCCAGCGAGAATCCGGCATTGAAGCCGTCCTCCACCTGCGCGGCCGTGGCGGCGGTATGGGCCAGACCGGCGACAACACCCTTCGAGCTCATATAGGAGGCAAACTCGAGCGCGCCGGGCAGCTCGGGGGAGGCATCCCAGCGCCGTATGCACGGATGCGCCTCCACAAATCCGCGATACTCCCCGCTGTCGGGCATATGTATATTCTCGGGGATCTGGCCGCCGGCCATGCCGGGAGCGAAATACGGGCCCTCGAAGTGCAGACCTATGATGCCGCTGCGGGGATCGGACATAAGCTCGTCGCACACGCGAGCTGCACGATGCATCGACTCGACTGTCGACGATGCCATCGTAGGCAGTATAGAAGTGGTGCCGTGGCGGCGATGCGCTTCGGCAGCTGTCACAAATGCCTCACGTGTGGCCTCCATGAAGTCGGCGCCTCCGCCACCATGCACATGCAGGTCGATGCCGCCGGGCATCACATAACCGCCACAAGCATCTATGACGTTATCGGCAAAACACTCATCGCCTGTCATTATGTTTTTGATTTTGGAATCCTCGATCAGTACCGATGCATTCCCGAGCCACTTTCCGGAGGGCATCAGCACGTTGCCGTTGATAATCTGTGTAGTCATTGTTTATAGTGTTAATTGCGTGTGCAAATATACGGAAAAATTTGCCTGTGAACAAAAAAAACGCTACCTTTGCACCCGATAAGCGTAACCGCTGTCGGGACATGCCGCCCGGGAATGTTGCGTTCAATTTTAACATTTTAAATTTCAATATTTACAATGGATCTGATTAAAGTTGCCGAAGAGGCATTTGCAACGGGCAAGGAACATCCCCAGTTTGGCCCCGGCGACACCATCACAGTGGCTTACCGTATCAAGGAAGGCAACAAGGAACGTATTCAGCAGTATCGCGGCGTTGTGATACGCATCTCCGGCGAAGGCAAGAAAAAACGCTTCACCGTCCGCAAGATGAGCGACAACATCGGTGTTGAACGTATCTTTCCTATCGAATCGCCGTTCATCGACTCCATAACAGTCAACAAGTACGGCAAGGTTCGTCGCGCGAAGCTTTACTATCTCCGTGGCCTCACAGGTAAAAAGGCCCGTATCAAGGGGCGTCGCGTGGTATCGAAATAAGTCCACTCAAACAAGCCTTGAATCCGCCCCAAAGGCGGATTTTTTTGTTATCATCATGACCGCAACCCGACAGTCGAACATGGAGCTGCTGCGCATAATCAGCATGCTCATGGTACTCACCGTGCACGCCGACGGAGCCGCATTGGGATTGCCGGCCCTGCACGGCGACATAGCCGGCGCGTCGGCATACGACCTGTGGCGGCTCGCCATAGAATCCATAGCCATAATCGGTGTCAACTGCTTCACCATGATATCCGGCTACTTCGGCATAAACCTGCGGTGGCGCGGAGCGGCGGCATATCTGTTCCAATGCGCGTTCTACTCAGTTGGCATATACACTGCTCTGATGGTATTCTTCCCGTCCAGACTGTCATGGACGGGATGGGCCGAGAGCTGGCTTGTGCTCAGCCATACCGACCTATGGTACGTACCTGCATATTTCGGACTTATGCTGCTAAGCCCTATCCTAAATGCCGGCCTCGGGGCTCTCGGGCACAGACAATACACATGGCTGCTCGCAGTCTTCTCACTGTTCAACCTATGGTGCGGCTGGTGGTGGCAGGGCGCATTCAACCCCACGGGGTACACACTGATGCAGCTGATACTCATATACATGACAGCGCGATATATACGCCTGCACGTGCCACAACCGTCGATATCACGCCGACGTGGCATCATAGCCGCCGTATACATACTGTCGACATCCGGCATATTTGCGAGCTCGCTGTATATGGAGCCGCTGCGAGCGTTTGCCTACAACTCACCGCTTGTACTTATCTCAACCGTGAGCCTGTTCTTGATCTTCACCACCATTAATCTGCAGTCAAAGACAGTAAATCATGCCGCCCGATCGGCCTTCGCCGCATATCTGATACACAAGGCACCCCTCATATGGGGCAACCTGATGAAACCGGCCATGCAGCATCTGGAGTCAACACTGCCGGGTTGGCAGCTCGCACTTGCCGCTGCGGGCATCATAGCGTCATTCTATCTTCTGGCCATGGCCGTCGATCCGCTGCGCCGCACTCTCTCGCGTGCCCTGCTGGGCCGCGCCTGAATTTATTTTTATTATTGAACGCGCGCAAGGCTTGGCGGTGACAGTTTTTTTTCGTACCTTTGCTTGATTATTTGCGACAAGGACACCGCTCTTTATCCGATTGTCGCAGACGCTCAGTATAACTATCTATCACAAATATGTTGGAAGAAGACCGTATATTTAAAATCAATATCGAGAACGAAATGAAGTCGGCCTATATCGACTACTCCATGTCGGTAATAGTGTCGCGAGCCCTGCCCGATGTGCGCGACGGCATGAAGCCCGTGCACCGACGCGTGCTTTACGGCATGAACGAGATGGGCAACACCTCCGACAAGCCGCACAAGAAAGCAGCCAACTGCGTGGGCGAAGTCATGGGTAAATACCACCCACACGGCGACTCGTCGATCTATGGCACTGTAGTGCGCATGGCTCAGGACTGGAGCCTCCGCTACACACTTGTCGACGGCCACGGCAACTTCGGCTCGATCGACGGCGACGGCCCTGCGGCCATGCGATACACCGAGGTGCGCCTTGCCAAGATGGGCGAGGAAATGCTTCAGGATCTCGACTCCGACACCGTAGACTTCCAGCCCAACTACGACAACTCTCGCCGCGAGCCCACTGTGCTCCCCACCCGATTCCCCAATCTGCTGGTCAACGGTGCTTCCGGCATAGCCGTGGGCATGGCGACCAACATGCCGCCCCACAACCTCACCGAATCGATCAACGCCTCGATAGCGCTGCTCGAGAATCCGGACATCACCACCGACGACCTCATAAAGATCATACCTGCACCCGACTTTCCCACAGGCGGCACCATATACGGCTACGACGGCGTACGCGAGGCCTACGAGACCGGCCGCGGCCGTGTAATCATACGCGCCAACGCCACTATCGAGCAGGAACAGAATCATGAGACAATCATAGTCCACGAGATCCCCTACGGTGTCAACAAGGCCGAGCTGATAAAATATATCGCCGAACTTGTCACCGACAAGAAACTTGACGGCATCGCCGACATCAACGACGAGAGCGATGCCGAAGGCATGCGCATAGTCATCAAGCTGCGCAGCGACGCCAACTCCAATGTGGTGCTCAACAAGCTCTACAAGATGACCCAGATGCAGTCGTCGTTTGCCGTCAACAACGTGGCACTCGTGCACGGCCGGCCCAAAACTCTCTCGCTAAAAGAGATTTTACAGGCATTCATCGAGCACCGGCACGAGGTGGTGATACGCCGCACACGATACAAACTGGCCAAGGCACAGGAACGCGCCCACATTCTCGAAGGTCTGATAATCGCATCCGACAACATCGACGAGGTGATACAGATAATCCGCAACACCACACGCGACGAGGATCCGCGCGAGAAGCTCAAAGAGCGCTTCGGCCTCAGCGACGCACAGGCCCAGGCAGTCGTCGACATGCAGCTCAAGCGCCTCTCGGGTCTCGAGCAGGACAAGCTGCACGCACAATACAAGGAAGTGGAAGAAGAAATCGCCGGATATGAACTTATACTCAGCGACGAGAACGTATGCCGCGAGGTGATACGCAAAGAGCTCGAAGCCGTGCGCGACACCTACGGTGACGGACGCAAGACCGTCATCGACTACAAGGGCGGCAGCTTCAACGCCGAGGCATTCTTCCCCGACGACGACGTGATAATCACCATATCACACATGGGATACATCAAGCGCACGCCTCTGAGCGAATACCGCGCACAGCACCGTGGCGGCGTAGGCTCGCGCGGAGCGCAGACACGCGACGAGGACTTCATCGAGCATATCTACACCGCCTCGATGCATTGCTCCATGCTCTTCTTCACCGACCGCGGCCTCGTATACAAGCTCAAGGTATACGAGCTGCCCGAAGCCACCAAGACTTCCAAAGGACGCGCCCTGCAGAATCTGCTCAACATCGAACCCGGCGACAAGGTGCGCGCATACCTCGCCTGCAAGCAGCTCGAGGATGCCGAATTTGCCGGCTCGCATTACCTCATCTTCGCCACACGCCGCGGCATAGTGAAGAAAACCGCCCTCAGCGAATACTCGCGTGTGCTCGCCAAAGGCAAGAAAGCCATACTTATACGTGAAGGGGACTCTCTCATCGGAGTCGATCTCACCGATGATACCTCCGACATACTGCTCGCAGCCCGCAAAGGCAAGGCCAACCGCTTCCGCACCGACTCGCTGCGCGCGATGGGCCGTGTAAGCTCGGGCGTGCGCGGCATGCGACTCGCCGACGACAACGAGGTGGTAGGCCTGATAACCATGACACCCGACTCGCCCGACACCGTACTTGTGGTATCGGAGAAAGGCTACGGCAAACGCACCGAGCTCGACGCATACCGCCGCACATCGCGCGGCTCGATGGGCGTGAAGACACTCAATGTCACCGACCGCACCGGCGAGCTCGTGGCATTCGAGAGCGTAAACGACGACAACGACCTCGTGATAATCAACCGCTCCGGAATGCTCATACGCATCCGTGTGGCCGACATCAAGACAGCCGGACGCGCCACACAGGGCGTGCGGCTGATAAACCTCGACAAACGTGGCGACGAGATAGCATCGGTATGCGCCGTTCCGTCCGACCCTGAAGAAGAAGCAGAAAAGATCGACGGCGAGGAACTGCCGGAGCTCGACATCACAGCCGAAGCCGATGAAGTTGAAGAAGACGCAGACATCGAGGATGACGGCGCCGACGATGACGACAATGAATCAACACAAGACAATTAACCCATAACTCTCAATACACCATATGAACAAACAACTCATTATGGCCGCAGCAGCACTTGTAGCAGGTGCATCGGCCCTGAGCGCCCAGACCCAACTGCTCAAACAGGCCGAAAAGAGCGGCGGTTCGCCCGCCGACGTGGTGAAGATCATCACCCCGGCCTTCTCCGATCCCGAAACTTCCAAGATGTCGCAGACATACATGATCCCCGCCAACGCCTTCTTCAAGGAATACGACGATCTGTTCGGACTCAAGTCGCTCGGCAAGACTCCTGAAGGCGGTGACAAAAAAATGTCGGACGACCTGCTCGAGGGCTACGGCTACTACATGAAGGCTCTCTCAGTAGATACTGTTGTAGACAACAAAGGTAAAGTAAAAACCAAGAACTCGGGCAAGATCATCAGCACTCTGAGCGGCCACGCCAACGACTTCAACAACGCCGCCCTCACATATTGGGAGCTCAAGGAATACAACAACGCATACCGCGCATGGGACGTATTCCTGGGCTTCTATGAGGATCCGCGATTCCAAGGCAAAGTTGTCGCCCAGGCCGACACCATTCTCGGCGAGATCTACTTCAACCAGGCTCTCGCTGCATGGCAGGCCGACTCACTCAACAATGCCCTCGGCGCATTCGCCAACGCGCAGCGCAAAGGCTACGGCAAAAAGCAGCTTTACGACTACGCCATGTCGGTAGCCACATTGGCCAAGGATCAGGACGCCGTTATCAAATGGGCATCGGAGGGTAACGAGAAATTCGGAGCCGAAGATCCCAATTACCTCGGCAACATCATCAACGTATACCTGCAGAACAAAGAATTCGACAAGGCATTCAACTACATCGACAAGGCCATCGCCGCCGATCCCGACAACTCACAGTACTACGTCATCAAAGGTATCCTGTACGAGAATCAGGACAAAAAGCCCGAGGCCAAGGAAATGTTCCTCAAGGCTGTAAATCTCGACCCGCAGAACCAGCAGGCAAACTCGCTGTATGGCGCCTCTCTGTGCCAGGAAGCCTACAAGCTCAGCGACAACGCCCCCACATCGGCAGCCGAATATCAGGCTTACTTCGACAGCAAGATCAAACCCCTCTTCCTCCAGGCAAGCGAATACCTCGAGAAGGCTTACAGCATCGACCCTGAAAATTCAGGCGAGGCTCTCCGCTACCTCGAGAACATCTACTACAACCTGCACGACGAGAAGATGCAGGAAGACGTAAAACGTCGCCAGGGACTTTGATCAGTCGCCCTAAAAAAGAACGGCAGCCCGCACATCGGCAGGCTGCCGTTCTTTTTTTGCGCCATACCGATATTCACAGCCACGCATTGACACGCTCCCGCACCGCCATCGAATCGCTGAGCATGCGGATGAACTGCTGCATAGAGCGCTTATGATAGCTGCCGCGCAACGTATGGACGCAACCGGCCATTTCATTTCCCGGGATGTCGAGACGCAGCGCCCGCACGCCGGCGACGTTATGGATTGTCGCCTCGCTCAGCACTGTGACAAGGCGGTGCTGCCTGATAAGAGTAAGCAGAATGTTCACCTCGTTGAGCTCGGCACGGATACGGAGGTCGGTCGGGAACCGTTCGAGCACTTTGTCGAGGGCATTACGTGCCTGAAGGCCTTTTGCCGGCAAGGCGAGCTCACATTTGGCCAGCTCCGGCATGCCGACAGACTGTTTGCCGGCCAATGGATGAAGATCCCCCACAATGACTGCGAGGTAAGACTGAAACAGCACATGCGAGTCGACATCGGGCATAGGCTCGGAAGGACGGAATGCGAGGGCGAAGTCGACATCGCGCCGGCGCAGCATATCCATAAGCTCCGACATAGGCCGGTAAAAGATATTGAGTTTCACCTTAGGATAGGCCTTCATGAAAGTGACAAGCGTCTCGGTGAGCATCGGGCCGAAAGAGTATGTCACACCTATGTTGAGAGTGCCGCAGCTCACTTCCTTGAGATCATTGATACGGTCGGCGCACAGCTCGGCGTCGCGCAGTGTGGCGAGCGCGTACGGCAGCAGCTCGCTGCCCGCCTCGGTGAGGGCGACACTATGGCTGCTACGTATGAGCAGCTGCACGTCCAGATCCTGTTCGAGCTGCTTTATCTGCTGCGACAGTGTGCTTTGTGTCACAAAAAGCAGCCTTGCGGCCTCGGAGAAGCTGAGCGTTTCAGCTACTTTTACAAAATATCTGAGTTGACGTAGTTCCATGATGTTTAATCATATAAGTCTCGAGCGCGTGGCTCTGAACGATATCCCCGGCATAAGGAATATCGGAACAGTGGCACCCACTACCATCCCGAGCAGGATAAAGAAGCATGTGAGTCCGTTGCTCGCAAAAAGGAAGAAGTAATGGTCGAACGTCTGCTCGCCACCATAAAGACACATGACAAGAGCGCCAAACGTGCGGTAGGCATACATGCCCGGAATCATCGGCAGCAAGGATGGAAAGAGGCATGTCTCGGCCGGCACTTTGGCGTGCGGCGAAATAAGTACGGCAAGAATCCCCACCACCAACGCAGCCAACGTGGTGGCTATGACTATATGAAAGTGGACGGCCGGGGTATGCATGAGCAAAAAACGAACCGAATGCCCCACAGCCGCTATGACGGCGCACCACAGGTATGCCTGCCGCGGAGGCCGGCTTATAGCGGCGAAACCGATAGCGGCTATCGCCGCGAACAATGCATCCTGAAAAAATTGTAATGCTAAATCCATGATCAGAACATTCCTACATTCATTAACAGCATGCCGCAGCACAGACCGGCCGACAGGCAGCACGTGAGCACCACAGCCTGCATCAGGCGTCCCAGCGCACAGATATAGTGCCCGTCGACAAGGTCGCTGAAAGAGTTAAGAAACGGTATGCCGGGCACAAGATACAACACGCTCGAACCAATCGCCACAGCCGGTGTCGAGCCGAATCCGAAGAGGCCGTCGCCTGCTGCAAGCACAGCCGACACAAAAGAGCACGCAAACACGACAATACGATTGTCGACATGCTTTCCGGCCAACATCTGCCTGATGACAACCCCCGCTACCGTAGCCACAAACACCACCGCCATGGCTATGATATCGCCGCCAAAAAGGCGGCAGAACGCAGCGTTGGCGGCACCTACAATCACCGGAAGCCATGACCGTTCGGGGCACGGAGTGGCGATTACGCGGTCGAGTTCGGCGTGTGCGTCATCGCACGACACGATGCCGTCGGCAACGTCCCAACTGAGACGACTGAGCCGTGTCACGGTATCATAACTTATGGGGAGCGTCTGTATCGAAGCTATCGTAGTGACAGCATCGCCACCCTGCGGCTCGCTTACCGTGAGGTGAATATGCCGCGGCAGAATTGTCACCTCTACATCCACACCGGCCGCAACCGCCATACGCCGTATGTTCTTCTCCAGACGGATGCATGTGCAGCCGCTGCCAAAAAGCCATACGGCGTAGCGCGACATGAAGTCGCATATACGCCTCACCCGGCCGTCATTCATTGTCGTTGCAGGTTTCGTCATTGTCGTACGGATCTCCGGGAATAAACAGTTCCTCGCTCTCTGTGGCGAACTCTATGAGATGTCTCCGGCGTGTGCAGCCACGGCGACGGAATTCCTCAAAGCCGCGTATCATAATCACAACAAGCGAGAAAATCGCAATGCAGATCCATGTAATAAACGGTGTGTCCATATCCTTTGTTTTTTGATTTCTTTGCAAAGGAACAAATCACACACCTGAAAAATCATGGATTGCTAACGAAAAAATCGATAGCTGCAATCAGCCTCCGGCACCGCCGAGCTCTATCACCTCGAGGTCGCGGACATCATCGCCGTCTATGACGAGGCGCACGAGTGTGCGCTTGCGTTGCCATCCCTGCGTGCCGGCAGCACCCGGATTGATATGAAGCAGTTGCAGCTCGTGATCGTACATCACCTTGAGAATATGGCTGTGGCCGGCGACCATTATGCGCGGACGCGCATCAATAAGCATACGGCGTACACCGGGAGCATAGCGTCCCGGATAGCCGCCGATGTGTGTCATCCATACCCCTACGCCCTCTGCCCTGAAGTCTAGGACTTCGGGGCAGAGGCGTGCCACGGGGCCATGATCGATGTTGCCACGCACCGCACGCACTGTTGGCGCTATGGCGCGCAGGCGCTGCAATGTGTCCAGGCAACCGATGTCGCCGGCATGCCATATCTCGTCGCAGCCGGAAAAGTGTATGGCATATCGGTCGTCCCAGCAGCTGTGGGTATCGCTCAGTATGCCGATGCGTTTCATTTTTTCAGGCCGATTTTCTTTGCGATCGCAGCAGGCACGGCGGCCTTGTTGACGTATATGTCGACCGTCTTGGCCAGGAAGTAAGGCTCCGACACATAGAGGTAGCCGCCGTACACCTGATTGGTGTCCCAGGAATTCTTCACCTTGTAGTAGCGGTTGCCCTCGCGGTCGCGGGCGGTGCCGACTATGACCATACCGTGATCGTCGGTGGTCTCCTGCGAGTCGAACATATCCTGACGGAGTTCCTGAGTAACCTCGATTTCATCAACGGGGCCGTTGAAGTTGAATTTATCGGCGGCGCGGTCTTTGTCGGATAATTTGACCCAGCGCGATAGCTCGGTACCGGTCATATCGCGCTCGTTCTTTCCTTTGGGCATAAGGGCCACACCGTCGTTCCACTTGAAGCCGCCTTCACTCACGTCGGCCGCCCAGCTCACAGTGTAGCCGTTGGCGAGGGCGTTGTCTACAATGGCTTTCATCTCGTCCATAGGCACGTTCATATACGGAGCCCACAGCCAGTTGTCGGGTACCTCTACCACGAATTCCTCGTAGAACGGGTGGTGCGTGAAGCTCGTTACGGCCACGTAGTCGTCGGGCGATACGCCGAGGCTCTTGGCAAAAGTCTGTGGTGTGTAAGTCTTGCCGTTGTATGTGAATGTCTCGGGCACCTCGCCGAGGTATGCGTCGAGCACACCGTCTACGGCCTTGCGCCAACCTTTTGACACCTTGCGGTTGGGCTTTTTTACGACGGTCTTGACAACGCCTTCGAGTGCGCCCTGAAGCTCGCCGTGCACATGCTTGTCCTCGCCGTATTCAAGGCCTTTGTAAGCCTCCTCCGGCATTATACCGTAACGCTTCCATACATAAGGCAGATCGAGCACCGAGCCGCCCGGACTGAAGTTGGTGTCACCATACATGCGTACATAGCGGTCAGCCTTGTCCTCATAGCATTTGCGCACCACATACATCTCGGAGAGGTCGATGGAGTCGCCGGTGGCTTTACGGATCTCATTCTCGAAGAATGCCGCCCCGGCAAAACACCAGCAGGTACCGCTCTGGTTCTGGTCCTTTACCGAAGTGCCGGGTATCACAATTTCATCTACAAATCCGAATCCTTTTACGGAATCAGTGGCGGCGCTGTCGGCCGGAGCCTGCGCCGGCGCAGCAAGCGAGAAGCCGGCCACGGCCAATGCAATCAGTTTTTTCATAATGCAAGAAATTTCTTATGTTGCAAATTTAATAATAATCTGTCTATTTTCATTAAATTTGCACAAAAATTGAAAGGCATGCCGAGATTTATACTTTTATTAGCAACCGCAGTCGTCCTCATGGCCGGCGCATCGGGGTGCGGAGCAGATTCGACCGCAACCGGCGATACGGGCGACAAACGCCGCGCCGATTCGCTGCGGTGCCGCGCCGACTCGCTTGTCGAGGCAGCACACGAAGCCGAACCGGACTGTTACCGCGGGTATTTCGGTGAGGCACTTGACCTAAGGCGGCGTGCGGCGATCCTTTCGCCTGATACAGCCGACAAGGCGGAGATAGAGTATCTCGAAAGCCGCATACAGATGATAGACACATTGTATTATTATCAGTCGAAACTATGAAAGTACTCTTGAATATAATACTCTCAGCCGTCGCGCTTGCCATGGGGTGCGCGTCGTGCACAGGCGCATCCGATAAATACACGGAAGTGTCGGGCGACACCATCACGACACATGCCGACCTGCTGACGCTGGTGCGCGGCGACGGTTACACATATGCCGAGGTGCGCTCGCCATGGAACGATTCAGTGCCTTTGGGATGCTATACGATAGTGGATTCGGCTGCGGACATCGAGGCGCTGCCGGGTACAATGCTTATAAAGCGCCCGTTACGGCGCTCGGTGGTGTTTGCAGCGGTGCATACGGCGCCGATTGCCGAGCTCGGCATGCTCGACGGCATAGCCGCAGTGGCCGATGGCGGTTATTTTACTCCGGACGATACCATCGTACGGTTGCTTGCCGAGAGAAAAGTCGCGGACGTGGGGTCGAGTATGTCTCCATCGCTCGAGAAGATAATAGACATAGCACCCGATGCCGTGCTGCTGTCTCCTTACGAGAACGGAAACAACAGTGGCATCGAACGCGCCGGCGTACCGCTCGTATACATGGCCGATTATCTTGAGGCCAAGCCACTTGCCCGGGCCGAATGGCTGCTGCTGCTCGGCGAGCTTTATGACCGTACGCAAGAAGCCGACTCGATATATTCGGCTGTTGTAGCCGCATACGACGGACTTAAGAACCGTGTGGCCGAAGTCAAGTCCCGGCCGCGGGTGTTTACCGAAAAACCTTATTCGGGCGTATGGTATGTGCCCGGCGGATGCAGCTATGCGGCCACCATGCTGACCGACGCAGGAGCCGCGTATGTGTGGGCCGATGACAATTCCGGCGGGTCGTTGCCGCTCGACGAGGCGGCGGTGATCGACCGTGCGTCGGATGCCGATATATGGATTATCAAGGATGCCCGCACATATACACCACGGATTCTTGCCGCCGAGCTGCCGCATGCCCGTGCGTTCAGAGCCTTTCCCGGGGGTGTATATCATTGCAATACTGTCGAGCGTCCGTTTTTCAACGCCGTGGCTTTTCATCCCGAAATGGTTCTTGCCGATTATGTACGCATATTCCATCCCGAGGTGATGGATGGCGATACCACCCTGCAATTTTTTGAAAAGCTGAAATGACAAGCTGTAAAATCCATCGTCATCGCACTGCCTCCGTTTATGTGCTTGCCGCCTTGACCTGCGTGCTTGCATTGGCCGGATGCCTGCTTTACGGCTCTGTGGATATACCTGCCGCCGATGTATGGCATGTGCTGACAGGCAGTGAGGCCTCGAAGCCGTCGTGGACCTATATCATCTCGCAAACCCGCATACCGGCAGCGTTCACTGCACTGCTGGCCGGAGCCGCGCTTGCCGTATCGGGACTGCTGTTGCAGACTACCTTCGACAATCCGTTGGCGGGGCCGTCGATCCTCGGCATATCTACCGGATCGAGCCTCGGCGTGGCGATAGTGATGCTTGCTTTGGGAGGGACTCTCGGGGCCTGGGGACAGGCGGCAGTGCTTGCCGGAGCGATTGCCGGAGCGTTGGCGGTGATGCTGGTATTGCTTACTTTGTCGTCACTTTTGCAATCTGCCACAATGCTGCTCATAGTAGGCATACTGATAGGATATCTGGCATCGTCGGCCATATCGCTGCTCAACTTTTTCTCCACACGCGAAGGTGTGCATGCTTATGTGATATGGGGCATGGGCAGCTTCTCGGGAGTCACAAATGATGTGTTGCCCCTGTTCGCAGGGCTTGTGCTTGTACTTGTCGTGGCGGCTTATGCCTATGTGAAGCCTCTCAACGCCCTGCTGCTCGGCACACGATATGCCGAGTCGGCAGGAGTGAATATCAGAGCCACGCGCAATGCCATTCTGCTGATATCCGGCGCGCTCACCGCGACTGTGACGGCATGGTGCGGCCCGATAGGATTCATCGGCCTGGTGGTGCCTCATGTGGCAAGACTGGCATTGCAGACCTCCAACCATCGCACCCTGCTGCCCGCCACAGCCCTGTGCGGGGCGGCCACGGGCGCCCTGTGCCAATGGCTCAGCGTGGCGCCGGGTGCATGGGGCGTGATACCGGTCAACGCCATCACGCCTATTGTGGGGGTTCCGATAATAATATATATAATTGTGCGCCGTCGCTCGATATTTTATTTCAACTGATGTCACTCGAAGCGATCAACCTTACGGCCGGATACGGCACGCATGCCATAGTAAGCGAGGTAAACGCCACGCTGCCCGCCTGCGCAACCACGGTGCTGATAGGCGCCAACGGCAGCGGCAAGTCGACTTTGCTGCGCACACTCACCGCCTCGCAGCCGGCGCTGAAAGGCCGTGTGCTGCTCGACGGACGCGACATAACATCATATAGTCCTTCAAAGCTTGCCCGCAGGCTCAGTCTCGTGCTCACCGACCGTACGGGCGGAGGAGGATTGCGGGTAAATGAACTCGTAGGCATAGGGCGGCATCCGTATTCAGGTTTTCTCGGCCGCATGTCGGCCGCCGACCGCGAAGCCGTGGCACGGGCGATAGATATTGTGGGACTCGGACACAAGGCTACGTCGTTTGTAGCCTCGCTGAGCGACGGCGAGCGACAGAAAGCCATGATAGCGCGTGCGCTTGCTCAGTCGACAGGTCTGATGGTGCTCGACGAGCCCACATCATTTCTCGATGTGGCCGCACGCTTCGAGATTACAGAACTGCTAAGCCGCCTGAGCCACGAGAAAGGCAAGACCATATTGCTGTCGACCCACGATACGGCCGCGGCTCTCGGCACCGCCGACAACATATGGGCCATATGTAGCGGACGCCTGTACACCGGACACGTCGACGATCTGCACCACGACGGTATACTCGACATGGTGTATCCCGGCATGAAATACGACCCCGTCGCGAAAGACTTCAGAAGGATTTCTTCCTGAGCACCCTTTGGAAATAATACACGTCGGTATAGCCGCACATGGCGGCGATATCGGCCATTGTAAGATTCTGCTCCGCGGCGGTTTCCATCAGTTCGCGGGCGCGCTTCATGCGGGCGCGGGTAAGCAGTTGGGATGCCGAGACCCCAAGTTGAGAGCGCAACCTCCGGTTGAGCGTAGATCGGCTTGCGGCAGCCGCACGGGCCATGTCGTCGACATTTGCGTCGGGATTGGATATATTTTCTTCAATATATCTGCGCACCCTGTTGAGGAATGCGGTATCCTCAGGAGCCGCACTTGCAGAAGCCACGGCATCAACCGAACGCTTCGCATCGCTCTCTCCTATCAGAGCCATATATTTGGCAAGCAGCTCGCGCTGCCGGCGATGCAGAGCCAATATATGGATATATGTATACACCACAGCCGCGACAAATCCTGCGGCCAACAAAATAAACAGTATCCGTGCCCATACAGTCTCGTACCAATACGGGGCCACATTTATGACAAGACTGCGGTTGTTGTCGACATAACGTCCGTAGCGGTCGGTCGACTGCACTTCGAGCACATGACGGCCGGGCGACATGTTGAACAAGCTAACAATACGCGAGCGCGACAGAGGCGTCCACGGCGAGCCGTCGATACGGCTCCGGTAATATATGTTGCCATTGTCCACATAGTCGACAGCGGCAAAGCCTATCGAGATATTGCGGCATTCCTTGTCGAGGACGATCTCGCTCCGGGGCACGAGGCAAAACCGCTCGTCGCCCCCGTTCACAGCCAATGTAGTGAACAGCAGCGGCGGGACATAGCCCCTGCTGTATATATTGTGCGAGGTGGCACGCAACGCGCCTTCCTCGGCCCCGAAGATCCATGAGCCGTCGGGCAACATCACAGGTATAGCCTCGCCAAAGCGGCATGTGTCGCCCCAGAATGTGCGGCTCAGATTTATAGCCGTGCCTCTGTCGGGGTTGTATGCCGTAACGTTGTCGTTTCCTACAATCATCAGCAATGTGTCGGATTGAAGCGCCATGGCCTTCACGACATCGCTCGTAAGCGACGATGTGCGTGTGTTGAGATGGCGGAACCGCGGAGCCGTTCCCATCAGGTCGTCCTCGTGTATCACATCGATGCCCGAGCTCTCGGTGGCAATATAGATATTGCCGTGCGAGTCCTGAGCCACACACATGGTGGAATTGCTTGCAAGCCCAGCCGGATCGGCACTGTCACGACGTATGCGTCGCAATGATATCCCGGCAATGTCATCGTCATTTATATTTCCCACGAGCAGACCGTCGGTGGTCGCTGCCACAATGTTTCCGGTCGGAGTTATCAGCAGCTGCCGTACCTTACCGCGCGCCATCGGCTCCGAAAGGACAGGATGCGAAGCCCCGGGATCGGGACAGCAGCGGATACCGTTGCCGAATGTCGCTATCCACAGGCGCCCGCAGTTGTCTTCCTTTATGTCGTACACAATGTCGTCGGAGATAATATCACCGCCAAGGCGCATGAGCGCGCCCGGCTTGCAGCCCACCCATATATCGCCGTTGGAAGCCTTGAACAGCACATACGGCGCACCCGGCATATATTGCTTGTCAATAATTGTGCCGTCGGAGGCCATCGACACTACACTTCGGTCGCTACGAGTGCCTATGAGCAGACACCCTTCATCGGGCAGGAAAGATCGCGGATGCAGACAGGCCGTGCCGGGTATTATCGATGCAGGATGATGCATAGAGCCCTCCTTGTACAGGTTGCGGTTGTCGGCCGTCCACAGATTGTCCTGCCGGTCGGTGAGGCCATTCCATGTCTTTCCCATAATGGCAAGAAGTGAATCACGGGTGTGCTCCGCGACATTTCTGAACCGATATTCGGCAATATCGAATTCATATACATCGCCCTCGGTATGACACATTATATTTCCGTCGGCCGAAAGCATGATATCGAGTATGCGGTCGGAACTTATCGCGGCGCTGTCGCCCGGCTCTATGCTTATACGGTGGAAATCGTACCCGTCGTAGCAGTGGAGACCGGCCCAGGTGGCAAACCACAGCAATCCGTCACCATCCTGAACAGCTCCACCGACTATGGTGCTTGACAGGCCGTTCTCAAATCCGTAACACGACCTGTTCCCGCCGGCAAACGACAGTGCGTGGGCAAGAAGAATAATGATCAATGTGGCTGTGATTCGCAAAGACATAACGGATGATGTACAATATTCCACCCAAAATTAGCAAAATTTCTCCATAGTCAAAGCATTTGACCCGAAATTCACAGGTATTGCACCGAAATTTCAAAACAGCGCCCCATTCGCATACTAATTTTGCAGGCATAAAACCAACCATAAATTTATCAACAATGAAAACACTCAAGACCCTGTTTCTCGCAGCAGCATGGACAGTCGGCTCACTTGCCGGCGCCGCTGCCGAACAGACAACCGTGGCACATTGGGAGTTCACCACCGGCTATGACGAATCCAAGAGCGGCACCACTGCGGTGTACACCCCCAACGATGCCGGATGGGCAGCCTCGGCCAACCGCCGCTGGACTGAGCTCCAACCCTACTTCCTCCCCAACAGCTGCGCCCTGCCCGCCGAGCAATGCACGGTGAGTCTGCACACAAGCGACGGCAAATGGCAGCTTACATCAAGCGGCTCGAATCCCAGCTACCTGCTGCGGCTCAACACCGCGTCTATCGACAAGTTCACATCCAAGGCCGACTATAACGCCCCCGCGAGGCACGACCAGTATTTCGAGCTGTCGATGCCTACAACCAATCTGAGCAACGTGAAGCTGAACTTCGCCATCGGCGACGGTTCAAGCTCGGCGACTTCTTTCGGCGTGATCTATTCAACCGATGGCGGCGATTCGTGGACTGTTCTTGACGACTACAAGGCGGCAAGCCATTGGAACTCTTATAATGACGCCGTGTATACCCTCGACGCAGACAACCGTGCAAACCTCACAGTGCGCATACTTATACAAAGCGCTACCAAGACCAGTAACTACAATCTGAAATATCTCAATATTCTGGCCGATGACTTTCAGGCTCCCGAGCTTATCGGTATCAGTCCGGCCGACGGTGAGGCCGACGTCGTGCCCACCGGCAAGATAGTGCTGCGGTTCAACGAGAGCGTGAAACTCTACGGCGATGCCTCGGCAACCCTTGTCAATGGCAGCAACGGCACCGCTCTCACCCTCGCACCGGCAGTGAACGGCAGCAAGGTATCATATGCCTTTGAAGAACTCGACCTCAGCACACAATACATATTTTCCGTACCCGCGCGCGTATTCACCGATATGGCCGGAAACATAGACACCGACAAGACATACAGCTGCACCTTCACCACATCGTCAGAGCGGCCTGTTCCCCCACCCGTCCCCGACAGCAAGAACCGTCTGTGGTATCACCGTCCGGCAGCCTACTGGGAGGAAGCCCTGCCTCTCGGCAACGGCCGTCTCGGCGCCATGGTGAGCGGCAGCGTGGCCGTAGACACCTTACAGCTCAACGAGGACACATTCTGGGGTCAGTCGCCCAATTCCAACCACAACTCCGACGCCAAGGCCGTCCTCGACCGCGTGCGCGAGCTGATATTCGACAAGGATTATGTGGCAGCACAGAAACTGGCGATACCGGCATGGATGTCAAAAGGCTCGCACGGTGCGCAATATCAGGGCGCGGGATGTGTGCTGGTAGGATTCCCGGGGCATCGCTTCAACGACGAGGAGGCCGGCGCCACCGACGACGCCCGCGACGCACAGGCTTATCTGCGCGACCTCGATATCTCCAAGGCCGTGGCCACGACATCATATATCGTGAACGGTGTGACATACACACGCGAGGTATTCACTTCATTTGCCGATGATGTCACCATAATGCGTATCACCGCCTCCGAACCCGGTCGCCTCGACTTCAATGTATGCTACGCCGCCCCTATCAAGACCAACATGGCCAAGCTCGGTGTGAACGAGATCACCTCCGACGGCATGATAAAGGCCTCTCTGATCCCGGCCAAGACTAAGACAGAAAATGTCGACAACAAGCTCAACTGCTACACCTTCATAAAAGTGATAAACGACGGCGGCACTCAAACGTCCACCGCCAGGCAAAACGTGATACAGCAGGGCATCGTGGCCGGCAACCCATCGGCTCCGACAATATCTGTATACGGCGCCACAAGTGCTGTGATATTGATATCGTCGGCAACCAATTTCGAACGCTATGACGATATCAGCGGCGATGCCGAAGCAAAGGCTCTCGCACACATTGAGACATGGATTGCCAAAGGCGCCGACTACGAGGCCGCGTATGCCGACCACACCCGTAAATACGGCGAACAGTTTGACCGCGTCACCCTCGACCTCGGCGAGAATCCCGAACGCGACGACAAGGATACCGAACAGCGTATCAAGGATTTCTATAAAAACAGCAACGATCCCGTACTTGTAGCCAACTACTTCCAGTTTGGACGCTATCTGCTTATAAGCTCGTCGCAGCCCGGAACGCAGCCCGCCAACCTTCAGGGTCTGTGGAATCCCAACGCACGCCAGTATCCGGCTTGGGACTCGAAATACACCGCCAACATCAACGTGGAGATGAACTACTGGCCTGCCGAGGTGACCAATCTCGCCGAATGCCACGAACCGTTCATAGATATGGTGAAGGATGTCTCCGAGACCGGAGCACGCACGGCATCGGAAATGTACGGCGCACGCGGATGGGCACTGCACCACAACACCGACCTGTGGCGCACCACCGGCGCGGTGGACAACGGCGCGGCAGGTATATGGCCTACGTGCAACGCATGGTTCTGCTCGCACCTGTGGGAAAAGTATTTGTTCTCGGGCGACATCGAGTATCTGCGCGGCATCTATCCCGTGCTGAAAGGCTGTGCCGAGTTCTTCCAGGACTTTCTCATCGAGGATCCGAATACCGGATATATGGTGGTATGCCCGTCCAACTCGCCAGAAAATCATCCCGGACTGTTCTCGTACAACAAGGATGACGGATCGAAGATGAATGTCGCCCTCTTTGGCGGCGTGGCCATGGACAACCAGATGGTATATGACGTGCTCAAGAACACAGCCGAGGCCACCCGTATCCTTGGCGAAAACACTGAATTTGCCGATGCTCTCGACGCGCTCAAGGCCCGCCTCACGCCATACAAGATAGGCAAATACGGCCAGGTGCAGGAATGGCAGGAAGACTGGGACCGTGAATCGACGTCACACCGCCACCTGTCGCACCTGTGGGGCGCCTTCCCGGGCAATCAGGTATCGCCCTATGAGAATCCCACAATATATCAGGCCGTGCACAAATCGCTCACAGGACGCGGCGACGCAGCACGCGGATGGTCGATGGGATGGAAAGTGTGCCTGTGGGCGCGCATGCTCGACGGCGACCATGCCTTGTCGATAATCAAGAACCAGCTGCGTCTCGTATCTCCAAACATCACTATGAGCGACCCCGACGGCGGCACATATGCCAATATGTTCGACGCACATGCGCCGTTCCAGATCGACGGAAACTTCGGCTGCTGTGCCGGCATCGCCGAGATGCTCGTACAGTCGCACGGAGCGGCGCTGCACCTGCTGCCGGCTCTCCCCTCCAAGTGGACCGACGGCAATGTGACCGGTCTGCGTGCCCGTGGCGGATTCGAGGTTAAGGAACTGAGCTGGCGCGACGGCCTTGTGGAACGGGCGATCATAAAGTCGACCGTAGGCGGCAACCTGCGCATACGCTCCAACACACCGCTTAGAAACGCCGACGGCACAGCCCTCAGCCTTGCCGAAGGAAAAAACGCCAACAGCCTGTGCAATGAATACGATATGCCGGAGCCTGTCGTTGTGAACAGCGACAAGATCCCCGACACAATATTACCCGAGACCTACCTCTACGACCTCCCCACCGCTGCCGGCGATGAAATCGAACTGGTACGCGCCACATCGTCGGTCGACGGAATCATGACCGAAGAAACACCGGTGACAGATACCACCACCTACGATATCCTAGGCCGCAAGGTCGACGACAGCTACAAAGGCTTCGTGATCCGTGGCGGAAAGAAATACCTCAACAGGTAACCTACATACAGATAAATTTGTAAAAAAGACGGAGGCTGCTGTCGGCATCCTCCGTCTTTTTTACAAATTTATTTATACTTATTGTATGCTGCGGCGAGGCGTCTGTGATAGCCCCGGGAGGCATAGGCCGGCCCGTTGTAGCCTCGTGCGAAAGCAGCCCAGTTTTTCTTTTTAAGTGCAGGCAATAGACCGGCGCGCGATATGAATTCGGCAAAGAGATCGAGTTGGTCGCGTTCCGATCTCGACATCAGCCGCACAAATTCCTGAGGCGATGACGTGCCGCATTGGCGCCAGTTGAAACCGCCTATCTGGAACATGCCCCAGAATGTACCTTCGATTGCCGATATTGAGTCGATATCCATCGCCTGATCAAGACGGGCCTGTACGGCAGCCTGCTGCGAACCGTATTTCGCGATACTTGGACGTGAAAAAACAGCAGGATGTGTCTTGGTGTATTTCGACAGATTTACTTTGTGCCGGGCAGCCATCTTGCGGAATACCGGCAGGTCGAAATTGATTATAGGCTTGCCCTCTGTCCAGAATCCCCGATGACTCTTGCCGGCCTCGATCTCCACCACAGCTTTCATGGCGGCGACCTCTACACCGAGCTGCTCGGCCACTTCCTCGTAGTCGCGCTCCTGCAGCGGGCCGCTGCGCACACTGTCGGGCATACGGAACGACAGGCGCACCGTATCGCCTCCTATCACAAATATCTGACGGTCGGTATCAAGATAATGTATAGAGTCGGGCAATAACATCACCGTCTGCGGCTCTATGGCAGTAGATCGGCAGGATATGCATGCGGCCGTCGCGGCGGCAAGTGCCCATGAAAGTATTCTGTTCATATCGGGGAAAGAGTTGAATTTTGGTTTGAAAAAGGCATGACGCCCGTAGCTCTACGGATGTCATGCCTTGTTGACAATATCATGCCTTGAGATCGGCAATCTTCTCGAGTGTGCGGGTGAGCTGTCCCCAGAAACGCTCGACAGCAGGGATAAACATACGTTCGCTGGGCGAGTGGACATTCTGGAGTGTCGGGCCGAACGATACCATGTCGAGATGCGGAAGTTTCTCCTTGAACAGGCCGCACTCGAGGCCTGCGTGGATTGCCTTTATGGCGGGTTTCACACCGTATAGTTCTTCATATGCATCCGAAGCGAGGTGCATGATGGTCGAGTTCATATTCGGCTTCCAGCCGGGGTATCCGTCGCCGTGGGACACCGTGGCACCTGCAAGTTCGAATACAGCTTCGACCTGATGCGCTATATCCCATTTGCGCGATTCGACAGACGAACGCTGCGAGGTGGTGACGAGGATACCGTTGTCGGGCTGCATCTTGACGGAAGCGAGGTTGGTGGATGTCTCAACGAGTCCCTCGAGGTCGCGGCTCATCGATACGACTCCGTGGGGTGCGCAGTAAAGGGCCGAGATAAGATGATACGCGGTGGTGGAGTCGACGCAGAAGTCGGGGCGCTCGACCGACTCGATGGTGAGTTCGATGGTAGGCTCGATGCCTTCGTACTCATCTTTGACATCGGCCACATACTGATTGAAGGCAGCAACGACGTCCTCCTTGCGCGATGTGTGCACGCCGAATATGGCATGGGCGGCACGCGGAATGGCGTTACGGAGATTGCCTCCGTCTATCTCGCATAGCGACAGCTCGTATTTCTTGCCCATAGCCCACAGGAAGCGGGCGAGGAGCTTGTTGGCGTTGGCACGGCCGAGGTGGATGTCTCCGCCCGAATGTCCGCCCAGGCCTTTCGAGATATCGAATTTGAAGTAATGGAAGTCGGTGGGAGCCATCGAACGGTCGTAGTGGAAGAGACATGTGGTGTCGACACCGCCGGCGCAGCCTACGAATATCTCGGCATCATCCTCACTGTCGAGGTTCAGGAGCATCTGTCCGCTTATCATGCCGTCGCCGAGGTTGTTGGCGCCTGTGAGGCCGGTCTCTTCGTCGACAGTAAAGAGACATTCCACGGGGCCGTGTACGAGGGTATCGTCGACGAGTACGGCGAGAGCGGCTGCCATGCCGATGCCGTTGTCGGCGCCGAGAGTGGTGCCGTCGGCGTGCAGCCAGTCGCCGTCGACGATGGTCTTGATAGCGTTGTTCTCGAAGTCAAACGACTTGTCGTTGCTTTCGCACACCATATCCATGTGTGCCTGGAGTATTACGGTGGGGGCTCCTTCCTTGCCGGCGGTGGCAGGCTTGGTCATAACGACATTGCCGATGGCGTCGGTCTTGGCGAATATGCCGTGCTCGGCGGCGAAGTCGAGGAGAAACTTCCGAATCTTACCTTCCTTTTTGGAGGGACGTGGCACCTGTGTGATCCGGTCGAAGATACCGAATACGAGTGCCGGCTTGAGGTCTTTGATAGTCATAATATCAATTTAGGTTTAGGGGAATGATTCCTTTAAAAAATGTTTTAAGAACGATATACGTTTATTACCGAATGTTAAATTTATTTATTTCGGCCCTCTAAGTTACAAATTATTTTCGAGAAAATACAAAAAATCATCCAATCCTTGCTATATTTGCACTGTAAAAGCAAATCCGGTTCATGAAATTGGCAATTCTGACAATAATAATCCTTGCAGTGTCGTTCTTATTGCTCGGCATCAAGGTGCTTTTTGTCAAGGGAGCAAAATTTCCTGCGGGGCATGTGGGAGATTCGGCCGCTCTTCGCAAAAAAGGCATCGGATGTGCTTCTCATACCTCTATAAATCAGAAATAAGAAAAATTCCATTAATCACGGAGAAATCCATAATTACAGACATGAAAAAACTTATACTCGCCGTCGCCACCGTTATTGCCTTCGCGGGCACATCCTGCTCCGATTCAGGCAAAAGCAGCGTGCTCAGCGCGGCTCGTCCCGCCGGCGATTCTGTGGCCGCACGTTGCAACATCCGATACATCGACGTCGACTCCGTCCTGAGCGCATACACACTCGCACAGGAACTCACCGCCCAGCAGCAGAAAGAAATGATCGCCTTTGAGAGCGCCGCCCGCCAGAAAGACACTGATCTGCAGCGCCTCCAGAATTCGATCCAGACAAAATATCAGAACAACGGCTACCTCACACAAGAGTCGATGGAAGCCGACATGAAGAGCCTTCAGCAGAAGCAGACCGAGGCCAACAACTGGGCCAACACACACCAGAACCGCCTCGCGCAACTTGTAGCCCAGCAACAGCAACGCCTCAACGATTCGCTCCAGAACTTCCTGCGCGACTACAACGCCGTATACCACTACGACGCCATCCTTGACAAGAAAGTGGGCTTTTTCGATCCATCGCTCGACATCACCGCCGACATCATCAACGGCCTCAACGAGCGCTATACCCCCGCCAAAGAAGAAGCCAAGAAATAATTTCTATCCCCTGTATATAAAAGATTATATGCCGTGGCTCCCCGCAACAGGAGCCACGGTTTTTATGCACGTATAATTTTTATTGCAAAAAGCATTGAAGGCCTTGCAGATCAGTGAAAAAATTATTACCTTTGCGGCGCAAAAGCGGGCTCTGACCACTTTTGCGCGCCGGCGAGTGTGTCGCAGGCGCTTTCAATTAACATTATTACTAACTTTTTAAATGGCAGAAGAAACCAAAAGCCCTATCGAGGATTTCGATTGGGACGCCTATGAAAAAGGCGAAACCGCCGGTGAGAAAAGCCGTGAGGAACTCACCCGCACCTACGATGAATCGCTCAACACCGTAAAGGACAAGGATGTAATCGAAGGTACCATAATCGCACTCAACAAGCGCGAAGCCGTGGTTAACATCGGTTATAAGAGCGACGGCATCATCCCGATGAGCGAATTCCGCTACAACCCCGACATAAAGGTCGGCGACACAGTGGAAGTGTTCATTGAAAACCAGGAAGACAAAAAAGGCCAGCTTATCCTGTCGCACAAGAAGGCTCGCGCATCACGCTCCTGGGAGCGCATCAACGCCGCCCTCGCCAACGACGAGATCATCAAAGGCTTCATCAAATGCCGCACCAAAGGCGGCATGATCGTCGACGTATTCGGCATCGAGGCATTCCTCCCCGGATCGCAGATCGACGTAAAACCCATCCGCGACTACGACGTATATGTTGGCAAGACCATGGAATTCAAGGTCGTTAAGATCAACGAGGAATTCAAGAACGTCGTTATATCCCACAAGGCTCTCATCGAGGCCGAGCTCGAGCAGCAGAAGCGCGAGATCATCTCCAAGCTCGAGAAGGGCCAGGTACTCGAGGGTACCGTCAAGAACATCACCACCTACGGCGTATTCATCGACCTCGGCGGTGTTGACGGTCTCATCCATATCACAGACCTCAGCTGGGGCCGCGTAAGCCATCCCGAAGAGGTTGTGCAGCTCGACCAGAAGCTCAATGTCGTTATTCTCGACTTCGACGACGAGAAGAAGCGCATCGCCCTCGGTCTCAAGCAGCTCCAGCCCCATCCATGGGATGCACTCGATCCCGACCTCAAGGTTGGCGACCACGTTCACGGCAAGGTTGTGGTGATGGCCGACTACGGCGCATTCCTTGAGATCGCCCCCGGCGTGGAAGGTCTTATCCACGTGAGCGAGATGTCATGGAGCCAGCACCTGCGTTCGGCCCAGGACTTCATGAAGGTAGGCGACGAGGTTGAGGCAGTGATCCTCACACTCGACCGCGAGGATCGCAAGATGAGCCTCGGCATCAAGCAGCTCAAGAACGATCCCTGGGAAAACATCGAGGAGAAATATCCCGTGGGCAGCCGCCACACCGCACGTGTGCGCAACTTCACCAACTTCGGCGTATTCGTCGAGATCGAGGAAGGTGTCGACGGCCTCATCCACATCTCCGACCTCTCGTGGACCAAGAAGATCAAACACCCCAGCGAATTCACCCAGGTGGGCAATGACATCGAAGTGGAAGTTCTCGCCATCGACAAGGACAACCGCCGCCTAAGCCTCGGCCACAAGCAGCTCGAGGAGAACCCCTGGGATGTATTCGAGACTATCTTCACCGTCGGCTCCGTACACGAAGGCACCATCATCGAGATGCTCGAAAAGGGCGCTGTCGTTGCTCTCCCCTACGGCGTGGAAGGCTTCGCCACTCCCAAGCATCTTGTGAAGGAAGACGGCAGCCAGGCAAAGATCGACGAGAAACTCAACTTCAAGGTTATCGAGTTCAACAAGGATGCCAAGCGAATCATCCTGTCGCACAGCCGCATCTTCGAGGATGAGGCACGCGCCGACAAGGCAGCAGAGCGCAAGGCAAAGCGTCAGCCCCGCAAACAGGCCGAGGAAGCTCCTGTATCGGCCACTCCGATCGAGAAGACCACTCTCGGCGACCTCGAGGCTCTCGCAGCCCTCAAGGAGAAGCTCTCCGGCAAGTAATCAATCGCCCCACAAATACAACGTCGCGACTGCATCGGCAGCCGCGACGTTTTTTATATCCGCCCCGCACACGGATTACACAGATTTCCATTGATTATTTAGAGGGTGTTTAATAATAAATGTTAAGATCAGGGTCGCATATGTTGAGTCGATTTTTGACTTGTGGCGAAGGAGTGTACTTGATGTACACGACTGAGGAACAAGGTAAAAAGCGGCCAAGATATGCGATACGGATGTAATTTTGACATCAAGCACCCCATCGCCGAAAATACAAATCAGTTGACAGAATATATTAAAATATGAAATACAATACCCTTGAGCGACCGCCCTGAGCTTAACATTTATTATTAAACACCCTCTTAATGTTTTACCACAAGGAGAGACTCCGTATGCCATCAGCATGGCTGTGGCGTCCTGTAAACGCCTATGCCGCCGGGAGCGCGACCTTATTCCTCAAATTGTCCGAGGCCTTGGCGTAGCACCACGGGAGCGGAAGAATCGGTGATATCGACAATAGTCGACGGCTCGGTGTGCCCAATGCCGCCGTCGGCCAACACAGCCACATCGTTGCTGTAAGCGAGCGACAAGGCATCCGGATCGGCGATGCTCCCGGGAGCCTCAGCCGGCGGATTCACAGAAGCGGTAAGCAGCGGCGCGCCGAGTGCGTCGGCGAGCGATACCGCAATCCTGTTGTGGGGGATGCGCACACCCACCGTCTTGCGCCCCTTGAACACCTTGGGGAGTTTTGTCGACGCAGGCAGTATGAAAGTGAACGGCCCCGGCAGATATTGACGCAGGATGCGGAAAGCCCTGTTGTCGATACGGGCGTATTCGGCAGCCTGCGATATGTCGGCACAGACTATCGACAGCAGGTTTTTGTCGGGGTTGAGACCTTTGAGACGACACAGGCGTTCGATAGCCCTCTGGTTCAAAGCGTCACAGCCGAGAGCATAAAGGCTGTCGGTGGGATATATCACGATATCGCCGCGGCGCAACGCATCGGCCATGGCATCAATGTGGCGGGAATTCACCGAGCCATCGTAAAATTTGAGTATCTGCATAATTTTCAGTAGGGACGCACTGGCTGCGCGTCCCTACTATTTACATTTATTCGGCCTTCTTGGCGGTTTTCTTGGCACGAGTCTTTTTGACCGGCTTCTCGGGCTCGGGGGCAGCTTTATCGCGCAACTGATGCTCGATATTATATTGCTCGAGGTTCTTGCTCATCGATTCCTTCTCGCGGGTGAGCTCGGCGATCTCGCGCTCCTGATTACGGATGGTCTTGAGCAACGAATTCAGCTCCTCGTTGTCGATTGTGAGCGGATATTGCTCGTCGACACGCACAAGGAAGTCGGCAAGCACGTTCATATAGTTTGTGAAAGCCTGGTAGGGAGTCTCGTAGGGACTGAACTGGCTATGCACGGCACCATCGGCAAAGTGCTTGGTCGACATATAGTAGAAGTGGTCTGATCCCTGAAGATACCACCAATCCTGCTTGAGGCGGCGGTCTTCGCACAGACGGACGCGCTCACCGGCCCGGTAGAGCTTGTCGAGAGCCTCGTGCTGCAAGGCATTGCCGATCCATGCAGAAGTATCGCGGGCCTCGTCGGCGCCCGAGATGGCATGCACGACTGCAAGTTCGCCAACAGGTTTGAGCTTCGATACGGCGTCGGACGGTGTCCAGAACTCTATGCCGCGCTCGTTGGCAAAACGTGGCAGAGCCTCGAGGAACTGAAGTATACCGCTCGAAGCAGGCTGCAACGAGCCGAATGTCTCGAGATTGAGGCATAGGTTGATTATCTGCTCCTCGGGAGGCGTGGCGGCGATCCAGTCCATGTACTTGTCGGCTGTGAGAGGAAAGGCGTCCCACGATGTGTCGGAGAAGCGGAACGCGATGTCGTCGGACAGCTTGTCGTTCTTGAGCAGGAGTTTGAGTTTGGGAGCCGATGCGGCCGAGTAAACATAGTCGGCCGACTTCCATCCCAGAATGTGCTTGACACCCTCGGTGATGCATCCTTTGAAGCCCATGCCGAGAATCTGGGGCGCGATGTCGTCGGAATATATAAGCTCGGTGTTACGGAATACCTTGGGCTTGACTCCGAAAAGTTCGTGGAGCTTGCGGCATTGCATCTCCACCTGCTGCCGGAATTCCTCGGGGTCGTACAGCGAAGCGAGCGAGTGGGCATAGGGTGTGGCTATGAACTCCACCTTGCCCGTATCGGCGAGCCTGCGCAGAAGGTCGATAAACTCAGGCACGTATTGCTCGAACTGCTCGATGGCTACGCCCGTTATCGATATGGAACAACGAAAAGCCCCCTTGGTGTCGTTGATCATGCGCAACAGTGTCTCGGCTGCCGGTATGTAGCTCTGATGGGCGATGCGCGTCACGATGTCGTCGTTGAGGAAGTCATCGTAATAATAGTGGTCGTTACCGATATCGAAGAAGCGATAGCGTTTGAGACGAAACGGCTGATGTATCTCGAAATTTAGACTTACGGCTTTCATATGTGATGATTACTGATTAGCGGTTGAGAACTTTTTTGTATATGTCGATTACTTTCTTGCCGGCCTTGTCCCAGGTTATCTGAGCCACCTCGGCGAGGCCCTCCTCGCGGAGCGTGCGATAGAGAGCGGGATATGATATGATGGCGTTGATGGCGTCGGCCATAGCGTCGATGTCCCAGTAATCGGTCTTGATCACATGGTTGAGGATCTCGGCGCAGCCGCTCTGCTTCGATATTATCGAAGGGACGCCCATCTGCATGGCCTCGAGCGGCGATATGCCGAACGGCTCGGATACCGACGGCATGATATATACGTCCGATGCCTTTAGCATCTCGTAGACCTGTTTGCCTTTCTGGAAACCTGGGAAGTGAAAGCGGTCGGCGATGCCACGCTCAGCGGCAAGGTCAATCATCTTGTCCATCATGTCGCCCGAGCCTGCCATCACAAAACGTACGTTGTGGTTGTTCTTGAGTACCTTGGCGGCTGCCTCGACAAAATATTCCGGGCCTTTCTGCATGGTGATGCGGCCTAGGAATGTAACGACCTTCTCCTTGGGCTTCTGTGTCTGCACATCAAGCAGTTCGCGACTCAGAGGAACCACGGCGTTATGCACGGTGGTCACCTTGGCCGGATCTATTCCATACTTTTCTATCACAGTCTGGCGGGTGAGATTCGACACCGTGATGATGTGGTCGGCATGTATCATGCCGTCGCGTTCGATATTGAATACAGTGGGATTCACATTACCACGCGAACGGTCATAATCGGTGGCGTGCACATGGATCACAAGTGGCTTGCCGGTAACCTGCTTGGCATGGATACCGGCAGGATAAGTGAGCCAGTCGTGCGAGTGGATGATATCGAAATCCACCGTGCGGGCTATCACACCGGCCGTGATGGAGTAGTTATTGATCTCCTCGAGCAGATTGTCGGGATAGCGGCCCGAAAACTCGAGGCAGCCGAGATCATTGGTGCGCATGTAGTTGAAGTCGGCGTAGATGTGGTCGCGCAGACGGAAGTATAAGTCCGGATCCATCAGTTTGCCTATACGCTGCTCCACATAGTCGCGGCTCACGTCGCGCCAGGCCACCGGCACCTGGGAGGCGCCTATGATGTGGGCGAAGGAGCGATCCTCGTCGCCCCACGGCTTAGGGATGACGAATGTGATGTCCATGTCGCCGTTCTGCCACATGCCTTGTGTGAGGCCGTAGGATGCTGTACCGAGACCTCCGAGAATATGGGGTGGAAATTCCCACCCGAACATTAGAGCTTTCATTGTATTGAGATTGAAGAGTGGGATGTTCAGTCGTTATTGAATCGTTTTATCAGACGCACCGTGCGGAGAACCTCGGCCACGTTGGTGGCGTGGGACACGGCCCCGCGGCCCCGGAATGGCGGATTGCCGTCGTAAAGCTGAGACAAGGAGCCTATGCAACCTCGGCTCATCTCGTCCTCAAAGCCGATAAGCATCCTGTCAATATAGCCCACACCGCTGTGACCGAAGACCTTAAGATAGGCCTCGGCATAGAATCCCATAAGCCAAGGACGCGCGGGCCCCTGATGCAGTGCCTGCTCGCGGTCATCGGGCGAACCGAGATAAGACGGACGATATCCGTAGCTCTTCGGCGACAATGTACGCAGCCCCTTGGGCGTAAGCAACTCACGGGTGACGACATCGAGAACACCCTTGCGCTGGCGACGGTCGAGCGGCGAGTGGTCTAGACCGATGGCCACAGCCATGTTGGGACGCACCTCGGGAGATGCATATAAGCCGTCGACATAGTCGTAAAGATATCCGCTGTCATTGAGGAACATGTCCACAAAAGGCTGCTTCATTTTCTCGGCGGCGGCGAGCCATTCCTGCCGGGGGTCGGCAAGAGCCCCGTTGCCCTCAAGCAGCGCTGCGCCAAACATAAGGGCATTGTACCACAAGGCGTTGAACTCCACGAGATAACCTGTACGTGGAATGATGGGGCGCCCGTTGTGGTTGGCGTTCATCCACGATACGGGATGGTCGGTGCCGTTGGTCGTGAGCAGGCCGTTGTCCCCGTTGACCTTGAGGTTGGGATGCAGGCTCGACAGGATATAGTCGATGGTCGTGGTCACAAATTCTGTATACAGTTCACGTGCGCGTTCCATGCCGACCGTCTTGCCATACTGCTGCACGGCCCACAGTGCCCACAGAGGTATATCCGGCAGCTCTATGCCGTGAATACGCCGTGAAGTCTGACCCGTGGCCATGAAATGCTCAAGCGCACTACCCGCCGTAGCCATAATAGCCTCGAAATCGGCACGATGGTCGATAGCCAGCGTAAGGCCCGGCAATGCCATGAAAGTATTGCGGGCAAGTATCGTCCCCCATGGGAAACCGGATATCACATACATATTGTCGCCATCCTTGATATAAAATTGCTTGGCGGCATTCTTGAGACAGTTGAAGAACGAAGTACGCGGAGTGCGGCTCGCTATCTCGGCCTCGTACATCTTTTTGAGCGAACGCGGCTTGATCTCGCTCACACCGGCCGAGAATATGATCGACTCGCCTTTTTTGATAGGCACTTCAAAATATCCGGGCACCCACAGATCCTCGCAGTAGGGCACACCGCGCTCAAGATCTTTGACATACTCGATACCGTTGTACCAGTTGGGCTCGTCGACCCATCGGGCCTTATGGCTGAACTGCATGTACAGCGTGGGAAAGCCATCATAAAGGCATGTGGCCACACCATTCTCCACAGGCACGATATCGCGGTTTACGGCACCGTTGGCCATACACAGCGCGTTACTCTCGCGGAAAGCCAGGAATGGCTTGAAACGCAGAGTCGTGGCCGAATGGGCCTCCACAAGTGTATAGCGGATAAGTATGCGGTTCTCATGCGAGATAAACATCTTCTCCTTGGTAAGTATAACGCCGCCCACACGGTAAGTCATGCGGGGCACGCCCTCGCAGTCAAACTCCCTGGCATATTTATGACCGTTGGGACTATACACACCTCCTTGATAGCGGTGTATGCCCAGATTGAACGGCGCACCGTGCTGAATCACCGTCTCGTCGAGCGACGACAGCAGCACATGCGGCTTGTTGCCGAGCTCGGGAACCGGTACTACGAGCAGTCCGTGTTGCTTGCGGGTGTTACATCCCACAAGTGTAGTGCAGTGATAAGCGCCCGCCTGATTGGTCCTCAGCATCTCTTTTGTGAGCGATTGGTCGAGGTTTATGAGCAGATTCTTATCAAATTTCAGATAACTCATATCGGGGTTGGTATTGTTTTGTTAGTTATTAGATTCAGTAAATTGCAGTCTAAATAGGTTATGCGACACGAAAGTAACAATATTTATTGGAATTACAAAAGAAAAATGAAAAAATCTTTTTAGAAAAGAAATTTAACAATTTTTGTTAAAAATATTTGGAAATTTGACGAATACGTCTTAACTTTGTATTTTCAAAAATCATTAATCTGCCCGGGTTTGATAAAAAAACTGACACTTGGATTATTGCTGGGACTATGCGCCGCCACCGCCGCGGGGCAAGCCTATATGCGTCCGGCACTGAGTGACAACTGGAGTGCAGGCATATCACTTGGAGTGACTTCGCCGGTAAAAGGGCATTGCTTTGTACGCAACATGCGCCCTACCTTGGGGTTTGACCTTGAGAAGCGAGTCACTCCTGCTTTCGGACTTGGAGCAGAGGCATATTTCGGATTCAACACTTCCCGTTGGCCGGGTCATACATACAGCCACACATCGTTCGACAGTTCCTATCTCGGCGCCTACGGCAGTATCGACTTTATGCGTCTCACCGGCGATCCATGCTCGCCACGGCTGTTTACCATGGGACTGAGAGCGGGCGCAGGATGGGGGCACAACTTCATGAGCGGCCCGGCACCGGGACACAGTTTCTTCGCCACCAAGGCCGGCCTGTTCTTCAATCTCAACGTATCCCCGCGTTTCACTGTAAGCCTGTCGCCGTCAATGCTGTGGAATCTCAGCGACGCTCCATCATCGACATCATCGGCATCCTACAACAGCCGCCGGGCCACATTCAACCTACAGGCCGGGGTGCGATATCGCTTCGGTCGCGAATTCGAGTGTGTGGCTCTGTACGATGGCGCGCAGATAGACGCCTTGAACGGACAGATCAATACCTTGCGCGCAGGGCTCGACAAATCGACGGCAGCGGTCAAAGCGGCCGAAGAACGCATAGCAATGCTCGCCGCACAACTTGACCAATGTCGCAACAGCAAGCCCGACATTATAAGAGAAGTGACCGTTGACAACCGTCTAAACACCGTGCTCGATATATTCTTCCTGCTCGGCTCCTCATCGGTAACAGCCGACCAAATGCCGAATGTGGAACGGATAGCACTGTTCATGAAGAACCATCCCGGCTCCACAGTTGTTATAAAGGGGTATGCATCACGCGACGGCAACCGCACACTCAACGAACGACTGGCCTCGCGACGGGCCGAAGCTGTGAAGGCATTGCTCATAAAACGCTATCACATAGAACCGTCGAGAATCGAAGCCACCGGCGCCGGAATAGGCGATCTGTTTGAAGAAGACTCGTGGAACCGCGTGAGCGTATGCACGATACACAACGACTGAGACTGATTATACGCAGCCATAGCTGCCGCAGAATCATATGACATCCATACCATCTCCTCTATAACGATTACAAACTAACATTCAATCAGCTTCCTCCCGGCTACCCGGGAGGAAGTTTTCAACTCCAAAACACACAACAATGGACTTTGCAACCATATTCGGCAGCCTTGCCGCCATATGCATGATATTCGGCTACCTGCCGCAGGCCATCGCCACAATCCGCACCCGCGACACCGAGGGCATAGCCATGCCCACCTTCCTCATGATGGGGCTCGGTTCACTCTTTTTCGTGATACAGGGTATACTGATAGCCAACTGGCCGCTTGCCGTAACCAACATCATCACCCTCGCCTGCTCGGTGATTATATTCGGTATAAAGATCCATAACGACAGCAAAAAGAAAAAACGCTGAAAAAACGGCACACACAACAAATCGGCCGCGTCGCAAACAGTTGCGACGCGGCCGATTTGCTTTCACCGGTCGATTATGCCTGATGGGCAGGACGAAGGAGGTCGTTGACCGTCTTTACGGGATTGAATGTGTCAATGGGAACTTCGACAAATACCGTATTCCAGTTGGACATCGCGCCGTTCCATAGTCCGGGAAGTTCCAAGGCTCGGAGATCCTTGCCGCCAAGCGACTTCTCCGAGATGAATCCTGTATCGGGATCGACATATTTCGAAAGGTCGAACCGATTGCCGTCGACATCCTTGATGTAGCATACAAGATCGACCGGATTGAAGTGTGTGGACTTCTTCATCATCTCCATATATTCCTTGTTTTGGGGATCGATCTGTGTCGATTCAAGAATCTGAGGTGCGACAGCCCCCGCAGCAGAGTATGCCAGGAACGGGCCGCCGCCGGGCTCACCCACGTTGCGCACCATACCGCATACACGTATAGGACGGTTCAGCTTGCCCATGAGATAATCGGCAAGCTCAGCCTCGGGAAGTGAATCGAACAGCGGTGATTCAATAAAAAGCTTCTCGCGCAGAAATTCCACAATGACGGCAAGGTCGTCGGCACTGTAGCGGCCTTCACGCAACATCCCGAGATATTCCTTGATCTTGTCGTGGGCAAGGATAAGCACACCTGCCAGCACCTGCTTGTATCGTATTGTAGACTCGCGCAGACTGTCGGGCACCACATTGTCGATATTCTTGATGAACACCACAGCCGAGTCCATGTCGCCAAGATTCTCGATAAGAGCGCCGTGTCCTCCGGGACGGAACACCAGATTGCCGTCTCCATCGCGGAACGGCTCATTGTCGAGCGTGGCGGCAATGGTGTCGGTCGAAGGCTTCTGCTCCGAGATGGATATGTCGTACTTTACTCCGAATCTGTCTTCCATCGGTTTCACAGACTCGGCGATCTTTTTTTCAAAAAGTCCATGGTGATTGGCCGATACAGTGAAATGAAGATTGACCTTACCGCCTGTGGCAGCAGTCTGGGCGCCTTCGGCAAGGTGCTCTTCAAGAGGCGTGCGCACGCTGCCGTCGGCATATTTATGGAATGTGAGCAGAGCCTTGGGCAGATTGCCGTAATTCATACCTTCTTCCGATATGATCGCGTTTATGATATCTTTCTGGCGACCGGCCTCAAGAAGATCTCCGGCAGTCATGCCGTACAGGCGCATGGCGGTGTCATTGAGTTCGTCTATGAATGCAAGTTTGTCGAGATTATAAAGTATTTTTGCAACAGGCGAACCTTCCTCGGCCTCGGTTTCGTCTCCGTTTACAAATGCGAAGAGCGCCTTGAACATTCGAGAGGCGGCACCAGAAGCCGGAACAAACTTTGCCACTTCTCCGCCTTCGGCAAGATACTGTTTCCATCGTGATACGGCGAAGTCTTCTTCCTGCGGTGAGAAAGCATGGATGCCATGGCCGACGGCCGCACTGCCCGACAGCCTCAGATATGGAAATCCCGTGACGAAGCGCCGCATCTGAGCACCGGCCACTTCAGGACTGATGCCATGTGAGGCAAGCTGTGTAAGATCTTTTTCGGTAAACATGATTAAGGTTGTTATTTATCGTTTTGTCAGTTAGATATGCGTTTTATGAGATTATATGCAGGTAATATGCCAAGCTGCCCGGCACGGGACAGATCGGCGATGCCGAGACGGTTGTTTCCAAGACGCAGATAGACATATCCGCGGTTATACCAGGCCTCGCCCATCTCCGGCTTAAGTTCGATGGCACGGTTCAATGCGGCCAGCGCCGATGTGAAATCGTCGACCTGCAGATGCGCCACAGCCTTGTTGTACCATGCTTCGGCCATATTTGGCGACAACTCTATGGCAGCACTCAGATCGGAGAGTACATCGTCGAGAGCCTTGCGACGCATGGTATTGAGAGTCAAAGCATCGCCGGCGGGCAGATTATCGGGGATCTGGCCGTCCTCAAGCTGGAAGTTGTGGAAAGCAGCCTGCGCGCGCAGCATATGCGCCACAGCCAGATCGGGAGTAAGCTCTATGGCGCGGTCTATGTCGCGTATGGCCGAGGTATAGTCGTGAATTGTGATGAAGTCGAGTGCGCGGCCTATATAGTCTATCGCCCGGGGCTTGTGCGTGGCCAGATATGAGTTGTAGTATTCTATGGATTCGAAATGCCTGGCGCTGCTCTCGCTGTCGAGCGATGGCACCGAGGGTGTGACACGGATTATGAAGCGCAACATACGCGAGGCGTTGATGTCGTCGACTTCCTTTATATAATATGTCGTAGCACGCAGTTCGTTTACCGGGCTGTAATACGCGAGTTCCATCCACGATTCCGGCTCTATATGAATATTGCGATCCTGTACTTTGCCACGTATGGCGGTATTGTTGTACTCCTCGTGTATCTCGGCGTTGTTGGCTACTGTGAGCAGAGTAGCGAAACGACGTGCGGCCTCGGCGCTCGCCTCGGGTGCATGCGCGGGCGACGCCCCTTCAGGTACCCCGTCATTATTGTTGCGACGCGATGTGCCGGAATCATCGGTACCGGTGGGTGCTATTGAGCCTGAATCAAATTCGCCTGACATGGACTGAACTTTTTTAGACAATGCGATACCTTTGTTGTAGTCGCGCTCGGCACTGCGCATATCGCCTTTGGCATACAGGAATTCACTGCGCATGAAATACGGGTCGGGCAACTCGGGCACGTCCTCTATCACCTTGGTGATGTCGGCCGCTGCCTCGGCATGTCTGCCCTTGGCATGATTCACTATCGAGCGATTGTAATATGCACGGGTATTGGAAGGATCGAGCTGTATCAGTCGGTCAAGATCGACAAGAGCCTTGTCGTTGGCCGCAGTCTCCATCTCGAGGAGCGCCCGGTTGAATATGGCGGCTTCGTTGAGCGGGTCTAGCTCGATGGCGTAGTCAAAGTCGGCCATCGCACCGAAAAAGTCATCATTCTTATACCTCAGATAGGCTCTGTTGACATACAGGCCGGCAAGACGTGGCTGCAGACGGATGGCCTCGTCCATATCGGCTGTTGCCGAGGCAAAATCGCTTTCGCGCGATATAGCGATATCGGCGCGCATGATGTATGCGTTCACTGCGTTCTTGTTGATGTTCATCGTCTTGTCTATGTCGGCTATAGCCGCAACGGTATCCGCCTGCTCCAGTCTGAGGCGCGCACGTCCCAGATAACCTGAATCAAAACCCGGATAATAGCGCAGCAGGTCATTGAAGGTGGAGTCGGCTGCGGCAAGCTCTCCGCAATCCTGCTGGGCAAGAGCTTTGTTGAACAGCAGCTGGCGGTTGCGTGGCACTAGCTGCAACGCATGTTCATAGTCGGATATGGCTTCGGTATTGTGACCGAGGTTCTGCCTGGCCACGCCACGCACCTCCCAGGCATCGGTAAGATATGGATTGAGCTCGATGGCTTTGGTCGCATCCTGCTCGGCGCCGATATAATCCTCGAGATTCAGCTTGGCGATGGCACGGAAAAAGTAAGGCTGCGCCAGATATGGTTTTGACAGGATCACACGGTTGAAATATTGTATCGACAGCATGTAATCCTCGAAATACAAGGCATTCTGTCCCACACGAAGCACCTGCTCGGTGTTGACTTGAGCATACGAGGCCACCGAACTGACTAAAAGGGCGATAAACAGGACTAATTTATTCAAAATCTGCGATTGGTATTTTATTACTGCAAACTTAAGGAAAATTTTGGATTAATACGCCAAAAGATTGAAAAAAAGCCCCGGGATTTCGTCAACCGGGGCATTTTTTTCATCAAGCCGACAAAGCCGCGCGCATCACGCGTCGATATTGGCATATGTAGCGTTCGATTCGATAAAATCGCGGCGCGGGCCCACATCTTCGCCCATAAGCATCGAGAATACACGGTCGGCCTCGGCGGCATCGCTGATATTGACCTGCTTGAGAATACGGTGCTCGGGACTCATGGTAGTGTCGCGAAGCTCGATATCGCTCATCTCGCCAAGACCCTTGTAGCGCGACACCGTGGTCTTGCCGCTATGTGTGTCCATGAATTGCTGCACTTGCTGATCTGTCCAGCAATATTCCTCGGCCTTACCACACTTGCACTTGTACAGAGGCGGAGTTGCAAGATAGAGGTAGCCGTTCTCGATTATCGGACGCATGCGGCGGAAGAAGAAGGTCATGAGCAGTGTGGCGATATGCGCTCCGTCGACATCGGCATCGGTCATTATTATTATCTTGTGATATGCGAGCTTCGACAGGTTGAGAGCTTTCGGGTCATCGGGAGTGCCGATTGTGACACGGAGAGCGCGAAACAGGTTGGTGATCTCGTCGCTCTCGAATATGCGGTGCTCCATGGCTTTCTCTACATTCAGGATCTTGCCACGCAGAGGCAGAATCGCCTGGAACTGACGGTTTCGGCCCTTCTTGGCTGTACCGCCGGCCGAATCACCCTCGACAAGGAATATCTCGCAGTCCTCGGCCGTGCGCGACGAGCAGTCGGCGAGCTTGCCGGGAAGACCTCCGCCCCACAGCGGCGACTTGCGCTGCACTTTCTGGCGCGCGTTATAAGCCGCATGGCGTGCCTGAGCCGCAAGTATCACCTTGTCGACTATCACACGCGCCTGCTTGGGATGCTCCTCCAGATAGTTGCGCAAAGCCTCCGACACAGCCACCTGCACGGCGCCCATCACCTCGCTGTTGCCAAGCTTGGTCTTGGTCTGCCCCTCGAACTGCGGCTCCATCACCTTGACGGAAATCACGGCTGTAAGACCTTCACGGAAGTCATCGCTGTTGATCTCCACCTTGGCATTCTTGAGCAGATTGTTATCCTCGGCATATTTCTTGAGAGTGGTGGTAAGACCGCGGCGAAAACCGGTAAGATGCGTTCCGCCTTCCACCGTATTGATATTGTTGACAAACGAATATATGTTTTCGTTGTAGGTATTGTTGTATGTGAAAGCCACCTCTACCGGAATACCCTGTCGCTCGGTGTTGAGATCAATCACATCGTTGATGAGCGACTCCTTGTTTGAATCGATGTATTCGACAAACTCGCGCAGCCCGGCGCTCGAATAGAACGTCTCGCTCATCGGTTTGCCCTCGCTGTCAAGGTTGCGCATATCGGTGAGTGTGAGCACTATGCCGGCATTGAGGAATGCCAGATCGCGCAGACGGTTGGCCAAGGTAGAATAATCATATTCGGTGACGGTGAATATCGAGTCATCGGGCTTGAAAGTTATTGATGTACCGGTGTGCTCCGACTCTCCCACCACGAGAAGCTCCGTAGTGGGCTTGCCGCAGGAGTATTCCTGTACATATGCCTTGCCGTTGCGATGCACCTCGGCACGCAGATAAGTGGACAAGGCGTTGACACACGACACGCCCACACCATGAAGACCGCCCGACACCTTATAGTTGCTCTTGTCGAACTTGCCTCCGGCATGCAGCACTGTGAGCACTACCTCAAGGGCCGACTTCTGCTCTTTTTCGTGGAGATCGACAGGAATACCGCGACCGTCATCGACAACAGTTATGGAGTTATCAGAGTTGATTGTGACATATATATGCTTGGCATAGCCCGCGAGAGCCTCATCGATGGAATTATCGACAACCTCGTATACGAGATGATGCAAACCCTTGAATGATATGTCGCCGATATACATCGCCGGGCGCTTGCGCACGGCTTCCAGGCCTTCGAGCACCTGGATCTGACTGGCGCCATAGTTCTCTTCTGCTTCTGACATATTTTTTATATGATAGGTTACAATTTTAAGCGCTTGTCGCAGTCGCCCCGACAGGGCGAAACAACATGCAAAGATACTAAAAATAGCCGACACAGGCAAGCGCTGTCTAAATAAATAATGTGTAGAATCTATATCTGCGATTTTTTCGATTTTTTTAGTTGAAAAATTTGGAGCATATGAAAATAATGCCTAACTTTGCATCGCTTTTGAGAAATAAAGCATCGGAAATTGAAAAATCGGGGTGTAGCTCAGTTGGTTAGAGTACGCGTCTGGGGGGCGTGAGGTCGCTAGTTCGAGTCTAGTCACCCCGACTATCAATAAAAAAGCCTTCGGCATGATGCCGGAGGCTTTTTTTGCTTTATATTGGGCCGATTATACCAATCAGTCCAATTATAAACAGAAAAAGTGCATGCCGATTCCTCGGTACATAAACGATTGAATGCAGGTCGCGGCGGTAAAATTATAATACACCTTGAATTCAGACTTCTGCAAAAAAAATCCTCATCCATTTCGACAATGACTGAGGACTCTTAGCCAAAAGGCACATTGTGATTTTTACATTAATTAGCTGTTTTATAGCATTAAAGTGCAGAGATTATATCATACTTACTTATCACAACACCTTATGACAGCTCAAGGGGAGTCTCCCGACGGCCTCGCCATCATGCCTTAGCTTAGAGTCTTGTCATACTTAAAGACGAATGTGTAAATAATCGGTCTAAGACTAAGTCAAAAGGTGATTTCATAAATCTTATGCAAAGATAATACATTGAAAGCCTACTGTCAAGTAAATGCGCGGCAAAACAGACTTTTGTAATATAATTGACACTGAATTTTAATATAATTAGCATTTATATATGTATTTTCACAATAAATCACATCAAAACCGCTTCCCTACAAAGCATACTGTATCATCACGATATTTCTTTTATGTCACTGCGTTGGAGCTGTCGCGATTTATTTGTAATTTTGCAATTCAAACTATCGCAGCCAAATGAAAATCTTTTCATCAGAAGAAATCAAGGCCATACGCCAGTTCTCGTTGAAAGAACAAGGACTTACGTTCAGACAGTTCATCGAGACCGTAGGCGAGGCGCTGGCCCTCGAAATAATAACCGATCTGGTACCGGGTCACCGGCTGATAGTATTCGCAGGCCACGACCTCAACGGTGCATATGCCCTTTCCACAGCACGCTATCTGGCTTTACAAGGATTCAGGCCCGAGGTATTCCTTTTCAATATCGGCGGCAACCGCGCCACCAACGACTGCTGCGCGGCACGCGACCGGTTCAGACAGGATTGTGGCGAGGAATTGCTCACAGAAGTCACCGGTCTTCAGTTCTCCATGCCCGACCTGCAGCAGGACGTAACGGTGATCGACGGACTTTTCGGCACTGAACGCAACACCCCGCTCTCGGGAGGATACCAGAGTATAGTGCGCTATATCAATGAGATGAAACCGCGCGTCGTATCGCTCGACGTACCATCCGGGCTGCTTGTCGACTCGGTGGACGCACTTATCAACCGCAATATAATACATGCCACACTCACGTTGGCCATCGGTTTCCCGCGGGTGATATTCTTCATGAAAGAAAACGCCGAATTATTGGGCACATGGAAAGTGGTGCCCGTCGACTACAGTCCCACGGCAACCGAACGCGCACCATGGAGATACCGCATTGTAGAAAAAGCCGACATACAGCATCTCATCCATCCACGCCCGCAATTCGCATCAAAAGCCGATTGCGGCGACGCCATTCTCTTTGCCGGCAGCTACGGTATGCTCGGTGCGGCGGTTCTGTGCGCCCGCGGAGCCCTGCGCGGAGGTGCCGGCAAGGTCACGGTACATGCTCCGCGCGCAGGATTCTTCGTCCTGCAGAATTCAGTGCCGTGCGCCATATACGAGTCAGATCCGGGCGACGTGGCAATAACAGGTATCGAGCTCAAGCGCGACTACAAGGCCGTGGCCATAGGCCCGGGCATCGGCACCGCCGACGTCACCATCGACGCCCTGGACAACTTCCTCAAGATAGCCAATGCCAACTCACGTCCGCTGGTGCTCGACGCCGACGCACTCAACTGCATATCGATAAGGCCGGCCATGCTCAACCACATCCCCGTGATGAGCATACTCACACCCCACGCAGGCGAATTCGACAGACTCTTCGGCAGGCAGCCGTCATCTTACGCCCGCCTGCTCAAAGCCATAGAAGTGGCGCAGCAACGCCACATAATAATAATACTCAAAGGCCGCTTCACCGCCATCGTACGGCCCGACGGCAAAGTGTATTTCAATCCCACAGGCAACGCGGCACTCGCAACCGGCGGCACCGGAGACGTGCTCACAGGCCTGCTCGCAGCATTCATAGCCCAGGGAATGCGACCCGAATTCGCTGCTATCGCAGCCCCATACATACACGGCCTCGCAGGAGAGATAGCCTCGCGTCAGCACGGCATCTTCGGAGTTACCGCCACCGATGTGGCCGACTGCATAGGCCGGGCAATAATGACAATAACCGAAACCACATGAAAACACGCCTCCTACTGCTGCTGACGGCTGTAAGCGCCTCAGCCATCATCGCCGCCGCACAAACCACCCAGCGGCTCACGGCCACCAGAGCCAACGAATACGGTCTCATATATTCATTGCCGGTGACCGACATCGACATCACCGTGGAGACTGCCCATACGAGGCGCACTCCAGGCGAATTCCACAACTATGCCCGGCGTCACCTGGCCATCGACGATGCCATACGGGAACCATCGACTGCTGTAGAGGTGCGTTCAGTCACCATCAACACCCGAGGCACAGCAGACCCGGCCAGCAAGTGGCTGGTACAGTTCAAGAGCGGATCCACGCCATTCATGCTGCTCACTCCGGAAGGAATCCCACTTACAGTGAACTCCGAGACGGCCGCCGAAACGACCGATACCGACATCCCCGAGGCACAACCCGTTCAGCCGTCGATACTCGAGACAGAAATAGCCCGCCAGGCCATGACACAAGATATGATAAGGTCATCCTCAATATCGAAACGCGCCGAACTTGCTGCCGCCCGCATATTCGAGCTACGCGACATGCGATCTGAAATTCTCTCGGGACAATCAGACAATCCTCCGGCCGACGGCCAGGCCATGAAACTTGTGCTCGACAACCTCGCCGGACAGGAAAAGGCACTCACAGCGATGTTTGCCGGCACAGAGCAGACATGGACCACAACAAGAACCATCAGCCTCCGGCCCGATTCACTTGGCGTGGACAACGAAATAATAGCCCGCATATCGCCATTCGACGGAGTGCTCGATGCCGACAACCTTGCCGGCGCGCCACTCACCGTATCCGTGACCGTGACCGGACGGGGAAGTCTTCCGGTCAACGAAAAAGGAGAAATAAAACGCTTTCCGAAGGGAGGACTCGCATATCAGATACCGGGCACCGCCATCGTAACCGTAAGTTATCAGGGCCATGAAGTGGCATCCAAAGAAGTCTCGCTCGCACAGCTCGGTGTTACTTTCGGTCTCGACCCCGGCCTGTTCACCGATAAAAAAGCGCCTTCGCAGCTTCGCTTCGACCCGGCTACAGGCGCCATACTGCTGCTCGGCCCGGCCCTATGACAATACTATCCGTAGACAAATTCCTAAAGTTTTTTCCACTTTGGCCGAAAGTTAGCGCTTTCGGCCAATTTTGTTGACAATAAGGACAAGTCATACTAAATTTGCGCGCCCCAAAAAACCATTTTTGCGGGTATTGGTTATAATTTATGTAGCTAAAGGAGTCCCGGACTCCGTGTAGCCACCTCAAAAGAGATAATCAAAAAATACGTTTCAACTAACAATATATGCATCACACTATGAGGTTTTCCCACCTGATGACATTTATGGTTGCCGCAACCATGGCAGTCGCTGCCCAAGATGTGGTGTCGCTCGACTCGTGCCGGCAGATGGCACTGAAAAGCAACAGACAGCTTATGATATCGCAGCGTGCCATCGACAAAGCCCGGTACCAGAAAGAGGAAGCATTCGCAGCCTATCTGCCCGCGATCGACTTTGCAGGCGGCTATACGTACAACCAGCGGAAACTGTCGATCTTCGACTCAGACCAGATGCTTCCCACCAAAAGTTTCGACCCCGCGACAGGACAATACGAATTCAACCTCGTAAAAAATCCTGCCACCGGCGAGCCGATACTGCACGACGGACAACCCATACCGAGCACTGTGGCACTCATTCCAAAATCGGCGATGGAATACGACATACACAACGTATTCTTCGGAGCAATCACCCTCACACAGCCTATATATATGGGCGGCAAGATAGTGGCGATGAATAAGATCACCCGCGATGCCGAGACTCTGGCCCGCAACATGCACGACAACGAGGTGGAGAACGTCATCTACGCCGTCGATGCCGCATACTGGCAGGTGGTATCGCTCAAGGCCAAGCACGAGCTCGCCACAAGCTATGTTGCACTCCTCGACTCACTCGACCGCAACGTGCGTCTTATGTTCGATCAGGGCGTGGCCACCAGGGCCGACGTGCTCAGCGTCGACGTGAAGTTCAACTCGGCTCAGGTAGACCTCGCCAAAGTGGAGAACGGCCTCGTGCTGAGCCGCATGGCTCTCGCACAGGTATGCGGTCTGCCTGTCAACACCGTGTTCACCCTCAAGGACGAGGGTATCACCGAAGCACACCTCACTGCCGAAGTGGCGCACGACTACAACATGGAGGATGTGTATGCCCGCCGGCCCGACCTCGAGGCACTCCGAATGGGTGTCGAGATAGCCGGCCATCAGAAGCAGGTCGCCCTATCCTCCATGCTGCCCAACGTAGCACTGATAGGAGCATACAGCTTCTCCAACCCCAATATGTATGACGGCTTCAAGAAGCGCTTCAAGGGAGCATTCTCGGTAGGAGCCATGGTCACAATCCCCATATGGCACTGGGGGGGCAACTACAACAAATACCGCGCCGCCAAGGTCGACGAGACGATAATGGAACTCAAACTCTCCGACGCCCGCACAATGGTCGACCTGCAGGTGCGTCAGGCGGCGTTCAAGACCACCGAGGCATACAAGACATACAACACCGCAAAATCCAATCTGGCATCGGCCGACGAGAATCTGCGCTGCGCCGATCTGGCGTTCCGCGAAGGCATGGCCACAACCGACAATGTCCTCGAGGCCCAGACAGCATGGCTCAAGGCACACTCCGAAGAGATCGACGCCATGATCGACGTACACCTGTGCAATGTTTACCTGTCGAAGTGCCTCGGCACCCTTTACTGAACTGAAAGTACTATCGAATAAATCACCGAATTATGGCAACAGATAACAACACCAAATCGCCCGAGCAGAAGGCCGAGAAATCTCTGCTCATCACTATGGGCATCGTAGTCGTCGCAGTGGCCGTCGTGGCCATCGTAGGCTTCCTGTTTCTCAATCATCCCGACGAGCTGGTAGAAGGACAGGTGGAAGGCACCACAGTGCGCGTGTCGGGCAAACTGCCCGGCCGTGTGGTCGAATTCTACGTACAAGAGGGCGACACAGTCCACGAAGGCGACACACTGGTGCATATACACTCGTCGGTGGCCGAGGCACAGCTTATTCAGGCCCAGGCAATGGAAGAAGTGGCCCGCGCCCAGAACCGCAAGGCCGACGCCGGCACCCGCGTACAGATAATACAGGCCGCCGCCGACATGGTGGCACAGGCCGAGGCAGCCGTCACCATAGCACGCAAGACTTACGAACGCATGCAGAACCTATACAGCGAAGGCGTCATCTCAGAACAGAAACGCGACGAGGCCAAAGCCGCATACGACGCTGCGGTAGCCGCCAAGGCCACAGCAGAGAGCAACCTATCGCTCGCAAAGGCCGGCGCGCAGAAAGAGGACAAGGAATCCACCGCAGCCATGGTGCAGGCCGCAGGAGGCGGAGTAGACCAGGTAAAGGCCGTTCTCGCCGACAGCTATCTCACCGCACCATGCGACGGCACTGTAGATGTGATCTATCCCGAAGCCGGCGAACTTGTAGCCCTCGGCAGCCCCATCATCAGCCTGCTCAAGACCGACAACCGCCACATTGTATTCAACGTACGCGAGGAGCTTCTCAACGACCTGCCCATGGGCAAGGAGATAGAGGTAATGGTACCCGCGCTCGGCAAAAAACAGATAAAGGCCGAGGTATATTATATACGCGACATGGGCACCTATGCCACATGGCAGTCTACCAAGAGCAACGGCACATGGGATTCGCGCACATTCGAGATCAAGGCCCGTCCGGTAGACAAGGTTGAGGATCTGCGCCCCGGCATGTCCATCGTATACGAACGATAACACTACTGCTAATTATATAACGGAAATGGCAAATCTGGGATTCTGGAACACCGTACGCCGCGAAGTCGACATAATGGCATCGCGCAAGATGTACCTCTTCATGATGGTAGTGGTACCGGTGACTATTTTCCTGTTTTTCACCGGCCTGCTCGCACCGGGGCTTCCGCTCAAGGTGCCCACGGCCATCGTCGATCTCGACCATACCCCCATGTCGCGCAAAGTGACAAGGGCGCTAAATGCAGGCGAGCTCGTCGACATTTCCGAACACCTTGAGAGCTACACCGACGCCATGGCATCCATACGCCGGGGCGAGATATTCGGTTTCTTCGTCATACCGGCCAAATTCGAGAAAGACGTGCTTTCAGGGCGCAAGCCTACCCTCGAATACTACACCAACCTCACCTACTTCGTACCCGGCACCCTGTCGTTCAAGGGCTTCAAGACCGTATCCGTAACGACAGCCGCCGGAGTAGTATCGGCGCAGATGACTGCAATGGGGCTCACGCCCGATATGGTAAGCACCATGATACAGCCGGTCGACGTGCAGGAGCACCCCATAGGCAATCCATGGCTCAACTACTCCATATACCTCTCACCGTCGTTCTGTATCGGAGCCCTTGCCCTGATGATAATGCTTTCGTCGACATTCTGCATATCCATGGAGATAAAGAACGGCACATCACGCCGGTGGCTCGCCACAGCGCACGACCATATCACCGTAGCCGTAGCCGGCAAATTCATGCCGCACTTCGTGGTGTGGAGTGTCGTGGGGCAGTTCATGCTTTCGCTGTTCTTCTGCTGGCAGCACTTCCCCTGCGGCAATCTTCCGATGCTGTGTCTCGGCATGGAACTCTTCATCATCGCGAGCATGTCTGTAGGACTGCTTTTCTGCTCCATAGTCCCCAACCCACGCCTGTCCATGACACTGTCGGCTCTTATAGGCATCCTGTCATTCTCGTTCGTCGGTTTCTCGTTTCCGGTGCAGAGCATGTACGGCTACATATCTATATTCAGCTATCTGGTGCCCTGCCGATACATGTTCCTTATATACATTTTCACGGGTCTGAACGCATTCCCGGTATATTATTCACGGCTGTACTTTGTGGCGCTGCTCATTTTCCCCATTGTATGCAGCCTGCTGTTGCGACGGCTCAAGACCGCATGCCTCACTCCCGTATATGTCCCTTGACGAAGATATGAACAAAGACACCCAAAACAACACACCCCGCCGCAGTAGAGGCGGATGGTTCTCGGCGATGGCACGTGTATTCCGACGCGAATTCTCGCTCGTGTTCTCCGACATAGGCATCATGCTGTTCTTCTTCGTGCTCCCTCTGGCCTACCCTGTGGTATATACTCTTATATATAATCCGGAGATTGTCACCGATCTGCCGGTAGCGGTAGTGGATCATTCGCGCACGGCCGACTCTCGCGCGTTGGTACAGGCAGCCTCAGCGGCACCATCCATACAGATATACGCACAATGCTCCAACATGTCCGAAGCCAAGGATCTGTTCACTGCCAACAAGGTATTCGCCATAATTGAGATACCCGCCGATTACGCACGCCGCATAGGCCGCGGAGAACAGGCCACCGTACCGATGTACTTCGAGATGAGCCTGTTGCTGCGCTATCGCGCGCTGCTGTCATCTGTCACCGACCTGCAGATGAAACTCACACAGGAAATCACCGGCACGCGGCTCGAGACAATGGGTGCCTCGGCGCTTGGCATCGAGGGAGGACTGCCCATCGACTCGCACAGCTCGTTTCTTGGCGATCCCGGCCAGGGATTCGCGTCGTTCGTCATGCCGGGTGTACTGATACTTATATTGCAGCAGAGCATGGTGCTCGGCATATGCATGATAGCCGGCACAAGCAAAGAACGTCGCAGGCGCAACGGCGGCATCGACCCCCGTGTAATCAGCGATGCGCCCGCATCCGCCACAATATGGGGCAAAGCCCTGTGCTACTTCGTGCTTTATCTGCCATCTGTGCTATATGTGGTGAAAGTACTCCCCGAGATGTTTTCACTGCCTCATTCTGGAGCGGCGGCCGACTATCTGCTGTTCATGGTACCCTTCATATTGGGTAGCGCCATGTTCGGCCAGGCGCTCAGCGGCCTGTGTACCGAGCGCGAGAGCTGCTTCATAGTCATAGTGTTCACCTCCATCATATTCCTGTTCCTTTCGGGACTCACATGGCCGCGATATGCCATGGATCCGTTCTGGACATGGCTCGGCAACCTCGTTCCCGCCACATGGGGAGTCGAGGGCTTTATCCGCATCAATTCCAACGCCGCCACTCTGGCCGAGACATCACATCCGTTCCATATGTTATGGATACTCGCCGCCGGCTACTTCCTTGTGGCATGGGGCGTACAGAGTTACGTAGAGCGCCACTACCGCCGCCGCTATCTCACAACAGCCTGAGCACCGCCCGAACACCATCCGTAATACAAACCTCCGCCGGCAACGCGCGGAGGTTTTTTCATCCGCGGCTTTGCCATACGACATTATTTTTCTACCTTTGCACCATTATTAAGAAAGCGTTTATATGCGCTTGTTCTTGCAAGTTTGAAACTACCACCTATCATCGACAAGGCAAGGACGAGCAACGATAGATGCCCGTGTGTATGTATCCATGCCGGATACGTATGTGCCTGCGCACGCGCGCCGGCCTTCGTCTCCGCACATACATATCGGCGTGAGGTCTGCGTTGTCGGTTCTTCTTGTCCGGGCTGTGGTAGGCCTCAAACTGCGGAGCCGGCGATGCGTATAAGGCTCTCACGCTTTTTATCGTTCGGGCATCAGACGAGCCGTGCCGCAACAGCGCCGTTCCCCACCCCTTCTCGGCGCCAAACACACCGCAGCCATGCATATAGGCAACAGAATTCAGGAAGTGCTGCGTCACCACCCCAAAGAACATACGGTGACGTGGCTTGCCCGACAGCTCAACTGTCACCGGGTTAACGTCTACGACATATTCAACCGGCGCACCGTCGACACCGAGCTGTTATGGAGGATATCCGTCATACTTGACCACGACTTCTTCCACGACATATCCATAGAAATACAGCATATGCTGAAACCCGAAGCCCCCGCCTCCCGCACTGAGAGACGGGGGCTTTGATTTCATGCATGTAACATTATCCATTACACCATGTAATGCTATACATTACAGAAACTTACAACTTATTCCATTTTTTGCGCCTAACTTTGCATCACGGAATGGCTCCATACGGGCCACATATAATATATACCAATCGCAGAAGGATTGTATATCCATTAAATCAGACATTTAAACAACTTTATTAATTATTATCTCAAGCATTCACGTATGAACAAAAAAGTTTTGAACATGATGCTTTGTTCATTGTTGGTAGGCAGCATGGCTACAAGCTTTGTCGGCTGCAAGGACTACGATGACGACATCACTGAGATCAACGGTACTACCGGCGCGCTGAGCCAGCAGATCAAGGATCTCAACACAGCACTCGAAGCTGCCAAGGCCGATGCTGCCGCTGCCAAGTCTGCCGCCCAGCAGGCTACCGACGCCGCCGCCAAGGCCAACGCCGCTGCTCAGGCTGCCGCCGCCGAGGCAAAGGCCGAGGCCCTGAAGGAGGTTCTCGCCCAGACCGAGAAACTCCAGACGCAGATCACCGCCAACACCAATCTCTCCAAGGAGAATGCCGAAGCCCTCGCCAAGCTCGTCGGCCGCATCGAAGGTATCGAGAAAGGCCTTGCCAACATCGACCTTACCGATGTGAACAAGCAGCTCGGCACCATGGCCAACGACATCATCGAGGCCAACAAGCAGATCTCGCTTATTCAGACCCAGCTCAAGGCTCTCGAAAACTACGAGGCCACTATAAAGGGCATCAACGACAATATCGCCGATATCAAGGATCAGCTCGGCGCTATCGAGACCCTCAAGAACAGCCTCAAGGAACTCGAAGGCAAGGTAAGCACCAACGCCGCCGATATCAAGACCGTCCGCGACGAGCTCACCGCCCTCTCGGGCAAGATATCCACCGAGGTGGCCAACGGCGTCAACACCATTGCCGCAGTTATCTCGCAGCGTCTCACATCCGTGACTCTCATGCCCGACCTCTACGTCGGCGGCATTCCCACCATCGCGTTCGAATCGGCTCAGTACACCAAGCTGAAATTCGCCGACAATAAGTGGACAAAAGCCACAGGCAACAACGTGGAATTCATCATCTCCAACAACGAGACCGAAGCCCACTATCGTCTCAACCCCGGCACTGTGACCGAGAACGACATCAAGGTCAACGATATGGCCTATGTATCGCGTCTCGCCTCAGCCCGCTCGGCCGAGCAGGTCAACGATCTGGTCAACGTAAACAAGGCAACGGTTGACTCCGAAGGGCAGCTCACCGTATTCCTCGGCAAGAGCAACACTGCATCGCTCAACCGTACCGACGGCAAGATCAATACCGTGGCTCTCCGCGTGCCCATCGCCGACGCTCACCTCTTCACAGAGCAGGGCGAGACATCAGCCAACGTATACTCGGAGTACACCCGTCTTGAAGAAGCATACTTCCAGCCTGAGATCATCTACGTGCCCGGAAGCAACCTTGACAAGACTACAAACACGCATCCCTATCAGGACTCCACTATCCTGTTCACCTCTGCCCCCGACGCTCAAATAGCCAAGAATATCGTCTATAACGTAGAAGACGGATTCAATCTTTACAAGCTTATCGAAGGCTGCAAGTTCTTCGCTCCGAGCAAGCATGAGGCCATGACAATAGAGGAAGTGCGCAAGTACGGCATGGACATCAAGTTCCACGTTGCAAAACGCGCTTACCAGCCCACCGCTACCGACAACACCAATCAGCAGGAATTTGTGAAACTTTCAGGTGAAAATAATTCGGTGCTCACACCTATCACCTCCAACGGTCTCGTCGGCAACAAGACTATCATCGGCAAGCAGCCCATCATCGCCGCCACCATGTACGACAAGGTAAACAACAACGTGATTGATGTTCGTTACTTCAAGGTTAAATTCACCGCCGATGATATGACTCCGCAGGAATTCACCTGGGAACTCGAAAGCGACGGCAAACCTTGCGACGGTGCAAATGTAAGCATGCTTTGGAAAGAAGTCGTTGACCGCATCCTCACCAAGCTTAACCTCACCGGTGGCGAAGGCATGTCGAAAGAAGAATTCAACGCCATATATGGCACCACGGGCACTATTGTTCCGGCCAACGACAACAACGGTACATTCACCATCAACGTCAACCCCGAAATCAGTGCTTCTATCCCCGTATTCTCATGGTCGGTAACCGAAGATCAGCTCGGTGAACTCAAAGTAGGCAGCAACGAAGCCAACTTCACCAAGACTGTTACATTCAGCAACTCCGACGGCCTCTATCCCGATATCGTGATCACCTTCAAGTGGAAGGTTACAACCACTGTAAACGCTGCCGCTCTCGGCAAGACCGACGGTGTGAAGTGGCAGAACAACACCATGAAGGTTTACGTAGTGCCCATGGAAGTACCCTACGTAAGCGGAACAAGCCCCAAGGCCCACTACGCAACCAACATCCTTGAAGGTCGTCTGAAACCCTATGTGACCGGCCTCAACAGCTGCGAATTCTACGACATCAACTTCAAGGCAGGTACGGGTAATGAAAACACGCTCACATTTGAGAATGGTTACGGCCATTGGCTCATGACCTCTGCAAATCAGACTAACCTCGACAAGATCACTTACTCGATTGCGAACAACGCACAGGGTCAGGCTCTCGTCAAGAACGGCAAGACAATCACACTCGAATGGTGGCGCGACATCAACGGTATCCGTCCGCGCAACACCAAGATGATCGGTTCTACAGATCTGCAGGTACTCCGCATCCTCAGCCTATCTCCCGAGAACGCTACCGCAATCGTAGACAACTCGCTCGTTCAGACTACAGACGTAGCCGTTACAATCCGCGACGCATACGGCAACCTCGTAGCTCCCGCTCCTGCCACCGGTACTCCTAACGACGCCCAGAAACTCGCTGCCGACTACTGGGACTTCTACGGAGTACAGCCTCCCGTATTCGAAGGTGTGGGTGCGATTGAAATCGCCGACGACGCCACCGGCAAGAACTCTCGTCCCCTCGCAAGCCTCAACATGACCGCCAACGTCAAGAACGACGGCACGCTCACCTTCCAGAACAACGGCGCTCCCCTTCAGGCCGACGCATACCTGATGGTTCCAGTTAAGGTTGAGCACCTCTGGGGCACAGGAGTTAATGCCCTCACCGGCACTATCGCCGTTCCTCTCAAGAAGAACCCCAACCTCAGCACAAGTTCTCGTCGATAATTCGATAATATGTAATCTTCTCTAAGCAGAAGCGCCTGCCGAGCGATCGGCGGGCGTTTTCTATGTTAACGTGAGTTCGATGAAAATTAAGTGATTGAAAATTTGGTGATTAGCGATAAA
>CAJTMY010000012.1 GCA_910577355.1 uncultured Muribaculaceae bacterium
TCAGGGGGGCAGTTTCTTTGACCACGACGGGGTTAATTTAATTGAGTTTTTCCAAATATCAACGACGATCTCGTCTTTGAGATGGAGCTGATGAAATCTGTCGAAATCAACATCGACTACATACTCTTTCTTGTAAGTAAACTTACCGGCGAAGAAAACAACGACCGCGAAATCATCGTCAAGGTAATGAAAAGCGTCGAGGCATCGCCCGACCTGCGCGACAAAGAAGAGCTGATCCGTGAATTCATCAACCGCCACACGCCCGAAAACGACGTTCACGACCAATGGCACGAATTTGTACGCGAGAGCCAACGCAGAGAGATAGAGAATATCATAGCCGAAGAGAATCTGAAACGCGACAAGACTCTCGCCTTTATCGGTCAGACATTCCGCGACGGCGAAATCCGCGACGGCGGCACCGCTATCGCCGACATTCTCCCGCCGATGGGTCTGTTCGGCAACGCCGGAGCAAAGCGCGCCGAGAAGAAAAAAAGTGTGCTTCGCCGCCTCAAAGACTTCTTCAACCGTTTTTATGACATATCGGGAGGCAACTTCTTCAATCCCGACATTGAATAGCACATTCCGCGGCGCTTTTCACCAATTTTCATCAATTTAACGGGATTGTTGAAAATATTTAGTATCTTTGCGTGTTTAGATATTATGGACACGCAGGATATCTCTATACGCGAGGCGCAGGCCATCGTCGACCGCTGGATCTCTTCCACCGGCGCAGGCTATTTCTCACCCCTCACCAACACAGCCATTCTGGCCGAGGAGACCGGCGAGGTGGCCCGCATCATGGCTCGCCGCTACGGCGATCAGGTGGCGAAGCCCGGCGACAAGGCCGACCTCGGCGACGAGCTCGCAGACGTGCTGTGGGTGACAATCGCCCTGGCCAACCAGACCGGCATCGACCTCACCGAGGCTTTCGCGCGCAATCTCCATAAGAAATCGACACGCGACGCATCGCGATTCAATAAACAGACGACATAAAAACACTTAACACTATGAGCGACAAATATAACCAGGCTATCGCCAACAGCAAAGTTCTCGAAGACGACGCAGCCGTAGCAGCCGCAGTCAAAAAGATTCTCGACGAACACTTCGAGGAGAACAACAATACCGAGGTATATAAATTCCTCTTCAACACCATCGACCTCACCACCCTCAAAGCTACCGACTCGCCCGTATCTGTGGCCGACTTCGTGGAACGGGTCAACAAATTCGACGAGGAGTATCCCATGCTCAACAACGTCGCCGCCATATGCGTATACCCCAATTTCGCACAGGTGGTGCGCACCGTGCTCGACGTATCGCGCGTCGACATAGCATGCGTATCGGGCGGCTTTCCCTCGTCGCAGACATTCAACGAGGTGAAGATCGCCGAGACCGCCCTCGCCGTCGACAACGGCGCCGATGAAATCGACATCGTGCTCAATGTGGGCAACTTCCTCGACGGCGATTACGAGGCCGTATGCGACGAGATAGCCGAGCAGAAAGCAGCCTGTCGCGAAGCACGCCTCAAGGTGATTCTCGAGACCGGCGCCCTCAAGACCGCCAGAAACATCAAGGCCGCATCCATCCTGTCGATGTACTCCGGTGCCGACTTTCTGAAGACTTCCACCGGCAAGGAATATCCCGGCGCCTCGCTCGAAGCAGCATACATAATGGCTCTCGCCATCAAGGAATATCACGAAGCCACCGGCATCAAAATAGGTTTCAAGGCCGCCGGCGGAGTAGCCACCACAGCCGATGCCGTGAAGTACTACACCGTAATCAAGGAAGTGCTCGGCGAAGAATGGCTCACCAACGAATATTTCCGCCTCGGAGCGTCCCGTCTGGCCAACAATCTTCTCGGCGACATCCTCGGCAAGGAAATCAAGTTCTTCTGATCCTCCGTACACTCTATAACCAATCAACCGCACGATGAAAATATGGATATATCTTAACGGAGTGCAGCAAGGGCCATACACGCTCGAGCAGGTGAAACTGCTGCCTGTCGATGCCGGCACTCCGGTATGGTACGACGGCCTGCCGCAATGGACTCCCGCAGGGCAGACGCCGCTATTAGGGCCGGCATTCGCCACAGCCGGAGCCGCCACGCCCGGAAGTGCTCCCGATACAGCCGCACAGGCAGCGCAGGCGGCCGCACAAGCAGCGTATGCCGCACAAACCGCAGCTCAGGCCGCACAGGCGGCGGCACAACAGGCATCCGCTCCGATACCGCCCCGTCCGTCCACCTACATCGTGTGGTCGATTATCCTTACGATACTGTGCTGCTCGCCCTTCGCTCTTGCCGGCATCATCACCGGCGCCATATCCTCGTCGCGCTACAATTCGGGCGACTATGCCGGCGCCAAGTCGATGTCGACCGTCACCGAGTGGCTGCTCATAATCTCGATAGTATGGGCCGTGGTGGCCGCGCCCATATCGCTGCTCAAAGGCTGCACGAGTGTGCTCATATGACTCCGGAGCCGGCGGCCCTCTCGGCCGCCGGCCACACATATGGGGCGCCATAGCAGCCATATGCGGGATCGCATTCGTTATATATCTCGCATTCAACGACCCTGCGAAATCACCCGCGCCACGATGCTGGTTCAATGCTCTCACCGGGCTGCAATGCCCCGGCTGCGGGTCGCAGCGGGCAGTCCACGCCATCCTGCACGGCCACATCGCCGAGGCCTGGCACTACAACGCCGCCCTGTTTTTCGCACTGCCGATGTGCGCGGTATATGCATTGTCTCCCCGCCGCATGCGCGGCATCCTGTATTCGCCCGTCACTATGGCGGCGATAGCCGTGGCCGGAATCGCATGGTTTGTCGGCCGCAACATATCATAACCGATCATACTTAACTTATCATACTTACAAACCTTCCAATCACTTATCATGAGACTACGAACACTCGCGTCGGGGCTGCTCGCCGGCGCAATGTCGCTTTTCGCGGCGACCGACGACAACATCGTCACAAACATAGAGCCTCCCTATTGGTGGACAGGCATGGCCAACGACACACTGCAGGTGATGATCACCGGTCCCGGCATCGCCAAAGCCGACGCATCGGTCAACTATAAGGGAGTGCACCTCGCCGAACAGCTCTCGCTTGACAGCCCGAATTACAAATTCCTCTACCTCACCGTCTCACCGGAAACAAAGCCGGGGACAATGGACATCATTCTCAACGTCGACGGCCGCAAGCACAAAGTGCCATACGAGCTCAAGGCCCGCGACCGCAAGCCTGAGGATTACAAAGGCTTTGACGCCTCCGACGTACTCTACCTGCTCATGCCCGACCGATTCGCCAAAGGCCTCGAAAAGGAATCGCCCGAAGCGGCCTCTCTCAGGCATCAGGTGAAGACCGATCGCAGCAAGCCCAACGCCCGCCACGGCGGCGACATGAAGGGTATAGAAAACCACCTCGACTATCTCGACTCGCTCGGCGTCACAGCCATATGGGTATGCCCCGTGCTCGAGAACGATATGCCCGGCGGCTCATATCACGGCTACGCCACCACCGACTACTACCGCATCGACCCCCGCTTCGGCAGCAACGCCGACTGGCAGCAGCTCATAAAAGCCGCACACGACAAAGGCCTCAAGGTGGTGATGGACATGATATTCAACCACTCCGGATCGGCACATCCCTGGATGACCGACATGCCGGCAACCGACTGGTACAACCATCCCGAGGGCGACGTGATGACCAACTTCCGCCTCACCACAGTCCACGACCCCTATGTCTCGGACTACGACCTCGACCGCACGGTAAACGGATGGTTCGTGCCATCGATGCCCGACCTCAACCAGCGCAATCCCCATCTGATGAAATATCTGATACAGAACTCTATCTGGTGGATCGAATCATCCAAGATCGACGGCATACGCATGGACACATATCCCTACGCCGATCTCGGCGGCATAGCCGACTGGAACGAAGCCGTGCTGCGCGAATACCCCAACTTCAACATCGTGGGCGAATGCTGGTATTCCAACGAAGCCGGCGGAGCCTTCTGGCAGCGCGACAGCCGCATCAACCCCGCCGACACCAAGCTCCCGTCGGTGATGGACTTCTTCTACATACAGCAAGGCCGTGAGGCATTCAGCTCGCCAACCGACCCGTGGGGCGGATTAAACAAGGTATACGATCATCTGGCCCAGGACTTCCTGTATCCCGATCCGCAACGCATACTCACCTTCCTCGACAACCACGACTCCGACCGCTTCCTGCTCGAGATGCCCGATGACCTCGGCGTATGGAAACAGGCACAGGCCCTGCTGCTCACCTCGCGCGGCATACCGCAGATATACTACGGCACCGAGCTGCTGATGAACGGCTCCAAGGAAGGCAGCGACGGCTATGTGCGCCGCGACTTCCCCGGCGGCTTTCCGGGCGACAGCATCAACGCCTTCACACCCGCAGGCCGCAGCGACATACAGAACGAAGCATGGGACTTCCTGTCGCACCTGCTCAACTGGCGCCGCGGCGAGGCCAACGACGTGATAGCCCGCGGACGCCTCAAGCACTTCATGCCACAGCACGGGATATATGCATACACCCGCACTTTGGGCGACAAGATGGTAGCCGTGCTGCTCAACGGCAACGACAACGAGCTCATCGTCGACATGGCACGCACAGCCGAAGCCCTGCCCTACGACACCACATACACCGACATCATCACCGGCAAGCCCGTAACCATACAGCCCCGAATGACATTCGCACCGCGGCAGGTGATGGTACTCCAGAATTTCTGAACAATCTAACGCACCGCGGCATCACAGTCGCGGTGCATTTTTAACACACCGTTTGTTGGCGCAATCGGTGCATTTTTCGTAACTTTGCATCGTGAACGACATACGGAACACACGAACCTCGCCGCTGCTGCCCGAGCCCACGCTCAGGCGGCTGCCGTGGTATCTGGCTTATCTGTCCACGCTACGTCAGGAAGGCGTAGCCAATGTATCGTCGCGCCGTCTGGCCGAAGATCTGGCCGTAGACCCGTCGCAGATAGCCAAGGATCTGTCGTTTATCAACATCAAGGGCAAGACCCGCATAGGCTACGATGTGGCCGAGCTTGAGATCACATTGCGCCGCTTCCTCGGTTTCGAGAAACGCCACAATGCCCTCATGGCCGGCGCCGGCTCGCTCGGGGGCGCCCTGATGCGCGACTCCGGGCTCGAACGCTACGGCCTCAATATCGTGGCCGGCATAGACACCGACCCCGCCATTGCAGGCTCCGAGATAGCCGGCATACCCGTGTACAGCCCCGACGAGCTGTCACGGCTTGTAAGTGAATACGATATCCGTATAGGAATCCTCGCCGTACCGTTCGAACAGGCACAGGCCGTGGCCGACAGCATGGTCGATGCCGGCGTCAAGGCCTTGTGGAACTTCACCCCCCGGCGCATACGCGTCGCCGACGGCGTCGTGGTTGCAAACACATCGATATACGCCCATCTGGCCGTGATGTACAACCGTCTGGCCGACTTAAACGACCGGCAACCATGAAAATCATAAGCATCGACAGCGACCGTGAAGCCATCCTTATGGCCGACTCGGCCTGGCGTCCCCACCGCCGCCCATATTTCGTGCCCGATGGCCCGGCACCGACCGCCGAGATACGTCCCGCGCTTCGCATCGACCGGCTCGGCAAAGCAATAAATCCTAAATTTGCAAACAGATACATCGGCGCATGGACTCCGGCATGCTTCATGCGTCCGGCGCCGGGATACAACAGCCTCGCTCCTGCAGGCATGCTCGACGACTCTCTTATAACAGGCGACTGGATGGAGATTCCCGACGGAGAAATCGAGCTGGAATCAGGCGGCCACACCGTCCCGTGGAAATTCGACACAGACAGCTCTGCGGCCCTGCTCGCCTCCCTGTCGCAGGCCGCCACATTCAAGACAGGCGACGTGATCCTGTTGCCTCAGGTTCTCTTAAGTTTCAATCCCGTAGCCGGCAACTCTTTTGAAATAGCCATCGCAGGTATAAAAATCCTGGAATTCAACATCAGGTAGATATTTTTAACAGAATAGATTTCCAACCATCATAAACCATGTCAAGCCATCGTCTGCTGTTCCTCTTCTCACTGCTTGTAGGCCTGACCCTCGGCATGTCGGCACTACCCGTGTCGTACTATGCCTCACAATCACGACTTTCACAAGGCCGCTGGGTCAAGATATCCACCGAAAACGAGCATATGTACCAACTGAGTTACGACCGTCTGCGCGAACTCGGCTTCGAACACCCCGAACACGTGCAGGTATTCGGTTACCCGGCCACTTGCCTCAATGAGATAAACCACACATTTTCGGAATCATATGCCGACGATGTTACCCCGATAGCCACCCGTCACACTACCGACGGGCGCATCATATTCTTCGGCGGCTCCGACCACATAACTGTTTCCGACCGATGCACGGGAGCCACCGGCAGCGCCGCTCCGGTGATGCGCCGCAACTACTACGACACCTCCTCACACTACTTCCTCACGGAAGTCGACGAGGTGCAGCCCGTATACAGCCGTCCTGCCGCAACGGCACACGAAGGCTACCCTGCTGCCGACACACACATCCATATCGACGTCATCGAGGAGGAACTGCAAAGCTACAATCAGGGCGGATGCTCGGTACACGGCCGCAAATACACAGCCGGCGACCGGGTGCCATACATATTCACAATCACAAACTACCGGCCCGGCAACGGGATTCATTACGGCTCGTTCTTCTACCGCTTCGGCATCAACTCAGACTCCGCCACCAAGCTGTCGGTGACACAGGCCTCGGGATTATCCACGCCCGACATCGACACAAATCATGCCGACATAGCAGCCAACGGCATCAGCGACTCGCAGATCGACATCGCCTATAACGAAGCCACCGGCTATCTGCTGTTTGACGCCGCAGACAACCGCACATGCGCCGACGGAGACTACACTTTCACGGTAAACATACCCGCCGACAACAAGCTCAATTACTGTGCCGCCGACCACGTGGTGCTGCGATATCCACGCCTTAACCGCCTCGATGATGAATCTTCACTCATCATGAATCTCGCCACAGGAGCCAATGCACCCGGCCAACGAATTATTTTTCCCGGAACCGAAAAATCACATCTCGAAGTGTGGAACATCGACCATCCCGACAACTATGAGTCACTGCCGGTGACATACGATGCCGATGACAACAGCGCCCGTGTGGTATTGCGAGACCGCACTGCACGCCTCGTCGCATTCAATCCCTCGGCTACGTTTCCCGAACCGGCTATTGTCGGCGACCTCGAGCCGCAGAACCTTCACGGCTCACCCACCCCGCAGATGCTTCTCATCACCACCGCCGAACTCGAACCGCTGGCACAGCGTCTGGCCGATGCCCATGCCCGCCATGGCCTCGACGTAATGGTGGTTCGTCACGACCTTATATACAATGAGTTCGCATCCGGCAACCGTCATCCCATAGCATACCGGCGCATGGCCAAGATGTTCTACGACCGAGATCCTGAACGCTTCCGCTACCTGATGTTCTTCGGCCCGGCGCATTACGACTCGCGCTGTCTCTTCTCGCCAGTAGCCGACCGCATGGTTCCATACATGCAGGACAACCCCGACCTTACACGCAGCACGATATTCAACTACGCCACCGACAATTATTTTGCAATGCTTGGCGACGATTACGATCACTCGCGCATACATTTTCTGCCATATGATATCGCCGTAGGACGAGTATCGGCGACCAGCACAGCCCAGGCATCGATATACGTGGACAAAGCCATAAGACACCTCGACGGAAACATATCGCCCGACACATGGTCGCGAGTGCTTCTGCTAAGCGGCCACGGCGACCGGGCGCTCCACTCCTCCCACACCAAGGAGGTACTCGAGACCATGCGGAGCAACAACGATATGTTCAACTTCGTCACCGTCCCCGAGGAACTTTATCCAAAAGACACTCCCGACCTCCATGCTCGCCTCATAGGACAGGCACTCAAGAGTGGTTGCGGTTATATGTCGTACAGCGGACACGGAGCCATGAACTTCATACAGATGTGGAACACCAACACTGTAAATTCCACACGCTACGACCATCCCACGTTCGTGATGTTCTCGAGCTGCGACCAGTTTGCATTCGACCGTATGCGCAACGGCCTGCTCGAAGTGATGATGTTTCAGGTCGGCGGCGGCGCCATCGGCGGCGTAGGAGCCGACCGCAGCGTATACATCAACTACAACCAGTTCTCATGCCTGCCTATGGCCCAGGCATATTCCCTGGCCAGACCGGGCGACACCTTCGGCGACATTTATCTTGAATCAAGACGTATCGGTCTCGACCTTTATGAAAAGAGTTCAAACATATCATATACTCCCCTTCGCAATATGATGTCGTATAACCTTGCCGGAGACCCCGCCCTCCCCGCAGGTGTGCCCGCCCTCAAGGCAAGGATCGAACGCATCGGTGATTCCTCCACCGCAGAAAGCCATATCAGCGTCGAGCCGCTCACTCCCACGACCTTCACCGGCTCGGTGACCGACAGCGAAGGCAATACAGACGTATCGTTCAACGGCAGGATACGCATCACTGTCTTTGACGGACACCACGACGCCGCTACGATCTCCTACGACAAGGAGGACAAATACAAGCCCGAAAATTTCACCATATCCAGCGACATACTCACACTGTGCGACACAGACGTTACCGGCGGACATTTTACCGCCGAACTCTCAGTGCCGGTGCCCGCATATACCGACGAGAACGGATACCGCATCACACTGTCGGCTGTCGACAGCGACGGCAATGGGGCGGCAGGATTTTTCGACGGTCTCCGGATAGCCGATTTCGACTATACAGATCCGGCGATGTCCGATCCAGAGCCTCCGCACATCAAGAGCATGAGCGTCGGCGACATAAACCTGCGGCCCGGAGCCGAGGCCGGCTCATCCACCACAGTCTATGCCGTCATAGAGCCGTCGCCCTCAGGGCTACGCTTCCAGAACGGCGACGTGAACTCGCGCACCCGCCTCACCCTCGACAACCTCACCCAGATAAACAACCTCGAGGCATACCTTACCCGCCTTGACGACGGAAGCTTCCGTCTGGCCGCCCCCGTCAACGGGCTTGCCGACGGCAGCCACACGCTCATGCTTCAGGTAGCCAACAATGCCGGACGCATTGACACTCAGACAGTCGAGTTTATGGTCGTGACACGCGACATCGACGCGACACTCGAAGTAGCTGAGAATCCGGCCCGAGAATCGGCAACATTCAACATTACCTCAGGTGCCGCATTCCACCGGCTTGTCATCACCGATGCCGCCGGACGCACTGTACACACCGCCACAACGCCCTCCTTCCCCTACACCTGGGATCTACGCGACACAGACGGAAAACTATGTCCCGACGGATTATACAAGGCATCGGTGCTACTTCACAGCGACCGCCGGTTCGGCAACTCGCCGGCCACTCAGGTTGTTATTCTGAAAGACAAACCATAACCCATCCCGGCATCTTGTCATCCACAGGCTACAAATGGCTCAGAGCCGCACGTATCGCGGTATCGCTCACCGTGCTGGCGGCAGTCACGGTCACGATAGCCCTGGGCTATTCCTGTTGGCTCTCCGACTGGCAGATAATACCCGCCATTCTTGCCGGCGCGGGTGGATGGCTGCTCATGTGGGCGGCCGCCACGGCTCTCGTCGGACGCATATACTGCTCCACAGCCTGCCCAATGGGTACCCTGCAAGACATAACCTCCCGGCTGCGCAGGCGCCGCAACGGATACTTCTACTCACCGCCACGTCCGGTCACACGATGGTCGATAGTATTTGCCATGCTTGTGGCCGTGATGCTCGGCATATCGGTGATCACCGGCATTCTCGACCCTGCAGCAGCTTATTCGCGTATCGTGGTATATCTAAGCCTGCCGGCAATAGGAGCTGCGGCATTCTCGCTCGGAGCGGCTGCCATAGCGTTGGCCACGCTCGCAGTGGCTACGGCTGTGCCGCTCGCACGCGGCCGCCTGCTGTGCAACACCATATGTCCCGTCGGCACACTTCTCGGCGGCCTCAGCCGGTTCGCGCTATACCATATCGATATCGACACCGACCGCTGCACAGGTTGCGGTCTCTGCACGGCTCACTGCAAGGCCGAATGCATCGATCCCTCGGCCCATACGGTCGACGCCTCGCGCTGCGTGATGTGTTTCGACTGCACGGCGGTATGTCCCAATTCGGCCATCACACTGCGCAAAGGGCGCCATCGGTTGCAGATACCGATGCTCCAGAGCGTACGTCCCGAGGCAGCCGCATTCGGCAAGCCCGAAAGCTCTGCATCCGATATAAAAACCTATGACAGGCGCAGTTTCATTGCCTCGTTCGCCGCCATACCTCTTGCAGCATCGGCCCTTCCTGTGCGCGACGTCGCACCGCTCAATTCCGTATGCCCGCCGGGAATCAAGAATGACGATGATTTCCACGCACGATGCACCGGCTGCGGGATATGCACAGCAGCTTGTCCCACCGGAATCATCCGTCCTGCCTCCACACAACTCGGCTTACGCAACATCATGCATCCGGTTCTCGATTTCGATCTGGGCCAATGCAGTTACGACTGCACGGCATGCACACAAGTATGTCCCACAGGAGCGCTGTCGCCGCTTACTCCCCGGCAGAAACACCGCACAGTCATAGGAAAAGCCCGTATCCTGGCCAACAAGTGCATTGAATACACCGACGGCAGCAACTGCGGCAAATGCGTGCGCGTGTGCCCCGTACAGGCTGTCAGAATAGTTCCGGTCGATACAAGCCATGATATGCGACGACTGCCACTTGTCGATTTTGATAAATGTATAGGTTGCGGAGCCTGCCGCTACCACTGCCCCGCCACCCCGCACGCCATTATCATCGAAGGATAGCCATTAAACACGCAATATTACTTAAGCAGATCGGGACGCAGGCGGGCGGTGCGCTCGAGCGATTGGCGGTGCTTCCACTCGTCGATACGGGCCTGATGGCCCGACAGCAGTATATCAGGCACACGCCAGCCGTTGTACTCGGCGGGACGGGTGTAAACGGGCGGTTCGAGCAGATTGTCCTGAAACGAATCAGATAGCGCACTCTGCTCGTCGCCGATCACCCCGGGGATAAGACGCACTATCGAATCGGCGATGATGATAGCCGGAATCTCACCTCCGGTGAGCACATAGTCGCCTATGGATATTTCGCGAGTGACAAGGTGCTCTCGGATACGGTAGTCTACGCCTTTATAGTGTCCGCAAAGGATTATTATATTGTCGAGAAGCGACATTGTATTTGCCATCGACTGATTCAGTATCTCACCGTCGGGAGCGGTGAAAATCACCTCGTCGTAATTGCGTTCGGCCTTGAGCGCCGATATGCAACGGTCGACAGGCTCCACCTGTATCACCATGCCGGCATCGCCGCCAAAGGGGTAGTCGTCGACCTTGCGGTGCTTGTTGGTGGTATAGTCGCGCAGATTGTGCACGTGCAGCTCGGCGAGCCCCTTGTCCTGCGCGCGTTTCAATATCGAGCAGCCCAGCGGCGACTCAAGCATTTCGGGTAATACTGTGATAATATCAATCCGCATAAATAATGTTGAATGGAGAATGTTGAATGGAGAATGATCAATCATTCTCCATTCAACATAATTCCTAATTAAATATTAAATGGTGTCTTCTTCTGTAGATTTCAGATTGGCGGAAACCGGAGCGGCTGTCTGGGCAGATGTAACACGCTCGAGCCATTTTACCATACCGAACATCACGCCCATCGATATGAGGCATACCACGAGGAACACACCCCAGGCCTCCCATATGGGCCACTTGTTGTACATCAGCGGGCCGATCCAAAGCAACAGGTTGCCTACGGCGGTGGCACCGAGCCACAGACCCTGGCAGAGACCCTGCATGTGCTTGGGAGCGACCTTCGATACGAACGACAGGCCCAGCGGCGAGATGAACAGCTCGGCCACGGTGAGGAAGAAGTAGATGACAAACATTATCCACCATCCGCTCTTGAGGGCTTCGGCGGCGGTAGTCTCCATGAGTTTGAACGATTCGGCCGAGGGATATCCCTTCACGTAGCTGTAAACCATGAGGAAGAGGTAGGCGAGGCCGGCTATGCCCATGCCGATGCCTATCTTGCGGGGTGTTGATATCTCCTTGCCTTTGCGGGCGAGGCTGCCGAATATCCACATGATGACGGGAGTGAGGATGATGACGAAGAAGGGATTGACAGCCTGCCATATCTCGGGAGCGATGGCGTCGGTTTTCACGAAGTCGCGTGCGAAGAGCGACAGAGAGGTGCCGTTCTGGTGGAACGAGAACCAGAAGAAGATAGCGATGCCGAGCACAGCGAAGAGAGCATACATGCGCTGCTTGATTTCCTTGGCCATGGCGAGCTTCTCCTCGGCGGTGTAGTTCTCCACCTGGGCGGCCTCCTTCTTGGGCGGGTTGGGAAGGCCGTTCTTGAAGCAGATGAAGATCACAAGCGAGATGAGCATAGCCACGATCGAGGCTATGAACGAATAGTGGATACCGGTGTTGAACACGTCGAGATACTGAGTGCAGAAGGCGCTCACGTCGGCCGATACGTCGCCACCCACCTGAGTGATGAGGGCGTAGAGATTGTTGGCGTTCTCCATGTTCATGTTGTCGCCTACCGAGAGGTATTCGTGCGCGAGAGCGGGCAGGTTGGCGTTATAGCTCAGATTGTGCACGCCGAGCCACCACGAGCGCAGCATGGGAGCCACGAAGGGAGCGATGAGGCCGCCGATGTTGATGAACACGTAGAAGATCTGGAAGCCCGAGTCGCGCTGTGCGGCATAGCGGGGATTGTCGTAGAGCTGACCTACGATAGCCTGCAGGTTGCCTTTGAAGAGGCCGTTGCCGAAGGCGATGAGGAACAGCGCGAAGCATGTAAGGGGCAGCAGCCAGCCGATATTGCCGGATGTGGACAGGATGGGCACTGCGAGGATGCTGTAGCCGAGCGACATCACGATAAGGCCCTTGATGATGGTGCCCTTGTAGTTCTGTGTCTTGTCGGCGATATAGCCGCCTACGAGGCTCAGGATATAGATGCCGGCGTAGAAGCACGAGTAGATGATGCCGCTGGTCTCGTCGCTGAGGCCGAATTTCGAGCATAGGAACAGCACGAGCACGGCATTCATTATATAGTAGCCGAAGCGCTCGCCCATATTGCTCAGAGCGGCGGGGATCAACCCCTTGGGATGGTTCTTGAACATGAGGTAATAGGTTTAAGGTTATTTTACGGATTGATTGTCTGATTCCTGTTTGGCCTTGTATGCCAATGCGTATAGCCGCATCTGCTTCACCATGGCGAGCAGGCCGTTGGAGCGTGTGGGCGACAGATGCTCGCCCAGGCCGATGTAGTCGATGAAATGCAGGTCGGCGTCGAGGATTTCCTGCGGTGTGTGGCCGTCGAGCACGCTGATGAGCAGCGATATGATGCCTTTGACAATTATGGCGTCGGAGTCGGCATGGAAGTGCATGCGCCCCCCGGCGTCGAGTGTCGAGTCGAGCCACACGCGGCTCTGACAGCCTTCTATCAGATGGTCGGGGGTCTTTAGAGCCTCGTCGATGGGCGGGAGTTCATTGCCCAGATCGATTATCTGTGCGTAGCGGTCGAGCCAGTCGTCAATATCGGCAAACTCGTCGATTATTTCCTGTTGTTTCTGTTCGATAGTCATTGCGGGTCAAGGTTTTTCATTATAGACTACATTGAGAGTCACACGCCCGGCGGCGGCAAGCGAGGCGGGGTCGATATTGTCGATATTATCGGCAAGCGTGTGCCATGTGGGATTGAACGAGCCGGTAGACGGCGAAGCGTTCTCTATGATGTCGGTGGTGGGAATTCCAGCGCGAATCAGCGGCAGATGGTCATCGGTGATGGCACCTCCTACAGCCATGGGAAATGCATCGGCAAGCCCGAGCTTACGGGCCATATCCCACACACGGGCGGTGGGCAGCTGAGCCGAGGATACCGAAAAGTACTCGCGGTTGAAGCGGGCATCGCGTCCTCCCACCATATCGAGCAGGATACCATAGCGGGGAATCGTCGATGCCGTGTATGGCATATCGCGCACAAACCGCTGTGTGCCAAGGCACCACGAGTCGCCGCTGTCGCTTACATCCGAGCCCTCTCGTACGCCGTAGTCCTCGCAGTCGGTGAGCAGGATGTCAACTCCAATCGTCGGTCGTTCGATACCTAGGTTGCGGGCCACCTCGAGCAGTACAGCCACTCCGCTCGCGCCGTCGTTGGCGCCGTCGATGGGCTTCATACGCATGGCGGGATCGGGATCCTGATCGGCCCAGGGGCGGGTGTCGTAATGTGCCACAAGCAATATTCGGGCATCGGCGTCGGGATTATAGCGCGCCAGAATATTGCGCACCGGCAGCATGGTGCCGTCCCAGGCCTCTACGGGCTTGCCGCTTAATGAAATCGTGTCGGCTCCGAATGCATGCAAAGTCGCGACAAGCCAGTCGGCACATGCGCGATGTGCCTCGGTGCCTGGCACCCGTGGGCCGAAATCCACCTGACGCTTCACATATGCGAAAGCCGAATCGGCCGAGAAAGCTCCGCGCTCGGTGTATGCCGGGGCATCGCCCTGCTGTGCCTGAGATGTCTGCCGGCCTACGCACGAGACCGTGGCCAACATCAATAAGGCTGATATCATGCAATATGCTTTCATAATTCACTGTTAAGGAATTGTCGCGCCTTGTCTATGTCGCCGGCATGGTCTACGTCTAAAATCTTGCTGAATGGCCATGCACGCAGGTCGAGGCCGGCTGCCACAAGGGCGCGCTGATAGTTGCGCATTCGGCTTTGGCCGGCAGCGATGCAGCCTTGCAGTATGTCGATCGCCTGCGGCGACCGCAGGCCATATATGCCGCCCGATATATAGCGTTGCCCGGGCAGCGGCGTGTCGCTGAATGCGGTGATGCGCATGTCATCGTCCACGCCGATGTAAAGAGGTTTCTCGTCGTCGATGTAATCGGTCACGGCCATGAAGCCGTCGGCAGCATCATCGGCCTCGAAAGCCTTGGCATAACGGCGGAAGTCCTCAGGGCGGAAAATCGTGTCGACAGTAGTTAGGATAAACTTCCCGGAAGGTAGCAGCGAGGCCACTTCATGAAAGCTGTGCATCGAGCTCGGGGTGGATTTCACCGCGATACGCAGCGACGGCAGCACCTCGGCGCGGGCGCGCAGATAACGTGCCACTTCGGTCATTTCCTCGTTGACTATGACACTGATGGATTCGGCGCCGCAATCAGCGAATATATCTATCAGCCGTCCTATCATCGGCTTGCCGCACATGGGCACAAGGGGCTTGGGATATTCCACGCCCTCAGCCGCCAGTCGCGACCCGTTGCCGGCTGCGATTATGGCGTAATTCATTCGCCGGACAGATCAAGCACCACGTTATCCGAACCTTTGTCGTGATATTGCTTGCGCAAAGGCGAGCGGAAGGCCTGTTCGTCGCGGCGGCGGTTGCGGCATATGTCGATGGCGGCGTATATTGCCTCGCGCATTGATTCGGGTGATGCCTCGCCGCGGCCTGCTATGTCGTAGCCCGTGCCGTGGTCGGGCGAGGTGCGTATGAATGGCAGACCGGCGGTGAAGTTTATGCCCGAGTCCATTGCGAGAGCCTTGAACGGGGCGAGGCCCTGATCGTGGTACATGGCAAGGATACCGTCAAATTTCACGAAACGTCCTGCGCCGAAGAATCCGTCGGCTGCATATGGGCCGAATGCCAGTATCTTGCGGTCACGGGCTTCGTTGATGGCCGGGATTATTATCTCTTGCTCCTCGGTGCCGAGCAGACCGCTGTCACCGGCATGAGGGTTGAGCGCCAATACGGCGATGCGCGGTGCATGGATGCCGAAATCGCGTTGCAGCGAGCGGTTGAACACTTCGAGCTTGGCAATTATCGTGTCCTTTGTTATGGCAGCCGGAATCGCGGCGAGCGGCAGATGCGTGGTGACAAGAGCAACACGCAGAGTGTCGTTGCACAGTATCATGAGCGAGCGGCCCTTGAAGGTATCGCCGGCGGCTGCCTCGAGGTATTCGGTGTGTCCGGGGAAGTTGAAGGTCTCACTCTGTATGTTGGCTTTGTTTATGGGCGCTGTCACGAGCACGTCGATGTCTCCGGCACGCAGGTCGCCGACGGCACGGTCGAGGGCAGCCAGGGCGGCCTTGCCGGCATCAGCGCTCGATACTCCCGGCTCGGCACGCATGTCCTCGGGCACGACGTTTATCATGTTGTTGGCATCGTCTCGGGTCTCTTCGGCAGAAGGCACCTGCACAAAGTTTACGTTCTGCAGCCCGAGGGCCTTACGGTATGAGGCGGCGATCTTTGCCGAGCCATACACCACCGGTGTGCAAAGTTCAAGGATGCGGGCGTCTTCGAGCACCTTGAGGATTATCTCGTAGCCGACCCCGTTTATATCGCCGTGAGTGATACCCACTTTTATTTTTTCTGACATATCGTTATTCTGATTGTTCTTTTGACTGGTCTTTGCCGGCGAGCATGCCGCAGGCTGCATCGATATCCTCGCCCCGCGAGGCTCGTATCGTGGCTGTTATGCCAAGGGAGTTGAGTTTGTCGCGGAACGCTTCCATTGTTGATTTTGAAGAAGGTTGCCGCGAGGTATCACCATCGATGGCATGGTAGCGTATGAGGTTGACACGTGCGCCGGTGCCACGCAGCAGGCGTGCGAGCGCTATGGCGTGCATGTCGTCGTCGTTGAATCCGCGCCACATGATGTATTCGACCGACAGACGGCGCTGGTGGGCGAAATCGTATCCGCGCAGCATCTCCATGACATTGCGCACGGCGAATGCACGCTCCACGGGCATGATGCCCTGCCGCTCGGTAGGGAAAGGCGTGTGGACACTCAGTGCGATATGCACCTTTGTCTGCTCTATGAGGCGGCGCATGCCGGGTATATTGCCCACGCTCGATACGGTGATGCGCTTAGGGCTCCACGCCATGCCCCACGGCTCGGTGAGTATCTCGATGGCCGCGATCACGGCCTCAAGGTTGTCGGTAGGCTCGCCCATGCCCATGAACACTATGTTGGTAAGGCTCCCGGACTCGGGGATGGCCATTATCTGATTGATGATACGTGCGGCGGTGAGATTGCCGTAGAAGCCCTGCCTCCCTGTCATGCAGAAAGTGCAGCCCATACGGCATCCTGCCTGCGACGACACACACAGCGTGGCACGGTCGCGGTCGGGGATATATACCGCCTCGACACGACGATCGCCGGCACCCTCGAAAAGATACTTCACAGTGCCGTCTCCGCTTTCCGCCCGCGCCACAGGAGGCTCGATGCCTATGCGGTATGATTGCCTGAGCAGCTCGCGGGCGGTTTTCGACAGGTCGGTCATCTCGTCGATACTGTTCACCCGCCGCTGATACAGCCATGCGGCCATCTGCTTGGCGGCAAACGGCTTAAGCCCCACACCGGCGGCGACTTCGCGCAGCTCGGGCAAGGTGAGACCTATGAGCGGAGTAAGATTCTTCTCGTCCATTGGCATAAATTTCCACAAAGATACGAATAAGTCGAGAGCAAAACAAAATTTATTTTGGTTTTGCCGAGCGCGAATATCTCCGGCACAGCCAAAGATACACAAAAGGTGGAATATTTATGCCGCGATTGCAATAAAGTCTCAGCGCCCGACGTATCGGCTCGTGCGGCTGTCGCTGATAACGCCGTTCCAGTCCATGCCGTAACCGAACCCATAGCAGTTGCCGTCAGCATCGGTATAAGGCGTTATATCATGCGGGCGATCCTCGCAGTGCAGTTCAACAGCCTCCATGGAAGCGGGCAGCTCAAATGGCAAAAGCCCAGATGGCCCGGTACGGCCGGTGATAATATCGAGGAAAGCCTGGTTTTGGACACTGAAGCCGGTAAGTATAGCGTCGGCCAGCGGTTCCACTTCGCCCAGCACGGTAGGGTTGCTCATCGCGATAACCACTATCACGGGCTTATCACCCATAAGGCGGCGCGTATTCTCGAGCAGATCCAGATGATTTTCGTTCTGCGCATATGCCGTCTTGCCACGGTAACTGCGGTCGTAGGGTGTTTCGGCCGGATCGGAGGCAATGCTTCTGTTGCGGGCCGCGGTTGCCGTATACGGACGATATTGCAGTGTGATAGGTATATAGCCGTTGCCACCGGCTTCCTTATCGGCAGGGTCATAGCCCATGCGATAGCTCTTTGGCGAATCTATGAATACTATCGCGGCATCGGCATCGGCAGGGTTGTCTACCGCGTCATAATAGTTGGCCGCTATCTCGGCCGGTACGGGATCGAATGTCCGTTCAGGATCCGTTCCGCCCCAATAATTACGGTAAGCCGTATCATGGCGGCGGGGCACATATACTTTCATACGGCCTTTGAGAGGCAATGCCGCTTCATGATTTTTCAGCATTATTATAGAGCGTAGCTGCTGTTCGTATCCACGAGCCATCCACTCGGCGTTGCCTGCAGTACTACGAGTTTCCAACGGGTCGACATAAGGATTTTCAAACAGGCCCGGACGCAGTATGTTCACCAGCAATCTCCGTGCCGAGGTCTCCATGCGCTCGCGCATGGCCGTCTCGCCTATTTCAGCGCAGCCCTTGCGATATGCCTCGATTACCGGAAGCTTGTCGTTGTTGCCCCCGAACTGATCGACACCGGCCTTGAGAGCCATATAATGGCGGTCGGCCACCGACATGTTCTCAACGCCCCACGGCTTGCCCGAATGGGAGCCGGGATCGATCTGGTCGGCCGTTATGGCCCAGTCGGTACACACTACCCCGTCGTAGCCGGCCTGTCCGCGCAACATATCGGTGATTATGGTGCGGTTGTACGAATTGCCTACATTGCTGTCGGTAAGTCCATATGATATTGTATAGTAAGGCATCACCGCCGAGGCCTTGCCGGTAGCGCCGTCCAAAGCGAAAGCACCGTCGACAAACGGCTTGAGGTGCCGGTCGACGCTGTTGCCCGGATAAACGGCATATTTTCCGTTGCCGTAATGCGCGTCGCGGCCGCCTTCGCCCGTGCCTCCTCCGGGCCAATGCTTCACCATGGCATTGACACTGCCCGGGCCCCATCCGCCATCAGAACGCATCGGTGAAGCCTGAAAGCCCTCGGTATATGCTTTTATAAGATCCGTTACGAGTTTTGGATCGTTTCCGAACGTCGCATTGAACCGATACCATCGCGGATCCGTACCGAGGTCGGCCTGAGGCGACAGGGCTGTAGACAGCCCCATCGCACGGTATTCAGCTGCGGCGATACGTGCGAATTCCAAAACTATATCGGGGTCGAAGGTTGATGCAAGCCCCATGAGATTACTCCACTGCGACAGCTGGCCTGCGCTGCCCGGTGCAAATTCCGCATCGGCAAAAGCCGAATGTCGCGGATCAGACGAATTATTGGCCGGAATCCCATGTCCGAGACCTTCCACAAGAGCCTGCACGCGGTTATTCCACCGGGCCGCTGTCTCCGGACTCTCCACGACCGATACCAACAGATGCCGCACATTGTCGTCGATAAGACATCTGCGCAGGCCATCGCTCAGCTCGTCGGCACTTGCACCGCTTTCCGCAAAGGCCTTGCCGCGGTATGTGTCGGTCATCATAGGCAGCTTGTTCTGCGGACTGTACAGCATCAACCCGGCGATCTCGTCGATGGAGAGCCTTGCCGCCAGATCGGCGGCGCGTGAAGCGGCGTCGAGCCGCCAGTCCTCATAGGAAAATAGGGTGTCGCTCCCGTTGAAGCTCTTGAAAGCCAACCCGTCGACCATTATAATTTTCGCTCCCGATTGTTTTGAATATCCCAATGTGGGGCCTTGGCTTTGGTGGACAAGTGTATAACCGTCTTTTTCTTCGTATGTGACGATATTGTCGGAAGCCATGATATTTGTGACAGACATAAGCATTGAAATTGAAAATGCCGCGCCAACGCGGCCTATTGCATACAATGGATTATTTTCAGACATAGGATTATAAATGGCCGTTTACAGCGACATACCGTGGGCAATCATCCGATGTCCCACGGTATGTCGTAAACGATAATTTTATAGCTCGAGCTTGTGGCAGGGGAGGTCGAATGCCTCGGCCACTCCCTTGAATGTGATCTTGCCGTCGACGATGTTCACGCCCTCGGCGAGACCGGCATCGGCCTTGCAGGCTTCGCGCCAGCCTTTGTCGGCCAGACGCAGGGCATAAGGCAATGTGGCGTTGGTGAGAGCCATTGTCGATGTGAAAGGCACGGCGCCGGGGATATTGGCCACGGCATAGTGCACGATACCGTCCACTTCATATACAGGTTCGGAGTGAGTGGTCGGATGAGAGGTTTCGAAGCAACCGCCCTGATCTATGGCGACGTCGACCATTACCGTGCCGGGGCGCATAAGCTTGAGCATGTCGCGGGTCACCAGATGGGGAGCCTTGGCGCCGGGAATAAGCACCGAGCCGATCACAAGATCGACCGCAGGCAGCTCCTGCTCGATATTGTGACGCGAGGAGTAGAGGGTCTTCACATTTTTTGGCATCACCTCGGCCACGTGGCGCAAGGTGGGAAGAGAGATGTCGGTGATGGTGACGTCGGCACCGAGGCCGGCAGCCATAAGAGCGGCGTTGCGGCCAACGACACCGGCACCGAGGATAAGCACCTTGGCGGGCTTCACACCGGGAACGCCTCCCATAAGGATGCCCTTGCCGCCCTGCGGCTTCTCAAGGAAGCGGGCGCCTTCCTGCACGCTCATGCGACCGGCCACTTCGCTCATCGGTATAAGCAGGGGCAATGTGCCCTGGCGGTCGCGCACGGTCTCGTAGGCGATGCATGTGGCGCCGGAGGCGAGCATTGCGTCGGTGAGGGGACGGTCGCAGGCAAAGTGGAAGTAGGTGAACAGCAGCTGCCCCTTCTTCACGAGCTTATACTCGGGTTCAATGGGCTCCTTCACCTTGATTATCATCTCGGCGATTGAATATACATCTTCGATGGTCGGGAGGATCGAGGCGCCTGCTGCCACATACTCCTCGTCGGCGAATCCGCTGCCAAATCCGGCCGTATGCTGTACATACACTGTGTGGCCGTGTGCCACGAGTTCTTTAACGCCCGCCGGGGTCATGCCCACGCGGTTCTCGTTGTTCTTGATTTCTTTAGGAACGCCGATAATCATAATTTTTTGTTTTTCAGGTATATAAGATATAATGTGTATTATGTGCGGTCGCCATGGGGTTTTCGCGCCGTAAATTTAATCACTTTTTTTAAAAATCCGCACAGTATATGACAATTTTTTTAATATCCTCCGAAAATTAAGCGATTGTCTACCGTTAACCGAGAACCTTGCAGCTGTATGACGTGTTATAAAGTAATCATTTACATAACAGACTTCACATGACTCCAAAATCCGTTTCCGAAACTTTGCTGCAACGCCGCAGCATACGCCGCTATGAATATGAACAAGTGGCCCGGGAAGACATGCAATTCATCTTTGACGCTATCCGCAACACTCCTACAAGCTACAACGCGCAGCAGTATTCCGTGATAGATGTGACCGATCCGGAAATAAAGCAGAAACTGTATGAACTCACCGGTCAGAAACAGATAAAGACCTGCTCGCATTTCCTTGCATTCTGTGCTGATTTCAACAAGATTGCATGTGCGGCCAAAGCAAAGGGCGAGCCGATGCCTGAGATTTACAATACGGCCGACGGTCTGATACTCGGTACAGTCGACGCATCGCTTGCCATGATGAGTGCTGTCACCGCCGCATGTTCCCGTGGACTCGGCACATGCTGCATAGGATACCTGCGCACAGCCGCGCCCGACGGCATATCGTCGTTGCTCCGGCTTCCGCAGCATGTGTATGTGGTGTGCGGACTCGCGATAGGCATACCGCGCGAGATACCCGATCTCAAGCCAAAGCAGCCGCTTTCGCTTATCATCCACGCCGATACATACCGGCAGGACGATCTCACTCCCGATCTTCTGGCTTATGACGCTGAAGTCATCCGATACAACGGCAGCCGCAGCGGATCAAAGACCGACAACGACTGGGCTACACACATGCTTGGCTATTACCGCGAGGCGATGGGATACACGATGCTCGAGGCTCTGCGCCACCGAGGATTCGATCCACAGAAATGACCGCAGGCCGGGCGCACGTCATGACGTCCGGCCTGTATATTCCTCAGCTTATAAGTTCATATACCACGTCCGACTCGCGGTATTGGCTTATCATGCCCTCGCGGAGCAGAAACATTATGGCAAAACAGAGCTGCGTCTCGGTAAGCTCGCATAATTTCAGGAGTTCGTGATAGGTATATTTGCATCCGCGGTTCATTTTTTCGAGAAGCTTGCGGCTGTTGATTATCATTGATTCCATTCATGTCATAATTTTAATGCCAAAACATAACGGATATCACCCCGTTTTTGTTCAAAATGCACCATTCACCGGAACATATCCGCCGGAACATTTTGAGAATCGCTCGGTTTCAGTTGCTTTTGCCCTGCGAGGCCACAGCCTGCATCCTGCGGGCGATATCGTCCGGATCGCCCAACATCCTGTCGCGCACATAATTGAGGCGGTCGTCAAATTCAAACACCCACGGTGTAGCCGTAGGAATATTGAGTGAGGCGATATCGGCGTCGGATATTCCTTTGATATGCTTTACGATACCGCGCAAGCTGTTGCCGTGAGCCACCACAAGTATATCGTCGCAATGCGCCAGTGCGGGCAAAATCTCACAGTTCCAGTACGGAAGGATGCGCGCCACTGTATCGCGCAACGATTCTGTGCGCGGCAGCATGGCCGCCGGCACATACCGGTAGCGCGGGTCGAAACGTGGATTACGGGGATCGTCCTCGCCCAAAGAAGGAGGTGCGATATCATAGCTCCGACGCCATTCATGCACCTGCCCGTCGCCGTATTTTACGGCGGTCTCGCGCTTGTTGAGGCCTTGAAGCACGCCATAGTGCTTTTCATTGAGCCGCCAATGTTTGATCACCGGAATCCAGTCAAGATCCATCTCGCCGAGCACCACGTCGAGCGTGCGGACGGCGCGTTTGAGCACCGAGGTATATGCGCTGTCGAAGCGGTAACCTTCTTCGCGCATCAGCCGGCCTGCGCGGGCAGCTTCAGTGATGCCGTCCTCGGTAAGGTCGACATCAGTCCATCCGGTAAACCGGTTCTCCTTGTTCCACAGGCTTTCGCCGTGGCGTAGCAATACTATACGTTTCATCACATTGATTATCAATCCAGATAATCAATGCCTGAGACATACAAAAAGTTCACCAGCGGTTATAATGCACGTTCTGCGGCTTCCATTTGTCTTTGGGCTGTACCTCGGCATCGGGATAGCCCATAGCGATGATGTTGAGCGGAATTATATCGCCGGGCAATCCGAGCACGCGACTTACGGGAGCCACGCGCTCCGCTATGGGATATACTCCGCACCATACGGCTCCCAGGCCGAGCGCATGCGCCGCGAGCAGCACATTCTCGGTGGCGGCGGAGCAATCCTGCACCCAGTATTCGCGACCGTCGCCCTCGATAGTGTTTTTCATGTCGCCGCACACCACTATGGCTGCGGCTGCAGTGGCGAGATTGGAGTACGGATGCACACTTTCGAGGCTGTCGAGCAATTCGCGCTCGGTCACCACCACAAAGGCCCACGGCTGCTTGTTCATGGCCGTAGGAGCGGCCATGCCGGCCTTTACTATTGTTTCGAGTGTGTCGCGCGATATGGAGCGGCCGTCGTATTTGCGCACGCTCGTGCGAGTCATGATATTCTCAATGACGGCGTTGGCGCCGTCGGCCGGGGAGGCTTCGCCCGATTTTGAGCCGGAGCACGCCGTTCCGGCAACGAGAGCCGCCGTTCCCACAACGGCGCCGAGTATATTGTTCTTTGTCATAATCCGGATATTTTAAAAATTTCCACAAAGATAACAAAAACATTCCTAATTTTGTGCGGGCGACATTTTTTGCATTCCGGGGTCACCTTTTGGCTGCGGATTGCGTCTTACATACGAGATATCTCAAAAAACGACATTCATCAACCTGATAAACAAAAAATCATGACTGAAAACATAATTGCTCTTCTTATCCCGTTCGGCGCCGGAGTCATCCTGCCGATAGTGTCTGTATGGCTTACATTCCGCTCCATCATGAACCGTGACAACCACCGGGCCGAGATTCTTGCCGAGGCGATAAAAAGCAATCCCGATGTAGATGCCTCAAGCATTGCTGATGCTTTCAGCAAAAAACCGCGCACACCGCGCGAAGTCCTCAATCTGCGACTGTTGCGCGGATGCATGTTTACCTTGGGAGGTATCGCTCTGGCGGTGGTCTGTGCCATACTATGCGAAAACACAGATCTTACCGTCATGGACTTTCCGGGCTTTTTTTTGCTTATAAGCGGCGCATCGTCGCTCGCCGTGGGCATAAGCTATCTAGTGGTATACTTCGTGACACGCAATCAGATTGAAGACTGATATCCTATGACCCGCGAGCAATTCATAACACATGTGGAGAGTACGCAATGGGAGCTGCGCCGCTTCCTTGTGGCTCTCTGCTGCGGTGATTCGCAGCTCGCCGACGACATAGCGCAGGAAAGCTACCTGAAGGCATACCTCGGTTGCGAGGGCTTCAGAGACTCCGCACGATTCGGAGCATGGATATTCCGCATCGCCTACAATACTTTTATCGACAGCCGGCGCTCCAGGCATCTCACCGCGGGATACGAAGAAGCATCAGCGGTGCCGGCTTCCGACACGGCCGATGCCGGCTTCGGATACCAACATCTGTATGCAGCGCTCAACAGCCTGCCCGCCAAGGAGCGCACCTCCATGCTTCTCCATTATATGCAGGGCTATCCGGTGAAAGAGATAGCGGCGATAGTGGGCGTATCGGAGGATGCGGTGAAAAAACATCTGTCGCGCGGACGCTCGCGACTGCGTAATCTCTTATCCGACAATGAATGACATTATGGATAACGACAAATATAAAGATCTTTTTGATGACTTCCGTCCGGAGCTCACGCCCGATTTTTCGTTTATAGGGCGTCTTGAAGAAAAGCTCGATTCGGTGGAGTTCATACGCGAACAGCAACGGAATGTGGCGCGTAGCAACCGCCGCGCGCTTGCAGTCGCGGCTGCCGTGGGCTTTGCGGTGGGCATTGTGTTCATGCTGATAATGCCGTTTATATCAGACATGGCCGCGAACATGCAGACTCGCGCCGAGGGTAACGAGGTGTTGGAATTGTTACTTGACAACTACCAAATAATCATGGGACTGGTAATTTGCGTCACCTCGGCTTTCACAGCTCTTAACGCCTACGAGATCTCGCTTTCGCTTCAGCGGCGCAAAGGATAGTCGATCATTCGCCCAGATACTCCCTGAGGCGGCGGTTCTCGGCTTTGAGTGTCTCGAAGGCGGCGCGCAGGTGTTCGTATCTGTCATTGAGACTGTTGAGCTGCGCACAGGTCTGCTCATATTGCAGACGCCAACGGTCGGCATCGCTTTCGGACGCTGCGGCAGGTGCACCCAATGATATATGTGCCCGAGCCTCGGCAGCAGCAGCGTCCACGCGACGAAGCAGCAGCGAGGCATCGACAGTCGACTCCTCGAGCGTTATATAGTTCAGCGGATTATATGGGGCGGCATCAACATTTTCTGAGGCCAGCAGGGCGTTTATTATTTCGACCATGGCAAATGTCGACAGCCTGTACCGGCGCGAGAGCGACGACAGCAGCGCGTTCATGGCCGTATCGGGCCTGAGATCGTCGGCTATGCTGCGCAGGTCGTCGGCAAAATTGTCGCCGAGCCTGGCCGCAATACAGTGACGGTCGTCCCGCTCAAGGAACACATATACAAAATCGCGGTATCCGCATGCATGGCAATGCAGACGATCGCTCAGCGAATATTGGTCGAGAGTCCAGTCGAGCAGCTGCGGAGCACCGCATACGGGGCATTTTACAAGTTTCATATGTTTTGTTTTATGCCGATACGTGCCGGACGGTCGACGGCAAGGGTGGCAAATCCGTCGGGCCGGCGCTCCACCGTCATTGTCCCTGCGGCAAGTGTGCACAGGCGATGCAGCGGGGCATCAGCGCCATCGAGCTCGCACATGCGCATCACCTCGGCAAGGCATCGGTCGTGCATGGCGCGGCGCTCGTCGGGAGCAAGTCCGTCGTAATTGATGCGGAAATCGGAATTGAAACAATAGGTTATGCTTTCAGCGGAGAAGTCGATGCGGAACAGGGCATCGGCCGCATCGCCGATAAAGTCCTCGGCATCGAAGCCCCGCGCCCCATGATTGCCGCGCACGGCATACACCGTGGTCGATGACACATGGGGCACCTCGCGTCCGGCATCGGTGGCATCGGCAAATATGTCGGCGGCATCGTTGCTTGCGGTCTCAATGCTGTTCACATGCCCGATACGAAAATAACGGGTGTCGGAGGGATACGGGAATCCGTCGCGCTCCACGGCAAATATGGCTTCGCCGCCAACTTCGATAATCGGGGTAAGCGGCCGCAGGATATCGCCGTATATAAGAGCCGTGGCCCTGTCGCCGAGCACCATGAGCCGCGCGGGCGCCACACACAGCAGCCGCAGCATGCCGCCTGCGGCATCTGTAAGCCGCAGGATATCGCCGGAGGCAACGCGCAACAGATTGACCGCTGCGACAGCTTCGCCAAACTGCAGTCCTGCACCGGACGAAAGCTCGAAGATATCGTCCATAGCGGCTTTGCGCGACGGGTATCCATACGAGGCGATTGCCGACTCGACAAGGCTGTCTATCTCCGTCTGGTTGAGGCCGAAGCGTGGTTCAAGCAACCCGGACTGCTCCGAGAGCGAATACTCGCCTACGGCAGTCCGGGTGACAAGTGCGGCAAAGGCTTTTGAAATCATTTGCCGCTGTAAGGGAGATTCAGTTCGTCGAGTTTCTTTCGCACGGTCTGTATGTCCATGGCATAGTTGAGGTTGGCGTCGCTGCCTTTCCATCCGCTCGACGATATGCCTACTACCTCGCCGTATTGGTTCACGAGCGCGCCGCCCGAGAAACCACCCTGAATGGGCACGTTGATGCCGAGACGATCCATGTCGGGGTGGAGGCTCGAGATGGTGCCGGTAGAATACCGCATGGGGAGGATGTCGCGGTTGTTAGGCGAGGGATTGCCTACTGTGGCAGCCTTGTCGCCGCTCACCACCTTGTCTTTGGCTACGGTGAGATATTTCTGCTTCGCCTTGGTGTCGTCGTCGAGGTCGACATAGAAAATGGCGAAATCCTCGTTGGTATTATTGTGATCGCCGGCGTAGCAGATGGTCTTTATCTTATAGGGTGTCTCGCTGAGATTGCCGTCGACATCCGACAGGCGCACCTGATATTCCGCCCCCCTGTGTACGACGTGACTGTTGGAGATTGCCAGACCGTTCTCGTTGATGAAGAAAGCTGTGCCTATGAATCCACCCTCGCCGGGCTCGTAGCCTTCGACAAGCATGGAGGATGCCTTGAGCAGAGCCGACAGTTCGTTGTCGGAAAGCGGCTTCTTGGAACCGGGTTCCGGATGAATGATTTTATTATATGCATCGAGCGAATCTTTCAGAAATTTCTTGCTGAAAGATTTTTCGCCGCCCATGGCAAGTAGTTTGCGGTTGATCGGCTCTTTGTTGCTTTTCAGCTTGGCATATGCCCACACGTCGGTCTTGTAAGATTTGATCTCGTGGTCTTTCTTGCGGCGCGAATCGGGTTTCAACTCTATCTTCTTGTTGAGCACATTACCCTTGAGATACTGCTCGTTGAAGGCGCTCGCCTCGTTGAGACCTATCAGATGCACGGTGAGGCCGTTGTTGAGCACGAGCGTATTGCCGTTCTCAACTTCTTTCACCGTTCCGACAAGGCCGTCGACGGTGATGTCGCTCGAGCCGCACGACGTGGCGAAGATGGCCGCACCGATGGCCAGTAATGATAATATCTTTTTCATTTCAACTTGAATTGTACTTGTGCTTTTTTAGTAACTTTCCAATACGGGCCTTCAAGCCGTATCTCGCCGGGTGCGACATTCACGAGTTCGCATTGGGTGAGGTCGGCCATATTGAAGCCGTCGTTGCCGTTGGGAACCTCCTCGACGGCATAGTCGGCCACCGGGACGACCATATCGGCCAGACCGAAGGCGAGCATTTCGTAGAACTGCGGATCCTCGCTGAGAATGAATTTTCCGTCACAACCGTTTATGTCCAGCTTATAGCAGTTTGGTATCTCGTTCACGTAGTCTGTCTCGAATACGGCTGTGCCGTCGAGCATCAGGGGTTGATCGGCATACAGCGTTTTTGCCGGCTCGGCCACCGGAGCGGGGGCAGGGGCGGATGCCGGCTTCTCGGGTGCGGGATCGGCCGGCCGTCCCGTTATGATTTCCGGAGCCGGTGCGACCGCAAGCGGGGGTAGGCCGAGCTGCGAGCTGAGTTCGTTGACACGAGCCTGAAGGGCGGCGATTGTGGCCTGCTGCGATGCAACCTGCTGTTGCAGCTCCCCGATAAGCTTCATGGCCGGAGCCAGAATAGGAATATTTGCGCTCATGACAGTGAGATCTTGATACGTTGCGACATCTCCCACACATCGCCGCGGCGGGTGATACGGGCTGTATTATGCGGCACCACGGTGCTCGGGGTCGATGACTCGATTGTATATTCGAAGAACGGCAGAATGGCGCTCTCGGCTCGTGGCAGGCAGTATTCGAGGCACTCGGCATTGAATGCGGCCTCGCCGGTGGCGCCATTCACAGTAGCAACGAACGGAGCTTTGTTGCGGTAGTTGTCGCCTACTTCGCGGAGACCTCCTTCGGGGTCGAGAGTGGCATAGAAGCGTCGGCTTGCCGGTTTTGCCGCGGGTGCTGGCGATTCTGTTGTATGCACGGTAGTCGCTTCGGATACCATTGCGGGGCGTACTTTTTCGGCAGGACGCACGGTCTCCTCGCGTGCAGTCTGCTTGCTCAATGAGTCGAGGCGGGTGTTGAGAGCGCGCAACTGTAAGTTGTACTCGGCAACAGTGCCGGCCAATTCATCGACGGAACGTCGAAGAGCCTTGATGCTTTCCTCCATACTTCGGTCGCGCATCTCGTCTTGCTCGCCGCGCAGGCGTATTTGGTCGAGAATGGCCTCGAACTGCGCGGGCTCGAGTTTTTTGCCCAACAGATCTTTAAGAAAGTCCATTTTGAGAGTATTGAGGCTGCCACGATCTAAACGAGCCGCGGCAGCCTATGGTTCTTAATATTGGTCGAAGTTGTATAATGCGTCTTTGAGAGCCCAGAAGAAGAGAGAGTCTGTGACACGGTTGGATCCGGCTGCATCGTTGGGATTGGCCAGATCGGCAACAACCTGCTCATAGCTCACGGCGGCGGCATTGCGCAGACCGCAACGCTCGTTGTCGGTGAGCGATGGCAGATTGAGTGCATGATGCTCGGCACTCTCGAATGCCGTGATGAATCGGTCGAAGTGATCCATCACCTGAGGCGCAAGGTCGAGAAGGTCGCGCGAATGCACGATGTCGTTGGGTTGGCAGCCGGTGAACCCGAAGTTGTAGGTGGCACGCTGTGGTACGTTGGCACCGCCTTCGAGGGCGCATATGGCAGCGCCTTCGGCAGTCACGGCCTTGGGATTCTGGGCAAACTGCACTGAGAATGTCGCCGGAATATTGGTCACGCCGAAAGCTTCGAACAATACTCGGGTATAGAGTGTTAGGTCGGTCCCACGGTTTTGACCGAAGAGCATCTCGATATATTTGGATCCGTAGCCGGTAAAGTTTATTACGGCGGGGAACTTCTGCGACATCTGGGCGTCGGACATTATCCAGTTGGCGATATGATACATCAGAGCGGCGTAGTGCAGCAACACCACCTTGTGTGCCGCCGTATTGCCATTATTGAGAGTCTGAACCATTTGGGCGAAGCGGTGCGTCTCATCGCGCAGCAGCATGTTGATTTTCTCCTTGCCGTTGAGACTTATCGTATTGTAGTCTATCCTGTCGAGACCGAGCTGTATGCTATGTGTCGCCAGATTGGCGTCGGCAAAGCGAGTGAACACATTCTCGGTGACGTTGCGCACGCCCTCGCCGATGTTCTCGCGACCGCAGCCCCACAGATCGTCACCGGCATAGAGCACGGAGTTGTACTTGGCCACCGTGGTATTGCCGGTGCGACAGTAGTACTGGATATCGGTGGTACCGCCGCCGATGTCGACGTTAAGGATACCTTGCGATGACAGCTCGCCATTGGCTATAAGCGTTTTTGCCGGAGCAAGAGATTCGGCGAGTTGCTTTATCTTGGCCTGTGCCTCCACGAGGTTCTGCAGCCCGAATACTTTGGCATATGCCTGAGCCCACAGACGGTTGAGCTGGGCGCTTGTGTTCATTGCCAACGGATAAGTGAGGATTATTGTGGGCGTGTGCCGGGGCGAGGCATCGCCGTTAGACAGCCAATGCACACGTATCATGCCGAGAATTTCCTCGAAGAACATCGAGGCGCGTGTGGCGGCGTCGGCCACCTTGGGCGAGTTGAGATCCCACTTGAGCGAGGTGCGGTATTTGGAATTGTACAGCTTCTCCTTTGGATATCGGAAGCCTATCGACAGGCAACCGAATAGATCGTCTTTTATTTCTTGCTCCTCGTAGGCGGCGGTACGGATCGGGAATGTATAATCTTCCTGCTCGAAGTTCGGGAAGAATGCGCGGGCCTGATCTATAAGCGTAGAATGGCTCATCGGACCGTACAGACCTCGCAGCAGCTTGTGATACTGCTCTTGTGTGTGGCCGGCGGCCATATAGCTGCGGGCGTCGGGCTTGTTGGCCAGATATACGGCCTGCTTCTTTATCTGTCCGGCATTGAAACTTACGGCAGTATCGCCGGGACGATCGGTGATGAATGCTATATGGGTGTTGGTGGTGCCGAAGTCGATAGCGTAATAGTACTGGAGCGCACCGAGACTGGGCGTTTCGTAAGCGGGGAAGATCATTCCGCCGACTTTGTCCATTACCAGACGAACGGCGTCGAACGACTTGTTGAGCACCTTGTAGAAGCGGCCTTCGGTGTCGCCGCGGCGCTCGGTGACTGGCAGCGGATCTTTGGTTTGGAAATCCACATCATTGCCGGTCTTGAAGAACTCGAGATCGACCTTCTCTACCAGCCGGTCGTCGGTGGGGTATTGCAGGTAGACGTCGTAGCGGTTCTGCGAATCGTCGGATATGCGTATTAACGGCGATATGCCTACCGATACGGGTTCTTCCATCATCCCCTGCTCGGTGGCTGTGACCACGTCGGCGGCAAGCTTGTAGCGGCGCGACAGGCATACGGTGTTGTGCACCGTGCCGGCATTGTTGCGTACGGGCACCTCGAGTTTCACCTCGGCGATGCCTGCGTCGGGATTCACGTCGAATGTGAGGCCGCGCAGCAGTGTGTCGAGTTTCAGGTATTTGAGCGCCTTGGGCTTGAGGGGCAGCAGGAACGAGCGCTCCAGGCCGTTGATCTTCACGTTCTTCACGCCCCGGAATTTGTTCTCGGCCATGAAGTAGGGCAGCGATATGAGCTTCTCCTCGAGGAAGTCGACCGATGTGAGCCAGTTGGGGGCGTAAGCGGGGCAGTTGGGCATATCCCGCTTGGCCTCGGCACGGTTCTCGACTTGCGGCACGGTAGTGTTCACATCCCACATCTCGTTGTCGTAATAACGCATGTTGGCATATCGGCTGCCCTTCTCGATTATTAGAGGCAGGTCGGTGGTGAAAGTGTCCTTGTGGAAGTCGGAGTCGATGAAGAAATCGCTCTGTATATTGCCCGGCGAGCGTGTGATGAGCTTGATGTCGACAACGGGGAAAGCCATTTCATTGCCGGTTTCATCATAGCTGATGGAGCGTAGCTGTACCACCGATATGTCGCGCTCTATCTCGTCATCCATATGCTCGGCGTCGCGTACGACGGCCTGCATGGGAGGATAATCCTTGTATAGGTCGGCAAGGCTGTATTTGCCGGTGAGATCTCTGATCTCGTTGCGGAGAGAGGCGTCGGGATCAATCTCAAGGCAGCGCGACAGGTAATCGAGCATGCCGCCGAGAATCTCGCGTGTGGCATTGCGTTCGTCCACATATGCCGTGATGCCTGTGACCGATATCTTGCGCACTTTCACTTTTGAGGGAAGGGCCGCATTATCGTACAAAGCTCTGAACAGCTTGTACATGAACTCGCGGAAAGGACGCTGACGTTGCAAAAGCGGCTGCACGGGCTTGCCGCTCTTCCAGTTGGGCGAGGTGAACACTATGGTATAGGGCGATGTACCACCGATAAGGGCGCCGGTCTTCTTGTCTGAGATAATGAAGATGTTGGACAGCTGAGTGCCGAAATACTTCTTCACATGCTTATCGAAAGCGTCGGAAAGCTGAGTGTGCCCCGACTTCTTCAAGCGGTCGATCTGCTCGCTGAAATTCCACTGTTCGAGCGAGAGCGAGCGGCTGCGGTTGAATATGAGTTCGAGCAGGTCGAGCCATTGCGATACAACCTGATCGTATACAGGCACGATGCCGGTGGAGTTAAGCACTCCGAGGCGTACATTCTTTAGTGCTGTGCGGAAGAATATCATGCGACCGAAAATGCTCGGGATCGACGAGCCGGGCTTGTTGCTAACGTCGCTGTTGGCCGACAGCGCATCGTTGTTGCCGGCAGCCTCGGCATTGTTGTATGCGTCGGAGGTTACGATCTCCGACGTATCCACGCCTTTTATATCTTGTGTTGAACCCACCGGATGGTGGCGTAATTTATCTGTTGCCATGAGGGTTTATTTTTCAGCGTTTTTTTGGAGGATATCACCGAATATTTCTTTGAGAGCCTTGTCGATCGAGGCAATGAAGAATGAGCGGGGCTTGTCCACTTCTTTATGGCCGCGGTCGGTGTTCCTTACCCATTCATCGGTAAGAGTCTCGCGTATCTTGGAATTGGAGACGTAATGGCTGTTGAGTACCAATGCCACAGTCTGTGATGTTTCGATGCCGGCGAATATGTCGTCATAGTCGTTGTCGGCGTTGAACAGCTTGAGACCGCGTTTCTGGCGAGTATCCTCCAGTTCCTTTATCCAGGCGATGAAGGCGTCGGCAAATGCGGCGAGATCTTTCTTGAAGTCGCCTTCCTTGAAGAGCTTCGTGTTTCTGAGCCATGTGTCTTTTCTGTCGCCTTCGCCTGCTGTAAGCAGATACGATTTGACGAATTTTGCGAAAAGCATCAGCCGTGCAAGGGGATAGATGTATGGAACGAGGGTCTCGTCCTTGTAGAAGCGGCTGTAATTGAGTGTATATTGGTCTACGGCTTCTTTTTTCTCTTCCTTCTTGGTTACAGGTGCGAATCCGAACTCGTGAGCAACGGCATCGGCCTCGAGTGAATGGTCGAACGCTGTGTTCATGAAGTGCAGTGCCTCCATTGCGGCCACGAGCTCCACTACATGCGCATTGTTTTTCTGTGTGGCGCCACCTTCCGAGTTGGCGAATGCTCCGGGCAGGTAACTGTCGCCTACGTAGTATATGGCATCGGCCTGCTTGTTGACGCTGCGACCAAGCGAGTATGCGTCTAGCGCGGCCTTGGTCTTGGCGGTGAACGAATCGCTGTTGATGGCGCTGTCGGCGTCGGGTGCGACCTTGAAGTAAGGGGTGACAGCTATTACACCGACGGTGCATGCTTCAAGATTGGGACGCTCGCGTATGAGGTCGAGAAGCATGGGGATGCCCGAGGCTCCTGTGCCGCCGAATATAGAGCCTACAATCAGAATCTTGTCGCCCGCCGACGGGTTCACGGCATGGAAGAATTTCTGCAGCTCCACGCTGTTCTCAAGGCTCTTTGTCACTACACAGCCTATGTTTGGACAGCCCTTGAATCCCACTTTCAGGTCGAGGTTGAGCTCGGTGGTCTTTGATGTCTTGGGCGAGTTGTCGTAGAGAATCTCGAGCAGGTGGCGTGTGGCAAGGGTTCCGTTGCCGTCGCCGAGTGTCTCGAGTTGTATATGGTGCGCAAAGGTGTCGTTTTCGGCCTCGTGAGTGATGGCTACCTCAAATTTTGTCTTGCTGTCGAATCCGTCACCGCCAAACAGCTCTTTGAGTTTGGTAAGAGGTGTGCAGAAGAAGCTTTCCATTACCTTGTCGCCCTTGGCGTATACGGCACGGTTGATGCGCTGATATGTTTCGAGCAGGGCTTGTGTGCGCTCGGTGTCGCCGTTAGTGGCGTCGTAGTCGATTATAACGGGCACTATCTCGTCGGCCACTTTCGTGTCCTTGCAGCCCGATGCCAGCAGCATGGTGAGCGAGCGCAGGAAGCGTGCTCCGGTGCCGCCGATGGCAAATATGAATGTTCTCATTGGTCGGATATGATTAGCGTGACTGGTGTGTGAACAGGCCGCGGTGAGGTATGTTGGAGCCTGCGCCCGACGCGCCGTTGATGATTATCGAGAATATATAGAAGAAGAGGAGGGTGAGCACGAGGTTGGTCCAGCACAGGTATTTGACCGGCGAGGATGCAAACACGTTGCGGTCGATGGCTGTGATTACGTCGTCCTCGGTGGCGGTGAGTTCTTCCTGCTCTTCGGACGAGGCGTCTTCCTTAGCCTCGTCGTATACGTTCTCGACGTATGTCTTGAGCTTGCCGTCGTTGTCGAAGATACCGGTCTCATATGCCGTAGCGAAGAACGATGCCGCGCCGGCTACAATAAGTGTGGCGACCCATGTGCCGAGGCGTGCCCATGCGAATGAGCAGCGGCAGAATATGTAGTAGAGCAGTGCGAAACCGCCGGCCACGGCTACTGCGGTCCAGAATGCGGTGGAGAAGCCGCCGTCGATGGTAAAGTAGTCTTTGAGCGCGCTCAGCGTGTCTGTTTCGGAATAGATCTCAGATCCGGTAACCAGGAAATAAAAGAAGTCCATAGCTATTGATATGTGTTTATGGTTGAGGATTGGTTAATATTTCACATTGAGTCGGGCGGGTTCGCCTAGGTTTTCGCCGTTGCGGTCGAAAAGGCCGGTGACCATGCCGTTGATTACGATGTCGAGATTGAATGTCTTGGCGAGTTCGGCGGGGTCGGTGTCGATAGCCGAGTCATCGTAAGAAGTGCATTGTCCTATCCAGTCGGGATATATGTTTTTGACGCGCACGTTGAGCTCGTTGTTGTTGCGGCTCATCAGGGTGAGGTCGAATGAGGCCTTGTCCTTGCCGAAATCGGTCTTTCCTGGCACGAAGTCCTTGCCCTGATAGGTGATGTCGAAAGCCTTGAAGGCTACGTCCTCGTCGCGCAGATATTCGGGGAGAGCCGACAACGGCAGATCGATGCGCACCGTCTCATTGTCGCCCTTCTTCTCGAAGCTGTATTGCGTCACGCCGTTCTTGTCGTCATCGGCGGCGAGCATGCGACTGTTGTACTTCACCACAGGCTTGATATTCTTTATATCGCTTATGGCGTGGAATACATTGGCCGGGGAGAAATCCTTTATCTTTTTCTCGATAATGTCCTCGCGCAGGTTGCGCAGCTCGTACTTGTCGCCTATGGCGATTATGTAGTAGGGGCGTGTGGCATTGTGCAAGCTATGCGATTTATTGGCATAATCAGGGTACTGTCCGTCAAAAGGAGCGTTGAACCTGAATACGGACACGCCGTAGTTCTTTCCGCGCAACTGCTTGAAGCGGCTGCGGATATTATCCTCGAGGAGAGCCTTGCGCTCGATATTATACCGGCGGTTGGGGCTGCCGGCTATCTGCTCGTTGGTGCCGCTCGGTATGGCGTCGGTGATGAAGAAATTGAGGCGTGTATGTGTCGAGTCGGCGAGCGACGAATCGATAATATCGCCGAGAAACTCGTCGAACAGGTAGGCGTCGCCCATGTTGAGGTTCTTGCTGCTTATAAGCTCGTTGAGCTGTGCGGAGGTTACCTGCTCAAGATTCTTCTTGTCGACGTAGAAGCAAGATATATCCTGATCCTCTTTGTCGTAGTTGTTCTTGAGAGCCATCAGCGTACGTGCGAAGGACTCGGTGCTCACATTTTTGTCGGTCGGCTTGATAAAGCCCTTCATGCTCGCGGTATTGTCGAGGTATATGGCCACATGCAGGGGCTTTTTAGGCTCCTTTGGATCAAGGATCAGTTTGGGCGCATCTTTGCCCATCTTTTTGAGTACTTTGTTGAGCTCGGTCCAAAAGCAGGTGTCACCGTATGCTTTCTCATATTTGCCGGCCATTGAGTCGTAGATTTTCTGGTCGATTATTCTCCCCAGTTCCGAGTCTTTTCTTGACTCTTTTTTTACTGTGTCCTGATCGAGCTTCCAACTGTCGCCGCCGCACGAGGACAGGCATAAGGCCGCCGCTACGGCTGCGATCGTTGCAAAAAATATGATTGGTTTTTTCATTGGTTTACAAATGATTTTTATCTGCCAAATTTAGTGAAAAAAGTCCGTTCTTTCTTTACACACATCAGCGGTTAACACTATTTAACTATTGATGCGCGATACTGTAGGTTTACGTACTTCGGCTCCGTCGAGACTGTAGCCCACGGTAAAGAGATCGATGACGGTGGATTCGTCGGGCACATGCGATGCCACATCGCTCACTATCGAGGTTATATTCTTGATAGCTTCGGCATTGTGCCGGCTCTCGTCGAAGCGGTCGACAAACAGCTTCGGCAGCTGCAATGTGATACCTCCTTGTGCCAGAACGGCTTCCATGGCGGCAAAAGCGGCAGCGAATCTGTCGATACGCACACCCGAGGCCATGAATTCAGCAGCGATGAACGGCACCTGCGAGTACAGCGCCAGACGGGCGAGGTTGTCGATCCACGTGGCCGACTCGATCTTGAGTATATCGGTAAAGGCATCGCGTACGGCACTGCGTATGGCATCGGCTGTGAGCACGCTCACGCTGTCGAGCTTTGCGAGAAGATTGGCGCGGAATTCCTCAAGACCGTAGATGTCGTTGTCGATTATGTTATGGTCTATCACGTCGGCCACGCCGTTATCATCGCGGTTGCCGGTGTATGCGGCGTCGACATCGTCGGCAAGCGTCTGCAACGACTGCTTCACCGACCCGAGATACGCGTCAAACAAGCCGCGGATGTCCGCATCACGGCGGGCTATACCCTCTTCGAGCGAAGCCTTTACCGCTGCATGTGCGGATTCGAGAGTGGCTTTCTGTTTCTCAAGTTCGGCCTTGTGGAGTTCGTCGTTCTTAAGCAGCTCGGTCTTATGCTCGTCGCGCAGGCTGTCCATGGCCTCGTCGTGAGCTTTTATAAGTGCCTTACGCTCCTCGGCACCGGCTTCCACCTGCTTGCCGAGGCGTTCCACTTCGGCTCCGGCGATGTCGGCATCGCTCTGCGCCTTGGCTCTGCGACGCTCCACAGTCGATACGGCCTTGACCAGATGGCGGATAAGCGCATCGAACGAGTTGTCGCGGGCGAAGGCTTCCGTAACTTCGGCGACGGCTTCACTGGAGGTTTCGGGTTTGTTTCTCTTCACAACATCCTCGAAGTTGTAGGCTATGGCCCGCTCGTATATCTGCTCTATACGGTCGGTGGCGAGTTTTTTGAGCAGGCTGTCGATCTTGGCGCGGTCGGCCATGGCTTTGTTGGCGGCCTCCACGAGGTTGGCGAGCGACCGGCGTTCTTCGTCGGTGGCTTCGGTGAAGCGTGTCATCACATCGTGGCGCAGGCGCTCGTCGAAATACTGCGACAATGCCTCGGCCAGGCTGTCGACCGTGACATCACGGCCCAGATGCTCCGACAATGGGGCAAGCACACTGCGCACGCCGTCGGCCACGGCCTCGTCATGGCTGCCGGGACGGTTCACCGCGTCGGCAATCTCCCGCAGGCGCGCTTCAAGGTCGCCGACGGCGTCGAGACGGCGATCTTCGTTGTCGATAAGCGTGTTGATACGGCGTTGCAGCCAAGGTGCGACGGCATCGCTTATACGGGGCGATAGCGTGTCGTCCTCGAAGCTGCCGGCCAGATTGGCCTCGTGGTCTATTTTCTCGATATCCTTAAGTTTGTTACCAAGTGTTTCTATTTCAATATCTTTGCGGCGGATTAAGTCGACGGCCACGCGCCAGTTGGTGCAGTTGGCCGGCACAACCTTGTCCTTGGCCATCTGAACCAATGCATAGCGCAGCAAAGCGTCTTTTTCAATCTGTGAGGGATCCTTGAGTGCTTCATCCAAACTGCGTGTTGCCGGCTGTGCCGGAGCTGCGGGCGCCTTGTCGTATGCGGCCACGGTTGCGACCATATCCTGATACGACTTGAAACGACCCTGCAGCTCAGCCGGAAAACTCTTCGCCGCCTCGGCAAATGTCTCGGTTTTAAGCCTATCGACGAGCGCCGACATTTCAGTGAGCTCATCGTTTAATTTTTTGATATCGGTATCAAAACGATCTTTAGCCGTCTCTGCCTCGCGTTGCTTAGCCTCAGCCTCGGCGAGATTCTGCTGAAGGCCTGTGATGCGCTGCTCTTTTTCGGCGAGTTCGTCGGTGAGTTCCGATACTTTTTTCTTGGCCACGTCGGCACGGGCAGCTGCTGCGGCGGCTTCTTCCTTCAGCTGCCGCACCGGGGCGAAAATAGAAGCTATCTTCTCTCCGAAGCTGAGTTTTGCCGGCTGTGGGCAGGTGTCGGATTCGTTTTCTTGTTTATCGGCCGATTCGTTGTTATCCGGATCGTCATCAATATCGATGTTTATGTTTTCGGGCTGCTGGGTCTCGTCAATCTTCCGTTCGGCTTCGTCGCGGGTCGGTTCGGCGTGTTTCCGGCTTTTGTTCGGTTTGTTTTTTGACATATGTGTGATTTTTTATTTTCAATGTTTCATCACCGGCCACAGGCTGCGGCGGTTGGAGCGGCTGTTTATGTCGATCTTCATGGGGGCGAGACCGGAGTATTGCAGGCCGTTGATGAGGAACGACATGGTGTTGGTGTCATCGACCTCGAGGCTAAGGCGTGCCGACGATCGGCCGGCTATGGCGGCGCTGTTTATCTCGCACATCACTGTGATGTACTCGTGGTTGCCGGCGGTCCAGTCGGCGGCCGTGTCGGCCGAGAATGTCTGCACGAGTTTCACAGTCTCTGATGCCGACAGGTCGAATGTCTGCTCGGGTGTCTTGAAAGTCTTTATTATCATGCCGTTCTCCACTTTCTTGCCGGTAATGGGCGAGGTGCGCGGATTGAGCAGTTCTGTGTATCGCTCGCGGCCATATTGGTCGCGGTAGATTACACCGTAGCATGCTACAAGGTTGGGACTCAGGAATTTCACGGACGACTCTGCGTCGCTGAACAGCTTGGCGTATATCTCCGCGCCCTCAGCCACGATGGTCTTCGACTTGTCGAATGTCGACTTGTCGTCGGTAAGGGTGCTGATGTCTATGACACGTGCATCGGGATTTGCCCACCGACCTATCGCCTCGCCGAGGGCGGATTGTATGGCGGCGAGCTTGGCGCTTCGGCCCGAGAGCAGCACGGTGTCTATCTTGAGGCCGTGGATGCCGAAGAAATCGAAGAAATTGCTCAGGAAATCACCTGTCACCTCGCGCACGTATGCGATGAATTCGGGCTGCTCGAGTATGAGTTTGCGCAGATCCACGGGCGATCCTATGATATTTTTCACTCCCGGATCTTTGCTTGTGGCGATGGTCTTGGGATCGAGCCGCAGGCCTATCTCGCGCTGCTCGCTGAACGTGTAGAACGGATTCTTGGCGCTGAGACGTGGCTTTATCTCGTTCTTGATGAAGTTTTTGAGCATGATGGCGCCCTTCACACGGTCGCCGCTCTTTATCTCGTCGGGGTCGGAGTATACCTTCATGGCCGGGAACACGCGTGTGAGCAGCTCGGCTATAAGGCTGTCGAGATAGTTGCCGGCCTTGGCTATGCCTATCTTGCCGAGCACACGTATGTCTATGTGGCCGTCGCTCTCGTCGAGGTCTTTGGCAAAGAGTGTCACGTCGAGAGTGCCCGCGCCCATGTCGAATACCAGTACATTCTCCGATTCCATCAGTTTCTGTGTGGCTTTGCGGCCTATCTTGCGGTTGATGTCGGCCCAGTTGCGCTGGTAGTAGCAGGCAACGGCGTCGCTCTCGCTCACAAAGGTGATGTTGCGCACGTTGAGGTCGCTGAGCGAGCGGCGCACAATGTCGCTGATGCGCTGCAGGTGCATGGGCGTGTAGGTGTTGGGGATAGTGAGCACCAGCTGGTTTATCTCGCGGGCCTCGTCCTTGATGACAGGTGCGAGATAGAAGCGGAACAACTGCGAGTACACCTCGCCGAATATCGTGTCGACTTTGGCCAGAGGTGTGTATACCTCCTGTTCCACACCGGTATCGTCCTTCTCCTTCACCACAAGGCCGCTGCGGTTGAGCTCGCCGGTATAGGGGTCGAGATATCGGTAGTTGTAGCGGTCGTAATTCTCGATATTGGGGAGCAGGTCATAGCCTACGATAAGCTTGAGGCACGGCATGGCAAACTCTATGTTGCCCTTCTCTTTGGTGGATGTCGGCGACAGGAACACGGCGAGCTTGTTGAAGTCGTCTGTACCTTTCGGCTGGGTCATAAGCTGGCTGATGCCCTCGGTGTCATCTTTGCCGAGGTTGCGGAGCACGATGTTGGACGACAGGAAGGGCGAGCCCTTCTCATAATCATCTTCCGAGGGGTCGAGTGCCTTCTTGCGGGCGTGCAGGTCGAGCGGAGCGCTGCCGGCGTATTTCGACACGATGGCCGACGTGCCGAAGTCGATGGCGAGCCAGTTGGGATTGGGCTTGCGGTAGAGCGGCAGACTTATCACGGTCTTGAAACTTCGGCAGTTGGCGGGATTTGTGAAAAAGTCGGGCATGATGTCGGCGTCGCCGTGCTCGTCCACATAGTAGTCAAAACTCAGATGCAGCATCACATTAACGTTGTAGTTGCGCTGCTCCGATCCACGGTATATTTCGCTTATACGGTCGGCGGCGAATACCAATGTCCAGCGCCGGCGCGAGTCTGGGCCGTTGGGGAGCGCTGTATCGGCGTCGGCGCCTCGGAGGACAAATGCCGTCGAGGCGTTGTCGCGTGCGCTGCGGTAGCGTACGGTGGTATCGGGGCTGAAGCGTGCTGTCACCGCCGGATTCTTGATATAGATGGCCGCATGAGAGCCTTCCGTGGCCAGATTGGCCAAGTTTATTTCCACGGGCAGCTCAAGACCCTGCCCGGGCAGAAATGCGAAACGCTCCATGTGCACAGGCCGGCGATCATCCGGATCCTGCACCGAGGGCGATACATTATATATCTGCTGCGACTGCGGATCGCGCACCGTCACCTCGAGCGAAGGCTGCTGGGCGTTCTGAAGCACAGTGATTCCGGCAGGCTCCATGTGCAGCTGATCCACACGGCCCGGTTCATTGCTGTTGTTGTATTTCACCGAGGCATCGAGTTCAAATACGGCTTTGCCGTCACCTCCCACAGGGTTGCCGATAGCTGCGAAGTCGGCCAGCACCGGTATAACTATCTTGCGGCCGCGCTGCAGGCCGCGGATGTGCAGCACGCCGTCATCGTCAATCTCCACCGCCGACGCATCCGAAGCTTTGGCCACGTCGAGCCACAGCTCGCGTGGCGACACTGCAACGCCGTCGCGCTTGAACAATGGCTCAAGCACCACATCGACATCAGGCGCATACTCGAGCGTCGACTCGTTGCCCACGGCGAGGCTTCCGACCGTCTCGACATGGAGACGGTTGCTGTATGTCGACTTCTTGAAGTCGCGCTTCACGGTGAAGCTCACCGACGGCCTGGTGTCGATATGGCCGAGGTTCACATTCACAGTCACTTCATCGCGGCATATCTCACAGCCATCCTCATCGGTAAGCGACAGACCGAATGTCACGGGGTGGATATTCTCGGCCTTCTGCCGCACATTGCAGTCTTCCACCGCTTCGGGATGAAAAAACAGCGAGAACGACGAGCATGTCGATGTAAGATGCAGATCGACAGCGTCGCCGGGCGTGTTGCGGATGAGAGCCGTATATTCCTTGCCTCCGCTTATTATCGACAACAAAGGACGCGTGGCCGACAGCCGCAGCCCGGGGGGCAGCGTGACGTCGCACACCTGCGCCCATACATGAGTGTCGATGCTCTTGCGCGAGCCGAAGAAGTTGAATGCGCTCCGCTTCTGTGTCACGGTCACCTGCCATTCGGTGCCGATATTCACGGGGTCGCGCCGCGAGGCCGTGAGATCCACGTTGACTGTCTGTCGGAGTCCGGCCGGAGCCTTGGCGGTTACAGTGGTGTTCTTGCACATATATCGTTTATTTCTTTTTTGTCTTTTTTACGTTGGTCTTGGCTGCGGGTCTGTCGTAGCGGCGCAGTTCCATATGATGCAGCGATATCTCGTCATGCTCGGGAACATATCGCAGCGAGCGGCTGTTGAGGCGGTATATCGCATATACCACCGCCGCCACCACGAGCAGCAGCAGTATCACCTCCCACACGAAGGCCGCCATCTTGATATCCGACGGGTAAAACCACCACATGGAGTCAGGCAGCCGCATGCCAAACACTTTGGCCTCGCTGCGTCCCGACAGTGTGATATGAGTCCGCAGCCTCGGATACGAAGGGTCGTCGGGGCTCAGCACATATGCGTCGTATATGTCGTCGCGCTGATGCAGCCATCCGCTCAGCGTGGCGTGTATGCTGTCGGGATCCACCGCATCGTGGGGTATGAACAGCTCCACGCGGCGCGAGCGTGCGGCATCGGCGTCGTCGGGCACGGATATGTCGGCGGCAAGAGTGCTGCCGTCGAGCGTGCGCACCTCGAGCGACAGCGAGTCGATGTCGTATTCGGGCGTGGTGGCATTGGCCGTGAAGCCTATGCGGTAGCCGCCGCGCACGCGCTCAAGACCCAGCGATGCCGGATAGTCGACGCCTGCCTGCAACGACATCGCCGTGCCGGCCATCACTTCGTACAGGCGCAGCTGATACGGATTTTTGGCGCCCCTGAGCAATATATCCTCATCGAGCAGACGCATGCGGTAATTCTGATGGAACTTGTCGCGGTAGCCGAAAAAATCGTCGGCCGAGGCTCTGGCGCCCATTATCTTGAAATCAGCAAATTCCTTCTGGTAATCATCGCCGCCGTTGTAATGATTGTCGGTAACCATCACAAGCAGCAAACGGTTGGCCTTTAAGTCCGGATCACCGGGGCGTGAGGCTCTCACCGAGTATTCCTTGGCGCCGGTGAGCAGCGAGTATGGCGCACCCTCGACATTCTCGTGCCGCTGCCCGTAGACCAGTCTGTACCAGTCGCTGCCGAACATGGAACCGAGTTCATCTCCGCTCCTCCATGACAGCGGGCCGGCACCGCCTTGCAGAATACCGGCAAATTCGCTGAGATCAGCGTCCCATGTGTCGGCTACAAATCCCACAGCCGTGATGTAATCGTCGGCTCCGGGCGCCGCACCGTCGGTGCGCTCTATCTGTCGGGATATGCGACGCAGTATCTCTCCCTTGGAATTTCTGAGATATTCGCGGTAAGAATCGGTGGAGAGTGCATCGTCAAAAGCGATCACGATGTGTCGCGAAGGAGTCGACGCATATGCGGCGACACTTACCGACAACAAGCACGCGATAAATGTGATAACGTTAAGGCTAAGGATTCTCATATCAGACGCAAAGATAACAATTATCCGACAATTTCACCAAAAAATCCGGCCATTTTTATCCCGCCGCCGCAACTCTGCGGAGGGTGCGGCCGTTTAGTCGATGTGGATGCATAAAAATTTGCAGCCTCGGCAATTATTTGCTAACTTTGTCCCAAACATAACAAGGCATAAATAAACAAACAAAACACCTCATGAATCATGGAAAAAATTCAAGTGGATATTAAGGATGTCCTTCAATCCGTATCAAAGGCCGACATCGAGGCTCTGCGTCCCGAAGCCGATGCCGCCCTCGCAAAACTCACCGACGGAACAGGTCTCGGCTCCGACTTCCTCGGATGGGTGAAACTTCCCTCCGACACCACCGACGCACTGCTCGACGATATAATCGCCGCCGCCGACAATCTGCGCGCGCACTGCGAGGCCGTGGTATGCATAGGTATCGGCGGCAGCTACCTCGGCGCCAAGGCTGTGACTGCAGCCCTCGGCAATCAGCTCGGCACCACCACCGCCGGAGCGCCCGAAATACTCTTTGCCGGACAGAACATCGGCGAAGACTACCTGTATGACCTTATGGAACACCTCAAAGGTCGCCGCTTCGGCATCATAGTGATATCAAAATCCGGCACCACCACCGAGCCGGCCATCGCATTCCGCCTGCTCAAGGCCCGGCTCGAACAGCAGGAAGGACGTGAGAAAGCCGCCAAGCTCATTGTCGCCATCACCGACGCACACAAAGGTGCCCTGCGCTCGCTCGCCACGACCGAAGGCTACAAGACATTCGTGATCGAGGACAACGTGGGCGGCCGATTCTCCGTACTCACCCCCGTAGGTCTGCTGCCCATCGCAGTGGCCGGCTACGACATCAAGGCTCTCGTGGCAGGTGCCCGCAGCATGGAGCAGGCCACCCTCACCGGCGCCGACAGCTCGGCCATGACATATGCAATGACCCGCAACGCCCTCTACCGCGCAGGCAAGAAAATCGAGATTCTCGTCAATTACAACCCCAATCTCCATTTCTTCGGCGAATGGTGGAAACAGCTCTATGGCGAGAGCGAAGGCAAGGATCACAAAGGCATATTCCCCGCCGCAGTAGACAACTCCACCGACCTGCACTCAATGGGACAGTGGATTCAGGACGGCGAGCGCATCATCTTCGAATCGGTGATATCCGTGCGCGACCAGCACCACGAAGTACGCATTCCTGCCGATGACGACAACCTCGACGGGCTCAACTACCTCGCCGGCAAGCGCGTCGACGAAGTGAACAAGATGGCCGAGCTCGGCACACGCATCGCCCATGTCGACGGCGGCGTGCCAAACATGCGCATCACCATGCCGAAGATTACCGAGGAATATCTCGGACAGCTCATATATTTCTTCGAGGCAGCCTGCGGCATGAGCGGATACCTCCTCGGGGTCAACCCCTTCAACCAACCCGGAGTGGAGGCCTACAAGCGCAACATGTTCGCCCTCCTCGAAAAGCCCGGCTACGAAGCCGAGACAGCCGCCATCAAGAAACGTCTTTAATTAAAAAAGCCGCGTGCCGGGATTAGAAATCCCACACGCGGCTTTTATTGTTATAAGAATTATAATGATCGGAGTATTCGACTCGGGCTACGGAGGCCTCACTATATTGCGCGAACTGCGGCGGGTCATCCCCGACGCCGACTTCCTCTACCTCGGCGACAACGCACGCGCGCCCTACGGCACACGCTCGTTCGACCTCGTATACCGCTTCACGCTCCAGGCCGTAAGGCATCTGTTCGACCAAGGCTGCCACCTCGTAATCCTCGCCTGCAACACCGCTTCGGCCAAAGCCCTGCGGTCGATACAGCAGCGCGACCTGCCCCTCATCGATCCCACGCGCCGCGTGCTCGGAGTAATCCGCCCCACAGTCGAGGCGCTTGCCTCCGCAAGCCGCACAGGCCTCATAGGCCTTGTAGGCACACCCGGCACCGTCGCATCTCGGTCGTACGACATGGAGGTGGCCAAGCTGCTGCCCGGCTTCCGCATCCACGCGCACGCATGCCCCATGTGGGTACCCCTCGTCGAATACGGCGAAGCCGACGGCGACGGAGCCGACTACTTCGTGCGCAAAGACCTCGACGCGCTGTTCAGCCTGTCGCCCGATATCGACACATTGATACTCGGCTGCACACACTATCCGCTGCTGCTGCCAAAGATACGCCGCTACGTGCCCGAAGACGTCAGAATACTGCTCCAAGGGCATATCGTAGCCGACTCACTCACCGACTATCTGCGCCGACATCCCGACATGGACGCCCGTATCACACGCGGCGGCACGGTAAGCTACCTCACCACCGAGCTACCCGAGCGCTTCGACCCCCTCGCCACACTATTCATGTCCGAGCCGGTTCGGTCCACCCGGGTGATACTGTCATAGAATTACAGATTATTGATCACCCCGGCCATCAGCACCGTGCCGGTCTTGGAGCTGCTCACAACATATACAAACGGGCGGTCGAAGCGCATCTCTATGTATTTTGGCTTGCTGCCGATGTCCGCACCGCTCCATATGCCTGCGGTAACAGCCGCTCCCTCGGCACCGTATTCATTGATCTTGAATGCGGTTTTCTGCAATATATCCGCATTGCCGTCACGATTTATTCCCATACCGGCGAGGTTGAACCGCAGAGGAATACCCATCCCCGACAGCACAGAACTGAAATCAGCGGAATATTCCACTTCAAACTTAGGCAAGCGCAGCGCCACAGACTTATATGCGAAGTCAAGACTGTTCCAGATATCGACACTCAGAGCCGAGGCAACATCATCGGCAGCCACTCCTTCCTCGGGCAGAATTACCGTCATGGCCATTTCGCCCTCAAACGGCAATCTTACAGCCTTGAAATTGTCGCATTCCGCATACTCATAGCCAAAGGCTGTCGACATCATTTCGACCTCGTTTGCACCATCCCGACCCGTAAATACGGCAGGCTTGGTCAACTTTTCGCTGAATGCGGATTCCCAGTCGGCCTTGAAATACAATGCATTGGCAAAGACAACATCGACTCCCTCATGCTCTCGTTCAAGAATAGCATCGATCATGGCGTGCGTTTTGATCTTACACCATTTATTCACAAGATCCACAAGCGACTGATCGCCCGCCACCGACACAACTTCTGAATAATACGTATCATTCACTTTATCGACAAACGTCTCCGACGCTTTGAAGATATCACGATACCATACCGAATTTGCAAGTTCGAGCGAAGCTCCGCTCGCCTTCGACGGCAGATAGCGCACAAGTTTGTTGCAAGTACTGCCAAGCACGTCACGCGACGCACCTGCGAGCGTATCGGCAACTTTGCTTCCTTGAACATCACCCATACCCTCGGCCATAAGCGCCACACACAGCTCCGCGCTCAGCGGCGACACACATATATTGCCGTCGGCTGTCGCGTCCCCTATATTGTCCGCGTTCTCTACCGTTTCATTCAGCAAGACAAAAGCAAACTTGTTGAGAGCCGCATTAGCCTCGGCCTCCTCGTCTGTAAGCGATATCGTTTCCGACACAGGAATAGAAAGAATCTCCACCCCCGGCAGTTCATCGGCAGGAGTTTCTACCGGATTCTCAGGCTCCGGCACAGGTTCGGGTTCAATCACCGGCTCATTATTTTGAGAGCAGCCGACTGTCAAAAAGCAGACAAATAATAACGACAACGATTTAAAACTCATAGCGATTTGCAAATTAAAGTTAAAATACTTTTGGCGCGAAAACACTAATTATTTTCACAAAAAGCAATCGTTGTTATATAATTTTATAGCATATTAACATTTGTTACCCATACTGTAATGACCATTCAGCCAAAGCAACATAGTGAGATTTAGTATGCTGTGGGGGCGCACGGCTCGTGCGTCCTGCTTCAGCCGGATGGTATACGTGCGTCTCTACATCAAAACATCCGTGGAAATTTGTTTAATCCGTGTGGAAATATGCTGATGGAGAGGCGTGCTCCGCACGCCCTGTTTGCATGGCGACCATCCGGCGAGGCGGGGTTGTGTCAAAATTCGCAAAATCAGTAGGGACGCGATTAATCGCGTCCGCGCCCGGATGGACAACAACTTGATTGGCGCCGATTTCGGCGGACGCGATTAATCGCATCCCTACTTCAAATCAAATTATGGCACAGCCTCGCCAACGCGCGCATGCCATCCGGTTGAAACCGGACGCACGAGCCGTGCGTCCCTACTCTGAAAATCAATAAATTGCGGAGTATTATTTGGCTGAATAGTCGTTACCCAAGTAGTCATACACCGCCTCGGATATGCGCGAGATGATGGCTGAGGCGTTTTTTTCGTTGCCGGCGAGGTCTTTTATGAAGACCACGAGGGTGTAATGGCGACCGTCGGGCAGGGTGATGTAGGCGGCATCGTTGTGGGCTGTAAGCTCGCCACGTTCATTGATGTAGCCCGAGCCTGTCTTGTGGGCTATGACCACGCCTGCCTTGCCGGATAACGGAGCTGATATGCGGTCGACTCCCGTCTTGCAGCTCCGCAGCGCGTCGCAGATAAATTCCCGGCTCACAGGCGACAGGATACTGTCGTTGAAAAGCCGTTCAAGGAGTATGACCGTCGCCAACGGCGATGAATGGTTGGCATAGCTCAAGGCGTGGTCGTGCTGCATATCGGCCTCGCGCACGGCGATGCGGAAGCCGCCGCGTGGAATGATTGTCGATATAATACTGTCGGCTCGCTCCACCGGCACAAGGCGTTCAAACATCAGATTGCTCGCGTTATTGTCACTTTGTTCCAAAGCATACAACATCAACTCTTTCGCCGAAATATCAAAGCGCGGCTCGGCATAGTCTTTGAGCATAGGACTCCATGTATTCTCGTTAAGACTCTTGCGCTCGACCGATATTACGGTATCTATCGAAGTGCCGCGCCTGTCGAATTCATGACACAAAGCCACTGCCTGATGCAACTTGAATACGCTCATCATCGGATATATGTCCACATTGCCGACGCATACGGTGTCGCGGCCGTCTACAATTACAGCAATCCCGACTTCGCCAGGCACGTCGGCGACCATGGCCGCGAGACTGTCCTCAAGGGCCGTATAACGGCTTTCCGCAACAGCGCTCCGCCTATTGCCGCACGAAGCAAAGGCTATCAGGCTTATGAAGGATACAATCAGCGGTTTTAAGATTTTATGTGACATATGGCAACGATTGATTATACCTTGCAAAGGTACAAAATTTTACACAAAAAAAGCGACGGCTCGCGGTTGATGCCGCAGGCCGTCGCTTTTATAGTAGAGTGGTGGACTATCGTCCGCCGCCCATCGACTGATATAGGTTTATCACAGCCAGGTTGCCGGCCTGTGTGCACGCGATACGTGATATCTGCGCGCCGAGCAGGCTCTGTTGCGCGGTGATCACCTGCAGGTAGTCGACATCGCCTGTCGAATAGATGAACAGATCCTGTGTCATCGACACGGCCTTGGTAAGGTCTTCTACCTGATGATCGAGGAATACAGCTTTCTCGCGGCTCTTCTCATACACGGTGAGAGCGTTGGATACCTCCGATGCCGCGCTGAGCAGGGTGTATTCGAACGTATTCATGGCCTGCTGCTGCTGAGCCTTGGCGGCCTTGAGGGTGGCGATGTTGCGGCCACGCGAGAATATGGGCGCCACGAGCGAGCCGGCAAGCTGCACAAACCAGTCGCCGGGGTTGACGATCATCGAGCCGAGCAGATTGGTGAAACCGCCGTTGGCGGTGATCGTAAGGCCGGGATAGAAGGCCGCGCGTGCCGAATTGGTGGCATAATATGCCGATGCAAGGCTCTGCTCTGCGGCGGCCACGTCGGGACGGTTGGCCAACATGCTCATGGCCACACCCGAGCGGGCGGTGGCGGGAGCCGACAGGGCTGCGCCGGCCTCGACAGTCCATTGCTGCGGCATGGTGTTGAGCAGCAGCGACATGGTGTTGTTGAGCTGCACAACGGATGCCTCAAGATCGGTGATCTGGCCGAGGATATTGTAATAATTGGCCTCGCTCTGCATCACACCGGCCTCGGTGACGCGACCTGCGAGTTTGAGGTCGCGCATCTTCTGCACGGTCTCCTTCCACAGCTCCGAGGTACCGCGCGACAGCTGCAACTGCTCGTTGACGGCGGCAAGGGTGTAATATGTGGTGGCTACGGCCGATATTATCTGCGAGCGCACGGCCTGCGCATAGGCCTCGCTCTGCAGCACGGCTGCCTGAGCGCCGCGCTTGCCGTTGAGCAGTTTGCCGAATATGTCGATTTCCCACGATGCCTGGGCAGGCAGCTGATAGCTCCATCCGAAGGGGTTGGAGGCATACTTGGCACCAGCGCCGTTGGGCGCGAGGGCGAGCGACGGCAGGTAGGCCAGCTTGGCGCCGAGCAGCTGAGCCTGCGCGGCTTCGACGTTAAGCTGCGCGTTGCGCAGATTGGTGTTGTTCTCAAGCGCACGGTTTATCAGATCGACCAAAACCGGGTCGGTGAACACATCCTGCCAGCGCAGGTTGCCGAAAGCCGTCGAGTCGACCTCCTGAGCCTTCACCTCGGCATACTCCTTGGTGAGTGGGGTCGAGGTGGGCGTCTCGTATTTCTGATATATATGACAGCCCGACAGCGATACGGCCAATGCCGTGCCCAAGGCTGCTTTGATTACTATATTCATTGTACAAAGGGTTTAGCGTGCATATTGTTCGATTTCGCTCTCGATTGTGCCGCCCTTTTCCTGATTCTCCCATCGGATAGGCGATATCTTTTCCTGGATGGCCTGGAACACGCAGAACAACGCGGGTACCACAAGCACCTGGAGAACCATGCCGATAAGCATGCCGCCCACCGAGCCTGTGCCGAGCGCACGGTTGCCGTTGGCGCCCACACCGGTCGACAGCATCATCGGCAGCAGGCCGATGACCATGGCAAGCGAGGTCATCAGGATAGGACGCAGACGGGCGGCGGCGCCGGCCACGGCGGCGTTGAAGATGCTCATGCCGGTCATACGGCGCTCGAGCGCGAATTCCACGATAAGGATGGCGTTCTTGGCCAGAAGACCTATAAGCATGATAAGGGCGATCTGCAGATAGATGTTATTGGAGATGCCTGCAATATCGGCAAATATGAATGCACCCATAAGGCCGAAAGGTATCGAGAAGATAACCGCCCACGGCAGCAGGTACGACTCATACTGGGCCGACAGCAGCAGATATACGAACAGCAGACACAGACCGAAGATCATCGCCGTCGACGAGCCGGAATCCGAGCCGGCTTCCTCGCGGGTCATGCCGGCATACTCGAAACCGAAGCCCTGAGGCAGCGTCTGCGCGGCCACGCGGTTGATGGCGGCGATGGCGTCGCCTGTCGAGTATCCGGGCGCGGGCGAGCCGTTGACCGATATCGAGTTGAACAGGTTGAAGCGGTTGAGCAGGTCGGGTCCGTAAACACGGGTGAGCTTCACGAAGTTTTCGATCGGAGCCATCTCGGCGCCGTTGCGCACCTTGATGTTCTTGAGTGTCTCCGGGCTTACGCGGCTCTCGGGATTGGCCTGCATCATCACGCGGTAGATTTTACCGAAGCGGTTGAAGTTCGACACATACATACCGCCGTAGTAGCCCTGCAGTGTCGACAGTATCGTCGACGGGCTTATGCCGGCCTGCTTGGCCTTGGCCGCGTCTATGTCGATAAGATACTGAGGGAAGCTGGGATTGAAGGTCGTATAGGCGCTCTGGATTTCGGGCTGGGCGTTGAGCTGGGCCAGGAAGGCCTGTGTGACGGCGAAGAACTGGTTGATGTCGCCGCCGGTCTTGTCCTGCATCTTCAGCTCGAAACCGTTGGTCACCGAATAACCGGTTATCATGGGCGGGGCGAAGAACACCACGCGGCCGTCCTTCACCGAGGACGTGAGCATGAACAGCTGCTGTATCACGCTCTCCACATCCTCGCCTTTACCGCGCTCGTCCCAGTTTTTCAGTTTGATGAGCAGTGTGCCGTATGTGGCGCCCTGACCGGCGAGGAACGAATATCCGTTGATGGTCTGCACCAGGCGCACTGCGGGTATCTTCATCACAATGTTCTCGAGCGAGTCGAGCACTTCGGTGGTGCGTTCCTGCGATGTGCCGGCAGGCATGTCGACCATGCCGAAAAGGAAGCCGGTGTCTTCGTTGGGCACCATGGCCGACGGCGTGCGCCACATGAGCCATACCAGCAGCACCACAGACACAATCACGGTGGCAAACGACGTGATGCGGTGGCGGCACATCCAGCTCACACATTTGCGATAATGCTTGAGCAGGGTCTCGTATCCCTTCTCGAAAGCCTTGTGGAAGCGCTTTCCGAAGAGGCCGAGCACTGCAAACAGGGCGATAACACAGGCGATAAGACTCTCGACTATATTCTCGAAGGCAAACCAGTCGAGCACCATGAATGTGATGGTGGCGATAAGAAGCGCCAGCGTGATGACGGGCGGGAAGTTGAGGCCGAAGCTGCGGCTGTATTTCTGCTTTATCACCTCGCCGGTGGCCGAATAGGCCTTGCCGAGGCGTTCCTTGAGGCTCGATTCATCATTCTTGGGCTTGAGGAACACCGCGCACAATGCCGGCGACAGCGTAAGGGCGTTCACAGCCGAGAAGCCGATGGCAATAGCCATCGTAAGACCGAACTGCTGATAGAACACACCTGCCGTACCCGGCATGAACGACACCGGGATGAACACGAGCATCATCACGAGCGTGATGGATATAAGGGCCGATGCAATCTCGCCCATGGCGTCGATCGATGCCTGCCGCGACGACTTGTAGCCCTGGTCGAGCTTGGCATGCACCGCCTCCACCACCACAATGGCGTCATCGACCACAATCGCAATCGCAAGCACGAGTGCCGACAGGGTGATGAGGTTGATCGAGAAGCCGATAAGATTAAGGACAAAGAACGTACCGACAAGAGCCACCGGAATGGCGATGGCAGGAATGATGGTCGACCGTATGTCCTGCAGGAATATGTACACGACGAAGAACACAAGCACGAATGCCTCGATGAGCGTACGTATCACATTGTGGATCGATGCATAGAGGAATTCGTTGTTGTTCATCGGGATATCGAAGGTAAGGCCTTCCGGAAGCTCGGGCTTGAGCTTGTCCACCTCCTTGAGCACGTCATTGATGATCTGTGTGGCGTTGGAACCTGCGGTCTGGAACACCATAGCCATCGACGCGGGATGTCCGTTGGCCTTGTTGTGGAAGCCGTAGGTGACGCGTCCGAGTTCAAGCTCGGCGATATCCTTTAGATAAAGAGTCTCGCCGTTGGGAGTGGCGCGCACCACGATATCGCCGAATTCCTCGGGCGTGCTGAGACGTCCGCGGTAGCGCATGATGTACTGGAACGACTGGTCGCCCTGCTCGCCGAACGAGCCGGGAGCGGCCTCGACATTCTGCTCGGCCAGGGCTGCGGCCACATCGCCGGGCATAAGGTTATACTGGGCCATTACCTCGGGCTTGAGCCACACACGCATCGAATAGTCGGCGCCGAAGCTCATCACGTCGCCCACGCCGTTGACACGTTGCAGCACCGGGATAACGTTGATCTTCATGTAGTTGTCGAGGAATTCCTCGCTGTACCGGCCTGTAGTGTCAACTACGGCCACACCCACCAGCATCGAGGTCTGGCGTTTCTGTGTGAGCACGCCCACCTGGTTCACCTCCGAGGGCAGCAGGTTGGCGGCCTTTGCCACACGGTTCTGCACATCTACGGCGGCCATATCGGGGTCGAAGCCCTGCTCGAATGTCACCGTGATTGTGGCCGAGCCTGTATTGGTGGCGGTCGATGTGATGTATTGCATGCCCTCGGCACCGTTGATCGATTCCTCGAGGGGCTGGATTACCGAATTGAGCACCGCCTGTGCGTTGGCACCGGTATAGGTGGTAGACACGCTGATGGTGGGAGGCGCGATATCCGGATACTGCGTTATGGGCAGCGACACAAGGCCGAGCAGACCCAGCAGCACGATGAATATCGATATCACCGTCGACAGCACCGGGCGATTTATAAACGTATCAAGTTTCATTAGTTCTATTCTAAATGATCAGATGTTTTTGAAGGAGAAAATCACAGCATCCCCGATCACTTCGCGGGAGCCACTGCTGCTGCGGGCTTTGCTGCGGCATCCACGGGATTGATCTGCATGCCGGCGCGCACCGCTGTGCCGATACCCTCTATCACCACGCGGTCGCCGGGTTTTAGACCCGAGGTCACCACATAGTTCTTGCCGTCGTTGAGCGCCTGGATCTCAATAGGCGTGGAAACTGTCTTATTCGAGTCGTTGAGCACGAATACATATTTCAGATCCTGGATCTCGAAAGTGGCCTTCTGCGGAATCATGATGGCATTCTGCTGCTTCACCGGAATATTCACCTGGCCGGTGTTGCCGCTGCGGAGCATGCCCGAGGGGTTGTCGAACAGCGCGCGCACCGATGCCGAGCCGGTGGTGTTGTCTATCACACCGGATATTGTGGCCACCTTGCCCTCTATGGGATATTCGGTGCCGTTGGCCAGACTGAGCTTCACGGCCGGCATGTTTTTCACTGCCTCGGCCAGGGATGTTGTGCCCCCGTTGGTCATCTCGAGCAGATCCTTCTCGGTAAGAGAGAAATAGGCATACATCTCCGAGTTGTCGGATATGGTGGTGAGGGGAGTCATCGACGATGGCGACGCAAGCGAGCCTTCGCGCGAGGGTATGGAGCCCACCACGCCGTCACTCGGAGCGGTCACTACGGTGTACGACATATTCTTTCTGGCGGTGGTGAGGGCGGCCTGCGCCTGGGCGAGCTGCGCCTGAGCCGAACGGAGCTGATTGTCGGCCACCTGCCATGCGTTCTCGCTTATGATATTGCGCTCATAGAGCTGGCGTGAGTTGTCGGCCTGTATCTTGGCGTTGGCCACTGCCGTGCGGGCGGCGTTGACCGAGGCCTCGGCCTGGTCTACCGCAGCTTGAAACTGTACCTGGTCGATGGTGAACAGAGCCTGCCCTTTGCGCACGCGCTGTCCCTCATCCACATGGACCTTGGTGATGAAACCGCTCACCTGAGGGCGGATCTCGATATCGGTCTTACCCTTGAGGGTGGCCGGATACGACTTGTAGAGCTCCGACGATACGGGCTCGATTGTTGCAACCTGGAGCGATGGGGCGGGAGCCTGCTGCATGGCGTCCTGCTTGCCCGAGCACGAGCCAAGCGTGGCCACGGCTATGGCCGAGAAGGCCACGCAGGTGTAGAATAACGAATTACGCTTCATAAAATTATATATAATACTGTGTTGATTACCTCGATTGTTCTATTTTTGGCTGCAAAGTTACGAATTTTTTTGCACCCGTTTTCACCAAAAATACAAAACTATTGTTCCAAAAGTCGACAACGTTTCCTTTAAATGCTTAATTTTTATTAATTGGACTCTTTTCGGCATTTTTTCGTATCTTTGCATTTTCAAAGTCTCCAATATTCCACATTCCGGATATGCAACTCACATCACTCACAGCCATTTCGCCCGTCGACGGGCGCTACCGTTCAAAGTGCGAACGCCTCGACGAATATTTCTCCGAGTTCGGACTCATCCGCTACCGCGTCAAAGTCGAGGTACTCTATTTCATCGCCCTCGCCGAGCTGCCCCTCCCACAGCTCAGGGACATCGACAAAAAAAACATAGAGTCGCTCCACGACATATACACCGGCTTCACACCGGCCGACGCCGAGCGCATCAAGACCATCGAGGCCACGACCAACCACGACGTCAAGGCCGTGGAATACTTCCTCAAGGAGCAGTTCGACGCCCGCGGTCTCGACAGATACAAGGAATTCATCCACTTCGGCCTCACCTCGCAGGACATCAACAACACATCCGTGCCCATGTCTGTGGCCGATGCCCTTCAGGACGTTGTCGCTCCCGCCCTGCAGCAGCTCGTCGACAAGCTCGACGAACTCATCGAGCAGTGGAAAGACGTGCCCATGCTCGCCCACACTCACGGCCAGCCCGCATCCCCCACCCGTCTTGGCAAGGAACTCAACGTATTCGCCGAGCGCCTTGTACAGCAGAGCGAGCTCCTCAGTGCGACTCCGATTTCAGGCAAATTCGGCGGCGCAACAGGCAACTTCAACGCACACCACGCCGCATATCCCGATATCGACTGGGTGGAATTCGGCGACAACTTCCTCGCCGACAAGCTCCACATACTGCGCGAGAGCTGCACTACACAGATATCCAACTACGACAACCTCGCCGCCATATTCGACTGCCTGCGCCGCATCAACACCATCATACTCGACCTCGACCGCGACATGTGGATGTACATATCGATGAACTACTTCAAGCAGCAGATCAAGGCAGGCGAAGTAGGCTCATCGGCCATGCCGCACAAGGTCAACCCCATCGACTTCGAGAACTCCGAGGGCAACCTCGGCATCGCCAACGCCATCCTCGGCCACCTCTCCGCCAAGCTCCCCGTATCACGCCTGCAGCGCGACCTCACCGACTCTACCGTGCTGCGCAACATCGGCGTGCCCCTGGCCCACATGCTCATCTCCATAGCATCCACCCTCAAAGGGCTCGGCAAGCTCCTGCTAAACCGCGAGGCCATCGACGCCGACCTCGAGGCAAACTGGGCCGTGGTGGCCGAAGGAATACAGACCATCCTGCGCCGCGAAGGATATCCCAAGCCATACGAGACCCTCAAGCAGCTCACACGCACCAACGCGCACATCACAGCCGAGAGCATATCGCAGTTCATCGACACACTCGACGTCACCGACGCCGTCCGTGCAGAGCTCCACGCCCTCACTCCCGCCACATACACCGGCATCTTCGACTACTGATTTACCCCACACGGATTACACGGATTCACACAGATTTTTATAGAATAAAACAACAAAATCAAAAAAATCCGTAAGAATCTACACAATCCGTGTGCGAAAGAATGCGAACATCCCGGCCTCCGGGCTTGTTTTGCAAAAAAGATTGCGTATCTTTGCAAGTAAAATAACTACAATGAAACTCATAGAACTGAACATACACAAGATACTCGAACTTTGTAAGCTACACAAAGTCAAAACCTTGTGTGTGTTCGGCTCGATACTTACACCACGCTTCACCAACAGGAGCGACATCGATTTCCTCGTAAGGTTCAAGAAGGATGAAATCGGCCTGAATGATTATGCCGACAACTTCTTCGGATTTCAGTTTGCCTTGGAAGATCTGTTAGGCCGTCCGATCGACCTCGTATGCGAGGATGCGATCACCAATCCATACTTCCTTAAGGAAGTGGAAAGCACCAAGTTGCCGATTTATGGATAAAACATTGTTCATTTTCAAGAGGCTTAAAGATGTATTGGTTGCAATCGAGGAAATCGAGTTCTATCTGTCGGAGCGGCCAAAACGTTTTGATGTATTCTGCAAGGACAGGATGTTCCGGAGTGCCGTTCTCTACAATATTTCAGTAATCGGAGAGGCTATTGGCCGCATTCTCAAAGATGACCCGTCAATCAAGATAACTTCAGCCCGCCAGATCGTCAACACACGCAACTATGTCATACACGGCTACGACAGCCTTGACAATGAAATTCTGTGGGGCATCGTGATAAATCATCTCCCTACATTGAAAGACGAAGTTCAGGAACTTCTTGCTTCCGCCGACGGACAATAATCGCACCGGGAGTACCCCACACACGAATTACACGGATTCACACCGATTTTTTATATAATAAAAACTAAACTCAAAAATCCGTGAGAATCTGCGTAATCTGTGTGAAAAGACGTGCGAAAGAGCGAGAAATATTTGGCGGTAAGAGAAAAAAGCGTTATCTTTGCACCGCATTTTCCGCACCGGGCACGCAAAGCGATGCTGCATTGCAGCCTCCGCCCGACGGTCTAACTTTTATAATTACATATTATAATGTACGTTATTGTAGAAATTCAGGGCCAGCAGTTCAAGGCAGAAAAGGACCGCTTCCTGTATGTTCACTATCTCGGCGACGAGGTAAAGGAAGGCCAGACCGTAGAGTTTGACCGCGTTCTCCTCGTAGACGCCGACGGTACCGTCAAGGTAGGCGCTCCTACCGTTGAAGGAGCAAAAGTAGTATGCGAAGTCGCCGAACCCCTCGTGAAGGGCGACAAGGTGATCGTTTTCAAGAAGAAGCGCCGCAAAGGCTATCGTCGCAAGAACGGTCATCGCCAGTACTTCTCAAAAATCGTGATCAAAGACGTAGTCGCTTAACCCTTTAAAAAATTCACAGAAATGGCACATAAAAAAGGTGTTGGTAGTTCAAAGAACGGCCGTGAGTCAGAAAGCAAGCGACTCGGTGTGAAAATCTTCGGCGGACAGGCATGCAAAGCCGGCAATATCATCAAGCGCCAGCGCGGCACAGTCCACCATCCCGGCCTCAACGTAGGTCTGGGCAAAGACCACACGATCTATGCCCTCATCGACGGCGTGGTGGTATTCACCGAAGGTCGCAACGGTCGCAAATTCATCAATGTGAAGCCCGTAGGCGAAGCATAAATTTGCGTCGGCAACAAAAAATTCACGCGGGTGCGGCTCAAGGCCGCACCCGCTGTTTATAAGACTTATTAATTCAATCAGTCAATAAAAATGCCCTCCCACAACATCGACATGCTCCACGGCCCCACGTTGGGCAAGCTGCTTGTGTTCGCCCTGCCGCTCATAGCGAGCGGGGTACTGCAGCAGTCGTTCAACTCGGCCGACGTCGCCGTGGCCGGCCGCTGGGCGGGCAGCGAGGCACTCGCCGCCGTAGGCAGCAACGGCCCCGTGATAAGCCTAATCGTCAACCTGTTCGTAGGCATATCGGTAGGAGCCAACGTTGTCATCGCACGTCTGCTGGGGCAGGACGACAAGGCCCGGGTGCGCCGCGCCGTAAGCACAACCGCGGCCGTGGCCGTGGCCGGAGGCCTGCTGCTCCTTGTCATCGGTCTGGCAGTGTCGCGTCCCATTCTCGAATGGCTCGACACACCGCCCGAAGTGCTCGACCTCGCCACGCTATACCTGCGCATATACTCGCTCGGATTCCCGTTCATGATGATCTACAACTTCGGCTCGGCCATCCTGCGCAGCTTCGGCGATACACGGCGCCCATTCTACTGCCTCGTGGCAGGCGGCATCATCAACGTGGCATTGAACCTGTTGCTCGTCATCGTGTTCGGCATGGGAGTGAGCGGCGTGGCCATAGCCACAGTGGTATCAAATATGGTAAGCGCGTCGATGATAGTGATGATACTCCTGCGCGAACAAGGGCCGGCACGCCTCGACATGCAGGCTATGCGCACCGACCGCCGCATCCTCGCACGCATATTGCAGATAGGCGTGCCGGCAGGCATACAGGGCGTGGTGTTCTCGATTTCCAACGTATTCATACTCGGCGCAATCAACAGCCTCGGCGCCAAAGTGCTCGCCGGCTCGGCCGCAGCCCTCAACTACGAATACTACTGCTACTTCATCATCAGCGCCTTCGCACAGTCGGCCATGGCATTCATCAGCCAGAACTACGGAGCCGGACAATACAGCCGCTGCCGCCGCATATTCGCGCAGTGCATGATGCTCAGTCTTGCCGGCAGCGCCGTGTTCAATATAGGTTTCTGTCTAGACACACCCTTCTTCGCCGGCATATTCACCACCGACCCCGACGTGCTCGTCTATGCCGGCGAGCGCATGCGCTACGTGCTTTTCTTCCAGTTCATAGCCTCGTCATACGAGATAGCCGGAGCCGCCATGCGCGGTCTCGGATACTCCATGACCCCTACCGTGCTCACCATCGTAGGTACCTGCATACTGCGCATCGCATGGCTGCACACGGCATGCGCGGGCGCCACATCTTTCAGTACCATAATGATAATATATCCCATATCATGGGCCGTGACAGGAATCGCCGTGCTCACCGCCTATTTCATAGTGGCACGGAGAGCCTATGCCGGCGGCGACCCGTTCACGACACCGCATCCTGCGGCGCATCGGGCGACGCCGTGATCTTGGGCGCACGCTTGGGTACCGTACGGGTCGACGCCGGCCCGTCGGGAGCCGTCGGGCTCTGGAAGAAGGGGTAAGGCACACCGTACACAAGATCGATGTCGCCGCCTGGGCTGAGATAGCCGTCCACCACGGTATCGCGGCCCGAAGGATTCTCGAATGTATACAGCTGGAAGAACCGCAGCATCGACGCCAGGTGCTCGAACACCCCGTCCTGTATCGCCTCGTACGGAAACCACTTCGACGTGGAAGTGAAACAGTACACCTGGAATGGTATGCCGGTTGCCGTCTGCGGCAGGGTGGACACAAAACAGTCGCTGTCGTGAGCGATACAGGGATTGGCATCGAGCCACATCTTCATATACGCGCGGAACAATCCGAGGTTTGTATCCAGAGAGCCGTCCACAAGCCCCTCGGGATTGTCCACATCTGCCACATGGCCCGCAGCCTGCTGCGCGAGTTTGCGGGTGATATAATCGTCCATGAACGGCACCTTGCGTATGTTGTCGAGCATCTGAGGCGTCGAGGGCAATATGCTGTCGGCGTCTATCATATAGCTGCGGCATATGCGCCGGGTGTTGCTCTGCTGCATCGACCGGTAGTTGGTGAAGCTGCCGCTTATCAGGCTGTACGGCGGCAGTGTCGTCGTGGTCTTGTCCCAGTTGAGCACCACCACCGACGTGAGGTTCACCTCCATAACCGTGCCGTTGGCATCCGTGCCGTTCACCTTTATCCAGTCACCCACATGCAGGCTGTCGTTCTCCGAGAGCTGCACCCCGGCCACAAGCCCCAGGATACTGTCCTTGAACACAAGCATCAGCACCGAGGCGAACACCCCGAGGCCGGCAAGCAGCGTCGCCGGCGACTTGTCGGCCAATATACACACTATCACTATCGCGGCTATGATCCACAATATCCCCTTGGCAAGCTGCGCCAGTCCCTTGAGCGGCAACTTGCGCTTGTTCTCACGCTCATCCACATGCTGCCATACCGCTATGATAAGCGCCGAGAAGGCTATCGCCGTCACAAGCACCACATATATCAGCGTGATCTTGGTGAGCACATTGCTCAGCACATTGTGCGCCGACAATGTGAACTGTATCAGTATCAGGAATACCAGTGCCGGAATCACCCGGCACAGCTTCTTGAAGAAACCCACCCCCCGCAGCGTCTGATATACGCCGCCATCCCACCGCTTCGCCACCTGCCGCAGTATGGCGAATATGACCCACTGCGCCACATAGCCCGCCACAATCGACACGCCCAGCACCACTAGAGCATACAGCACCGTCACGAGAGCTTCATGGTGCTCAAGCCCGAATACACCGAGTATACGGTTCACTATCTTCATTATCAGCTCGGCCAGGCGATACGACTGCCCGTCGGTGATGTCGACAAAGCGGTGCAGCTCGCCCGAGCCGGATGCGGCGGCACACCTCGATATATAGGATATAAAAAATAAGGGCATAACGGATTTGATTTTTAAGCGTTCATAAAAATGACACGCAATTCGCCGCAATAGTTCGCAAAAGAGCCTGCATTTCAAATGTTATTTTTTGTTAATCCGCGCGAGAACTCCTGTCACACTGCTTAACTTTGCACATATGCTACTGATACACAACGCCACATTTCCCGACGGCACACGCGGCTGGCTCTCGGCCCGCGGCGCCGCCATAGACTCGCGCGGCACCGGCGATGCCCCCGCGCAGCTCCTCGACAGCGCCGACGAGACAGTCGACGCCCGCGACGCCCTGCTCATGCCGGGCGTCATCGACGCCCACGTCCACTTCCGCGAACCCGGTCTCACCGCCAAGGCCACCATCGCATCCGAGTCGGCCGCCGCCCTCGCCGGCGGCGTCACATCATATATCGACATGCCCAACACCGTGCCGCCCACCGTCACCATCGGCGACTGGGAGGACAAAATGGAGCGCGCCGCGCGCACATCGGCATCCAACTACGCATTCATGCTCGGCGCCACAGCCGGCAACCTCGCCGAGCTGCAGCGCGCCGACTACACCACCGTAGCCGCCGTAAAGGTGTTCATGGGCTCATCCACAGGCAACATGCTCCTCGACGACGACCCCACCCTGCGCGCCGTATTCGCCGACCAGCCCGGCCACATCGTCGTGCATGCCGAGGATCAGGGCATCATCGACGCCAACATGCGCCGTTTCTCGCCCCTGCCCGATCCCGCCGACATGATGTGGCACACCCGCATACGCTCCTCCGAAGCCTGCGTGCGAGCCACCGCGCGCGCCATGGAGATGGCCGCACGCTACGGCACACGCCTCCACGTGGCACACGTCACCACCGCCGCCGAGACAGCCCTTTTCGACCCCGCCCCCACACCCGCCGGCAGGCAGATTACCGCCGAGGTATCCCCCCACCACCTCCTTCACTGCAGCGACGACTACCACCGCCTCGGTTCCCGCATCAAGATGAATCCCGCCGTCAAGACCGCCGCCGACCGCGACATCCTGCGCCGCGCATTGCTCGAAGGCCGCCTCGACATCATCGCCACCGACCACGCCCCCCATCTGCTTGCCGACAAGGCCGGCGACGTACTCCATGCCACATCCGGCGCCCCCATGGCCCAGTTCTCGCTCGTGACGATGCTCGACCTCTTCGATCCTGCCACCGTAGCCTTCCGCATGTCCGAAGCACCCGCCCTGCTCTTCGGCATTCAGGGCCGCGGCCGCCTCGACCCCGGCTGCTACGCCGACATCGTCCTCGTCGAACGCCTCGCCGAGCCCCACACCATCACCGACGCCGACGTCCTGAGCCTCTGCGGCTGGACACCACTCATAGGCTACACCACCCGTCACCGCGTCATACGCACATGGGTCAACGGCGGCACCGGCCCCATGCCCCTCCGCTTCGACCCATGACACCCGCAACGGGGCATCCGCACGGACGCCGATTAACCGGCAGCCGGAGATCGGCAATATTATGGTCGCAAAGAAGATGTGCGGAGCACATCGATTTACGGATAGCCCGGTACACCGGAGCTTGCGGAGGTGTGCCGGGTAACGATATCACCCGCAACGTGGCGTCCGCAAGGACGCCGATTTGAAAGTAACCGGGTACGCCGAGCCTCCGGCGAGGCGTGCCCGGATCTCGACAACCCCGCAAAAGGCGTCTGCCAAGATGAAGATTCCAAATCGAAGTGCAAAACATCGTGTATGGAATAATATATTCTCCT
>CAJTMY010000013.1 GCA_910577355.1 uncultured Muribaculaceae bacterium
TATAATGATGCTTAATTCAACTCAATTTTTATTTATTTCGATGCGGTTGCCATGGAATGAATCATATAAAATAGTTGTTGATTGAATTAATTGTTATCAAAAATTTCCCAATGACCGCCTTTTTTGGAGCCGATATAGCGGACAATCTCGGAGAGAGAAGCGAGTTCGCGCTCGATTGTTTTGGTTGCCACTCCAATAATAGCTGCAATCTCGGCTCTTGTGGTTTGGGGGTTCTCACTGATGAGGGCTATGATTCTCTGCTGGCGGTCGGTCAGTTTTTTAGCGACATTTTTAGCGACATTTTTAGCGACATTTTTAGCGACATCGGTGTTGTCGGTATATGTTAACCGTTGGATCGCGGACTTGAGGGGGAAGGTGACTGTGGCGATGGTGCGGTCGCTTTCGATGGTTGGTTTGGTGCCGGTCAAGGTCTCCCAACTTGTGAGTTTGTTCATTCCATATCCGGCATTTTCGGCGATTCCGACGTAGCGGAAGAGTTTGGCTATGGTTGGATTGCGCAGCTTAGAATATATCTTGCCGAGTATTTCGCTGACGGGCAGAGGAAAGGCGCCGCCGTTCATGAACTCAATATGGTCGGTATATACCCGAACACATGAGCGCAAAGAATCGAAGTGATCGCAGTGCATCACCATGTTTGCCAATGCCTCGCGAAGAACCTTGTATTGGCTTTCGTCTGTTGTGGCGAAACCGTCATCTTTGATGTGTATCGGAGCATCGACAAGAGTACGAAAACGTCGCAGTATGATCTGTACGGCTTCCCAGATATTCTGCTGTTCCGGGATGCGGTAAGTGTATCTTACTTCCGCCTGTTGAATTGTCGGGGCGGGAATTTCGATATAATCAACGCAGAAAGTTGGGACATAGCGCAATACATACGGTGCTTTTCCAAACATCAGAAGACCTGCGTATGTGAGCAACCCTTTGTTTGTGATATTGACCTGTTCGCAGAACTCGGCATCACTGACATCGCGCAGATCCACAAGATTGCTTGTCTCTCCAAGGGCGAACCGATAGTTGTGCAGGGTATCGAGGTTGAGCATCTCAATTCCTGAATCAGGAATTGTCTCCTCGGTTTTCTTTCCGAATGACTGATTGCGGAACATGGCGCGTATTTCCCCTTCAGTTGCCCTTTGGTCTCCGCTTCCCATACGGATAAACGTATTGGTGGGATTGCCGAAATATACAGGCTTTGTCTCCACTTCCGGTATGTAGAAAGCGATCAGCTTGCCGCCGTCAACCGTGTATTGCTTGGAAATCGCAAAAATGGTGGTATTAAACTTGCCAGAACGCAGTGTGCCAAGGAAATCTTGTTCGAGTTTCTCTCTGTTATCCACACCTTGAATCTCGAACGTCTTGCCGGATTGCTTCACTCCAAGCACAATCCAACCGCCGGAGGTATTGGAAAACGCGCTGACAGTCTCCCATATATTCTTCGGCAGTTCAGACTTCGCGGCCTTGACCTCGAAATCTTCCCATTCTATGTCGCGCAGCCTCGCTGCAAGTTCCTGTTTCGTCATTCTAATGCAAAGTTAGTCAATTTTCGCCATTACGACAATAGCCATCAGGCATTTAGGACGATTTAGTAATAAAAATTTTTCTCTCACGCGCGTGAGTGGGAGAGAATATATTATTTATATCTATATAATATATGTCCCCAAAAGTGTCCCCAAAGGTGTCCGTACATGTGCCCCCAAAAGTGGTGGAGAAGGTGGCGCAAAGTGCCTGTTTTTCCCTCCTGCCGTTGGAAAGACAGGAGGGAAAGGAATCAGACTATTTGAGCAGGTTGAAGCCTTGGATTACACTGGTCTGGAGAACCTGGGCGTATTTCTCCGTCATTGTCACGTTGGAGTGGGCGAGCATCTTGCTCACGGTCTCGATACCGACGCCTTTTGTCAAGGCCCAGGTCGCGAAAGTGTGCCGGCCGACGTGCATTGTCAGGTTGATGTGCAGATTCGCCATGCTCGCAATCAGCTTGAGCTGGTCGTTGCACTTCTGGTTGCTCGTAAGGTTGAGGTTGTAGTCATACTTGCGCAGTATGGCTATGGCCTTGGGGAGCAGCACTATGGTATATGGCATACCGGTTTTCAGGCGTTTGTCGCGTATGCAGTAGTCATCGCCCTGCATGAACACGTCGGATTTCTTGATCTTCACGAGGTCGGAGTAGGCAAGACCCGTGTAGCAGGAGAAGATGAACATATCGCGCACCTTCTCTGTCATGCCGTACAACTCCAGGGCCTCCACCCGGTCGCGCTCCTCCTCGGTGAGGAACTTTATCCCCTCCGATTTGCCGCGTGAGATCCTCATGCCGTCGTAGGGGTTGGCCTCCAGCTTCTCGAACTGGATGGCCTCTATTATATAGGGCTTCAGCCGCTTGTGGTAGCCGTGTACCGATGACTGGGCCGTGACGCGCTTCCGTATGAAATCGTCCCACAGTCGGATGTTCTTCGGCGTGAGGTCGCAGAAGAAGCGTATCAGCCCGAACTCCCGGAGGCATTTGAGCATGACGAGGTGTTGGCGGCGTGTTGATTCTGTCACTGGCCTCATGTAGATGCGCTCTTCGAGCCAGTCGAGGAAGCTGCCCGACGAGCCCTGCACCTTTGTTTTCTTCACCTTTTTGAGAAGGGAAAAGTCGTACTCTCCCTTCTTTGAGGCGATGGTCGCCATTTTCTCGTGCAGACCGTCATAGACGCGGCGGATCTGCTCGTTGAGCCTGTCGGCCTCGGGATGGTTGACAACCTCCCTGCCGCTCCACTGCTGTTTGAGGACTGCGACACCGGTGGAGAGCCGGACGCGCTCGCGGTTGTACGACACCTCTATTTCAACGGTGCCCGGATTGACTGCGGACGCTTTCTTGCGGCGGTCGAAAATCACTTTGATCTGGGGTATTCCTGCCATAATCTGATGGTATTAAGGGTGATACATTGTTTTCGGTGGGGTTGTGGTACACGAAAAAGCGTGTACCACACGGCTTGGAAAATGTACCACAGGTGTACCACACACCATTTTAACGCCATCTAAGAGTGCGGTGTTGCCACCCCTGAATCTTTTGGAATGATTTAGCACAAAATAGTAGGAACCAACGATTTGACCCAATGAACGGCCTCCGAAATCCATATTGGAATCGGCGGTCATACAGGTGTCTGATATTGGATGGAAATGTTGGTACATTTGTGGTACATTTTTGTGGTACATCCACGAAATTTGTACCAAAGATAACGTGCTAAATCGAAACTAACAAATGCTATAATAGGCTACGGGCTGAAAATGGCATGAGTGCTAAATCGTTCCAAATCAAAGTATTACCAAATTGCTAAACGCTGGCGCAGTGACAGTTACGGACAAGAAAAAGAGCCACTTTTCAGTGACCCTTCAGTGATCCAGTTGGGATTCGAACCCAAGACCCACAGCTTAGAAGGCTGTTGCTCTATCCAGCTGAGCTACTGAACCGTTTTGCGGTGCAAAATTAGTGTATTTTTCGCAATTTTGCAAATCCGCACATATCAAATGCCCATAAGGTCGCGGTAGATGTCGAGCGCTGATCGGATTTCGTCATCGGTGAGTTGTTGATCCACGCGCACGTCGCCTACGTCGGCAAGCAGTGTGAAGGCTACCGCTCCGGGCTGTGTATTCTTCTTGTCGGCGGCCATATAGGCGAGCAGCTCGGGATAGTCATCGCAGGTGAAGGAGAAGGCATTGTAGTTGGTACGGACGTATGCGGCGAAGGTATGCAGCACATCGGAGGGGAAGCCGAGTTTGAGATGTGAAAGCACAAGGCTTATCACGAGTCCCTGCGCCACAGCGAAGCCGTGGGCTATTGGCGACTGCCGCTTCATCGCCAGCGACTCGAAAGCATGGCCTGCGGTATGCCCGAGGTTGAGAGCCTTGCGTATGCCGGTCTCGCGGAAGTCGGCATCCACTATGCGTGCCTTTGTATGCACGGTGCTCTCGATAAGCGGCAATAGTGTGTCGGGATTGAACATGGGATAGACCACGCTGTAATTCAGCAGTTTTGACAGCTCGTCGCGGTTCTCGAGCAGGGCGTGCTTGAGCATTTCGGCATAGCCCGACAGGAGCTGTTGCTGCGGGAGAGTAACAAAGAATCCGGTGGATATGATCGATGCCTCCGGCTCGGTGAATGTGCCTATCTCGTTTTTGTATCCGTTGAAGTTTATGCCAGTCTTACCTCCCACCGACGCATCCACTGCACCAAGAAGCGTGGTGGGCACGTTGATGACGCGCATACCGCGCTTGAATGTCGCGGCAGCAAACCCTCCGAGGTCGGTCACAACTCCGCCGCCAACGTTGATTATCACAGCACCGCGTGTGGCTCCGGCCTCATGCAGCGCGTTCCATACGGCCTGTACATTGTCGAGATCCTTGTGTATCTCTCCTGCCTTTATCACGATTTTACGCGCGCCGGCAGCAGCCTTCGACTGCTCGACCAGCGCCGGCATCACACACTCGGCTGTATTTGAATCGGCAAGGACAAAGACCTGAGGATTGCCGAGATCGGCCACAAGTGTATCGAGAGCCTCGCCGACGAGGTTGGTAAAGATAAGTTTCTGTGTCATTTTGAAAAAAGTTTCTATTGCTTATCTAACAAGCGGGAGATGTTTTCGGCACACTCGATCATGGAATTATACACAACATCGGCACCGGCATGCGAAAGTTCGGCCTCGGGTATCGGCCCTGTGACCACTCCTACGGTGTACAGCCCGGCCGCGTGCGACGACATTACGCCGAGAGGCGCGTTGTCGACGCCGATGGCCTCGGAGGCCGATACGCCCGCCAGATCAAGCCCGCGCAGATATGGCTCGGGGTGAGGCTTGCCGTGCGTCACAGACGCCGATGTGACACGGCGCGTGGCCGGAAAGGCATCGGGATAGTCGCGGTCGAGGCGGTCGAGCAACGAATTCTGCCCGGAGCCGGTGACAAGCACGGTAATGATGCCGCGCCGTTGCAGTTCACGCACCATATCCCGGGCGCCGGGCATAACCGAGACAGGCGGTTGCTCCATGAAAAATTTCTTTTTCAATGCATAAAGCTCTATTTTCTCGGCTTCGGTGGCCGGGCGCCCATATCGCTCCCGTATTTTGTGGTCGATCATCCATGCACCGGTGCAGCCCTCATGCAGAAAAAATTCCTCGGGACGCGCCTCGATGCCTGCATGCCGCATCACCTGCACCCATGCCCGGGCATGATTGGGCATCGAATCATACAGTATGCCGTCCATATCGATAAGGGCGACCTTGATATGCAGTCTATTGTTCATCATTTTCGGGTTTTACAGCATCTACGGCTTGTTTTTCAGCCTTTTTGCTCTTTTTGTTCTTTTTACGGCCCTTTTTCTTGTCTTTGTCGGGCACAGCGGGCTGCTCCGGTGCGGGAATAAGCCCCTCGCGTATAAGCACAAGCGAGTCGGCGCGGGTTATCGTATCGGCATTGAGATCGATCTGCGATGCGGTAGGCGTCGCGGCTATATTGAGGGAGGCGAATCGCGAATTAGCCACACCGCGGCGGAATACATTCTCGAGTTGCGCGAGAAGATTCACCCTCGTGGTATCGACTATGCCTATACTACGCGCCACCTCCCTTTCGTTGAGATGCGCCTTGCCGAGCCGTACCTTGTATTTGTCTGGATTGCCCTTGATATTGACGCCGAATTTGAACGGCAGCGGCGATTTCAGCACGGCTATATGATAGTCGAAGTTGAGAGCCAGATCGTTGTATCCCTGCACGCCGAGCCTGTATCGGTCAAGGTCAAAGATGAAGGGATAGATACGCATGGTGTTGTCGCGCACGGTCATCTCTACATTCATGTGCTTGATCAGGTTATCCTGTTTATCCTTGAACATAAGCCACTTGCCTATATTGCGATATGTTTCCTGATCGATAAGGCGCAACGAATCGCCGCTGATACGGACAGCGGCGGCGAGCGTGGGCAGAACGAGGTTCATGCCGCTGTCGATGTCGCACGTCGCGGCCACATCGGCATCTATTATGCCGGAAAAGTCGCGCAACAGAGGCATTATGGAGTCGAGCGCAGGCATAAGACGGGTGAAACGCTGTATGTTGAAATCCTCAACCTGCAGGCCGAAGCCGAATTTGAGATCGCGGGCCGACGGCGCCGAATACAGAGCCGACAGGCCGATTGAACCGACATCCGACCGTGCCTTTAGATCGTGCAGATTCAACGCCCCCTGCGAAGCGAGCATGCTGCCCGACAGATCATGAAACAACAGGTCGGAATACAATATATTGGCTGCACGCACTTTTATATCGGCCTCGATATTGCGCGGTATCAGCAGCGGCGCCATCGAGTCGGGCGAATTCTCCACGATACGACCCATCTCGCGTTCGAATGCCTCGTCCGATTCATCCTCGGCAGCCTCGAGCGCCTGAATGCTGAAATCTCGGTGCCCCTCCTCATTGCGCCGTGCCGCATAGGCCGAACCAGCAAAAGCGGTGCCGGCCAGCTCGTTGACATCGATAGTGTCGCTCAGAAGCTCGAAATTGAGCTTAAGTGGCGAGCGGTAGCCACGCGACGTGAAACCGCGCTTGAGGTTGGATATCACACCCGACATCTGGAAGTCGCTCGAGCCAGCCTTGTATCTCACATTTGTGAGGATAATCGAGTCGTTGCTGAACTCCACATTGAAATCGCGCACGCGGTTGCGCAAAGGGAAAAAGTGAGTGAACAGCCCGGCACGCCGCGCCTTGAGAGTGCCGTGAATATCCCATCCGAGCAGCATGCGGCGCACGAGTCTCGACGTGCCCCAGTCTATTATCTCGGTCTCTTCGGCAGTATACTGCGGATGTATGCGCGGATATCGGCTCCGTACCTTGTCGCGCTGAATCTCAATGGCACGCTTGTATACCGAATCTACCGGCATGTCGGGATATGTCCGTGCTATCGAATCTGCAATGTGCTTTATCACCCCGGGTATCTTGCGTGGCGGAAGCTTTACGGCCGATGTATGGATCTCGGCACCCGAGAGCATGAATCGCGTTGTGGGCGAACCGGTCGACATCCTGCGCACATCCATGTCGAGCGCGAGCACGGGCTGCCGGGCATTGCCTTTGTAGCGCTGCATTGTCACTCTGCCCTTGGCATCCCTCATATTGAACAATATTGAGTCGCCGAGCACGGTAAGGCCGAGTGTTCCTATGCTTATACCGCCTCCCATAGGTATGACAAGCGTAGTGTCGGACGACGGCCTTTTGTTGCTCACCCCCACACCGAGGCTAAGATCGGACACTTTCACCGAGTACTGCGTGTGCAATACATCGGCCGAATCCACTTTTATGACCGCCGACAGCATCGAATCGGTATTTGCAGGCATATGCGTGCCGAACGTAAGATCGGCACGGTGGACTGTAACCAGATTGGCCGTATCGGACGACAGATAATACAGATCGTGCCCCGTAAGCTTTCCGGAAAGGTGTATACGGTGGAAATTGTCGGAATTGAACATCGACTGCCGCGCGGTGAATTTCAGCCCGGTAGTCACATGTCCGCTTATGAATCCGCGAGCCATCTCGCGCACCTGCGGCGGCAGGAGACTCAGACTTGTGGATCCGTCCACCCTACCCTCGAGCAGCGCGTCGTCGAGCACCTTGGATGCACGGATATTAATGGTGAGATCAGTGGCCGGGCCGGCCACGTTCAGATCTTCCACCTCGAATACGGCATCGTTGATGTCGTTGCCGTGCAGAAATGCCCGCAGCGTGCCGCTCACGTTGCGGAAGCGGGCCGCACCATATCGCAAAGTTCCCGGCAGAATACGGCACACCACATCGGCCGACGGCACGGAATCGCTCGTAAGATTGAAAGGGGCGGTGGATCGCACCTCCAGTCCCACCGCCGATTCGGCAAACAACCTGCCTTCGCCCAGACCGTACCGAAGCCGCAACAAGTCGGGGATCACCGATATGATGCTGTCGAGCGGCACCGGATCTACCGTCATGTTGTAATCGCGCACCACTATATCACGGCCAAAGTCGACAGATGCCGAAGCCGTAGCGCTGATAAAGCCTGCACGCAAACGGAAGTTCTCGAGCCTCAGCCCGGTGGGTTTAGCCGGATTCCATCCCAAATTGCCGTTCACGCCGAAGCGCAGATTATCCATATTATACAGATCAAGCGCCGGAGTGCGGATGTCTCCCCCGATATCCAGATCATATGACGGATCGATACCGGCACATATCGAAAGAGCTTGCAACGCCACATCGAAATGTTCGCCGGTGGAGGCGTTGAAGAACCGCAGCGGTCGTGGCTTTATCATCAAGAAACGGTTGATGGAGATCTCCGGTATGGAAGCCTCGGATGTCGCCGCCGGGCTTTCTTCTACGCTCCCCGCATAAATATGATAGTTGCTTATTGAATCGTCGAGTGTGACAAGATTGATTCCAAGCTCCTCAAACTCCACGTCATAAAGATCCAGTTTCCGCCTTAGGAGAGCGCCTACATTCAGTCCGCCCTCAAAGCGCCGGAGTGTAAGCAGGGTGTCGGCCCACACCGGCAGGCTGTCGCGCTGCGCCTTGTCGAGACGCAACATGGGACGCGAGATCACCGTCACCGAGTCGACATGTACCTTAAGCAGTGGCAGACGTCCTTGCAGGCCAAACTCTACCCGACCTATGGAGACATCGGCGTCGAGCATACGGTTGGCCGCCTGCTCCGCTATGGCGGTAAGATGTGCCGGTGTCAGCACATTCACGACACACATCACCGTTGCGGCGACTGCCAGCACACATGCCATGGCCGTCCACAGCAATATTTTCAGTATCTTGCGCCACAGAGGCACTGAGGAGGTATTCATCGGGAAGAAGGAATATTTGGTTGAGCCTGAGGACGCACTGTGATATGGAAGCAGCTCTGTTTCACTTCATACTTAACATAGCAGCGGCCGTCCTCCCTGAGGCGGTACAGCACCTCGGCAAGCAGATTCTTGAGATCCTCAAAAGTGCGTCGTGGCGCCGATGCGTCATCGCATATGAATTTTGAATACGAGATATCAAACGTGGTGCCATAGCTGTGTGTCGACTCGCCGGTGGCGTTGCGGTTCACGCGCCGCAATTTTTTCACCGTGGCCGGCGTGCGGAGCAGACTCGTCACCTTTATGCGGTATGCACCACCTCCGCGAGCCTGCAGCGAGTCGCGGAACGCACGGCCTATGTCGCCCAGCAATGCGGCGGCCTCCGGCACAAGGTACGGATACGAATGCGTCAGATTGTCGACGTAGTAATCCTCGCACGAGGTCACACGCTGTACCGGACGGTTGAGATGCATTATGTCGACATCGCGCTCTATAGGTCTGAAACCTATCTGCGCGGCAGCCTGCAACTGCACATGATTGGAATCGTTGAACACCTTGCGCAACGGCCCTACGGAGTGTATGCGGATACGCACACAGCCCTCATCGGGAGCGGAGTCGAGCCGGTTGTCGTAAGGATTAGTGCCTTCAGGTGCCAACAACGCCGCCAATCCCTCGGGCGACTGCGCGCCGGCATCATCGCCGCCGTCGAAACAACCCGTGCATATCATGCACGACAACAACAGTATCAACGGCAATAAAAAGAATTTATACAACTTCATTTCGCCGCAAAAGTACAAAAAAATCGCCGAAACAAGTCAATACCATACATCTAAATGAAGTTAAAAAAGGGGCGCCGAAGCGCCCCCAATCAGAAATAAACCCTTTGGTTGTGGAGAGTTATTTTACAAGTACTTTCTTTCCGCCGACAACATATATGCCTTGTGGGAGTCCATCAGTAGCCGCATAGCACGGCACAGATGTCCGCACAGCCATACCCTGCATATTGTATACATCCACGAGGGCGGCGTGGCCGGCATCGGCTGTGATGTCGCCTACGGCACCGGAGCCGCCCGTTTTGGAAAGCGTCCATGCGCGCATCTCCTTAACCTTCACGTTGCCGGCAGCATAGGCGCTGATGCCCGAAGCGTCGGCATCGGTGGGGAATACGCGTATCGAGGTGGCCCACCGGTCGTTGATGAATATGTCGACTATCGAGTGGTCGATGAATACGTTGAGTTTTAGTTCCGCTCCCGAGCGCTGGAATTCCGGAAGCGAGCAGCGGTATATGCCATTGTATACGCCACCGTCGTTCACCAGTCGGTTGAGGCGCGAGAAGTCGGCGGTAAGTTCGCCCGTGTTGGGATTGTAGCTTATCGAACCTTCACCCGAGCCGTTTTTGAATACTTTGAAACCGAATGTCTCGGTGCCCACTATAAAGCGGCCGAGCAACTCCACCTCGCGGCCTTCGACAGGACTGAGCGACAGCGATCCGTTGAGATCAAAGTCGGCACGTTCATATTTGTTCTCCGAGCGCATGCCGGCAATACCCGAGTAAGGCTTCTGCACCAATACGCCGTCGGCATCAAGGCTCCATTCGCGGGGCAGCGAATAGCAATGCGCCCAGCCGAGATTCCAGTTGTTCTCCGACGACAGCTTGTCGGGCACGATGCCGAGCGCTATTGTCTTGCCGTCGTGCTGATATATGGTGGGAGAAAGCAGTCCGAAACCGTCGCGGGCATTCAGCTCAACATTTTTGCCGGTGCGGAAGTTTGAGGCCGGTGTGAAACGGCCGTCAGCACCGATAGTGCCGGTCCAGTAGATGGTGCGCACACCGGTGGCAGTCTCGAGCGGCGTGGCAGTGAACAGCCAGCGGCCGTCGCCCATCGGGGTGACGTTGGGCATCTCCCAGAACCGTCCGTCCTGTCCTGTCGATGTGCCGGTGAAGAAGAAGCCGTCGGATGCCCATGTGCGGCTCTCGGCATTGAAGCGGTGGAGCGTGGTGGTGCCCACACCGCCACGCGACGAGCCCACGATGATGTAGGCGTTGTCGCCGTTGCGGAAAAAGTAAGGATCGCGGAAATCGTCCGACAGACCGTCGGGTCGCCCGGCGATTATGGGGTTCGACGTACTCTTTGTCCAGTTTATCAGGGCATCGTCGTCGGGAGTGGCGAGGTCGATAGACGCACGGCCGTAGTCGACGCCGGTATAAAGGATATTGGGCTTGCCGCCTGTCACCACATCATCGGTGAACACGCAACCGCTCCAACAGCCCTTGATGTCGTACGGGGCACCGGGAGCGAGCGCTATCTTCTCCTCGCGCCAGTCGTAGAGATTCTCGCTCGATATGTGTCCCCAGTGCAGGCGTGCCATATAGGGTCCGTCTGCGTTTTTCTGGAAGAACAGGTGGTATCGGCCGTCGGCATATGTCATGCCGTGGCACTCGTTGGTCCATGCGGCGGCAGGCATGCCGTGGAAGCGCGGACGCAGAATATCATCGGCGAAACGCGATGCGGGGATGTCGAGGTCGGCCTCGTTCTCGGGCTTCCAGGATTGGATTGTCGCGAGATCGACAGCGTCGTTCCATATCGTCACGTCGTCGATAAGTCCGTTGTAGGATGTGAGCAGGAAGGGGCCGGAGTAGTTCTCAAGCGTACCGCGCCCCATGCGGAAAACGCCGCCGGCATAGGTGAAAGTGCCGCTGCAACGCGACGATCCAACCTCCACACCATTGTTGTATACCTTCACGGTGCGGGCGTCGCAATCAACCACGGCCACAAGATTATTCCACTGATAAGTGGGCATCGGGGTATTGATGTTGATATCTACCGGCCATCCGCCAACAAACGTGCGGAACGAATATTTGCCGTCAAAACCTATGAAGAATCCGAATCCGGTCTTGGCCGCCTCGTCGAGGCAGCTCACTATGGCTGTCTTCTCGGGGGTATCGGTATCGATCTTGATTATGGGATACGATTCGATGGCTGTCCATACCGAGAATGTCATCTTCTTGTTGCCGTCGGGCAGGATTGCTCCGAGACGTGCGTCCACATACGATGTATAGCCGTCGAAGCGAAGAGCCTGGCCTACGGCTCCGGGCACATTCTCGGGCGAGAAGTGTCCCTGTACGGCAAAACGCTCGCCGCTAACTGTCTCGACGATCTGTCCGGATCGTACATCCATCGGGAACTGCGCCACGATGCCGGCATGGGCCGGCGCCGCTGCGGCAGCTGAAATCAATAAGGTTGCAAAGGATCTATTCATGATTATTTCTGATTTCGGGTTGAAATACATGGGCACCGCGCCAATTCGCGGCACCCATGCGAGCATATATTTACTTAACGAGAACTTTGGTCGCCTTATCGCCCCGACGCTTGATATAGAGGCCGGGGACGAGAGCATCAGCTGCCACACGCACGCCCTGCAGGGTGTAGTACTTTGCGGCTGCATCATTCATCTCGATGTCGTCGATAGAGGTCACACCGCCGGTGACTTCAGGGGCGAGATACGCCAGACAGTTGCCTGTGAGTTTCTCAAGGTTGGAATGGTAGGCATTCACACCGCTGCGTGGCGACCATTCGCAAGTGGCGAGGCCATTGGCGATGATGCGGCCCGAATTGTCGGCTGGAAGAAATTCAATGATACCGGCCACAGCATAGTCCTGCACATGACCCCATGTGCCGAGCACAAGGCAGTTGTTCTGCTTCTCGAATTTCTCAACGGTGTTGGCACCCTCTACCGAATATTGATAGCCGTTGAGATCCCACATGCAGTTGTGATCCTCGCGCCACAGCGATGTCTCGGGATTACCGGTGCCCTCCATCGGGAAGGTAACCCATGCGAAGGCATCGCCGGTGGCAAGACCTTTGTAGATGTCGTGACCCGTACGGTCGTATATCTGCTCGGGGAATTTTTCGTCCTGATTGTCGGGATTCTCCTGCCAGTAGCCCAGATATGCGTTGAGCGCCCAGTCGTCGAAGCCTTCACCGCCCTGTCCGTCGCCGTATATGTTCACATCGTATTCCGGAGCCACGCGGCCTATCTTGGCCACAAGCTGGGTGGCATGCTTGGTGAGAAGCAGGTTGCCGCCGTCGGCGAGGAACTTTTTGAGGGCTTCTACCGTAGCGGCGTCGCTGAACGCTGCGGGGAGATTGCCCTTGCCCACTTCGAGGCGGTCGATGTGGATCCATATGCAGTCGAGGTTCGAGGCGTCGATCTTCGATGTCTCGCCCGGAGCTATCACCACTCCGTCCTCGTTGTTGTCGACGAAGAATTTGGCTGCTGCGTATTCCTGGAAGTTATCGATACCTTCAACTGTGGGATAACCTATAAGAATGGCCTGACGGGGATTGGCCGATACCGATGCGGCACAGCCTATGGCCATGGCCGCGATTACGCTTTTGAGTAAAATGTTTTTCATGTGATTGTTTTATAATTGAGGTTGTTGATAACAACGGGCACCGCCGTTATACGGCGCCCGTTGTGTGAATTATTTGCTGAGTACTGTCATACAGTTCTGAGTGAGACGGTTCACATTGTCCTGATAGGGATTGCCGCCGCGCTGCGCGAATTCGTATGCCGACAGACCGATGGCGATGCAGCTGCCCAGACGGTCGGCAGTGGGATTGAACTGCACGATACCTGCCACGGCATAGTCGACCACGTGTGCCCATGTGCCGAGTACAACGCAGTGATTCTGATTCTGGAACTTCTCCACGGTGTTGGCGCCTTCGGCAGTGTACTGATATGCGTTGAGATCCCACATGCAGTTGTGATCCTCGCGCCAGCCCGGGCCTTCGAGTGCGAATGTCTCGTGGCCGTAGTCGGGCAGAACGGTCATGCCCTTGTAGATGTCGTCGCCGCGATGGTCATAGAACTGCGACGGATCGCTCTCGTGGTTCATATAGCCTATCTGGGCGTTCACACACCAGTTGTCGTTGCCTTCGCCACCATCGCCCGAGCCGAATATACCGGGGGCGTATTCCGGAGCGATGATGCCATAGGGCACCGTGAGCTGTGTTGCCATCTTGGTGAGAAACACGTTGCCGCCCTCGGCCACATACCTGGCCATGGCCTCCACAGCCTCGGGAGTGACAAGAGGTGCGGGCAGATTCTCCCATCCATAGGCGAGACCGACACGGTCTACATTGACCCACACCACATTGTATTCGTCGGGATCGAGGCCGGCGATATCGGCAGGCGTGAGGATGCTGCCATTGGAGGCATATGTGGTGGAGAACCACTCGGCGGCGGCTATCTCATCGTCGTCGGTGAGCTCGTCGACACTCGAGCAGGGTATAAGCATGCCCACCTTGGCGGGGATGGCCTCGATTATGAAACGTACAGTCTCGCCGAGTGAAACAAGGTCGTTGTCGTACATGGCTTTGACGGTATATGCGAGCTCAACCCCGGTGCTCTGGCGCTGCAGGGTGCAGGTTGTGGTGCCGGCCGGAAGTGTCTCTATGATCTGGGCGTTGCGTATCACCTCAAAGCCGGTGGCTCCTGCCGGAGCATCCCATGTGAGGGTGACATTGCGGCCGCTGAGGGTATAGGCGAGATTGGTGACGCCGGGCACCGATGGAGTATCGGGATATTCGACGCTTGAGCAGGCCTGAAAAACGGCAGCGGTGCCGACTATGGCCGCAAGGGCGATATATTTGATGGATTTCATTGTCGTAATGCTGTTTAGAGCGTGTTTAAGGTTAATTGTAAAGGCCGCCGGCGTTCTCCACTTCGCTGAGAGGAATGGGGAAGTATGTCTCATCGGCGGTCATTGTGGCTCCGTCGTAGTACGGGCGGATTGTGGCCTCGGTGCGGAAGTACTCGTTCATGGTTTCCACGACATTGCCCCAGCGCACGAGGTCAAACCAGCGGTTGCCTTCCATGGCCAGCTCGAGGCGACGCTCCATGCGCACGGCACGACGGGCATAGTCCTGGCTCCAGCCCTGCTCGGGATATTCGGCCACGTAATATGAAGCGATGTTGGGGTTGCAGTCTACAGGCGTGTAGGACGGATCAACCGAACGGGCGGCCTTGCGGCGCACGCTGTTGATGAGTTCGCGGGCGTCGGCGAGATTCTTGTTCTGCTCGATAAGAGACTCGGCCTTCAGAAGCACTATGTCGGCATAACGGATGAGGATGAAATTGAGCGGCGAAGCGCCCCAGGGGAAGCCCTGCACCATATCGGGCGAATTGGGGTCGATAAGACCTTTCTTGCCCGAATACTCGCCATATACGTCATATGCGCGGGTCCATTCCATAGTGTAGGTATAGCCGCGGAAGGGCATGCCTATACGGCCTACGGTGAAGTCGAGGCGCGGATCGACGTTGCCGGGATAGTTGGTTGTCACCTTCACATCGTTAAACGTGCCGTCGAGCACGGGCAGCCCGTTGTCATCGGTGCGGAAGGCGTTGACAAGATTCTGCGATGCGAGGAAGAAATCGTCGCCGTTGCCGAAGAGGTTCCCGGCCGAGTAGGTGGTGTTGAGCAGGTTGCACCAGTTGATGTTGGCGTTATTGTTGGCCGTGGAGAACTGTATCGCCATCACCGATTCGTATTGGTTGTTGAACTCTATCTTCGACATGTCGAGGAAGTTCTTATACAGCTGATAGCGGCCAGAGTCGATCACATAGCCGGCATATTCCTCCACCTCGGCCCACGACGATGTGAAAGCCGATACCTTGGCGTGGATGGCTGCGGCCACATATTTGTTGAAGCGACCCACCTGACTTTGTGATTCGGGCAGCACCTTGTAGGCGTCGGCGAGGTCGGCCTTGATGAAGCCGAATATCTCGTCGCGCGAATATTGGTCGTACCGTGCCTCGTTGGGGTTGTCTTCCTCGGTGAAGTAAGGGATACGGTCGAAGATGCGGATAAGGTCGAAGTAGAAGTAGGCGCGCAGGGTCTTGAGCTGCGCTATGAGGTTCTCTTTGTCGGAAGCCTCCGAAGTGGCTACGGCCTTGATGGCCTTGTTGCAGCGCGACACGGCATAGTAGTTGTTCTGCCACTTGTTGAAGATGCTCACGTTGTCGCTCTGTATGTTGGATACTTCGAGCTGATGGATGTTGCCTTCCATCGACACGCCTCCGCCACCTTTGTAGGCATCGTCGGAGCGGACATCGAAGATCCAGTTGGTGATGGGGCCGGCGAAGGCCTCGTTGTTGCCGAAGAAGTGGCTTTGCAGGCCTGCATAGGCGGCAGCCATCAGGCCTTCGATCGACTCGTCGTCGAGCTGCGAGGATGTGAACTGTCCCTGCGGCTTCATGTCGAGCATGTCGTCGCACGAGGTCATCGCGCCGGCGGCGAGCAGTGCGAATGCGCCTACGAGCGCGGTGCGGCGCAGTTTGCGGGTGATATATGCTGGTTTCATTGTTGTTGACACGATTAGAAGTTTATGTTAAGACCGAAAGAGATTACACGCGAGCGGGGGTACGGGCCGTTGTCGACGCGTGCACCGTAGCCGCCGAGAGGCAGTTCGGGGTCGAGGCCGCTGTACTTGGTGGCGGTGAACACATTCTCGAGCTGTCCGTATACGCTGCATGTCGACGCGCCTATGGGGCGAAGCACCTTGGCGGGCAGCTTGTAGGCGAGCTTTATGTACTTCATCTTGAAGTAGGAGCCGTCCTCCACGTAGTAGGTAGACATGCGGGTCTCGTTGTTGTCGTCGGTGACAGAGAGAGCGGGGATGTCGGTGTTGGTGTTGGTCGGAGTCCATGCGTTGAGGATGTCAACCGAGCGGTTGGTCGACACGCCGCCGTTGCTCATGAAGTAGAGCTGGCGCTTTGTGGTGTTGTAGATGTCGAAGCCGAAGTCGCCGGTGAAGAATGTGCTGAGCGTGAAGTCGCGGTAGCGGAAGTCGAGATTGAGGCCCATCGAGAAGTCGGGGTTGGGGTCGCCGATGATGCAGCGGTCGTTCTCGTTGATGACACCGTTGCCGTCAAGGTCGCGGTAGATGAAGCGGCCCGGGGCTGCACCCTGCTGTATGGCATGGTTGCTCACCTGGTCGGGAGTCTGGAATATGCCGTCGCACACATAGCCGTAATACACGCCCATGGGCTGATCTACCATGAGGCGGTAGTCGCCTCCCACGCTCTTCACGAGGCTGTTGAGCTTCACAAGCTTGTTGCGGTAGGCTGAGATGTTGAAGTTGCCGCTCCACGAGAAGTCGCCATAGCGCTGCGAATTGTAGTTCACTGTCACTTCCCAGCCGTGGTTGTCCATGTCACCGGTGTTCATCCACATGGCGGCGTTCTCGCCGGCCACCGAAAGTACGGGCGGAATGGTGAGCATGTCCTTGGTTTTCTTGATATAGTAGTCGGCGCTGATGCTGAGCGAGCTGTTGAAGAGACCCAGGTCGATACCGATGTTGGTCTGCGTGGTGGTCTCCCATTTGAGTTTGTCGTTGCCCGAGGTGGCCACGATGATGCCCGGTACCTGACCGGTGTTGGTGCCGTTGAGGTCATACGCGCCGTTGCCCATGTCGTAGCGGTAGGTGCTGTACGAGGCATAGAGGTCGCCGATGGCCGAGTTGCCGTTCTGTCCCCATGCGAAGCGTATCTTCAGATCATTGAGCACATTGTTCTCGGGGAAGAATGATTCCTGTGTGGGACGCCATGCCACGGTGGCGGCGGGGAACACGCCCGAGTTGTGGTTCTTGTCGAGGCGCGACGACTGGTCGCGGCGCAGTGTGAACGATGCCAGATAGCGGTCGGCGTAGTTATAGTCCACCTTACCGAAGATCGAGAACAGTCCCCACTGGCGCTTGGTGCCGTTGTTGGTCTGTGTGCCTTCGCCGGAATCGATGTGCATGTAGTCGTCGTCCTCAAAGGCATAGTCGGTGCGTGCGGCGCCTACATTCTCGAATGTATATTTGATGGCTTCCACACCGAAGAGGGCGTTGAGATGATGTACGTCGTTGAATGTGCGCACATAGTTGGCGGTATTGGTCCATGTCCATGTGTCGCCCTGGCCGTATTCGCGGCTCATGCTGTTCATGTCGCTGGCTATAAGCTTGCGGTTGAGCACCTTGTTGAAATACTGTATATGCTCGATACCGAGGTTTGATTTAAGGGTGAGCCCTTCGACAGGCATCACGGCGAGGTATGCGTTGCCGAATATGCGCCAGCTCTGGTTGGTGTTGTCGCGGCCGTTGTAGAGCTGCTGCACGGGGTTGGCAATATCCGACGATATCAGATCCATGGGGCGTGCCCAGTCGCCGTCGGCTCCACGCACGGGCAAAGCTGGATGCTGACGCATGGCCGTGTAGGGTATGCCGCGGTCGTCGTTGGTGCTGTAGCCGCGGTCGTTCCAGTTGGCGATCATCAGATTCTCGCCCACCATGATATATTTATTGAAGTTATAGGTGGAGTTGACTCGGGCCGAGTAGCGGCGGTAAAATGTGTCGATCATCATACCGTCCTGGTTGATATAGTTGGCCGAGAACAGGAACGAGCCGCGGTCGCTGCTGTTGGAGATGCTTGCCGTGAGGTTGTTGGTCCAGGCCGAGTTGTATACCTGATCCTGCCAGTCGGTATCGGTGGTGGCATAGTTGGTGTTGCCCCCGATATAATCCACAAGCACTGGCACAGGGCCGTTGCCGTAGAGAGGATGCGAGGGAGTGAGACCGCAGTTGAGGTTGGCCGCCCAATAGGCCTCGCCCCATTGTGCGGCGTTGAGCATCTTGTAGCTCTTGCCTACCGTCTGCAGCGAAGCGGCATAGCTCACATTGATATTCATCTTGTCGCCCTTGCCCTGACGGGTGGTGACAATGATGACACCGTTGGCGGCACGCGAGCCGTATATCGAGGCCGATGCCGCATCCTTGAGCACCTGCATCGACTCGATATCGCTCGGGTTGATCGAGGTGATGTTGTCGGTGGGTATACCGTCGACCACATACAGAGGGTCGTTGCCGTTGACTGTCGACATACCGCGCACACGGATTGCACCGCCACCGCCGGGAGCGGCGTCGGTGGTCACCTGCACGCCGGGCATGCGGCCCTGCATCGAATTGATGATGCTGCCGGAGTTCTCGCTTATGGGCTGCTTCATGTCCATTACAGCCACGGCGCCGGTAAGGTCGGCCTTGCGCTGTGTGGTGTAGCCCACTACCACGATCTCGTCGAGAGCCTGCGCATCTTCTGTGAGTACCACGCGCATCTCCGGCTCGGCGGCCAGTGTCTGCGATTTATATCCTACATAAGAGAATGTGAGTTGTGTACCCTTGGCCACGGTGATAGTGAATGCACCGTCGATGTCGGTGGTCACACCTTTGCCGGGATTGTCGGCCGGAGTGACCGAAGCGCCTATCAGCGGCTCATCATCGGCCAGACCCCATACCGTCCCGTGCACAGTGATGTTCTGTGCCTGCGCCATCACTGCCACAAGCAGCAGCAATATCGCACTGAGGATTGTCTTTTTCATGATTGATTAATTTGGGTTTTGTTAGAATTTCTTGTGCAAAATTATATTAAAGGCATCTCTGCCATACAATCTGAGTGTTGCATAAGTTATAAAAAAACGGTCGCCGCACGATTTGTCATATCCTTTGCAACAAAAGTATCACCGGAATCCTGATTTTCTAAAGTTTGTCACCATATTTCAAAAGCTTAAAAAGCCATTCCGACAGCAGCAAAAAAACATCCCCGCGCCGGAATGCCGGACACGGGGACTGAAGATACTTGAATTGTATGAGATCACTTGATTATTTCATCGGGCAGAACAGGCATGGCACCCTGCTGCGTGCACACATAGGCCGAAGTCTCCACAGCCTTGGCATGGGCATCGGCTACCGACTTGCCGTGGAGGATTGAGGCGATGAATGCAGCGGTGAACGAGTCGCCGGCACCGACCGTATCGGCCACCTCGACCTTGGGCGTGGGCTGGAACGACACGTTGCCGGGGGTGAACACATAGCTGCCGTTGATGCCGCATGTGAGGATGAGCATCTTCAGGTTGTACTTGCCGAGCAGTATCCAGCACTTGTCCTGAAGGTCGATGCCGGGATAGCCGAACATGCGGCTCACCGTCACAAGCTCCTCGTCGTTGATCTTGAGTATGTTGCAGCGCTTCATGCTGTTGCAGAGTATCTCCTTGTTGTAGAAGCCCTGGCGCAGGTTGACATCGAATACCACCAAGGGATCGTTTTCGTCGGGGATGGCATCGAGAAAACGGTTGATGGTATTGCGCGACACGATGTTGCGCTGTGCCAGCGAGCCGAAGCATACAGCCTGCGTGCGGGTTGCGAGAGCCTCGAGACGCGCGGTGTATGGGATGTTGTCCCAGGCTACATTCTCTTTTATCTCGTATTGCGGAACGCCGGCCTGGTCGATCTCGACTTGCACCGTGCCGGTAGGATAAGGTACTGTATCTATGTTGTATGTGAGATTCTTTTCGTCGAAAGTCTTGAGGATCTCGGCGCCGAGAGCGTCCTGGCCCACTGCCGATATCACGCAGCTGTCGAGGCCGAACTGTGATACATGGTATGCGAAGTTGGCCGGCGCACCGCCTATCTTCTTGCCTTCGGGCAGAACATCCCACAAGGCTTCGCCCATGCCTATTACCAGATTGTTTTCCATGGTTGTTTTATTTTACGGTTTTGATTTTCAAAGTATAATAAAGCAGATATACAACGCCTGCGGCCATCACGGCCACCGCTCCGGTCTGTGCCGACACGGCGTCGGAAGCGTAGCCCATGGCGAGCGGGAACACCGTGCCGCCGAAGAGGCCCATAATCATCAGACCCGACACCTCGTTCTGCTCCTTGGGCGATGATGTGAGCGCCTGGGCGAATATCACCGAGAACACATTGGAGTTGCCGAAGCCTATCATCGCGATACCTGTATAGATCCATGTAAGCGAGTCGGCCACAAAGAGGATACCCATGGCCAGAGCCATCAGCACCACGCTGAATCCGAAGAACCACCGGGCAGGCACCATGCGAAGCATGAAAGCACCGATAAAACAGCCCGCCGTACGGAATATGAAGTAGATGCCGGTGGCAAAGCCGGCCTCTTCGAGCGGAAGGGCAAGACGCTCCATGATTATCTTCGGTGCGGTGGTATTGGTGCCCACATCTATACCCACATGGCACATTATGCCGAGGAAACATAGCAGGATGAAAGGACTGCGCAGCAGTTTGAGACATTCAAGTATACCTGATGCCTTGTCAGGGCGTTCCTCCTCTATCGGAGTGGCGGCGAGAGCCGATACAGACAGCAGACATACTGCGGCATAGATAAGAAACAGCGCACGCCAGCCCAGACCGAATGTGGGCATCAGGGTGGTGGCGCCCCATGCGGCGATGACAGGAGCGAGGAACGAGGCTATGGCCTTGACAAACTGGCCGAAAGTAAGTGTGGAGGCAAGCTTGTCGCCGCTGATAAGATTGGTTACGAGAGGATTGAGCGAAGTCTGCATTATGGCGTTGCCTATGCCCAGAAGAGAGAAGGCTGTGAGCATGAACCAGTAATTGTCGCCCGCGATAGGTATAAGAAGCGATACTGCAGTGACGACAAGACTCAGCAGCACAGTGCGCTTGCGTCCTATACGGTTCATCAGCATGCCGGTCGGCACAGAGAATATCAGGAACCAGAAGAATACGAGCGACGGGAAGAGATTGGCCTGCGAGTCGGTGAGGCCGAGGTCTTTCTGCACATAATTGGAGGCTGTGCCCACGAGGTCGACAAAGCCCATGGCAAAGAAGCAAAGCATCACGGGGATGAATTGCAACAAGGTGCTTTTACGTGTCATGGCAATGGATTGGGTTGACATAATATTTTATGATTATTTTGTACTTATCGGATAAACTGTGAGGTCACCGACCTTGGCCTTGCCACCGTCGGCCTTGATGCTGAAGGTATTGTACGGGGAGGTGGGGAATACCAGGTTGGTCATGGCGAAGCGGCCGCCGTTGCCGAAGACCTCCACGCTCGAGCGGTCGATGAATATGCGCAGCGACATCTTGCCGTCGGCCGTGAATGTCGGTGCGGTTGTCACGGCAGGAAAGTCGACACTGAAATCGGTGAGACCGCTGTGAGTGCGGTCGAAACCGAATGTCGCCGCCTTGGGGTCGTATGTCATCACCACCTTGTCGCCGGCGCTGTTGCCAAGAGTCATCTCCACTTTCTCGGAGCGCTGAGCATCGATGTCGATAGTAATTTCACATACGCCGTCGTTGACAGTCGGAAGAGCCACCGATACCGGTTTCTTGCCGATGCGAAAGCTCTTGCGCACCGAGGCTTTTCCACGCATTGAATCAGTCTCGGGCGACGGCACGGTAGCGGCATATACCCGGCCGTCATCACCGGTAAAGAGGCTTATCTCGCGCGGCAGCGTGTTGGCGCTGCGATATTGCTTTGTCGGCACCTCGGGAGCGTATTGCCAGTTGCTCATCCACCCTATCAGCGTGCGGCGCCCGTCGGGAGCATCGCTCCAGCTCACCACGGCATAATTGTCCTTGCCGTAGTCGAGCCACTTGGTAGGCACGGTGCCGTCGGCATCGGTATCGGCCTTGAAGGTCTTGCCGTCGAAATCGCCGGTGAAATACTGAATTCCGCTGCCGCCGAACGGGCCGCCGGGGTTGAGGTTGCACAGAAGCACCCACTTGTATTCCTTGCCGCCGTCGACCGGAAGACGGAACAGGTCGGGACACTCCCATACGCCGCCCTGAGCGCCGAGGCCCTTGCCGAAGCTGCCGGTAGCCGTCCATGTCTTGAGGTCGGGCGACGTGAAGAAAAGCATCTCGTGCTCGAGCGCATGGGCCAGAGTGAGATGCCACAACCCGGTGGACTCGTCGTAGAACATGTTGGGATCGCGCGCCTCGCTGTCGAGCGGCAGCACAGGATTGCCTGCATATTTCTCGAATGTCGCGCCGTTGTCACGGCTGCCGGCAAGGCTCTGCACCTGGCTCGCGTCGGCCGATGTATACATCGCCACCACGGCATCCTTGCCGTAGCCGGCAGTGCCGTTGCGGTCTACGGCACAGCTGCCGCTGAATATAAGTCCCAAACCGTCCGGCTCGATGGCAACGCCCTTATCCTCCCAGTTCACAAGATCGGTCGAAGTGGAGTGTCCCCACGACAGATTCTGCCATTTTGATCCGTAAGGATTCCATTGGTAGTAGAGATGCCACACACCGTCTTTATAGAACATTCCGTTGGGGTCGTTCATCCATCCGTATACGGGCGTGTGGTGATATATCGGACGATATTTCTCGGTATTGGTCGTGTCGAACGTGTCGGAGAGCGTGATGGCGCTCCAACATGCGTCATCCTTGGCCTCGCGCACATTGGTGCGGTCATGGTTGCTCACGATATTGAGCACCACATCGTGTCCTTTGTATGGAGTAAGATCAAACGGAACGGAATAATCGACCTTCGATTTTGCGAGACGCACGCGTATAGTGCGGTCAAGCTTGCCGTCGACAAGTACGTTGACCGTGGCATCGTCGATGGATTCCTGTACGGGCAGAAGCACATACCGGCCGTCGCCCGCGATGCGCACCAATGTGTTGTTCACTCCGAGATGCTCCACTTTGACACCCCCGGCTCCGTAGGCCTGCGTGGATGCCAGCATCAAGAGCACTGCCATTGCTGATGTTATGTTTTTTTTCATGATATGATGGTTTCGTTTACGGTTGTCATCTTATTTTGAAAAACAACCTTTTTTACCTTGGAAATTGAAATTGAACCTTACGGCCGGCAAATCAATCACTCTTGACGGCCGTTACACATTGCAAAGCTAATACATCATTATCTGAAACGATATAAAAATTCGCGCTTTCACGATAAAATTTGTTGCAACAGCACATTTTTAGGCGTTTATGCATGCTATTTTATAATATTATTCTTAACTTTACCCCTCAGAATTATAACCGAAATCCATTACCATCCTAAAAACACTTCATATTTCTATAAAATATGTCACGGCTGAAATACCTGCTGATGCTCGTCATAGCCGCAATATGCCTCGCATCATGCTCGCAGGAGAAAAAATACCGCATCGGCGTGTCGCAATGTTCGGCCGACGACTGGCGCAACAAAATGAACGATGAGATACGTCGCGAGATAATTTTCCATGAAGACGCGGAAGTGGAGATCCGCTCGGCCGACGACAACAACGACCGCCAGATAGCCGACATCCGATATTTTGCCGACAACGGATTCGACATAATCGTGGTGGCGCCCAACGAGGCCGACGCCATCACTCCCGTTGTAAAGGAGATATATGAGAGCGGAATACCCGTCATAGTATTCGACCGCAACATACACGGCAACACTTATACCGCATTTCAGGGCGTAGATAATGCCGAGATAGGCCGTGCAGCAGCAAGATATGCCCTCACACTCGTACCTCCGGGCACCAAAGTGATAGAACTGTGCGGATTGCCGCGATCCACGCCGGCAGTCGACCGTCGCAAAGGATTCACGGAGCAGCTCAAGGCCGACGGCAAGCTCGACCTCGTGGCCTCGGCGCTCGGCAACTGGAACTACGACGATGCCGCCCGGGTGTGCGACTCGCTATACACGACACACCCCGATGCAGGCCTCGTATACGCCCACAACGACCGCATGGCCATCGCCGCCTCACACCGCGCACGCGCACACGAGCTTGATATAAAGGTAATCGGCATCGACGCCGCTCCAGAGATAGGTATCAAGGCCGTACGCGACAGTGTCATCGACGCCACATTCCTCTATCCCACCGAGGGGCACCGGCTGGTGCGCACCGCCCTGGCCATACTCAAGGGCGAGCCGTACGACACCGTGCTCAATCTGCCATTGGCATCGGCCGTGGATCTGTCCAACGCCGACATGCTCCTGCTCCAGAACGAGGCTCTTGAAGAGGAGACCGACAAGATACGCCTGCTCAAATCTCAGGTAGACGATTACTGGAACCGCCACTCCGCACAGACCACACTCCTCTACGCCGTCATAGCGATAGTGGCGCTGATGCTGGGCCTCGTGTTCGTGCTGCTGCGCGCCTACTGGCAGCGCCGGCGCCACCAGCGCTCTCTCGAGGAGAGTAACAGCCTGCTCCGCGAAGAACGCGACAAACAGCGAGAGCTAAACAGCCGCCTTGCCGAGGCAACACAATCAAAGCTGGTATTCTTCACCAACGTATCGCACGACCTGCGCACACCGCTCACACTTATAGCCGAGCCTGTACAGCAGCTGTCCGAGGCAACAAATCTCACGCCACAACAGCACTCGATGATGCAGCTCGCCAACAAGAATGTACTGATACTCAAACGGCTCATAAATCAGATTCTCGATTTCCGCAAATACGAGAACGGCAAGCTCAACCTCCACCTCGCCGAAATCGACTTCGGAGCCGCCGCACGCGACTGGGCCGAATCATTCAGAACCATGGCCCGCCGGCGCGGCATAAGCCTCGTGATAGACATCGCCCCCGACCTGCCAGCCACCATCGCCGTCGACCCCGAAAAGATGGAACGCGTGCTTTTCAACATGATGAGCAACGCATTCAAGCACACTCCCGCCGGCGGCACCATCACCCTCGCATGCCGCGCCGAGGGCGACAGCCTGCACATCTCGGTGACCGACACCGGCGAAGGAATTCCGCCCGAGGAGCTCGGACATATATTCGAACGCTTCTATCAGGTCGACAAAGTACATCCCACCGGCTCCGGCATAGGCCTGTCGCTCGTCAAGGCATTCATCGAGCTGCACGGCGGCACCATCACCGCCGAGAGCACTCCCGGTAGCGGCACATCGTTCGACATCACACTGCCGATACGCCACACCGACGCCACAGCCGACATACCCTCGATGGATCGTCGCGAACTCGACGCTCTGCTTCAGCCGGCAGACACCGACGCACCGCCATCCGGCACAGACACCGACAAACCCCTCGTACTCGCCATCGACGACAACCCAGACATTCTGCACCTGCTCACAGTACTGCTCGGCACCGGCTACAACGTCATCACCGCCACGTGCGGCGCAGACGGCCTGCGAATGGCAGCCCGCCACACCCCCGACCTTATAATATCCGACGTGATGATGCCCGGCATGGACGGTCTCGAATGCTGCCGCCACATCAAGAATGAGATAAGCACCTCGCATATCCCCGTATTGCTGCTCACAGCCTGCTCCATGGACGAGCAGCGCGCACGCGGCTACCGCAGCGGTGCCGACGGATATCTGGCCAAGCCGTTCAGCGCCGAGGTACTGCTCAGCCGTGTGGCGGCTCTGATCGAAAACCGCAAGCGCATCAAGAATCTGTGGCTCGGACACGCCGCCGACCCTGCCCGTCCCGAAGCACCATCCAAGCCGGCCGAGGCCGCGCCACCCGCCCCCGGCGACATCGACAACGACTTCTACCGCCGCTTCATCGACATATTCACCGCCGAGATGTCCGACCCCGACATCAGCGTCGACGCCCTCGCCGCCCGCATGGGCCTGGGACGCTCACAGTTCTACCGCAAGATAAAATCGCTCACCAACTACTCGCCCGTCGAACTTATCCGACGGCTGCGCCTGCGGCAGGCCCGTTCAATGCTCACCACCACCGACCGCACCGTCAGCGAGATAGCCTATGAGGTGGGATTCTCCAACCCAGCCTACTTCACCAAGTGCTACCGCGAGGCCTATGGCGAGACGCCTACCGATCTGCGCGAACGCCTCGGAGGAAAGAAACAGCCATAATACCGCCCCGCAATGCGTCACTCCTGCATCATACCGGCAATACTCATCCCCATTCTTGTGCTTGTCCTTGGCCTCACACTCTCGTGCCACCGGGTCGACGAGCCGAAATACCGCATAGGCCTGTCGCAATGCTCGGCCGACGACTGGCGCGCCAAGATGAACGCCGAAGTATACCGCGAGATGATGTTCCACAACGACGCCACCGTGGAGATACGCTCGGCCAACGACGACAACGACCGCCAGATAGCCGACATACAATATTTTATCGATAACCGCTTCGACATCATCATAGCCGCTCCCAACGAACCCGGCCCCATAACCCCTGTGATACGAAAAGCCCGCGAGAACGGCATACCCGTGATAACCTTCGACCGCGGAATATCCGACACCTGCTACACCGCCCACCTTGAGGTTGACAACACAGGTCTGGGACACAGTGCCGCCGAGTACGCGCTAAATATCCTGTCCGGCACCATCAACGCGCTGGAAATACAGGGCACCGCAAGCATGACCCCGACGCAGAAACGCCACTCGGGCTTTGCCGATGTATTCGACAGCCACAGCCGGGCGCACATCACAGCAAGCCTCTACGGCGACTGGAACGAGAAGCGCGCGGCAGCTATCGTCGACTCGGTGCTGCCTCTGCATCCCGAAATAAATCTCATATACGCCCACAACGACCGCATGGCCATCGCCGCCTCACACCGCGCCCGCGCCCTCGGCCGACGCGATATAAAGATACTCGGCATCGACGGCTCTCCGGAAATAGGCATAAAAGCCGTACGCGACAGCGTCATCGACGCCACATTCCTATACCCCACCGAGGGCGCACGCCTCATACGCACAGCCATGGCAATACTGCACGGCGAGCCTTACGAGCGCGAAGTGGCAATAACACCCATGTCGGCCGTAGACCTCTCAAACGCCGACATACTGCTGCGGCAGGACGACCTGCTACGCGAGGAGACCGATAAGATGATAATCCTCAAAGACCGCATCGACGAATACTGGTCGCGACATTCCGCACAGCAGACCCTGCTCTATGCCGTCGGCGCCATACTTCTGCTTGCGGTAGGTGTGGTATTCCTGATGTTGCGGGTATTCTGGCAGAACCGCCGCCACCGTATGGCTCTGCTCGAAAAGAACAGACAGCTCGAGCAGGAACGCGACAAGCAGCGCGACCTGTACCGGCAGCTCGAAACCGCCACACAGTCCAAACTGATGTTCTTCACAAATGTCTCGCACGATCTGCGCACGCCCCTCACGCTAATCGCCGAGCCGGTGGAACAGCTTGCCGCCGAGCCTGAGCCCGACCGGGAACGCCGCCGGCAGCTCCTCGACATAGCGCGCCGCAACATCCGCATACTCCGACGCCTCATCGACCAGATTCTCGATTTCCGCAAATACGAGAACGGCAAGATGGATCTCAACCTGTCGGAGACCGACCTCGGCGCCGCCATATCCTCCTGGATGGAATCATTCACGGCACCGGCGCGCCGCCGGCACATACACCTCAGTGTCGACACGACCGGAGTCTACGGCCGCACAATCGCCATCGACAGCGAAAAAATCGAGCGTGTGCTTTTCAACCTCGTATCCAACGCTTTCAAGCACACTCCCGACAACGGACGAATAGCCGTCACCGCCACATATCGCGGCGACAACGCCGTTATATCCGTCATCGACAGCGGCGAAGGCATCCCCGCCGACGAGCTCGACAACATATTCAAACGCTTCTATCAGGTGGACAAAATACACCCCGACGGCTCAGGTATAGGACTCGCCCTGTCCAAAGCATTTGTGGAGCTGCACGACGGAACCATCAATGTAAAGAGCGCGCCCGGCAAAGGCGCGGAATTCACCGTAATACTCCCTGTCCGCCATACCGGCTCTCCGCCTGTAGCCATACACACCCCTACCGGCGAAAAAACGGAAACCGATTCCATACCCATCCCCGACAGCGAGTCATCCCGGGATTCCTCCGGCAAGCCATTGATGCTCGTAATCGACGATAATGCCGACATACGCAGCCTTGTCGCCGCACTGCTCGAAGCCGAATACAATATAATCACCGCAACCGACGGCCGCGAGGGACTGCGTATGGCCGCCAGATATATCCCCGACATAATAATATGCGACGTGATGATGCCCGTGATGAACGGTATGGAATGCTGCCGCGCGCTCAAGGCCGAAACCGGCACATCCCACATACCCGTGCTCATGCTCACCGCATGCTCCATGGACGAGCAGAGGCTCGAAGGATACGAAAGCGGCGCCGACGGATATCTGTCCAAGCCTTTCAACGCCGACATCCTGCGCTCGCGCTGCCGCAACCTCATCGACAACCGCCGCCGCATAAACGACACATACGGCAATGCCGCCGCTCCGGCCACGCGGGCACAGCGTCCGGCACCGGCGCCTGGAGGCACACGCAATATCGACAGCGATTTCTACAACCGTTTCATAGAGATATTGCAGGCCGACAGCCACAATCCCGATCTGAGTGTCGAGGAGGTGGCATCGCGCATGGGGCTCGGACAGTCGCAGTTCACACGCAAGATCAAAGCCCTCACAGGCTATACCCCGGTGGAGATAATACGCAACTACCGCCTGCAACGCGCACACCGCATGCTCGCCTCAACCGAGCGATCCGTAAGCGAGATCGCATATGCCACCGGATTCACTTCTCCCGCATATTTCTCAAAGTGCTACCGCGACTTTTTCGGCGAAGCTCCGTCCGACCTCCGTTCACGCCTTTCACGATAACGAAATTTCGCCTTTCATTTTAGAATTTTCAGCCCCGCAACATTTGTCATATTATATGGCACAAACATTATAAGCACCGGCCTGTCCACGGTGCTAATTTTGCATCACAGTTCATCATTGCGATGGGCATCCTGCCAAGCATTTAACCAAAATATAATATCACATGAAAAGATCAATCCTCGCCCTACTGCTCGCGTTCACGGCGGCAATCGCAGGTATGGCGCAGAACATCACAGTTCAGGGAACAGTCCTCTCGGCCGTAGATTCCGAGCCCCTCATCGGGGCTAGCGTCGTGCCACAGGGACAGACCGGAAACGGAGTCTCCACCGACATCGACGGCAATTTCGAGATATCTGTTCCGCAGGGAAGCAGACTTGTAATATCCTATATCGGTTTCCGTACCGTGACAGTGGATGCAGCCGCCAGACTCGACATCGCACTCGAAGAAGACTCCAAGCTCCTCGACGAGGTAGTGGTTGTGGGCTACTCCACCCAGCGCAAGGTCGACGTCACAGGCGCCATCACCGCCATAGATGTCGATGAAATCTCAAAACAGAACGAGAACAACCCCATCAAGGCTCTTCAGGGCCGCGTGCCGGGCATGAACATCAGTGCCGACGGCAACCCCTCCGGCGCATCCACCGTACGCATCCGCGGCATAGGCACACTCAACAACAACGACCCGCTCTACATAATCGACGGTGTACCCACCAAGGGCGGCATGCACGAACTCAATCCCGGCGACATAGAGTCGATACAGATACTCAAAGACGCCGCCTCGGCCTCGATATACGGCTCGCGAGCCGCCAACGGCGTGATAATCATCACCACAAAGAAAGGCAAGGATCTGCGCATACAGCTCGACGCATCGGTGGCGGCACAGTTCTACACCAACCGCATGAAGGTGCTCAACGCCGAGGGCTACGGTCGCGCCATGTGGCAGGCATATGTAAACGACGGGCAGGATCCCAACACCAACGGCCTCGGATATAAGTTCGGCTGGGGATACGACGCATCCGGCTATCCGGTGCTCAACTCCATATCCATGTCGAAGTATCTCGATGCCGCCGGCACCACTCCCGCCGCCGACACCGACTGGTTCGACCAGACCACCCGCACCGGATTCGTACAGAACTACAACCTCTCGGTAAGCGGCAGCACCGACAAGATGAGCGCCTTCTTCTCGCTCGGATATTACAAAAACCTGGGCGTGATCAAATACTCCGACTTCGAGCGTTTCTCGGCCCGCATCAACACCGAGTTCAAGCCCTTCGGCAACGTCCTCACCATCGGCGAACACTTCACCGTCAACCGCACCGACGAGGTGCAGGCTCCCGGCGGATTCCTCGAGAACGTGCTTCAGGCCAACCCATCCCTGCCTGTATATACGGTCGACGGTGAGTTTGCCGGCCCCGTGGGCGGCTATCCCGACCGTGAGAATCCCCTCGCACGCCTCATACGCAACAAGGACAACCGATACACGTACTGGCGCATGTTCGGAGACGCATATGTCAACCTCAATCCATTCCGCGGTTTCAACATCCGCACCACCTTCGGCCTCGACTACTCGCAGAAGGAGCAACGCATATTCACATATCCGATAACCGAGGGCAACGTCTCCAACTCCACCAATGCCGTCGAGGCCAAGCAGGAACACTGGACACGCTGGATGTGGAACCTCGTGGCCAGCTACAACATCGACTTCGGCCGCAACCACATCGACGCCCTCGCCGGCATAGAGCTCAACCGCGAGAACTCCTCCTGGTTCTCGGGATACAAGACCGACTTCTCGGTGCTCAACCCCGACTTCATGTGGCCCGACGCAGGTGTGGGCACCGCCCAGGCATACGGCTCGGGCGACGGTTTCTCGCTCGTATCGTTCTTCGCCAAGGCCAACTATTCGTTCGACGAGCGCTATCTTCTCGGCGTCACTCTGCGCCACGACGGTTCATCACGCTTCGGCGCACACAACCGCTACGCCACATTTCCCTCGGTATCGCTGGGATGGCGCATCAACAACGAGGCATTCCTGCGCGACGCCGCATCATGGCTCAACGACCTCAAGCTCCGCCTCTCGTGGGGTCAGACCGGCAACCAGGAGATCAGCAACCTCGCACGATACTTTGTATACGTTCCCAACTACGGCGTCAACGAATCGGGCGGCCAAAGCTACGGCACCTCATACGACATCGACGGCACAAACGGCGGCTCGATTCTCGACTCTGGATTCAAACGCAATCAGATCGGCAACCCCGACATAAAATGGGAGACCACCACACAGTATAACGCCGGTATCGACTGGGCAATGTTCAACAACCGTTTCTTCGGTTCCTTCGACGCATACTTCAAGAAAACCTCCGACATCCTTGTGCAGATGGCAGGCATCGCAGCCATGGGCGAGGGATCCTCGCAGTGGATCAACGCCGGTGAAATGGAAAACCGGGGCGTAGAGCTCAACATCGGATACCGCGACACAGCTCCCTGCGGCCTCCGCTACGAGATCACCGGCAACATCGCCGCCTACCGCAACAAGATCACCGACATCCCCGGCACGGTAGCCGCCAACGGCACCTTCGGCGGCAACGGCGTGTACAGCGTCATAGGCCACACATTCGGCGCCCAGGCAGGCTACGTGGCCGACGGTATATTCCGCTCGCAGCAGGAAGTCGACAACCATGCCATACAGGAAGGCGCCGCACCGGGCCGCATACGCTGGCGCGACCTTGACGGCGACGGACGCATCACCGAGAAAGACCAGCGGTGGATATACGATCCAACCCCCGACTTCACCTACGGCATCAACATATACCTCCAGTACCGCGACTTCGACTTCTCGATGTTCTGGCAAGGCGCACAGGGACAGGACGTGATATCCGACATGAAGAAGGAAACCGACCTGTGGAGCGGCCTCAACATAGGCTTCCTCAACAAGGGCGAGCGCCTGCTCGACGCATGGACGCCTCAGAATCCCGAATCAGACATCCCCGCTCTGAGCCGCTCCGACCTCAACAACGAGAAGCGCGTGTCCACCTACTTCGTGGAAGACGGCTCTTACCTCAAGCTCCGCAACATACAGCTCGGATACATACTGCCGCAGCGCATTTCCGACCGCCTGCGCATGCAGAAACTCCGTCTCTACCTCAGCGCACAGAACCTTCTCACCATCAAGAGCAAAAAATTCACCGGAGTGGATCCGGAGAACCCCAACTTCGGCTATCCCATCCCCACCAACGTAACATTCGGTCTTAACGTCACATTCTGATAAAGCCATGAAAAAAGCAATATATACCGCAGCCATTGCCCTTGCCGCTATTTGCTCGGGCTGCAGCGACTTCCTCGACAATCCCAAGCCTCAGGGAACCCTCGACCAGAATCAGGTACTCGATCCTCGCTATGTCGACAACCTCGTCATCTCGGCCTACGCCATATGGATCTCGGCCGAGGACATCAACTCGTCGTTCTCGATGTGGAACTTCGACGTGCGTTCCGACGACGCCTACAAAGGCGGCAACGGCACCGAGGACGGCGACGTGTTCCACGCCCTCGAGATATCACAGGGTATCATGACAACCAACTGGAACATCTCCGACATGTGGCAACGCCTCTACAACGCCATTTCACGCGCCAACTCGGCGCTCGAGGTACTCGGCTCGATGGACGCCGCCACATATCCCGAGCGCGACACACGCATCGCCGAGATGCGCTTCCTGCGCGCCCACGGCCACTTCCTGCTCAAGCGTCTCTACAAGCAGATACCCTTTGCCTGCGACGAGACCCTCACACCCTCGCAGTACAACGAGCTCGAAAATACAAAATACACCAACGACGAGGGATGGCAGCTCATCGCCGACGACTTCAGGTATGCTTTCGACCACCTGCCCGAAGTGCAGAAGAGCGTCGGACGCCCCAACCGCGCAGCAGCCGCAGCCTATCTCGCCAAAACATATCTCTATAAGGCCTACCGTCAGGACGACCCTGCCTCGCACCGCGTCACCTCAATCGACCGCGAGGATCTGCTCAACGTGGTGAAATATACCGACCCTGCCATCATGGCCGCATCGGGATGCGCCCTCGAACCCGACTTCCACAACAATTTCCGGCCCGAGCCGCAGTACGAGAACGGCCCCGAGTCGATATGGGCAATGCAATACTCGTTCAACGACGGCACCACTCACGGCAACTGCAACTGGTCGTACGGCCTCATCGTGCCTAACATCCCCGGCGTCACCGATGGCGGCTGCGACTTCTACAAGCCCTCGCAGAACCTTGTCAACGCCTTCCGCACCGACGGCGACGGCCTGCCTCTGCTCGATTCCTTCAACAACAAGGACTACGCCCCCGCAACCGACAACGCCGACCCGCGCCTATATCTCACCGTAGGCATCCCCGGCACACCATATATGTTCAACAAAAACTATATGATCGACCGCACCGCCATATGGAGCCGCTCCAACGGCCTCTACGGCTACTATGTATCGCTAAAGCACAACGTCGACCCCGATACCGAATACCTCGTCAAAGGCGCATGGTGGGGCTCGCCAATGAACCGCATCGTCCTCCGCTACGCCGACGTGATGCTCATGCGCGCCGAAGCCCTCGTTCAGCTCAACATGAACATTCCCGACGCCATAGAGCTCGTCAACGATCTGCGCCGCCGCGCAGCCCAAAGCACCGCCATGATATCCGACTACGGCACACTCTACGGAGTACATCTCAACGTACGACCCTACTCCGGCACATATACACAGGAGCAGGCTCTGCGCATCGTCAAGCACGAGCGCCGCGTGGAGATGGCCATGGAATCCGACCGCTTCTTCGACCTCGTGCGCTGGGGAGAGGCCGCCGCCACACTCAACAGATACTATGCCGAGGAAGCCGACAACTGCGCCATCTACTCCTCGGCATCCTTCACCGCCGACAAGAACGAATATCTCCCCATCCCCTTCTCGCAGGTAAGCGCATCCAACGGCCATTACCGTCAGAATATCGGCAACTGGTAACCAACACCTTATCATCACCGCAATGAAAACCATACTCAACACATTATATATACTGCTGGCCGTAACGGCGGCATACACTGTCGCCGGATGCAGCGACGACAATTCATCCGACCTGCGCCTCGGCGGCGAAGCACGCGTCGAAGCCATCACCGTCAGCGGCTACGAAGGCGTGGTGGAACACTCCTCGCGCACCATCGAGGTCAACCTGCCCACAGGCACCGATCTTACCGCCCTCACCGTCGACGCCATCACTCTGAGTGAAGGCGCCACATGCGACTATCCCGCCGGCACACGGTTCAATGCCACCGTACCGCGCGCCATCCGCGTCACCAACGGCGACATATACGCCGACTACACACTCCGCGCCGCTCACGACAACGTGGAATTCCTCACATTCACGCTCGACAACAAATATTCCGGCACCATCGACAACGACGCCCGCACAATACTCGTGTTCGTGCCCCTCGACACCGACGTCACCGCCATGCAGGCATCGTTCACAGTCACAAAAGGCAGCACCGTCGATCCGGAATCAGGCTCCGTGATCGATTTCTCCCGGCCCGCCACATTCACCGCCACACTGCGCACCGCCACCGTAAAATACACAGTTACAGTCATCAAAGACGAGATATCGCAGGCTCCCAAAGCATTTGTGGGCATCGCCGCCAATGTCGACGCTCTGGGCGACGAAGCAAAGGTCGCCTGCCGCTGGATGCTCGACAACGTTCCGAATTCGCGCTACATATCGCTTCAGGAAATCCTCGACGGCACAGTGCGTCTCGACGACTACAATATGATCTGGTGCCACTTCGACTGGCTCGACTGGCCCGGCCTGATGTGGGACACACGCGACATATTCAACAGCTACTGGCTCCACGGCGGCGCCATCCTCGCCTCGCGCGACGGCGCCCGGTACATCAACGACGTATGGCGCATCGCCCGCGACCAGCAGAGCCCCAACAACATGTTCGGCGGCGAAAACTACGAGACCCTCGCCGACAACCTCGGCTTCACTGTCACAGGCCACGAGAACCATCCCCTATTCGCCGGCATCGAAACCGACGCCGACGGTCGCATACTGCTCCTCGCCAAGGGCTGCTCCAACTCGGGCCGCACCCTGCAATGGGGCGCCGACTGGGATCCATACGGTTCGATGCAGGGATGGGAGGAACGCACCGGCGCAAAAGCACTCGCCTCCGCCCACGATTACGACATAAACCGCGTCACAATCGCCGAATTCGAGCCGTATGAGGCGCTCAAAGGATTCACCTCGGGCCGCGTCATCACCATCGGCACCCCCGCCTACGAATGGTACGACCGCAACAACGCCGCAAATCCCTACCGCGACAACATGATCACACTCACCAAAAACGCCATCAACTACCTCTGCCAATAATCCAAGCCATGAATAAAAATTCACGATACATATTCGCCCCGGCCATCCTATCGGCCTTGGCACTGAGCGCCTGCAGCGACGATCAGCCCGTGCTCACACACCGCGACCTTGACGGCACAGACACATATTTCGCTTCCGACGAGACCCACACCCAGAACATATACTACAAACCATACGTGGGATACGTAGGCGATCCCATGCCTTTCTACGACCCCGTGGCAAAAAACTTCAAGGTGCTATATCTTCAGGACTACCGCCCCAATCAGGCTGTCACCTACCACCCGATATGGGCCGTGGAGACCACCGATGCCGCCTCCTATACATCGCTCGGCGAAATCGTCCCCACCGGCACGGCTTCCGAGCTCGACGCAGCCATCGGCACCGGCTCCACAATCTTCCACGACGGCACATACTACACATTCTATACCGCGCACTCGCCCAATCAGGCCGAGACCGCCGGCATCAACGAGGCCGTGATGCTCGCCACATCCACCGACTTCCGCACATGGGCCAAAGACCGCAACCTGCTCATCGACGGCGGCGACACATACAGCCGCACCGATTTCCGCGACCCCTTCGTATACCGCGCCGACGACGGCACATTCCACATGCTTGTATCCACCCGCCTCGCCGGCAAGGGAGTCCTGGCCGAATACACTTCCACCGATCTCCGCAACTGGACTTCGGCCGGCGTGTTCATGACCATGATGTGGGATCGCTTCTACGAATGTCCAGACCTGTTCAAAATGGGCGACTGGTGGTATCTCATCTACTCCGAGCAGCACGATGCCATCCGCCGCGTGCAATACTTCAAGGGCCGCACCATCGACGAACTGCGCGCCTGCACCGCCAACGACGCCGGTATCTGGCCCGACAGCCACGAGGGATTCCTCGATTCACGCGGCTTCTACGCCGGCAAGACTGCAAGCGACGGCACCGACCGTTACATATGGGGATGGTGCGCCACCAAAGCCGGCAACAGCACTGTCAACACCGCCGACTGGGCCGGCAATCTTGTAGCCCACAAGCTGATGCAGCATCCCGACGGCACACTCTATACCGCCGAGGTTCCGGCCATCGCATCACACCTCGGGCAGGCGCACACAATAGCCGGCTTCAGCCTCAGCGGCGACGAATCACGCCTCATGCCACGTCTAGGCACCGAAAACCGCATAGAGTTCACAGTCACGGCCTCGTTGGATCTCGATCGATTCGGCCTCTCCTTCGCACGCGGCTCCGACTCAGAAAAATATTACTCGATAATCATCAATCCCGAGAACTCCGACACACGCAAGATCAACCTCGAAGAGGAGGGTGGCATGGGATTCATCCCCGATACCGACGGCTACACATTCGCCACACCGACCGACGGCGTATACCACATCACCGTAGTCACCGACAACTCCGTGCTTACCGTATACGTCAACGACGCCGCCACACTCACAACCCGCATATACGGCACTCTCAAAAACTGCTGGTCGATAAACTCTTACGGCTCCGATATCAAAATCTCCGACATAACCATACAATCGAAATAACAACCTAAAAACCTTGCCATTATGAAAAAACTTCTACTTGCGGCCGCGGTCGCAACGGCCATCCTCATGCCCGTATCGGCACAGGAAACAGTGAAAACCCTCTACACAGGCGAACCTGTAAACGTAACCTGGGCCAACACTCTCACCATCCCCGCCGAAGACTTCAGCGACGTAAGCACAGGCAACTACATCTACATCACCTTCGAGAAAACCACCGACGTCATCGAAGTGAAAGCCGACGGCACCTGGCTCCCCGGATCGCGCCTCACTTTCCTCGGCGACAACACCACCGACTTCAAGCTCTACCTCACCGAAGCCGGCCTCAACACAGCCCGGCAACACGGCATCGAGATCTGCGGTGCAGACTTCACCGTCAAGGAAGTATCGGTAATGAACGACGGCTTCGTCATGCCCGACGGAGCCATATGGGGCGGATACTTCTGGATTGAGAACTGGAACACACTCGAACTGTTCAAGACCGCTTTCGACAGCTATGCAGGCCAACGCTACCTCAACGTCAACTTCTCGGCCGACAAGGGCGATTTCACCAACTACGACATCAATGTCATGACAGCCTTCGACAATCCTGCCGCACTGTGGGCAAACAACGACAAAGCCGACCGCAAGGCGTCCCGGGCCGTCATCGACCTCGAAGGCATCAACCCCGCCGAAGCACTCGCCGGTGTCAACACCCTTCTCATACAGATGAATCCCGGCGAAGGCAACGCCCCGTTCAACATCACCTCCCTAACACTCAGCGGCACGCTCAGTTCGATAAGCGCTCCGGTAGCAGGTGAAAACTCCCTCGTCGACGTATACAATATGCAGGGAATACTTATAAGGAAAGACGTCGAAGCAGCCGATGCCACCGCCGCACTCCCCGCCGGCATCTACATCGCAGGCGGCAAAAAAATCATTGTAAGATAATACATATACCTTTCCCTCTCTAACGTCGCGGCAGACCTGTCGCGACGTTTTTTGTCAGAATTAATACAAACACATCCGATTTCACATAAAAAACGGATATTTCCATTATAAAAATTTAAGAATTCAATCAAAACCATCATAAATTTGAAAAAATTCACTATATTTGCGCGTTTAAGTCGCATTCTATATCAAAACCAAATATTAACCAACCAATCACCAACATGCACAGATTTTTCAGATGGCTCGCGGCCGCCTTCATCACCATAGGCGCCACCGCGACCCTCAGCGCGCAAAGCGTTGACCCGACCAAGGGTGTGCTGCGCGTGAAACTGCAACCCGAAGTTGCCACTCAGCTCGGAAATGCACCTCACAAGGCCGCCAAAGGCCGCCTGAGCACAGGCATATCCCCGCTCGACCGCGCTTCATCGCAGATCAAGGCCATGTCCATCAGGCCCATGCTGCCATACAACCCGCAGTTTGCCGCACAGCGTGCCCGCTTCGGTCTCGACCGCTGGTACGTCGTGAACTTCGACGAAAGCATGCCCGTAGAGCAGGCCCGCAAGATCATGGCCGCCACACCGGGCGTAGAACTCTCGGAAGCAGTCACACCGATGGTGCTCAAGGAAGGCACCGGCGGCTTCCGCTCTGTGTCGCGTCCTCCGATGAAGGCTGCCGGAACAGATTACTTTTTCAACGATCCACGCCTTCCCGACCAATGGCACTATCAGAACTTCGGCAATATCGGCACAGCCGTAAAGGGTGCCGACATCAACCTCTTCGAGGCATGGAAGACCGAGACCGGCCGTGACAATGTGATCGTCGCCATCATTGACGGCGGCATCGATTACCGCCACGAGGATCTCGCCGCCAACATGTATGTAAACGAGGCCGAGCTCAACGGACAGCCCGGTGTCGATGACGACGGCAACGGATATGTCGACGACATCTACGGATTCAATTTCTGCACCAACTCGGGCGAGATATACCCCCACGACCACGGCACGCACGTGGCCGGCACAGTAGCGGCTGTCAACAACAACGGCATCGGCGTGGCCGGTGTGGCCGGCGGCGACGGCACCCCTGGCTCCGGTGTGAAAATGATCTCCTGCCAGGTATTCGACTCGCGCCAGGGCAGCGGCGACGGCGACTTCGCGGCCGCCATCGTATACGCCGCCGAGCGTGGAGCCACCATCGCCCAGTGCTCATGGGGATGGTCTGATCCCGAATATTTCGAGGAGGCCGTACACGACGCCATCGACTACTTCACCGAGAGCGCCCGCTCCGACAACATGACCGGTGGCCTGTGCATATTCGCCACCGGCAACAACGGCGCCACCGGCAACTTCTATCCCGCCGCCTACGACAAGGTGCTCGCAGTGGCTGCCATGACCAACGAGCTGCAGCCCGCGTCATACTCCAACTACGGCGAATGGGTCGACGTCATCGCTCCCGGCGGTCTGCTCGACTACGGCGAGGCAGCAGGCGTGCTCTCCACACTGCCCAACAACGAATACGGCTTCAATGAAGGCACCTCGATGGCCACGCCGCACGTATCGGGTATCGCAGCCCTTGTGCTCTCCAGGTATGGAAGCCGCACATTTGTCAACAGCAGCCTGCGCACACAGCTCGAGACATCTGTCAACGACTTCTACGGCTACGGCAACAACGAGCAATACCGCGGCCTCTACGGCTCGGGCTACATCGATGCCGCCAAAGCCCTGCAGATGGGCGACGGAGCGGCACCCTCGCCGGTGACCGACCTCACACTCGCCGCCGCACAGGATTACATCTCGCTGTCGTGGACCATACCCGCCTCGTCCGACAATAATGTGCACCATCACATCATCTATTACAGCGAGACTCCTTTCACTGCCGAGTCAGACCTCGGCAACCTCCGCACCTCCGTGGCCGACACCAAGTTCCTCAACTCGGGCGACTCCTACACACACGAGATCACCGGTCTGAAGCCACTCACCACATATTACGTGGCCATAGCCGCCATAAACCGTTGGGGCGCCTCCTCCGAGCTTTCGCCCGTAAAGCAGGTGAGCACCAACGCCGGCCCGCAGATGAGTGTCGACGTCACAGATCTCTCTTTGACCTCCACCGCACAGACACCCGTCGCAAAGACCGCATTCAACATCTCCAACGACGCCGAAGGCATCCTCAAGTGGAGCGTCTACAAGCGCACTGCATCGGCAGTGCCGGCATCGATGTCGCGTCCTGTCGTCGGCCGCACCCACCCCTACAACGGCACCATCGGATCAAAGGCCCTGGCACAGCGTGCCGCCGTCACCGGCGATTATGAAGCCGACGATTATCCCGCCGAGATAAAATACTATTCCCTGCTCTTCGCCCACATCGGCGATACCGACCGCTCGATGCCCAACTCAATGGCACAGTGGTTCCGCGTCGATGCATCGCAATATCCCGAAGGCTTCAACCTCACACACGTCAATATCGAGGGAGCCAACGGCGCCAACCCGGTGATACAGATATACAAGGGAGATGTGGCCATATCATCGGCATCACTGCTCCAGACCGTCGAGTATCCCTATTTCGCCTACGGTTATCCCGTGGCTCTCAACGAGCAGATACACTTCGCCCCCGGCGAATCCTTCTGGGTGGCCGTACACTTCGAGGGCGGCCAGGAAGGCTATCCCCTCGGAATGGCCGAGGCCGATGTGGACGGTGTGGCCGGATACAGCTTCATGAGCAACGACATGGGCAAGAGCTGGACTCAGCTCTCCACAGCCCTCGCAGGCAGCGTATACGAGGAGATGGCATCGAAGATGACATGGGGCATCACAGCACGTTCCGCCAATCCCGACTGGAGCGAGGTGCTCGTGCTCGACCCGGCTTCAGGTACCGTCCTCGGCGGAGAGAAGCAGGCCGTTGAGATTAGCGCCGACGGATCCAAGCTCGTAAACGGCACATACAACCTCAATCTCCACCTCACCGCCAATCAGTCGGACGGCGCCGAGACTCTCGTGCCCGTCACATATTCCGTATCAGGCAACACTCCCGATATCGTCACCCCGAAGATCGTGAACTTCGGCTCGCTCCTGGTGGGAGAGAGCAAGACTATCGCGGTCGAGGTATATAACCGAGGCTACGGCAAATTTGCCGGTTCGCAGTGGGGCAACGGCATCTACAGCGACAATATCTCTTCGACCTCGCCCAACTTCCACGGCCCTGAGAACGGAGTACAGCAGGGCTTCCCCGCACGCACCAGAGTGACAGTAGAGCTTACCTACGCTCCCACCGAGGCAGGCAGCCACACCGGCAATATCATATTCACCGACGTTGACGGCCGTCAGGCACGTATCGTGGTGCAGGGTGTGGCCACAGAGCCGGCCAAACTCGGCATCGAGCCGGCCGTGATCGACGCAGGCACCCTCACAGTAGGAGCCGGATCGGTACAGAAATCCTTCAAGATTTCCAACAGCGGCAAGTATCCTCTCGAATTCGTGTTCCCCCGCTTCTCACAGGAGACGATCGAAGGCAACACCGCCACCCTCCACAAATTCGGATACACCGTATCATCGACTCTCGAAGGGTACAACAAGTTTGAATACGACGGCAATCCGGCCCTTATAGGCGCTACCGACATTGCATCGCAGTTTACCGACGACAACTACCTGTCCTCTGCTGTGAACCTCGGCTTTGCTTTCCCATACTACGGCAAGACCTACGAGAAAGTCTACATCACCAGTTTCGGCGGCGTCATGTTCGTACCCAATGAAAGCACCTTCCGCACACCGCTCTCGCCGTCCTTCACGGCAGTACGCGGCACAGGCCTCATTTCGGCATACGGACAGCAGCTGCTCATGGGCCCGCAGTCGCGTGTGGAATACAGCAAGGCCGACGGCAAGTTTGTCGTGAAATTCATCGACGTGCTCGCATCGGTCTACGATACCCGGTATACACCCATAAGCTTCCACATCGCTCTGGCGAGCAACGGCGACGTCGAGATATTCTACGACGACTACATGCCCGACGAAGTGTTCCAGAGCGGCTACGGCCTCTTCTGCGGCATCAACGACCTCGACTGCGCCGATGCTGTCACTCTCACCAGCGCCGACCAGGCCGATATCTGGGGCGTAGAGGATCCCACGCCGGAGAATCAGCGCTTCCGCAGCTTCGGCACCGGCACAGCCGTGAAGTTCGAGGCTCCCAAACATTGCTTTGTACAGAACCTCAACCTGCCATACGGCATGGTGAATCCCGGCGAATCGGTTGAAATCACGGCCACCCTCGCCGCCGACGCCTCCATGAACGCCGGCGCCACCTTCAACAACATCGCCATAGTCACCAACGATCCGGCTCCCGCCTACTCGTTCGTACGCTTCGATGCTGTGATCGACGGAGACGAGCTCGTGCCCGTGGCAGCGCTCGAGCGCAATGCCATCGACCTCGGCGATGTATTCCGCACCTCCGTGCAGAAAACCGCAGTCACTGTCAAGAACAACGGCCACCGCGCCCTTGAAGTAACAGCCGTCAAGACCGAAAAAGGCCTTGTATCTTTCAGCGCCGAACTGCCCTTCGCTCTTGAGGCAGGCATGGCCAAGGACATTATCGTCACCGTGCCCACCGTCACCGAGGGTGCCGTAGCCGACCGACTCGCCATAGAGACATCGGCCGGCAACCTCACCGCCGACATCAAAGCCAACGTCATAGGCTGTCCCGCCGTTGACCTCAGCCTCACCGAGGTGAGCGAGACCGTCGAGAGCGGCACGGCCCTTGTGAAGGATCTCAAAGTCACCAACAATGGCAACGAGACTCTCACATACGCCATCACCCCCGACCCGCTCGTACGCCTCACACTGCCCGAAAACGCCGATGCCGTGACAAGCTACCGTTATAGCTTCTCGGGCGACGACAGCAGCGTGAAGTTCGACTGGATAGACATCGAGACCAATGGACTCGGTGCCCAACACGGCATGACGTACTACAATCTCCACGACTATGTGGAAGTGGAGCTGCCCTTCGAATTCCCGTTCTACGGCAAGAAGTACGACAAGATGTACGTGTACAACACAGGCTTCGTATCGTTCACCAAGCGCAATGACGACCGCATCTGGCCGGAACCGCCGGCCGACTTCCCCGGCGGATCGATCTACACCAACATCATCGCTCCCTACTGGGGTATGCACTCGATGGACCAGACACGCACCGCCGGCACATTCCACTATGTCACCGACGACTATGCCGTGGTATCGTTCATCGAATACGGCAACTCCATGAATATCGGTGTCGACTTCCAGCTCGTCATGTACAAGAACGGAACATTCAAGTTCCAGTACAAGCCAGCTTTCGACGAAGCCATCATATTCAATATCTTCGGTCTGGCAGGTATCGCCAATGAGGACGGCTCGGCAAGCATCCGTCTGCCCGAGCGAATGGTATCGTTCGGCAACGCAGTGGCGTTCTCGCCTGTCGTTGAAGCACCCGTGGCTCCCGGCAGCAGCGAGACCGTGAAACTCGACTTCGACACCCGTCGCCTCGCCGGCACATACACCACTACCCTCAAAGTGGCCACAAACGTGCCCGGAAGCGAGAATATCGAGATACCCGTCACTCTCGACATCACCGGCAAAGCCAATCCACAGTGGCCCGCCGACGTCACCGTCGAGCATGTTCTGGGCTTCCGCAACACCGATTACAGCGATCCTATGGTACAGATGGGCGCCATGTATGCCGCATATTTCAATGTGGCCAATGCAGGTACCGCCGCCTTCACCATCGATAACATCGAGATCGACGGCCCGAAGGTATACGACGACTGGATGGACATGTATATCGATGTATTCTCGCTATTTGTCAACCAGCCCGAAATCGATTGGATCACAGGCGAACCCACCGGTGGCAAGGCCTGGGGTCTGTATGAACCCGGATTCACCATGCTGAGCGTAGGCGCCGAGCCCGTCGAATTCGCCATTCCCATGCTCGAGAACGAGTATGCCTTCACACCCGGCGAATACAACATCCGCCTCACTCTCGGCTACACCACCGAGGCCGGAACGGAGCAGCGCGATGTAAACGTGAAGTTTGTAGTCACTCCAGCTCCCGCTGTCACATTCGACCGTGAGGAAGTATATGTGAAGGCTATAGGCGAGAACGACTCCTTCAACGAGACAATCGTGATAGGCAATGAAGGCGAGTACAAGCTCTCATACAGCATCGCCCTCGATCCCACCGGCGTAGGCGAGGAGCCTGCCGATCCCGACGGAGGTGGCGGCATAGCGCCGTGGGCCGCGAAAGCCCGTGCAGCAAAGGCCGTGGCCGCTGTCGACAGCACCATGCGCACACTCGCCAAGGCTCCCGTAGCCAAGGCTCCTTCGACAAGCGTATATGATGTGCCGGGCGACTTCGAGTACACCAACGCACTCTACTATCCCACCTCTCCGATAAACGCCGTGCCGTACAACTACGGCGCCAACTCGCTCTACGACATATTCAAGGCAGCGACGCTGTTCACCGCACCGGCCGAGGGCTTCAACATCTCGCACATCTACCTGCCCGTCACCATCGAGACTGCCACCGACTACAAGGTGACAATCGAAGTCATCACTGGCAGCACAGTAGGCGAGGGCGACGTGATAGGACGCGGCAAACTCATCATCGAGTCGCAGGCCAACCCCAATATGGGACAGTTCTATGCAGTGCCTCTCGACAAAGAGGTATTCCTGAATCCCGGCGAAGAGTTCTATGTACAGGTCACCTACTCGGCCGGCGTTAAATTCCCCGCCTACGTCATCAACAAGGAAGAGGCCATGATCGAAGGCCGATACATGGGCTGGACCGAGAACACAGGCTGGTTTGACGTAGCAGCGTTCTTCGAGGATCAGTACGGATCTATCGGCTACGTACTCACCTGCCTCGAGACAACCGAAGGCCGCCCGTGGATCAAGCTCCTCACACCCGAGGGCGAAGCCGAGCTCGAAGTAGGCTCGACTGCCGAGATCAAACTCGAGATCAACGCAGCCGCTGCCCGTCTCGAGAAGAACAACAAGGCCGTCATCGTAATCAAAGGCAACGACCCGGCCCTGCCCCTGTTCAACCTACCCGTAGTACTCGACAAGAACGGCGCGCCGATCATTGAGACTCCCGCCGGAACTGTATATGTCAAGGAAGGTACTGTCACCAACGTGCCCGTAATCGTGAACGAGCCCGACGGCGATGACTTCACCGTAGCGTTCAACGACGCGCGCGGCAACGCCACAATCTCCGTAGCCGACGCTGCCGGCGCCACAGTCACAACCGACGACGACGGCATCATCAGCGTTGCCGGCGCTACGGCACCCGTCGAATTCAACGTAGCCATCGAGCCGGCATTCGGATCGGCATCGGCCGGCAACATATTCGATCTCACAGTCACCGACGCCCACGACCTCACCGCCGAGACATCGGTACGCTACGATATCGAGCATGTGAACCGCGCCCCCGTGGCCGGTGAAGCACCGCTCATCGAATTTGCCGAAGGCACCACCTCGGGCGTATACAGCTTCGCCGACATGTTCTCCGATCCCGACGGCGATGAACTCACCTACACATTCGAGATGCGCGAGAGCCGCTACGTGGATGCTTATCCCAACGCCACAGGCGTGATATTCTACGGCAAGCACAAAGGCAAGGTAACCGCCACCGTCACCGCCACCGACCCCTCGGGCGAGACAGCCACAATCAAGCTGCCCATTGAGGTGAAGGAGACATCAGGCATCAACGACGCCACAGCCGACGCCACAGGCCTCCACGTCACCCCCAACCCCATCGACGGCGACATCAACGTATATGCCGACTTCACCGACAGTGAAGCACTCTTCGTGCTCTACGACGCATCGGGCCGCACAGTATTCAGCATACGCGCGGCAGTCAGCGCCGGGCAGGCTACCGTCCTTCCGGGCAGCGGACTCGCACAAGGCATCTACATCCTCACCGCCACAGCCGACGGCACCACCCGCACCGTCCGCATCGTGAAACCCTGATCACACCGATCCCTTCATACCCAGGCACCCGGCTCCCCGCCGGGTGCTTTTTTATTTTCGTCAAATTCCAAATTATTCACTATCTTTGCAGTCATGGAACAATATATCGTATCGGCGCGGAAATACCGCCCGTCGACGTTCGCCTCGGTGGTGGGACAGCAGGCGCTCACCTCCACCCTTAAAAACGCCATCGCCAACGACCGTCTGGCCCACGCCTACCTGTTCTGCGGCTCGAGAGGTGTGGGCAAGACGTCGTGCGCGCGCATCTTCGCCAAGACCATCAACTGCCTCAACCCCGGAGCCGACGGCGAGGCCTGCAATGAATGCCCCTCGTGCCGCGCGTTCAACGAGGGCAATTCGCTCAATATCGTCGAGCTCGACGCGGCGTCGCACAACGGCATCGAGGACATAAAGAGCATCATAGAGCAGGTGCAGATCCCGCCCACCCGCGGGCGCTACCGCGTGTTTATCATCGACGAGGTGCACATGCTGTCCACGGCGGCGTTCAACGCCTTCCTCAAGACGCTCGAGGAGCCGCCGGCCTACGTTATATTCATCCTCGCCACCACCGAGAAGCACAAGATCATCCCCACCATACTGTCGCGCTGCCAGATCTACGACTTCAACCGCATATCCATCGCCGACATGGTATCGCATCTGGGACGTGTGGCCGCCGACCAAGGCATCACTGCCGATCCTGCCGCCCTCAACATCATAGCGCGGCAGGCCGACGGTGCCATGCGCGACGCATTGTCGATATTCGACCAGGTGGCGGCTTCGGCACACGGCAACGTCACCTACGAAGGCACCATCGCGAGCCTCAATGTGCTCGACGCGTCATACTACCGCCGACTGGTGGAGGCCTTCGAGAAAGGCGACATCCCGGCGGCACTGCTGGTGTTCCACGAGGTAAGGCGCAAAGGCTTCGACTCGTTGTTTTTCATCAACGGACTTGGCGAATATCTGCGCTGCCTGATGCTCGCATCGTCGCCCGCTACCCTGCCGCTGCTCGACATGCCCGACGACATGCGCGCCGAGACCGCCGCACAGGCCGCAAGGCTCAAACCCGACTTCCTGTATGCCGCTATGGGGTTGTGCAACGATGCCGACCTCAACTACCGCGTATCGGGCAACAAACAGCTGCTTGTAGAACTCACACTGATCCGTATCGCCCAACTTCTGAGCCCCTCGACCATTAAAAGTGGTCGGGCCGGGGGGCCTCTCAAACCCATAAAAAAGCCGGAAGCGCAGCAGGCCACGCCCGCCCCGGCAAGCGAAAAACCAACGGAGCGAACAGAGGTAACCGCCGCGCCCGAAAAGCCGGCGACATCGGCTCCTGCACCCGCACAGCCGCCACGTGCGGGCGAGCATGTAGCCGTGCCGCGCACCACACGCCGCGAGCAGCCCGGCGCGCCGCTGCGCGTGGGCGGACTCTCCATCCACGGCAGCCGTGCCGCGCAGGCCGACGAGGCATCGGCACACAGCCGCCGGGAAGCCTACACCGCAGCACAGGTGCTGGATGCATGGAAAGCATTCGGCGCGCAGAGAGAGAAGACCATGCCCGCCCTGTCCACGCTGATAAGGAATATCACGCCGATGCCCGGCAGCGAGCCCGATGCGTGGATAGTGAAGGTCGAACAATCCGCGGCGCTGCTTCTCAACGATATCATCGACGAACTGCTCGCCTACGTCCGCAACGCCCTCCGCAACGACTCATGGAGCCTGCACACCGAGATACATTCCTCGGGGCTCGGGCCGGAATTCTGGTCCGACTCGCAGGTGCTCAAGCATCTCCTCGCCGACGAGGACTTCGCCAAATTCTACAACGACTTCCACCTGAAATTGCTGTAAAATGTAACACAAATAAACTGTTCAATAAGGCGTGCGTAGCCCGCCGATTCAAACAACTGCGCATCAGAGCCAAGCGTATCAAATCGGCGGCCTACGGGCGCCAACAACAGTATGAGACGTTAACCGAGCACGCCTCGCTTTGTGAGTTCGGCGGACTCGGTTACGAATAAATCGACGGGCTACACACGCCTTTTATTTTCTGGTGTTCAAGAGTCTTATCACAGATTACAAATACGTCCGGCCATCAGTATCGTCCCGGATGTACGGTTGTAGATGAAATAGAGGAACGGCCGGTCGAGAGTGTATTCGACCTTATCTTCGGCCGGCAAAGCTTCTTCCAAACCGCCTATTACAGTTACGGCTGCGGCCGTCACGCCCTCTTCATCCACAGTAGTCATCGTTTTCTGTCTCGTTTCTAAAGATGCGATACCATTGACGATGTTTACTGCACCCATCTTATCGAGGTTTTTGAATGCTGAGGGTAATCCCATCGCCCCTAATAATTCCGAAAGTCCGGCATCGGTATCTATATTGAACTTTGGCAGGCTGAGATCAACATTACGAGTCCGGGCATTGTCAATGCCGGCTTTCCATTCGTCGAATGACAAATTCGCAGACAATGTCTTAATATCCGTGCCATCGGCCGGGAGCACAAACGCCATTGCCGCATCACCTTCAAAATTCTTTATTACGGCGCTCAGACGGTCTTGCTTCACATACTCATACATTCCATTACTGCGCATCATATCGATTTCCGAGTCTGATTCCGTGCCGTAGAAAGTCTTTTTAACAGTCCTATCCTTCTTGAATGAGTCCTTCCATTTTGCTTTGAAGTATAGAGCATTGATCAGATAGATAATATTCCTTTCATCCGTGGATTCTATCATATTATCAATATAGCCGTGTGTCTTGTTGCGTATCCATGCGTTCATCTTTCCGGGCACCGAGCTGTCCGTGAAGTCAACTCCGTTGATTTCGGCATAGAACGTACTGTTCATATTGCGCACGTAGCTGTCGAGTACGTTGCACCGGATGCTCGAATACCATATCGAGTTGGCAAGTTCGAGATTGTCACGCCCTACAAGGTATCGCATTATTTTGTTGCATGAGCCGTTGAGGCTTTGCAGATCCGTGGTATTTAGTACTTTCAGCGCTCCGGCGGTAAGAGCATCGTCACCCGAATTGGCAAGCATGGCGAGAGCAAGCGAAGCACTCAGCGGCGATACCGAATAGTTATCCTTGTTATCCTGAGCCATATCTCCGAAAACCACATCGTAATTCAGAGCCATGGCATTGAAAAACTCGATGCCGAATTTATTCAGCCCCTCATTAGCATCAACCTCCGCTCCTGTCAGCGTAAGATCAGCTGTCGGCTGAATCGGGTTCGGATCATCCCACTTGCCCCCGCCCGACTCACTCGAGCACCCCGCCAATATCAGCGCGAATGCAATGATTAATGTTAGTTTTAGTTTCATCTGTTTATTATTTAGGTATTATGCAGATTAATGTTGTTTATTTTGGTAGAAAATCGCGGTTTCGCGTTTGAAGAATACTAACATTCGCAAATTTAAAACAAATAATTGCTAAATGCAAATATTTTCAAGTTTTTTTTGCAAATAAACACTAAACACTGCAAACAACACTGCAAAAATACAGCAATTATACGACAACGGCATATTAAGTGCTATATTTTCGCAGCGAAGTTGTACAGACCAAACCTATATATTATTCAAGTTTCCGTGTGCAGCGCACATTATATTTGTACAGCAGTGCGACGGGGTGGTATTGCATCTTGGCGTCGCGGAGGCCGGGGTCGCCGCAGTCTTCCTCGCGGTTGCAGTAGCGCAGTCCGGGATGACGGGCGAGCATGTAGCGGGCAAAAAGATGTCCGATGGCAGCGCCTGCACCCGGCACGGCGCGGTCGATCTTCTCGATATGGGCATAAAGGGTGTCGCCTATGACCTCGCCCACGGCAATGGCCGCGATAGCGCCCGAAGCGAGCCGCAGCACAGCGCCCTCGAATGGATATGAAGTGTAGTGCTCCAGCACCCGCCGGCACTCGGAGTGCTCGTACACGGCCATGCCGTCGTCGGCCTTGTCGCCGAGGCCGACCGACTCAAGAAACATTATGGCGTCGGGCAGATCCTCGCACCCGAGAGGCGAGAGCGTCCAACCGGGATTGGCCTTGAAGAACTGATTCACATGGTTGCGTTTCTTGCTCATCGCCTTGCCCGACAGGGTGGCCAACGAATGTATGTCGTAGAGATAATCGGCCCAGTCGTCGAGCGGCTCGATGTCGCAGTCGCCGCCAAGGGCATCCACAAGGGCGTCGAGGCGGTCGTCGGGCACGGCCGAGAACACCGGCGGCAGGCAGCGTGCGCGGCAGTAGCCGAGCACGAGGCGTACCGACTCGTCTAGCGGCAGGGAGCCGACGGGCAGCATGAAAGCCGTCTCGCACCGGCAATTCTCGGTGCGACCCTTGATAAAGAGGGTATCGCGGTATACACAATATTCGTATCCGAAATAGTCGATCCACATGAAGATACCGCCGGCGGTATAGTCGCATGTGCGGCTTATGGCCGTCTGGAGCAGGCCGTTGATGAGCGGCATGTCGGCATCGGTGACAGGTCTGAACCTGAGAGGAGTGTCTGTAATAGTGGCCACGGCAACAGCGGCCTTCGTACAGTAAGGATTGGATTCCATAAAGAATTTCAGCTTGATTATACATATACAACAATTTCATGCGTGCCGGCAGTTATTAAAAAGCTTTAATATTTTTGCCATTGCGCGGGGATTTTGTAATTTTGCCCCCCGTATGGCACTTAAGCTAACCATCGACGAGGGCAACTCGTCAACCAAGGTGGCCCTGTGGCGCGATAACGTCATGGAGGCCGTGGCGACGCATCGCCACGCGACGCCACAACTGCTGCGCGGCATCCTCCCCGACGGAGAGAAGGCCGACAGTGCCATCCTGTGCTCGGTATGCGGACACTCGGAGGCCGAGATCAACGCCCTTACCGAGGGGCTTGCCCGCAAGGTGACGGTGCTCAGTGCCGATACGCCGATGCCGATATCCATCGACTATCGCTCGCGCCATACCCTCGGAGCCGACCGCATCGCCGCTGCCGCGGCCACTGCCGCACTCGTGCCCTCACGCCCGGCGCTTGTAGTGGATCTGGGCACAGCCATCACATACGACGTGGTGACTGCCGACGCACACTTTGCCGGCGGCAACATCGCCCCCGGCATCTTTGTACGGCTGGAAGCTCTTGACCATTTTACCCGCGCCTTGCCGCTGGTGGAAACTGACGGCGACGTGCCCCGATGGGGGTACGACACCACTACCGCCATGCGCTCGGGCGCTATACGCGGCGTAGTGGGTGAACTGCAATATTACCGCCACTGCCTTGCCGCCGAATGCGACACCGATCCTGCAGTGATTCTCACCGGCGGATCGGCCGAGCTGATACTGCCATTCATCACCACACCGATCATATACGAGCCCAATCTGGTGCTCATCGGACTCAACCGCATATTAGATTACAATGAAGAATAAAGTCATCGCGGCGCTGGTTGCAATCATCGCCGCAACCGGCACCTTATTTGCCCAGAACGGCATAATCACCCCCTACTCGCGCTACGGCTACGGAGTGCTGCGCGACAACGCCACCGCCGCACAGCAATCGATGGGCGGCATAGGCTATGCGATGGCCTCGGGCCGCCAGACCAATGTAATGAACCCGGCATCGTATGCCCGCATCGACTCGCTCACATTCCTTTTCGACATGGGCATCGACCTCACCTCGCTGTGGTCGAGCGAGACCGACCCCGAGGGAAAGACCATCAGTGAAAACGACTTCGGCGGCGGACTCAACTATATCACCATGCAATTTCCGTTGGGCAAGCGGCTGGGCATGAGCGTGGGCGTGCTGCCATACTCGTCGGTAGGATATGCGTTCGGCAACACCATCGACAACGGCTATACCAACCGTCAGGGCTCCGGCAGCATCAACAAGCTCTATCTCGGCCTTGGCGCGCGTGTCGTGGCCGGTCTCAATGTAGGTGTCAACGTGTCGTATCTGTTCGGCTCGACCGTCAACGACACATATGCCATCACCAACAGCGGCTCTCAGTCGCTGTACGAAGACGAGCTCACCGTGCGCGACTGGCATATCGACGCCGGTCTGCTATACACGCTGCCCATAGGCCGCGACGACCTCACCGTAGGCCTCACATACTCACCCGCCAAGAGCCTGCTTGGCCACATGCGCACCTATGCCTACGACGTGGACGCCGAGAGCGGAGCCTCCGAGCATTCGCGGGTAAAAACCAAGGATCTATTCTCAATGGCCGCGTCGTACGGCGCCGGCATCAGCTACCGCCGCGGCTACAAGGCTATGGTGGAGGCCGACTTCACCTACCAGCCATGGAGCAAGGAAAAATACAACGGCTCAACCGGAGTACTCGCCGACCGCTACAAGATAGCTCTGGGAGGATACTTCCAGCCTGCCGTACGCGGATCATACCTCAAATGCATACAGTATCGCGCCGGCGTATCATACGACCGCGACTATATCATAGTACGCCGCAACAATGTGCGCGAATACACAGCATCGGTCGGACTGGGTCTGCCGGTACCCGGTTTCAAGACCATGATAAACGTAGGATTTGAATGGAAACACCGTCAGGCCACTCCCGACGCGCTTATCAAGGAGAATTACCTCAACATCACGCTCGGAATCAATTTCAATGAAATGTGGTTCCGCAAGAGCCGCATCTACTAAACCGCCGTACGTATGGGCTGCACGATGCGATCGCTACCGGCGGCGGCAGTGGCCTTGGCCATCGCCGCCTGCTGTCTGTCGTGCGGCAAGGAGCGGCAGTCGTTCGTACCCAATGCCGTGGACGGCACAATCACTCCCACCATGGCCACGGCCGATGTGAGCACATTCATATCCGACTCGGGCTATACCCGCTATCACATCACCGCCGACCTGTGGCAGATGTTCGAGGACGCGCAGGAGCCGTTCTGGAAATTCCCGTCTGGACTATATCTCGAACAATACGACGAAGCTATGCGGCCGGCAGCCAACGTACGCTGCGACTCAGCCATATACCTCTCGCGCCGGCGCATATGGCAGCTCGACGGACATGTGGTGATGGTGAACGTGGCTCAGGACTCGTTCCTTACACAGCAGCTGTTCTGGGATCAGAACACCCAGAAGGTATATTCCGACTCGTTCATACATATCGTGCGCACCGACCGCATAATCGAAGGGTACGGGTTCGAGTCGAACCAGAATATGACGGCCTACACGGTAAACCGGCCCACTGGCATCATACCCGTAAACCGCCCGACACCGGCACCCGCAGGCACCGATACAGCATCGGCCGACACAGCAGCGCCGGCTCCGGCACAACGCGGCCGCAAAAAAAACGCCCGCGCGTCGGAACGAAACATCCCGGCGCCTGAAGCTCCGGCCAACCCCGGCGCCATGCCATTCCGCAAATCATAAAGCACCCAATATCATGGATATCACCACCTGGCTGATTCTGACTGTCGTGTCCCTCGCTCTCTCGGCCCTGTTCTCGGGCGTAGAGATTGCATTCGTGACCTCAGACCGCGTACGCACCGAACTCGACGTTGCCCGCGGCGGATTTATCTCCAAGATCATAGACCGCTTCTATGCCAACGGCGAATTCTTCATATCTTCGATCCTCGTTGGCAACAACATCATGCTCGTAATCTACGGCATGGGGGCCGCCGCGCTGCTCGAGCCATGGCTGAAGACCTGGATCAGCTCGGAGGCGCTGGTACTGCTCGCACAGACCATCATATCCACCATTGTGATACTCTTTACGGGCGAGTTCATTCCCAAGACCATCTTCCGCATCAACCCCAACTCATCGCTCAAGGTGTTCGCCCTGCCGGTGTTCATATTCTACCTTATCCTCTACCCTATATCGTGGTTCTCCACATTCCTGTCGCGCATGCTTATGCGGCTTGTGGGCATCAAGGCCAACGACGCGCGCCTGCGCGTGATATCGGTGGGCGAGCTCAACGAGTTCATAGAAGAGAATATCGACACTATGGAAGAAAAACACCACGAGGTGGAAAACGAGGTGAAGATATTCCAGAATGCCCTGGACTTCTCGCACACCCACCTGCGCGACTGCATGACCCCGCGAAACGAGGTGGTGGCCGTGAACGTCAGCACCACATCGCGCGACGAACTGTCGCAGCTCTTCACCACCTCGGGTCGCTCGAAGATAATCGTGTACCGCGACGACATCGACAACATAGTGGGATACATACACGTGTCAGAACTGTTCAATCCGGATACCGACTGGCACCAACGCATAAAGTCCGTGCTCTTCGCGCCCGAAAATCTGCTTGCAAACAAGATGATGCGCCGCCTGCTGCAACAGAAAAAGTCGCTCGCCGTGGTGGTGGACGAATTCGGAGGCACAGCCGGCATAATATCGCTCGAGGATCTTGTAGAGGAGATATTCGGCGACATACAGGACGAGCACGACAAAAACCGTCTCACAGCACGCTCGCTCGCACCCGACATCTACGAATTCTCGGGCCGGTGCGAGATCGCCTCGATAAACGAACAGTTTGACCTCGACATACCCGAGGATGACGACTATCAGACCATCGCCGGCTACATAATGCACGCCACAGGCACCATCCCCGCCAAAGGCGACCACATAGAGCTTGGCAACCTTACTTTCGAGATAATGCGCACATCTGCCTCGCGCCTCGAACTTGTGCGGGTAGTGCGCAACCCCCTACCGGAAGAATAACCAGACTCATGAATGCCCGATACGTCAAGCCGATATTTCTGATTACCGCCGCCGCGGTAGTGGCGATGTTCCTGTATGTGTCTACCGGGCTAGTGCGGGACCTGTCGGCGCAAGAGCGACAGCGCATGGAGATATGGGCCGACGCCACACGCGAGATAGTGGCCTCGTTCGACTCGGAGAACACTGTCAACATCGACTTTCTGCTACGTATAATAGAGTCGAACACGACAATCCCCGTTCTCCTCACCGATGACAACGGCAACATACTCCAGCACCGCAACTTCGTGCTGCCCGAAGCTGTCGACTCGCTGTCGGGCGGGATGCTTTCGGAGGCCAACGCCCGGTTTCTCGAGGACAAACTTGCCTCGCTTGCAGGCTCGCAGAACGTGATACACATCACAATCGCGCCCGGCACTATGCAGCACCTCTACTATGAAGACTCCACGTTGCTCAAGCGGTTGCAGTTCTACCCTTATGTAGTGGTGGCCGTAATGATAGCCTTTGTCATGGTAGTATATTTCGCGGTGCTGTCGACCAAACGCGCCGAACAGAACAAGGTCTGGGTGGGCCTGTCGAAAGAGACCGCCCATCAGCTCGGCACCCCCATATCGTCGCTGATGGCATGGATGGAACTGCTGCCCGACATGGGTGTGGACAGATCCACAGTAGCCGAGATGAACAAGGATGTGAACAGACTCAGCACCATAGCCTCGCGCTTCTCCAAGATAGGATCGGCACCACAGATCGTAGCGGCCGACCTCAACGAGGCAGTAGGCGCGGCAGCCTCGTACATGGCCACACGTGTATCACAACGGATAAATATAAGCTTTATGCCCGCGCCACAGCAGATACAGGTGAAACTTTGCACTCCGCTGTTTGAATGGGTGATGGAGAATCTGATAAAGAATGCTGTCGACGCCATGGATGGCCGGGGTTCGATCGACATCGTCACCGGCACCGATGGACGGCAGGCATATGTGGAGGTGAGCGATACCGGCAAAGGTATACCGCGCAAAAACCAGAAACGGGTGTTCTCGCCCGGCTACACCACCAAGAAACGAGGCTGGGGACTCGGCCTCACGCTCGCACGCCGCATCATCAACCAATATCACCGCGGCGACATATTCGTGAAGGCATCATCACCGGCCGGCACCACATTCCGCATCAATCTTCCGTTAATTCAAAGCGAAAGCATTGCTGAATAAAAAAAATTGCGTACCTTTGCACAGCAAAACGCCCTGATGGCGGAATCGGTAGACGCGACGGTCTCAAACACCGTTGGAGCAATCCATCCCGGTTCGATCCCGGGTCAGGGTACTAATAACGACTGCTAATCACTTGATTGTCAGTCGTTATTTCTTTTTTAAGGTGTACTAAAAGTGTACTATCGGCGAAAATCGAGCCATTTAGGAACAAACGGTTTTAGGATTTTTAAGTGGCGTTAGTTATATTTAATTCGATTCTTTTTCTCTGAGTTGCCATATATTTGAAGCTCTGAATTGCTGAATTTGGAAAATAATTTTGATTTTGCCATTTAAGTTCCTCTGATTATACCCCGTATATCGCCGATTTTGTGTAACTTTGCAATTATTAAAGCGATAGTTTACTATGTCTAAATGCTCTCCAATTATCATTATCTTTATTGCCACACTAATATTGTGTGGATGCAATCAACAACAAGCAGCGAAAGCGCAAAATTTAACAGCCGATAGCTCTTTTGCTGTTGATGATAATTTGATGTTGTTTCGTGACTTGGGTATTTCTATCGACAGCCTTATTTCTGTTGACACTATTCCAAGTGCTCTTTCTCGACAAGGAATATATTTGGATAGTATACAAATTCAGAACCTCATAGCAGACAAGATTCCAAATAGGGCTTCACTTTCTTATTCGTCTATTCGTTTATTCTCTGTTAAGAAACTATCAGATAACCTGTGCGTAGGAGTTTACGTTTATGAGTATTCAGATGTAGAGGATATATACGTGATAGTTTACAAAGACACGGCAATTACCGATGTCTTAAAACTCCCAATCCAAGAAGAGTCGAATGTAAAAGATGTAATTGATGATATTGAATACATTGATTACTTTGAAAGTTTAGTTATATTTACTGATGATAGCCACTTTATTATTACAGAACTTTCAACAACAAAAGGCTATAATTATAATAATGAAGAATGTGTTTTTAAGACCTCATTGAAAAAAGAAACGTTTTATTCTATATCAACCGACGGTCAAATCCATAAGGAAGATGTTGTAAAAACACAATCTTGTCTGGGTTAGCTGCGTCTTTTCGCCCCACATTACACTACCTCTTTCTGATTATGAAGAAACTCGCGCTACTTTTCATCGCTATGACAATCTCTTTTGTTGGCTTCACACAACAAAAGGCGCAACCGCTTGAAAATGTTGACAACGAACTCTTTCAAATAGAGAAACATTTTCTATTGGATTTGGACGGTGTGCCGGATTATGGTTTTATGGTTATCGGGCTTGAAGATTATGATATGGGCGTTAGTCTTTACTCCAATGGTGATAGTATTGTTCATCGCATTTATTCGGAACCCATACTATCCTGGCTTATTGAATACAATAAAGCTCGTGATAATGGAGAAGAACCGCAGCCCCCGGTATTAAATGCTGAATACAAGCTGAAAATTGAAAATCCAGCCGATTTTTCAGCCATAGCCCAATTTCTCCAAAACATAGTTGATACGGCAAAACCATTCAAAGAAATTCCTTGTGTTGATGGCGTAAATTGGGTTATTTTTGCAAAAGGAAAGTGGGCATATATTCATACAGGAGGTTTTCACAAAGAGGGCGCAATAACTGACATACTTGAACTTATTGCAATAGGCTGTGAAAGCAACGACCCATCTATGCTAACACGCGAAGCTATCTGCTTAGAGTAATAGCCGCGTCTTTTCGACCCGTATACTCGCTCCATAATTTTGTGGCACCACAACCCATAAGATTATGGAGCAGCTTATTTTCATTCAATCGAACGCCGCCCAACGTCCGTGTCCGAGTAGAACTATGTCAATAATTATAAATAATAGCGGCTATCACTGATAAAAACAATGATAGTCGCTATTGAGTAATTAAATTTTACGGGTGTGTCTTTGGGTCGGCTCTTTTGGTTTGAAGCCGAGTTTCTCAAGGAGTTTACGAGCCATATTGCGGAACCATTGAAAGACGCTCACTCCGTCGATATTCAACATGAAACGGTGTTTATTCTCCGGATCTCTTTCCAATTTGGCAACCGACCCTTCCGTGCGAAAGGTCTGATTGTGTTCCGACGAGAAAAGGGCTCCTGCAAATCCTACCTTTTCTTGGGCAAGTATGCGCTGCGTGAATCTGTCGGGAAATCCGATATGGGTGCAGTATCGCCCCCAATTCAGCAAATCTTCAAGGTCAGGGAAATACCGGGCTATGTCAGCCTTGTATTTCTGGAAATCTCCGTTTGCCTCGTTGGAGAGTTTCTGCATTTGCAGCCGGACAACATCATCGGAGAGTTTTGATGATGTCGCCATGAGCGATTTGTTTTCGGTGGCGAGAGAAGAATTAGCCTCGGTCAACCGGGTGTTTTCGGAATAGAGTTCGTTGTTCTGTTGCCGTATCTCCTCGTTGACCTGCGTGAGCATTTTCTTCCGAGTGTCGAGGGCGGTTGTCCGGCACTCAAGGTTCTCAACCTTGCTCTCCAGCGATTTTTTCTCTTTGTCGAGCTTTCTTTTCTCAATGGAGAGATTGCCGATGTCTTCTTCAAGACCTTTCTTCTTCACCATGCAGTCGCGGTAATATTCGTGCTGCCCGATGTGGCGCGCCTCTGAACCACGGATGCCACGTTCCAGACCGTATTTCGCCATAGCCTCGGCATAGATGTCCTGATAGCGGCTCATCTTTCCGCGCTCCATTATGTCGTCGGCGCACAGCCTCGGACGGTTGGCGGCTTTAGTGCGGTAACGCTTCTTTGCGGTCGCCTCCCTCGCTTTCTTCTTTCTCTCGGCGGTCACTATCGGAACGACGGCTATGTGAAGATGCGGAGTGCGCTCGTCCATGTGCAGTGCGGCTCCGACAACATTGTCGCCGCCGAATGTGTCGCGCGCCCACTTTATGTTGTCGTCAATCCACTCGTCGAGTTTGCCGCTGTCGATGATTTTCTGCATACCCTCGTTGTCGGAGGTCATAACCAGGTTGAGGCACCGAACCTGCCTGTCGGAGATTTTGCGGGTAATCCCGGCATTGGCTATGCGGTGTTCGACAGCCGCCGCAAGCCCGGTTATCCCGTCGGGATATTCGACCAGATTGTAGCGGTTGAGATGCGTCCTCGCCGGGTCAGCGTTTTCGGGATGGGCGGTGCGCTCGATATGCTTGGCTATCGAGTTCAGTGACGAGTTCGCCTTGATGATGTGTAACACTGCGTAGCTCATAGGCGGACGAGTTTAAGTTGCGGAGCAATCGGAGTGTACGGCTTTCTGTTAAGCCGTTCCGGGGATTGACCTACGGTCTTTCCCCGGCTGCACTCGGCATAGTCCGGGCAAGCCCGGCTCTGCCCTCGTTGGCGCGGGGATTCCAAAGGGGTTGACCTCTTTGGCATATTGGGGACATTTTCAGCGTATCGGAACGATATGCGGCTCGGAAAATTCCCTAATATGCTAAGGAATTTCCCGCATGGCTGTAATTTCCGTGCGCGGCAGCACGGATGGGACTGCTCCCCGGATATGGGTCGCAGGGCGGTAAACCACTGTAATGAGTATAGTGGTACACCGGGAAAAAACTCTGTTGTCATCATTTCAAATTCAGGGATAACCCCCGTGCATTCCTTGCACTCTTGCACGGTCGGGAGTGTGCAAAAGTGCAAGGTGTGCATGGGGTAAATTCAAAGTTTGGAATAAGAGCCGTAGGCATCACGGGTGAAGAAAACGCCCCGCCTGTCGCGAAGGAATTTCTTGAACGTGCGTTCCGCCATCCCGCATTTCCCGGCTATGGCAACTCCCTCGGCGGTGGTGAACGTGGCGGGCAGTTCCGACATCACGGCAAGCTGCACATCGGTCAGCGCGTCCTCGCCGATGATGCCCTGCACCCTTGTCGCCGTTACCCGGAAATACTCCGTCAGACGGATAGCCCTCTCGACGGTCGCCGCCTCTATCGCCTTCTTCTTTTTTGCCCCGCACGCCCAGTCGGAGAGGGCGAGCAGAAGGCAGAACCGCACGGCATAGATTTCAAGTTTGCTCGCAATCGCCGTGAGCGTGTCGCTCCCCTCGGCATTGCACCGCTCTGTCGATTCATTCTGCCATGAGTAGAGGCGTTGGAGTGCGTCCGGCGAGAACGGCACATCTTCGGGCAGTATGTCGCCGCCGCTGTCAGTCGCAGGAACAATCCCGGTCAGTCTGCCGACAACCTCACGCCACGCCGCAACGATGTCGAATGAGGGCGATTTTCTCTCGCTGTTCCATTTCGCCTTTGTCTGGTCGTCCGGCACCACATAGAGAAAACGCTCGGTGAAACCGTTTGAGTTGCGGTTCCCTGCGGCAAGCTCGCCCAGCACTTTGGGCTGGATCGTGCCGATGACGCAGAGGAACGGATTGCGGATGAACACACCGCTCTGGCTGCTCTTGCGGTCGGACATGGCTACCTTGTGGTTGAACACCGACATCCAGAACTCCGATTCGGAGCCGTTGTTGTAGCGGTTGAAATTCTTGAACCACCCGGCAAGCTCGTCGGCATAGAGGCACAGCCCCCTCGGATTTT
>CAJTMY010000014.1:0-10450 GCA_910577355.1 uncultured Muribaculaceae bacterium
TCTCAATATTTATTACAACTTCTAAACAACTTCAAATTTTGATGCGGTTGCCCTGCTTTACAGTGCCGTGGTATTGTCGTTTAAGGATAAATGCTTATCTTTGCCAAATATGAACCAATTACCCGTCATAGCGCTCATATTGATGCTTGCCGCCGCAGCCTGTAGCCGCGATGCCCGGCTCGACACCGCCGCGGCACTCATGTATCCTGCGCCCGACTCGGCCATGGCCGTGCTCGGGAGCATCGACCCAGCCGGCCTGCGCTCCGACGCCCTGCGCGCACGCTACGCCCTGCTATACTCGCAGGCGCAGAACAAGAACCATATATTCCCCATCTCCGACTCGCTCATCAACATAGCCGTGGCCTACTACGACCACCACGGCCACGACTCGCTGCGCATGCTCTCGCACTTCTACCGCGCGGTGATCTACAATCGAATTGAATCTTATCATATGGCTCTGCGCGACGGCCTTATCGCCAAAGACCTCGCCGATGCCCTCGGCCAACCATACTGGACTGCCCGGGCAAGCGAAGAAATCGCCGATGCGTACTACAACTCTTACAACATGGCCACTGCCAGTCTATACCACGACATAGCCATTGAGAATTACAACAAGACGGGGTATGTAATCAATGCCCAATATGTTGTCCTTGACAAGATCAACTCTCTCACTCAGCGGTCTATGTATCAGCAATCATTGACATTATTGGATTCAATGTCCAATATCATAGATCCCGCCGACCTGAACCTGCGAGATTATCTGGAAGAATCCTATATCAGGCCCTGCTATTATTCAAATTTCTTCGATTCAGCTTTGATTCATGGTAACAGGGCACGGATGTATGCCAAAGCCCTTGGACAGGAAATGTTCGACTATAACGACATGGCTGATATTCATATAAAACTGGGCAATCTCGACAGTGCGGCATATTATATTGCTAAAGCTGAGAAATGTTCTCATGCCGATACCATTCTTATCAAATACCGCTATTACAAAGCTTTGGGTGACATAAACAAGTCGTTTTCTTATCTCGAGAGACAGCATAAGATTACCAATAACCGTCTTAGAACATATATAAGCGATAATATCTCTTTAGAGGAAAATGACTTTGTACATAGGCAAAGCGAAACTGTAATTCAAGAAAAACAGCACAAAATAGCTTTTATAATATTGATATCGACAATTATAATTTTGGCTGTCGTTTCTTTATTAATATATGTGAAACTTGTCAATCGTTTGAAACACCAACGTATTGAACGACGGCTATCGGAAGCGTCATTGGTATTGCAAGAGCTCACGCAGACCAATCGCAAACTGTCATCGCAACTCGCTCAAGCCAATGGCATAGCTCTGCGCGGCGAAAACACCGATTTGAAGAAAGAAGCTCTGAAAGAATTATTTAACAGGCAGTTTGTATCTATAAGCAATCTGTGTGACAAGTATTACAGCTGCAAATTGAAACCCGGAGAAGTGACGTCGTTGTACAGACAACTTGAGTATCAAATCGAAAAGATTATATCCGAGGAATCCATAAATAATATGCAAGAAATAATTAACCATTATTCAGACGGCAAACTTGAGGAATTGTCACAACATATATCGTTTACAAAAGATGAAAAGGTATTCCTTACACTTCTGCTTGCAGGCTTTTCGGTGCGCTCGATTTGCTCATTGCTTAAATTTGAGAATTCTACCTATTATACCAAACGTAGACGCTTGAAAGACAAGATTATACAAGGTAATTCGCCATTGGTTGACTACTTTATACCATACCTTTCCAAAAGAAATACGTAAGTGCCTGATAAAGAGTCATGAATAAAAATATCTTTTATTCACATACCATAACACCTTGATTAATAAATCGTTAATAAGATGCTTGAATAATCATTTTTCAATATTTTTGTGATATAAAAAATAAAACGAATGTTTAAATTTGCCTCAAAATTTAGAAATTATGAAGCAATTATTAATCATTCCGGCTCTCTTGGGCATTGCATTTGTAAGTAGTGCTCAATCGCCTGTCGAAAATCCAAATGAGAGGCCTAAAGAATTTACTCCGAAAAATCCGCGTCCTCAAGATAGGGGCGAGGAAACCAAAGTATGGTATACATACAGCCACGGGGCTATCACAATCAACTTCTCACAACCTGAAGGTCGCGCCCGAATGACCGTAACCCGCATGGAGGATGCCGCATCGCATACCATATCCTTTGCCACTACCGCGCCCTATGCATACAATATGGGCACAGCCCCCGGCACGTACGTAATCGTCATCAAAACCTCCCGACAGGAATACGAAGCCCTCCTCCAAATCGAATAATTTCCTCCCTCATAACATAACCATAAATCCTATATGACTATGAAAAAGCAATTACTAACAACAATGCTGGTCGGTGTATTAATGGCGGCCTGCCAGTCGCAGGACATCGAGCCGACGTTGCCTGCACAGGATGCTCCGCAGCCGACTACCGAGGAAGTCGTGGTGACTCCGATCTCAGAGGACGTGAATTCTGCTGAAGTGAAGAACATACTCGGTAGCCTGTTCGGCAAGGAGCGCGGGCGCTCATCCGATTATACCGTGTCGCTGCTCAAAGACAAGGAGGGCAAAGACCGCGTGATATGTGTAAACTACGCCGACAACGGCGGCTTCGCCCTCATCAGCGCCGAAAAGACGCATACCCCCATCCTCGCCTACGCCGAGGAAGGCAACTTCACCGATGCCGCCAATCTGCCCTTTCCACTAAACGAATGGATGGAAAGCACAATGGAAGGTATCGCCGAGTCTGAAACCCTCCCCGCCGACTCACTGCAGAAGATAGCGAATATATGGCGTCGCTACGAAGTGGTGAAACCATTCTTAAAATCACGCGCATATGAACCGGAGCCAGACCACAGTCGACTGATCAATATTACTCCTGAAGAATCCGTTGAACTGTTTCACAAGATGAAGCCTTATCTTGACGAATGGGCCACTCAAGATTGCAGAGTATATTCCATAGATGATTACCCCAATTCCCTTACATTTGAAGATAAATTCCAATTAGCCGGATATGTGCAGGCCAATATATTCGCAGCATATGCAGAAGACTATTGGTTAGTCACTGTTGTCAGGGAGGTGGATCATGGCAACCATTCTTATTTTGGCAGTCGGTTCAACGTAAATTGGTCACAAGGAGCCGGCTATAATCAGAGTTTCCAACTTAGACCGGGATATACCGACGAACACATACCGGTAGGATGTGGACCGGTGGCGCTTGGGCAACTGATGTATGGATACCGATATCCCAAATTCTTTAATTGGGACGACATGTCAACATCAATACCGGGTAATAAAGTGGCTTCAGATTTTCTTCTTGATGTTTTCTACAAAACAAACGCGTCATATAAACCAGATAAAAACATGACTTCCACTTCACTTGATGATTTGGAATCAGGTCTTAAAGCTTATGGATACAGTTGCAAAAAAATTGGCAGTTCAAGTATCAATTCGGGTACAATAGCATCCGGATGTCCTGCGATCATGAGCAGCCTTTTGGATAACGATCCGAGCAAAGGCCATGCCTGGTTAATAGAAGGTGGAGGCAGATCCGAAACCTGGACTACCGCCGAAGTTTGGACATTTACATATCCTGATGAATTCAAGTGTATATATACTTGTGAACTTGATCACTTCTACTCAACGGGATTTTATGTAAACTGGGGGTGGGGTAGTCATAATGGAAACTACGGCCTTGACCACATGATACCAAAAGATTTCGGCTACAGCAGTAACAAATTAAGAGGCGCCATAATCAACATCACACATCCATAAAATCCAATAATTATGAAACTAATCAACCGAATGACAGGAATGGTCATTGCATTGTTGGCAATGATTGCTACGGGAGCCTGTTCATACGAAGATCCTGATATAGCCTTCAAAGGCAATATCGACAACAACTTCCTGAGGTCTCTTGCACGAGGTGAATCGTCCATAACTCTTACAAAAACCGGTGCCAAAAATTATGTGATGGATTATAAGAAATATCTTAACGGCTCGGGAAAATGGGATGAAGAGAAAGGCGACATATTAGGCGGGGGTAGCGCAGGAATCGACCAACTCATAATCATTAATGGCCGTACATGGAGTCCGATATACCTGTTTGACAGATCAACCCTTGCCCCTTCGTTGATCTTAGGGCCTTGGAATGTATACCGTAAAAGAACGGGGTTTGATAAGGAAGTATACATTGCTTGCCCGATAGAGTATGATGAAGAAGCAAAGACTCTAAAAATTAAAGACCATACTTACTCAATAGAGAAGGCCGAAAATAAGAATCTTACACTCTCGATAATCTCAGAAATTTATCAGTTAACAGACAACTATCAGTGGACAATTACGCAGGCATCCAAAAGCATCGTTTTCTACAAAAAGTCGGCAATGGAGACTCCCGATATGGACAAAGTTTTATACTTTGACTCTGAAAAGGAAGCCAAACTTGCCATGGTAAAGATATTGAGAGAATACTTTGGCGATGTTATCAACCTGAATAGCTTTGGCAATGCCTTCACACTCCCTATACTGAATCTCGCACAACTCGAGGAGAATCTGCGCAATGGTGATGATGAACTGATGAACGGCACTCTGAGCGAAGATCCCAATTCTATCTTATAAATAATCGTGTCTATGAAAAAACTGTTGTTGATGATTCTGCTGCTGCCGATGTTTGCGGCAGCCAACGCACAGATACATGTCGGCGCCGAGGCCGGGCGAATCCTCAATGATTACGATCCCTACTGGCAGGTATCCGCTACCGGATCATACACCCGCCATCTATTTCAGGATCTGACGCTCGATGCCGACGTGGCTCTGTATTATCAATATTGCGACCAAAACAGTTATATGCCGTCTGCCATAAAAGGGCATACATTTGGCGGAAGCCTGGGCGTCAATGCAATATTGCATGTAAGTGGCCCGGTATCGCTGTTCACAGGTCCCAAAGGACAGTGCAACTTCGTACAGGTAGATTACGGCATGCACCGAGCCAATCTGCAATGGCGGGTGGGCTTGCAGGCTGACTTAGGTAAGCTGCGCCTGCGTGCCTCTTGGGACATCCTTTGCACCAACCGCAGCGAAAACGGCCCCAAGGGCAGTCTGCTCAGCGTAGGCGTGGCATGGAAGCTATAAGCGGCTCGCCTAACGGTAGATTCAAACTTTAATAGCAATTCCCGCTACTGCGAGTCTAATAAACGAAGCTAAGACAGTATCATTGCCATTTACCTGCTTTATTTGTATTTTTACTAAATATTTGCAGGTAAATGGTAAATAAACTATCTTTGCGAAATATCAATCAAAATTCAATCACTATGAAGAAATTGTGTTACTATGTATTGGGTGCAGGCTTGTTGGTGTTGGCGTTGCCGGCGTGCAACAGCAGCTCCGAGCCTGATGGATTTGATATTCCGCCTCTGCAGTATGTGGAACTTACGCCGACAGAGCAGAATGCTCAAGCGGGTATAGACCTTTTCAGCACCGAGCTGCTCAATGCAGTGGAGGCCGCACACGAAGCCAAGCATGGCAAAGACAGCGAGACCAATGTGTCGGTGTCGCCGCTGAGCGTGACTCTCGCCATGGCAATGCTTGCCAACACCGGTGATGACGCACTCACTGAGGCAACATTGAAGATGCTGCACTGCACGGATCTTGCGGCGCTGAACACTCTGTGCAACAAACTGCTGCGGTACTCGGCATCGATCAAGGGGCTTGAACTGGCCAACTCGGCATGGTACAACCCCGTGCATCTCGGTATCAATTCTTTTTATGTAAAGATGATGGCCGACACTTATTACAGCGATGTGACCGGCGTGGAATTCGGCACTGAAAAGGCGACGGCGCTGATCAACGACTGGTGCGCGGGTCGCACGCATGGCAAGATAACAAAGGTGCTCGACAAGACAGTTTCCGAGGATGTGTTCTATCTCGTCAATGCACTTTATTTCAATGACAACTGGCGAAATGAATTTGACAAATCGCGCACCACGACGGGCGAATTCAACGGCAAGCCGGTCAAGGAAGTGATGCACAACGACTACATGGGCGAGTATATGGAGACCGACGAGTATCGCTGCGCCGAAATCCCTTTCAAAGGCAACGCATCGATGATGATACTTTTGCCCAAAGAAGGCAGCGACATCACGGCCAACGACATTGCCCGCACTTACAAAATGCCGCAAGTGGGGGATGTGAAGCTTTATGGCAACTATACCATACATCTCAGTCTGCCCAAATTCGAGGTGTACAACGGCTCGAACATAGAAACCATCCTCAATACATTGGGCTTACCGGTGTCCGTCGCAAAGCTTGACAAAATGGGAACGTTGAAATCCGACTATGCTGTGGATCTCAAGGTGATACACCATACATCCACGAAAGTAACCGAAAAGGGCGCAGAGGCCGCAGCAGTCACAGTGGTGGAAGGATTGGTCTCTTCTCCAGGCCCCGAGCATCCGCAAGGCGAGGTGATATTCAACGTCGACCGACCCTTTGTCTACCTTATCGTCGACAACCACACCGGCGCCACCATCATGGCCGGCCGCGTATCAAGCATCTGATAACAGGCACATGTGATTTCATAAAGACTGCTGCGAGTGATGCTATTCAGCCACTCGCAGCATGCAATTATTTTATTTTCAGAGTAGGGACGCACGGCTCGTGCGTCCCTACTGATTTTGAGAATTTTGACACAACCTCCTTATACCGGCAATCGACCCGGGGCGGTGGCGATGTGGAAGAGCAGGTCGGCGAGCATACGGTAAGGATCCATGCGCGAGCCGCTGCCTTTGCTCATCGCATCGTAGCGCCGGATGGCGTCGAGAATCTCTATTACCTTGAAGGCGTTGTAATTGGCCATGCCGGCCTTGATGCGGCGCAAGGCGAAACTGTTGCGCGGGTTGAGGCCGAGCGATTTCTGAAGGCCTGCGTCGCTCTTGTCGCGAGTATAGTGGGCTTCGAGCAGATCGGCGAAGAAGCCGAAGAGAGTGGCGGCGGTCACCACATATGGGTTCTGCTTCTGATTGGCCTCGAAGTATGCCGCTATGCGCATCATCCTCGCCGTATCCTTGCAGGCTACGGCGTCGACGAGTTCGAAATTGTTGTAATCCTTGCTTATACCTATGTTGCGCTCCACAGCCTCGGGTGTGACCATGGCGCCGCGCCCGAGTATTTCGGCCAGTTTGTCGATCTCGTTGAACAGGCGGCTCAGGTTTGTGCCTACGAATTCACCGAGCATATCCACGGCCTTAGGGTCGGCTGTCATCTCCTTCGACTTGATGTATTGCGCGACGAGCTGCGGTATCTGGCTCGGCCATACTTCTTTCGACTCGAATTCCACTCCTCCGCATCCGGCGAGAGCCTTGACAAGCTCCTTGCCCTTGATCCTGTCTCCGCGCGAGGCTATCACAAGGATAGTGGAAGAGGTGGGCGATATGGCATACCGGGCCAGTTTATCCAAAAACTCGGCCTTGGCCGTCTGAGCCTCGCGCACAATCACCACCTGGCGGTCGGTCATCATCGGTATCTGCCTGCACACATCAATTATAGCCTGAGCATCGGGCACCTGAGGCGCATACATATTGGTAAGACCATAGCAACGCTCCTCCTCGGACAGAATCCGCTCGAACTGTTCCAGAAGCTTGTCAATATAATACCCTTCTTTGCCGTGAAGCACATAAACAGGGCGTAAATCGCCGGAGGCAATCGAGCGGCGCAAAGTTTCGTAAGTAAGAGCGGGTGCTGCCATATTTGGGTGTTTTCTTATTTTTGTGTAAATTTACACAGTTTTTTTAATATACCATATCTCCACACGTCAAAAAAGACGAATAAATAGCCATCCCCCTTAAGCGGAGCATTACAAGAATGTTCGACCGACTCAACCTGCCTCCATTCGATATAAAGCTGCGCCGACAGCCCGACGGAATCATCCGTGTGTATGACCGGTTGCGCCGCAAGTGGCTGATACTGACACCAGAAGAATGGGTAAGGCAGCATTTTGTGAATTATCTGCTCACACAACTCGCATTTCCCGAAGCATTACTGGCCAACGAGGTGAGCCTGAGTCTGAACGGCACCGCGCGCCGCTGCGACACAGTGGCTTTCACACGCGATCTGCGCCCGCTGCTCATCGTGGAGTATAAGCGGAGCAATGTGGCCGTGACGCAGGCGGTATTCGACCAGATAGCGCGATACAACTCCGTGCTCGGAGCCCATTATCTTGTAGTATCAAACGGTATACATCACTATTGTTGCCGCTTTGAGGAGCAGTCGTATACCTTTCTCAAGGCCATACCGGGGTATGAAGACATGCTCGCAAGTGTTAACAATCGCTAATTATTCTTTCGTAATCGATATTTTTTTGTACCTTTGCGCCGAATTTCAATAAGGTACAACAAAAGATTATCACATTATGAGCATCACAGGAGCATTGAACCTCCGTCCAAAGCTCTGGAGCTCGCTCAGCCATTATTCGATGGAGCGGCTCCGTCAGGACATCATCGCCGGTATTGTAGTCGGCATAGTCGCACTTCCCCTCGCTATCGCATTCGGCATCGCATCGGGCGTAAGCCCCACCATCGGCCTCATCACCGCAATCATAGGCGGTTTCATGGTGTCGTTTTTCGGAGGATGCTCGGTACAGATCGGCGGCCCTACCGGAGCATTCATCATCATTGTATACAACATCATAGCGCAGTTCGGCCTGCAGGGTCTTGCTGTGGCCACAGCCATGGCCGGTGTCATCCTGATAGTGATGGGGCTCTTCCGGCTCGGCACTGTGATCAAATTCATTCCATACCCTATCGTAGTAGGATTCACAGCAGGTATAGCACTCACTATATTCTCGACACAGATCAATGATTTCTTCGGTATGGGACTGCGCGACATACCCGGCGAATTCATTCCAAAATGGGGCATGTTCATCAGCAACTTCGACCGTATCGACCCCATAACGCTTGCAACTGCCCTCACAGCATTGGCCATCATTGTGGGAGCGCCATACATATCCAAGAAGCTGCCCGGTGCCCTCATAGCTATCATAGTTGTGACCCTCGGCTCGTATCTGCTTGGGCAATACACCGACTGGTATAGCATAGAGACCATCGGCGACCGATTCGGCGACATGCCTACGGATATTCCCATGCCCCACGGCTTCAATCTTAACATGGCCACGATCAACATGCTGTTGCCCTCGGCCTTCACCATCGCGGTACTCGGTGCGATAGAATCTCTGCTATCCGCCACTGTCGCCGACGGTGTGACCGGCTCGCGTACCAATTCCAACACCGAGCTGATAGGCCAGGGGCTTGCCAATCTCACGGTACCTTTCTTCGGAGGCATACCTGTTACAGGAGCGATCGCCCGCACAATGACCAATATCACCAACGGCGGACGCACTCCGGTGGCCGGCATCGTGCATGCATTGGTACTTCTCCTTATATTCATGTTCCTGATGCCACTGATCAACTATGTGCCTATGGCCTGCCTTGCAGCAGTGCTGATGGTCGTTGCATACAACATGAGCGGCTGGCGCACGATAGCAGGTATTTTCCACGCTCCGAAAAGCGACATATGGGTGCTCGGAGTCACCTTCCTGCTCACCGTGATATTCGACCTCACCATCGCTATCGAGATAGGCCTGCTGCTGGCCGTCGTGCTGTTCCTGCGCCGTGTGATGGAAAATACCGAGATACGCGCCTATTCGGGAAAACTCGACGTAGATGAAGGAACCGACAGTCCCAACCATGAAGTACTCGACGTTGCCAAAGGTGTAAGTGTCTACGAAATCGACGGCCCATTCTTCTTCGGCATCGCTACAAAATTCGACGAAATGATGCGCAGCACACTTGCCGGAAAGCCCAAGGTACGCATCATACGCATGCGCAAAGTAGCCTTTGTCGATGCCACGGCACTGCACAATCTCGAGATTCTGATCAAATCGTCGCAGGAGGAGGGCATACATATAGTATTGTCGGGAGTAAAACCCAATGTCCGCGAATCTCTCGAGCATGCCGGCATCGACCGTATGATCGGCTCAGATAACATATGCGACCATATAACTAAGGCCGTACGCATGGCAAATGCAATCGCAGAACAAATTTAACATTACATAACCTACTACATTTCAGCAAATTGCAAAAAGAGTTTTCAAAAAACATCATTTTTTTATCGTTTTTTTTCTCCAACTCGAAATTTTGCCGTAACTTTGTACCGTTTTTGAAGCACTAAACAATTGTTTAACTATTTAATCAAAAAGAAAATGAAAAAGTTAGTTCTTTTACTCGCTGTTGTATTCAGCGTATCGCTGTTCTCTTGCGGCGGTTCTGACAAGAAGGCTGCTGAAGACACTGTAGCTGCCGACACTGTAGCTGTCGTAGAAGAGACCGTTGCTGTCGTAGAAGTTGACAGCTGCGCTGCCG
>CAJTMY010000014.1:10550-59112 GCA_910577355.1 uncultured Muribaculaceae bacterium
CGTAGAAGTTGACAGCTGCGCTGCCGCTGCTGAAGTTAAATAAGAAACTCCACGCGTTACAAGCAAACTCATAAGTCGACCTTTGGGCCGACTTTTTTTATGTGTGCATGAGATACATATATATAATATATCTAATAGCCGCCGCATGCCTTCTGGCAGCCTGCTCCGAGGGCCAACGCCTTGCCGTAGCCTCGGAGGGCACATGGCAATCATCGGTGATGCATATTGCCGATGATAATGCTGATACGGGGGTACAGTCGTATGAATTCGCACCCCGTTTCACTTTTGTGAAAAACGTCGACGAAAACGGAGGGCCACTTACGATAGATACCGATATAACAATACATACCGGCACCGGCACGTACACGGCACATCTTACAGCCAACGGCAGCTGGACAGCGTATGACGACGACGAGATATTGTTCCTCATCGACTCGAAGGGCACAAGCATCACTCCCGTAGATACCTCATATCCGCTGACATCGGCGATACAATCGGCCATAGCGCTGAAATTCAAGACACTTGCAGGTATCGATGATATAAAAATCAAAGACGGTGTGATGAGAGCCGAAATTTCATCGTCCGATGTGGTGATGATAAAAGAATAATTTCATACCTTTGTAAGTTATTACAAGACGATGATGAAAAGCCTGCGGAGATTTATAAGGGCATCGATGCTCACACTGCTGCTGCTCGCAGTGGTGCTTCCCACAGGCATGTACATTGTATTGTCGACTCCGTGGGCACAGGAAAAACTCAGGCAGGTCGCATGCGCGCAACTTACCGGCCTGCTCGGCTCGCCGGTCGAGATAGGACGCGTGAATTATCATCCGTTCAATACCCTGTCGGTGACAGACATTTGTGTGAAGGATGAAGCCCGGAAGCCTGCTCTTGAGATCGGCCGTCTGTCGGCACGCTTCGAATTCTGGCACTTTCTGCGCACCCGCCGGTTGGTATTCGATTATATTCTCGTCGATGCCATGCAGCTCAGTGCAAACCGGCTCACGCCCGGAGATCAGCTCAACATACAATCCATCATCGACCGTCTCAAGCCCGGAGATTCCGGCAGACCGCCTGCACAATTTGACCTCAGGATCGGTACAGTAGTCATACGGTCGGGCCGCCTTAGATATGACGTGCTTTCACAGCCCGATTCCACAGGCAGGTTCAATCCGTCGCACATATTGATCACCGATCTCGACCTGCATGCGTATCTGCGCAATGCCAGACCGGGATATGTGGATGCCCAGATAGAGTCGTTGTCGTTCAAGGAAAAATCGGGATTCGAGCTCAGCGACCTTACCGCCGATGTGCTGTATTCGCCCGAAATAATTGACCTGCGCTCGTTCGGGCTGCGCATGCCGGATTCCGAAATCAGTCTCAGACCGATACGCCTCACTCTCGACAAAAGCAAGAGTCTTGCCGACAATATCCGCAAAGCCGAGTTGCGTCTGCAACCCGCAGACGTGTGGCGAATAGCCACTGCCGACCTCGCGTGCCTCACTCCGGTATTAGGCCGTATCGACCGTGTGGTGTCCATAAATTTCGACATTACCGCCTCGATGCGACAGATAGCTTTACACCGGCTTGACCTTAGCGATCCCCAATGGCTGAGACTGAGTCTCAGCGCTGTTGTCGATCGTCCCGACTCCATTGACGTGATGCATGCCAGAGCCGACATCGACAGGTTATATGTAAATGCCGCCGAAGGAGCCGGACTGATAAGTCTGTTCAGTCCCGAAGCAGCTCCGTATATCAGCCGTACAGGCAGTGTGACAGCCCGTGGCAGCGTCGACATTACGTTGCGCCGTGCATTGCTCGATTTCGGGATCGACATCGGTACCGGACATATAGATATAGACGGCGCCGTCACCACAAACGACAGATATCGCGATCTCGCTTTCGACGGAAATATAGATCTCACGGATATCCCGGCCGGCGCAATAGCCGCTGAGCCGCGGCTCGGCCCTATAAGCGCTTCGGCAGTCGGAAAAGGACATCTGGCCGACGGTCGCGCTGAAGCTGAAGGGACGCTCGAGATCGTATCTGCCGAATGGCTCAACCATAGCTATTCAGATATAAATGTCACAGGGACATATACCTCCAAAACGACAAAAATCACTGTCAACAGCGGCGATCCCGCAGCCAATTTCATATTGACAGTGGACGCAGCCCCGGCCGGCCGGGACAAAACCCTCGATATGAGCCTTGATGTGAGACAGTTTGATCCCGCCGCTCTCGGTCTTATGCCTGCCGGCTCCAACATTGCCGGCGCCGGCCGTCTTGAGGCCTCGCTCACAGGCTCTACGGCAGATGACATAGAGGGATATGTGCGCCTGAGCGATGTACATCTGTCAAATGCCCGCGACGAGCAGCTTGACATAGATATGTTTACTGTAAATGCCGACAGACATGCCGATCCCGAACTCATAACCATATCAAGCGATTTCCTCAACGGCACTATACAGGGACGTATCAATCCATCAACATTACCTGAAATAATCAGGGACATGGCGTCGCACATAGTTCCGTCGCTGTTCACAACCGACGAAAGCCTGCATCAGCGTCTGAGCGACAACAATCTGCACAACGACTTCACAATCGACCTTACCTTGGCCGATGCAGAGACCTTGTCACAATTCCTGCATCTTCCGGTCATGATCATCTACCCGGTAGACATAGATCTGCATCTCAGCTCGTCTGCCGGACTCGCATCACTCACCATCGATGCTCCATATCTGCAACAAGGCGACAAGATAATCGACTCTACAATGATAGGCGCCACAATATCGACAGCCGAAAACCGCGCCAGTCTCTATGCCACAACCCATACGCCCACAAAAAAAGGCCCTATGACGGCCATACTCGGCATTTCGGGCGCCGACAGCCGCTTCAACACACAGATCGACTGGCAGATCGACCGCAAAATCCCGCTCAACGGCCGTATCGACTTCGCGACCGGCCTATCAAGAGCCGAATCGGGAATCGTGTGCGTCAACACTCATTTCAACCCCGGTACAATCAATTTCGGCGATGACGTATGGAACATCCGGCAATCCGACATATCATGGTGCGACAATATACTTTCGTTCAATGGATTCGGTCTCGCATCCGACACCCAGAGCATCAGCATCGACGGCGTTGCCTCACCATTGGCCGAAGATGTCACCACTGTAAAACTCGACCACATCGACCTTATCTCGATATTCGAGACCCTCGAAATCGAAAACGCATTGATCGGCGGAACCGCCACCGGCACACTCACTGCCTCTCAGGCCCTTTCAAAACTGCCGTTGCTCAATACCGACAATCTCCACGTCGACAATATCAGTTACAACTACTGCACTATCGGAAACGCAGATGTAGCGGCACATTGGGACAATGACAGAAAATCCTTCTTTCTCGACGCCGATATAGTGAATCCCGAAGGACAGCACTCACGCATATGGGGCGACATATTTCCTCTGAGCGAAAGCCTCGACCTCAATTTCGACGCAAGACACGTCAAGGTAGGCTTCATGAAGCCGTTCATGGCCGCATTCACATCCGATGTGTCGGGCTTCGTATCGGGCACCGCCCGGCTTTTCGGCACATTCAAGGATATCGACATGACCGGCGATGTCTATGCCGATGATCTAAGACTTAAGATCGACTTCACCAACACAACATACTCGGCCTCCGACTCTATACATATACGCCCCGGACGCATAGAGCTGCACGACATCACCCTGCACGACATCAACGGACATACGGCAATGCTCAACGGAGTACTGACGCACGATTACTTCCATCTGCCGAAATTCGACTTCCGCATCACTGATGCCCGTGACTTCCTGAGCTACAACGTCACATCAAAGCTCAACCCCGACTGGTACGGCACTATATACGGCAACGGAGGAGCCACCGTGAAGGGGCGCCCCGGTGTGATAGACATCGGCGTGAACATGACCACGGCGCCAGGTTCGACTTTCACATTTGTACTCTCCGACCGTCTCGAGGCCGAGCAATACAGTTTCATTACATTCAACGACGCCACAGAATATTCAGTAGAGGAAAAACTGATGAAAACCGACGACACCCCCAAGGCCGTCATCGAATATCAACAAAGGATGCGCGCAAAGGCCGCCGACAAGCCATCCAACTACATCATGGATATTCAGGTCGATATCACACCCGACGCACAGATAATACTCGTGATGGATCCCGTGGGTGGCGACAGGATACGGGCCAACGGCACCGGCGACATGCGCATGACCTACGATGCCGACGAGAACGACCTGCGCATGTACGGCACATACACCCTCGACCGCGGCAGCTACAACTTCACTCTCCAGGATATCATCATCAAGGACTTCACCATCGATCCGGGCAGCACGATCACATTCCGCGGCGATCCCTATTCTGCCCAGCTCGACCTTGAGGCCGTATATCAGGTTAACGCGAATCTAAGCGATCTCGACAAGACCTTCACACAGGATAAAGACCTTAACCGCACCAACGTGCCCGTGCAGGCACTGATGAAAGTGTCGGGCGACATGCGTCAGCCCGATCTAAACTTCGACCTGCGGTTCCCCACACTTACATCCGACACATACCGTAAGGTGCGTTCCATCATATCGACCGACGACATGATGAACCGCCAGATAATATACCTGCTGGCACTCAACCGTTTCTATACGCCCGACTACATGGAGTCCACGACCAAGGGCAACGAACTGTTCTCAGTAGCGTCATCAACCATATCAAGCCAGCTGTCCAGCATGCTCGGAAAGCTGAGCGATAACTGGAGCATCGCGCCAAACCTGCGCAGCGACCGGGGCGACTTCTCGGATGTGGAGGTTGATGTGGCCCTGTCGAGCCGTCTGCTCAACAATCGCCTGCTGTTCAACGGCAATTTCGGATATCGCGACAAGTCGTTGAATTCAAATCAGTTTGTCGGAGACTTCGACATCGAGTATCTGCTCAATCCACGCGGCACCTGGAGGCTTAAAGCCTATAACCGCTACAACGACCAGAATTATTATGTGCGCACGGCAACCACTACTCAGGGTATCGGCATAATGTTCCGTCGCGAATTCGACCGGCTGTTTCCACGGAGGAATAAAAAAACGGAAGATAATGTCGCGTCACCTGCCGATAGCTTACTTGATACAGCCGTGCCCGACTCAGCGTCCCGCAACATTTCGCCTGCCCGGGTGTTAGATCAATAACCGGGCTATATCCTCCCGGGATTACGGTTATGAAACTTACACGAATTGTACCTATAGTCGCCGCCTTGTCGCTTCTGAGCACGGGCTGCGTCACGCATAAGAAATACAATCTGCTGCAGGCCGACTACAATGCCTCGCAGGTGGCGCTCGCCGAAAGCCGCACCAATGCCAAAAATCTCGAGTCGCTCCTCGAGGAGGCCCGCCGCGAGAACAAGGAGCTTAAAGACAATTATGCCGCCCTCCAGAAAACACTCGACCAAAGTATACAGACAAATCAGTCGGGCAATGTCAACATATCCAAACTCGTGGATGAGATCAATGCCTCCAACAACTATATAAAACGGCTTGTCGACGCCAAGTCTAAATCAGACTCCCTGCTGATGGTTCTAAGCAACAACCTTACGCGTTCACTCGACACCGACGAGCTCAGGGATGTGGACGTGAAGGTGCTCAAGGGCGTGGTATACATATCGCTCGCCGACAACATGCTCTTCCGTTCTGGCAGCTACGAGATAAGCCCCAAGGCGATGGACATCCTGAGCAAGATAGCCAAGATAATCAAGGATTACAGAAACTACAGCGTGCTCGTGGAAGGCAACACCGACAATGTGCCCATATCGCGCACCAATATCCGCAACAACTGGGATCTCAGCGCACTGCGTGCCTCATCGGTGGTGCAGGTACTACAGGATAAATTCGGTGTGGATCCTTCGCGCCTCACTGCAGGCGGCCGAGGCGAATACAATCCTGTCGCCACAAACGACACGCCGGCCGGACGTCAGCTCAACCGCCGCACACAGATTATCATAACGCCGAGTCTCGACCAGTTCATGGATCTTATCGACAAAGCTCCCGATACCGATACACCGTCGGCCAAATGACAAATCCATATTGCATAAACGAAGCCCCGCCTGATCAGACGGGGCTTCGTTTATGCAATATGGATTTTTGTATCAGAATGGAAAGTTCATGCCGAAGTTTACCGAAGCGTTCGAGCTCATGGGCACACCCTGCTTGGCGAGCTTGCCGAGAACATGATCCATACCCAGGAACAGGTTGAAACCGGTATGATGGAAGTTGAGTATCCAGCCCATTGATGCGCCATACGTGCCGGCAGCCACATTGACATCAGCCGAGAAACACTTCACCGGCGCGATATTGGCCGAGAGGCGTGCTTCCGTCCATGTGTATCTGCCCTGAAAACGGGTTGAGCTCAAAAGGCCGAAGTGGAGTTTGCGGTACATGGGGAGGGCATAGTCGACTCCCACGTTGAGCGTTGCGCCAAGTCCTACGGTGCGTGAGCCTATGATGCCCTTGTCGTTGAGTTGGTAAAGATCTCCGAAGTTGTCGCGCAGACGTTTCCATTCGCTTGAGAACGAGTTGGATGCATCGCCGTCGGCATTGAACGTGTATGCGTCGGTATTGATGGTCTGTGTGCCGTCGGTGGAGGCATACTTGGTGTCGGAGAAAGATATCCAGCCGAGGTCGAGCACTGCGAGCGAGAATGTGAAGTCCTTGTTCCACTTATAGCTTGCACCGAGATCGAAAGCCATGCCGAAACCATTGGGTCCCACGCTGCCGTCGCCATCCATATTCACACCCGACACATATTCGCGCCCCTGCTTGTTCACCTTATGCTCGTACTGCAGTTTGCCGAAGTTGGCGTAGATATCGGCATTGGTGCGTGCGGTCCAGGAATCTGTACCGAGGGTGAGGTCGGCCTCATTGAAATAGGCATCGAGATTGGCCATGCCGAGGAGAAACTTTACGGCTGCTCCCACACGCAATCCGGGCACCTGCTTTATGTCGCGCGAGTGGTTGAAGGCGATCTCGGCATATCCTGTGGCGTTTGCCCGAAGGTCGCGGATATCGTATGTGCGGTTGGAGATGCCTTCCTTGGCGAGCTCGAAAAATGCCTTGGGCACGATAGCATTGACATTGGCACGTGCGTTGATTGATACTGCGTTGAAACCACCGAAGGCTTTGAAACCGCCGGACAATACATTTACCTTTATATTTGATCCTATACGGTTCTTGTCGTGGAACTTGCCCAGAGCGTCGGCTGAGCCGATACCAGGATTGGTGAACAGCACGGTCTTGCCGTTGAGGCTGTATATCACACTCGAAAGATGGAGGTTGCCGCGCACGGCCACGTTGAGGTTGCCGAGCGCCGGCATGGATACGAAGTTTTTATCGCCGCCGAATGCCGGATTCATCTGATAGCGGTATGTGTAACCGTCGAGGAAGTAGCCTGAGTTGGTGTTCTGGGCGGCTGTGCCGAGTGCGGCGGCCATGAAGCCACCGAATGCCAATATGCGGATAATGCTTTTCATATTCTTAATGGCTTATGGATTAGAGTTCTTTTTCGTAGTAACCGCTCACAGTGGCGCGGATGTTTTTCAGCACGATGGTCTGCGACGGGGCAAGTACTTCGTCGGAGGAGCCGGCCATGAGCCGCGCTTCATATTCTATACCGTCGAGATGGGTTATAGTGCCGGTCATGACTATTTCCACAGGAGCATCGGTAGCGTTGGCCGCTATCGTATTGCTCTTGACCTCTACCCCGGGGATACGGTTGCCGTTCACATCTATAGGATATGCGCTCAATACTGCAGCAACGGGGCAGTTGTTGGTAATGGAGCATGTGGCTGTAAGCCTTGTGATGGTTATGGCATCGACATCTTCATCGTTCCAGCCGTCCTCTCGCTCGCGGTAGACTACCAATGATCCTTCGCGGAGAGCCAGAGGAGCCATAAGCTCATACTTGCCCTTGACACCGTCGATATAGCGGCCGAGGTCGAAGCCATCGACAGTCTAGGTGGGGATCTGCGGATCGTCGAGGCGTATGCCTATCGATTGCGGCAACCCCTTGACAGGCGAATCGGCCGGCGATGCTATCAAAGCCGACAAGTTGCTGAATTTCACGAATTCCAGACCTGTTGTGTAGTCGGCAGGAGTGGTGAGGTCTTTATTGTCGGGTGCCAGTACAAAGTTGTAAGGGCCTTCCACTCCGCGGCCGTGGCCGATGGTGAATGCACCGTTGTCGGGTGAGAATGACTGAGCCGGAGCTCCTTCGCGGATAGCCGTAAGAGTTATGCCGGTGCTGCAGTCGAGGTCGTTGCCGGCAACGGGATTGTTGACCTGAAGGTAGATCTGCGGGTTGGCAAGGTCTATGTTGGTCTCTTCTCCCGAGAGAAAATCGGGTATGTCGCTCAGGCTCACGGGTTCGATATCCATACCTGCGAGCTTGTAGTTGATGCGGCCCGAAAGGTTGTTGACGGTTAGATCATTGAGAGTATAGCTCACACGGAATTCGAGGCTGGAGGGGAGCTGCGACGGTATTCCACCCACGATCTTCGGCTCGATGGTGAGGTGCCCCGATTCGATGCGGAACTGGCTGTCGAGCGAGAGACCATGATCCACTATCTCGCAACCGTTGGCTGCGAAATCGATGGCGGTGGCAGTGAGCTTAGCGTCGGTAGTGCTGCCTTGTACATCATGCATATCGATAGTCCATATGCCTGTGGCCGGATTGTATTTACCTGTCGAGACGGTACATGTGAGTCCCTTAGGCATTGATATCACGAGGTCACTGAAATACATGCGGTCGGTGACAGATCCCATGTTGAGAGCCTCAAGGTGAACTCCGAATTCGAGAGGTTCTATGCGGGCCGAGTACAAGGCGTCGATGGCCGGGTCGATGTTCTCCGACACATAGTGCAGATCGTTGCCCATACGCACGATTTCGTATGTGTAGCTAAGATCTGAGGGATCGAAGCCGGCTGTCTTCGCCTGCGGCATAATGCGGCTGAGTGTCTCCTGTGTGGGAGCCAGCGAAGGCGCGGCCGCTGTCACCTTGTCGATATAGATGGCGTCGGACTCGAAATCGCCGGTCTCAGACAGTGCGTAAAATTCTTTGCCGCCGATTGTGACGGGCTTGATCTTGCTGTCCTCATCAAATGTGATGATGTCGGAGAGCGTGATCGCATCGATGTTGACAGGCAACGTGAGGTCGTTTACCTGAACACGTGTGGTGGTGTCAATGTCCGACAGATCGTAGTTATCGTCGATACATGCGGTGGAAACGACAGCCAACAGTGCCAACAGGCTTTTAAGCTTGTAGTTCATAATATTTTATGTGATGAAATGATTGGATTTGGCAGCATTAGAGTCGCAAAGGTAGTTAAAATCGTTTAAATAACCCAAAAAATAATTACCGCCATGTGGATTGTCGTATGATTCGCTACATAGACCTATGCATCAGCATCAAAATACGGCCATGTACAAATATCGGCCCGACGCATCAGATAGTCATGAGTTTTGCCGGATATTGTCAATCCGGGTAAATAAAGCCGCAGCATGCCGGCATAAATCGGCATACTGCGGCTTATTTTTCATTGAAATACTACCTTATACCTCTATTCGGAGACGCGTTTGAAGCGCATGTCGGCCTTAGGTGATTGGATTTCAAGACCCATTGTAAGACCGTCGTCGCTCACTTTCACATCGTCTACGACAGTATATCGCGACAATGCATCGGACACATGGTCTACGACTTCTGCATGACACTTCTCCATCGCAATATTCTTTATCGAATCGAGAGCCGCATCAGTAGCCCCGACCGGCATCGCACCAACAAACGTAACCTGCGACGGATCAATACTTACCTTCAACTGCGATCGGTCGAACTGCAACAGCAGGTCATCATCGTCATCGACATCGTAAGACCATATGCCGTCAACAGTGGCAACCGCCGGAACCGACACACGAACAGGAATACTGTCGGCGGTCATTACATTTTCGAGAGCACTTATGATTTCGACAGCGTCTGATAAAGTCACATCTCCCCCGTCTTTCTGTTGGCCGTATGTGAAGTCCAGAGACAAGACACTTGTAGCCTTTGAGGCTCCGGCAACCTGAGATGTGATGTCCGACGGAGAGATTTCAGTCCACTTGCCGATGAAACGCGCATCATCGGCACATGATGTAACAGCCATGACAGACACAGCCGCCACAACTGATGAAAAAAGAGTTGAGAATTTAGCCATAATGACATAATTTTATATTAAAACAAGCATATGGCCGTTTTGTTCTTGAAATAAAAATGCAAAGCCTGTTTTATAATTGGGAAAAACTCACTAAATTTGCATTCAGAATCCAACAAGAATCTTAACAACTGTAATATATAGATGACCGTCGACCGCCTACGTCTCTGGCATACTTTCAAGGACTACTTCTTCATCACACTGGGAGTAGCCATATATGCTTTCGGCTTTGCATCATTCATCCTGCCCCATGAAGTGGTTATCGGCGGTTTGGCCGGCTTAAGCACTATTCTATATTTCACTCTCGGCATCCCCATCGCCATCGGCAATTATGCCTGCAACCTCATACTGCTGGCCATAGCCTTCAAGGTGGTGGGCAAGCAGTTTGTGGTAGCCACGATATTCGGCGCCACCATGATATCGCTCATGATGGGCATCACCATCCCGCTGTGCGGCGACATATTCCATCTCGATCCATTCCTGAGCTGTGTCATAGGCGGCATCACATCGGGCATAGGCATAGGCATGGCATTTGTGCACGGCGGCTCGACAGGTGGCACTGACATAGTGGCCGCGATGGTGGCCAAGTACACCAATGTCACCATAGGCCGAATGATACTGTATGTCGACATGATAATAATATCATCGTCATATCTTATATTCCACAAGATCGACACCGTGGTCTACGGGTTCATCGTACTGTTCATGTGCTCCTACATGGCCGATCTGATGATAAATACCAACCGCCAGGCCGTACAGTTCACAATCTTCTCGCGCCGCTGGCAGGAGATCGCCACAGCCATCAACAACGAGGCCAAGCGCGGATGCACCGTGCTCAACGGCATGGGATGGTATTCCAAACATGAGGTGAAGATCCTTCTGGTAATGGCCCGCAAAATCGAATCTATCAATATATTCCGTATCGTCAAACGGATCGATCCCGACGCCTTCATATCTCAGTCAAACGTCAACGGCGTATATGGCAAAGGGTTCGACCAGATGAAGATACGCATGAAGGTCGATGACGCAAGCACCAAAGCCCACGTAGAGGAGCGCGCCCGCATCGACGACGAGGTAAAAGCCGCATCTACAGGCCACCGAATTATCTGAAATTTTCTGAAGAATGAACAATATGCTGTTGCGTGCCCTGTCGGGTGCCGTATACGTCCTCCTCATTGTCGCCTGCACACTTGCCGGCCCGATATATTTCGCGGCGCTCGTCGCTCTCTTTACGGTGCTCGGAATCCTTGAGCTCGAGAAGATGCTCGGCACCCGCGCATACATACCCATTGCGGCGCGTATATGGGACTGCGTCATAGCGGTGATGGCGATAACAGCCACGCTGGGCATTGCGCTGTCGCCGTTCCGCGGCGCCGGCTTTGCCGGATTCGAGATGTCCATAGCCCTGCTTCTCATATCCATACTCTACCTGCCGGGGCGCATGATGATAGCCGTCACCGACCGCAGCGGCGATCCCGCCCGGGCCACACTCTATTCGGCGTTGGCCATGACCTACGTGTTCATGCCGCTGCTGATGCTGCTTGTATCATACAGTTTCGCCGGCCCGCGTGCCACTCTGGCACTGTTTATCTTCATATGGCTCAACGACACCGGCGCATATCTCAGCGGCCGCACATTCGGTCGCAACAAGCTGTGCGAGCGCCTCTCTCCAAAAAAGACCTGGGAGGGCTTCTGGGGAGGTTTCGCGCTCACCGTAGCCGCCGGCCTCGTAGCCGCCCACATCATAGGCGGAGGCACCGTACACGCATATGTCTCATGGACGATTTACGCCGCAGTAGTGAGCATCGCCGGCACATACGGCGACCTTTTCGAATCACTCCTAAAGCGTACGCTCGGGCTCAAGGATTCGGGCAACATCATCCCCGGACACGGCGGCATCCTCGACCGCATCGACTCCCTGCTGGCCGTATCACCCATCGCGTTGGTGATGGTCATTCTCACGTTTTTAACCGCAACATTATAAACCCTTAACACATTTATCTATATATCATGAAGAAAGCTATCCTTCTGTTAGCGGCAGCAACAGCCGCGTGCGCATCGGCCCAGACCCTGCGCGTCAACCAGGTGGGCTATCTCCCCGACGACATCAAGGCTGCCGTCTATATGGGCGATACCGACCCCGCCCGCATGACATTCGAGCTGTCGTCGCCCGACAAAGGCGTCATCGCCGTGGACAAGGTCGTGGAGACCGAGGCATGGGAACCGTTCAAGCACTCGGCCCGTATCTATTTCACCGACATCACCACTCCGGGCGAATATGTGCTCAGCGCCAAGGTCGACGGCAAGGTGGCCGAAGTGAGCAAGGTATACATCGGCGATGACGCATACTCGCGCTACTCGCTCAACGAGCTGCCTCTAATCTACCTGCGCCAGCAACGCTGCGGATTCAACCCCACACACAACGAAAAATGCCACCAGGACGACGGCATACTCGTGATGGCAGGCGACCTCACCGGCACACATGTCGACGTTACCGGCGGTTGGCACGACGCATCCGACTATCTGCAATACCTCACCACATCGGCCAACACCGTGTATCAGATGCTTTTCGCCTACCGCGAGAATCCAGGCATATGGGCCGACAAATATGACGCCGCAGGCCTCGAAGGCGCCAACGGCATACCCGACATCCTCGACGAAGCGCGCTGGGGTCTGGAATGGATGGTGAAGATGAACCCCTCCGACACCCTGTTCCTCAATCAGATCGCCGACGACCGCGACCACCGCTATGCCGGCACGCCCAAAGGCGACAACGTGGACTACGGCTGGGGCGCCGGAGGCGCACGCCCGGTATTTGCCTGTGTAGGCGAGCCTGCCGGCCTCTCGAAGTACAAAAACGAGAGCTGGGGCCTGGCATCATCGGTAGGCAAATTCGCATCTTCATTCGGCCTCGGCAGCGAGATATTCGCCGACATCGACCCCGCCTTCGCCAAGGAGCTCGCACGCCGCTCGGCAGTGGCATACGAAGTGGGCAAGGCCAATCCCGGTGCCTGCCAGACATGCAGCACCGTATCGCCCTACTATTATGAAGAGGACAACTGGGCCGACGACATGGAGCTCGCCGCCATGGCCCGATACCGCGCCACCAACGACTCCGTATACCTCGCCGACGCCATCGCATACGGACGCCTCGAACCCGTCACCCCGTGGATGGGTGCCGATTCGGCCAACCACTATCAGTGGTATCCTTTCGTCAACCTCGGCCACTCGGAACTCGCCAAAGTACCCGGTCGTCCCGGCAAGGAATTCGCCCGCAACATGCGTAGCGGACTGCGCCGCGTGGCCGACCGCGCCGAAGGCAACGCATTCCTCACCGGCATTCCCTTCATATGGTGTTCCAACAACCTCGCCGTAGCCCTTGTCACACAAGCCATGCTCTACCGCGAACAGACCGGCGACGACACCTACCGCGAACTAGAGACCGCCGCCCGCGACTGGCTCTTCGGCGTCAATCCCTGGGGACAGACAATGATAATCATGCCCGAGATTGATGGCATATCCTCTCCACGCGACCCTCACTCAGCCATGAGCGACATGAAGATCGGCGACCGCCCCGGCCGCGACTTCCTCGTAGGCGGCCTTGTCGACGGGCCCGTATACACCAACATATTCAAGAAGCTTTGGGGCGTGCGCCTGCGCAAGGAAGACCGCTTCGCGGCCTTCCAGAACCCTCTGGTGGTATACCACGACGACTACTCCGACTACTCCACCGACGAACCCACCATGGACGGCACGGCATCGCTCACATTCATGCTCGGCCGGCTTTGCGGCGGCAAGAAGTGACACAACACATCAATCTTATACGACAGGAGCCGGTAACGGCTCCTGTTTTTTTGCCAAAATATCGTAATAGAGAAAACATTTGGGCTCCGACCGCGTAATATTCACAAACAACCGTTGATTATTCAAGTTTTTTTGTTAATTTTGCGATACATTATTCGACTCATAAACTAATACCTCATAACTGACATGGACAATAATCAAGAACTTATCAAACAAGTGACCGAAAAAGCCGGGAAATGGCTATCCGACAGCTACGACGCCGAGACACGCGCCGCTGTGCAGGCCATGCTCGACAACGACGATAAGACCGACCTGATCGAATCATTCTACAAAGATCTCGAATTCGGCACAGGCGGTCTGCGCGGCATCATGGGAGCCGGCTCCAACCGCATGAACATCTACACCGTGGGCGCCGCCACACAGGGCTTCGCCAACTATCTCAAGGAAGCGTTCAAGGATCTTCCCGAAATAGCAGTCGTGGTTGGCCACGACGTGCGCAACAACTCGCGCAAGTTTGCCGAGACCGTAGCCGATATCTTCTCGGCCAACGGCATCAAGGTGTATCTCTTCGACAGCTTCCGCCCCACCCCCGAGCTTTCGTTCGCCATCCGCCGTCTCGGCGCACAGGCCGGCGTCAACATCACCGCATCGCACAACCCCAAGGAGTACAACGGATACAAGGCATACTGGGCCGACGGCGCTCAGATAATCGCCCCCCATGACGTCAACATCATCGACAACGTCAACCGTATAAAGGACGTCGCAGAGATCAGATTCGCAGGCGACCCGTCGAAGATCGAAATCATCGGCAAGGATATGGACGACGCATTCCTCGCCGCTATCAAGACCCTGAGCCTCGATCCGGAAGTTATCAGACGCCACGCCGACCTCAAGATCGTCTACACCCCTATCCACGGCACAGGCGTGAAGCTTATCCCCGAATCGCTCGCCAACTACGGCTTCACCAACATCATACATGTACCCGAGCAGGATATCCCCAGCGGCGACTTCCCCACCGTGGTATCCCCAAATCCGGAAGTACCCTCGGCCATGGCCATGGCTATCGCCAAAGCCAAGGAAGTTGGTGCCGACCTCGTTGTGGCTTCCGACCCCGACGCCGACCGCATCGGTTGCGTCATCCGCGACAACAGCGGCGAATATCAGCTCGTCAACGGCAACCAGATAGTGATGATACTCATGAACTACATCATGCAGCGCAACCGCGAGCTCGGCCTCCTCAAGGGCAACGAATATGTAGTCAAGACCATCGTCACCACCGAGACCATCAAGGCAATCGCCGACAACAACCACATAAAGATGTACGACTGCTACACCGGCTTCAAATGGATAGCATCGGTGATCCGCGACAACGAGAGCACTATGCGCTATCTCGGCGGTGGCGAAGAGTCCTACGGCTTTCTGGCCGAAGACTTCTGTCGCGACAAGGATTCCGTATCTGCCATCTCGTTAATGGCCGAAATATGCGCCTGGGCAAAAGACCGCGGTCTCGACTTCAACCAGATGCTTCAAGACATCTACCTGCAGAACGGCTACTCGCACGAGGAAGGCATATCCGTGGTACGTCCCGGACGTACAGGCGCACAGGAAATCGCACAGATGATGGTGGATTTCCGCAAGAATCCCCCCAGAAGCCTCGGTGGATCAAAAGTGGTAACAGTTAAAGACTACGCCGACCTCAACTGCACCGACACCGCTACCGGCAAGGTGACAAAGATGGACTTCCCCACCACGTCCAACGTGCTCCAGTTCTTCACCGAAGACGGCACCAAGGTATCGGTACGCCCCTCCGGCACCGAGCCTAAGATAAAGTTCTATATCGAAGTGCACGACAGGATGACCTCAAAAGACGACTACGACCGTTGCAACCGCGACGCCCTTGTCAAAATCGAGGCCGTGAAGAAAGATCTCGGCATCTAATATATTGAATATTCCCACAATGCGCCCGCACCATATCGGCTGCGGGTGCATTGTCATAAAATGACAGTGACAATGGCCGACATCCTTTTTGAAGACAACCATCTGCTTATAGTCAACAAACATCCCGGCGAAATAGTACAGGGCGACAAGACAGGAGACGAACCGCTCGTCGAGACCCTGAAAAAAATGATCAAGGAGCGCGACGCCAAGCCCGGCAACGTGTTTCTCGGCGTGGTACACCGCCTCGACCGCCCCGTCGCCGGAGCCGTGATATTCGCCAAGACATCCAAGGCGCTCTCACGGCTAAACGACATGCTGCGAAACGGCGACATCCACAAGACCTACTGGGCTCTCACACGCGGCATGCCGCCACAGCCGGCCGATACCCTCACCCACTACATCACCACAGTGGAGCGCAACAACAAGTCGTATGCATCTGCCGCACCGAAAACCGGCGCCAAGGAGGCACGTCTCGAATATCGCCTGATGGCCAAGGGCGACACATTCAACCTGCTCGAGATCAAGCTTCTCACAGGCCGGAAACACCAGATACGCGTACAGCTCAGCGCCATCGGTTGCCCCATACGCGGCGACCTGAAATACGGCGACCGCCGGTCGAATCCCGACGGGTCAATATCGCTGCTCGCACGATCGATCGACTTTATACATCCCGTAAGCAAACAGCCTGTACACGTCGAGGCCCCCGTACCCGACGAGAATGTATGGAAATCAATCACAGCCACATTACACCCGACAGAATGACAAAGAAAGACCTACGTATAGTATTTTTCGGCACGCCCGACTTTGCCGTGGAAAGCCTGCGCAAACTCGTGGAAGCCGGATACAACATAGCCGGCGTCGTGACGATGCCCGACAAACCTGCCGGCCGCGGCCACAAACTGCTGCACTCGCCCGTAAAACAATATGCCTTATCGGCCGGACTTCGGCTCCTGCAGCCCGTGAAGCTCAAGGATCCCGAATTTGTCGACGAGCTGCGCTCGCTGAAAGCCGATCTCTTTATTGTAATCGCTTTCCGCATGCTCCCCGAAGTAGTATGGACGATGCCGCCCCTGGGCACATTCAACCTGCACGCTTCCCTGCTACCCCTCTACCGCGGAGCCGCCCCGATCAACCGTGCCGTGATGAACGGAGACAAGCGCACGGGAGTCACCACATTCATGCTCAAGCACGAGATAGACACCGGCGACATCCTGCGCCGCGAGGAAGTAGATATCCTGCCCGACGACAACGTGGGCGACGTACACGACCGCCTGATGTATCTCGGCGCCGACCTCACCCTCGACACCGTCGGCCACATCATAGCCGGCGACCTCACACCCATACCTCAGGATCAGATACCCGGCGGCATACAGCCCACACCGGCACCGAAGATATTTGCAGAGGACTGCATAATAGATTGGAACCGCACCGCCGAACAGATCCATAATCAGGTACGCGGTCTGTCACCCTATCCGGCGGCGCGCTCGGCCTTCGACCCCGGTACAGGCCGGCAGGAAATAATGAAGATTTTCAAGACACGAATCGTCGACGGCATCCCCGGCGCAGAACCCGGCACAGTGACCGCTACCCCCGACATGCGCATGACGGTAGCCACAGGCGACGGACGGGCAATAGAGCTTCTCGAAGTATTACCCGCCGGTAAGAAACGGATGTCGGCCGAGGCTTTTCTAAGCGGAGCCAAACTCGACAGGCCGTACTTTTCGGCGAAATAAACGGCAGTCTCCGCAATTTAATATTTTTTTTCACTTTTTTAAGCGCTATATCGCCATAAAATGACTAACTTTGAGTGCCTGAATACAGTACGGCTACTCAACGAACTTATTGGCCGCAGAAGTGTTAAATCTCTAAGGGCTGAATATAGCCACCAACAGATTTATCAACTATTTAATACTCGCTGATATGAGCAACAACTATCAAAATGACGGCTATGGCCGTACCAACCATACCATACGCAGGCCGGTGCCTTCGACTCGCAGCATTCTCGGCCTTGTCTTCGGCATCTTCATGTTTCTTGTATATGAAGGCATGGGTGTGCTCATGTTCATAAACTTCTTCAAGTGGAGCGGCGACTGGGCATGGACGCGTTGGATTGTAGGCGTAGTACTTGTGCTCTACGGCTTCTTCCGCGGCTACCGTACCTACAAGGATCTAACACAACGGGATGACGAGATATAAGCGTCCCTCCTTGAATCATAATACCGGCAATATGAAATCAATACAGCTACTTACCATCGTAGTGGCCGCGACACTCGGCATCGCGGCTACCGGCTGTCTGAAATACGAGAAAAAGGCCAACTCGCACACCACAGGCACCACCACCATCGTGTGCGACAATACCTTCGAAAACATAATGAAGCAGGAAGTCGATGTCTTCGAATACCAGTATCCCGAAGCTCACATCCTGGCCAGATACGCCACACAGGCCGAGGCTTTCGACTCGCTGATGAGCCTGAACACCAAGACTATCGTCGTATCACGGGATATTTCAGCCCGCGAACGCGAGATACTCAAGAAAAAGAACCGTAATGTTCGCTCCACCAAGATAGCCGTCGACGCCGTGGCACTTATCGTGAATACCGACAATCCAGTGAGCAAGCTCACACTGAAGGAAGTATCGGAGATCCTTGCCGGCAAGTCGACCGACTGGAACGATATATGGCCCTGCGACCTCGGCAAAATATCGGTAGTGTTCGACGATAAATCATCAAGTCTGATAACTTACATGCGCGACTCATTGCTATACGGAGAGCCCCTCGGCGCCAACGTCTATGCACAGGGATCAGTGCCGGCAGTGTTCAAAGCCGTAAAAGAGAGCAGAAATGCCATCGGCGTGGTGGGTGTGAGCTGGATCACATCCGACATGGCATCTGCCGACATGTCGAAAGAGGATCTCGCGATATCCGTATTGGGTGAGGATCCGGTGGAAGGTGCCACCCTCACAGATGAAGTAAAAGTTCTCGCACTTTACAACGACCGTCTCAGCAGCGACGAAGCCCGGGCCTACAAGCCTTACCAGCAGTATATATTCGACGGCAAGTATCCCCTGTTCCGACAGATGTATATGATCACCACCGGTGCTTCGGGTAGCCTAGCAGGCGGATTCTACTCGTTTGTGACAGGCAACATCGGACAAAAAATCATACTCAAGACAGGCATCCTTCCCGCACGCATGCAGAGAATCCAGGTCGAACTCGGCGAATGATCCGATAACACATACACAACTACATATTTTGCTATCTCGAAAAAGTAATCACAAACAACAACAATCGTTTATATGAAATTAAAAACACTATTCGCTATCATGCTCGCCGGCTCGCTGGCGGCATCCGCTCAAAGCCAAGGCTACAAGGACGGCATCGAATACTACAAGGCCGGACAGTATGAGAATGCCCTCACCATCCTGCAGAATACCTTCAACCAGGCCGGTACCGACAAAGCCATGGCCAACTACTACCTCGGCCAGACAGAGCTTGCTCTCGACCACAAGGACAAAGCTCTCAAATACTTCCAGGACGGCGTGGCAGCAAATGCCGAGTGCGGATACAACTATGTAGGCCTCGGTGCCATCGACCTGCTCAACGGTAATGCCAAGGCAGCCGACGAGCAGTTCAAACTCGCACAGAAAACAGCCAAGAAAAACTATGAGATCCTCGTCGACATAGCCCGCGCATACTACAAGGCCGACCCCGTGAAATATGCCAAAGAGGTGGAGAAATATCTCGCAAAAGCCCACAAGGATTCCAAGCATACAGAGCCCACGATATACATCCTCGAGGGCGACATGCTCGTTGACCAGAAAGACTTCGGAGGCGCTGCCGGCAAGTACGAGATGGCCATCGGATACGACAACAACAACCCCGAGGGATATGTTAAATACGCCAACTCTTACTTCCACGTCAATCCGCAGTTCTCCATCGACAAGCTCAAGGAATTCCTTGCCGTGGCTCCCGAATCAGCCCTCGGACAGCGCGAGCTCGCCGAGAAACTCTACGAGGCCAACTTCTGGAAACAGGCATCTGAGCAATATGGCAAGTATATCAACAATCCCAACCACTTCCCTCAGGACAAGGCCCGCTACTCGGTACTCCTCTACTACGGCGAGGATTATCCCAATTCGCTCCAGGTAGCCAAAGAAGTGCTCGCCCAGCAGCCCGACAACTTCCTGATGCAGCGTCTGCGCTTCCTCAACGAGACCCAGCTCGGCCAATATGACCAGGCCATCAAAGACGGCGAAAGCTTCTTCAAGAACAACCCCAACGGATACTTCACTTCCAACGACTACACCACCCTCGCCGACGCATACAGCGGAGCAGGAAACGACTCCATCGCCGTAGAGAAACTCAAGGTTGCCGCCGACAAGTTCCCCGAGAACGGAGCACTGCAGCAGCAGCTCAGCGCAGCTTTCACCAAGGCCAAGATGTATGCCGACGCAGCCCGTGCCTACGACAAGTACATGGCTACAATCGAGAACCCCGAGGTAAACGACTTCTTCACCGGTTCTGGCCGCTGGCTTAACGCAGGCGCCACCGCAGGCGACAATCAGGAACTCCGCGCCGAAGCATCCAAAAAAGGCCTCGAATACGTCGACAAGGCCATGGCTCTCGTACCCGACAACCCCATGCTTCTCCAGCGCAAGGCACGCCTTATAATGGCCGGAAACAACTCCAAGCCCAACGCCGAGGTAGTGGCCGAGTACCAGAAACTCCTCGACCTGCTCAACAAGGATCCCAAGAATGCCGATCCTGCCAATCCCCAGAACGAGCTCAACATGTACAAGGAAATCTGCCTCTTCAGCATCCAGTACTACAACGATATCGAGCCCGACAAGGACAAGGCAGCAGAATTCAGCACCCTGTACCGCGAAGTGAACGACAAGATAAACGGTACAACAACTCCCGCCGAATAATCTTACACATACATTACATACAGGGGTCGGCCTACATAAGCCCGACCCCTGCTTATTCTATCAGAAAATTAAACATAAAATGGCACTCGCACCATTGGCCGAACGCCTCCGCCCTCAGACTCTCGACGAATACATCGGCCAGAAACATCTTGTGGGCGAAGGAAAGATCCTGCGCCGCATGATAGAGACAGGCAATGTAGCATCATTCATACTGTGGGGCCCTCCCGGCGTAGGCAAGACCACACTCGCGCGCATAATCGCAAACGCCACCGAGAGCCGCTTCCACACTCTGTCGGCCGTATCGTCGGGTGTGAAGGAGGTCAGAGAGGTGATCGAACAATGCCGCCGCGAAGCCGCAAGCATGTTCTCGGGCGGACGCCCCATCCTGTTCATCGACGAGATTCACCGTTTCAGCAAAAGCCAACAGGACAGCCTGCTCGGTGCCGTAGAGGACGGCACAGTCACACTCATCGGCGCCACTACCGAGAATCCGTCGTTCGAGGTGATACGTCCGCTGCTGTCGCGTGCGCAGGTCTACACTCTCGAGCCGCTCGATACCGTGGATCTCGAACGCCTGCTGCGGCATGCCATCGACACTGACACTGTGCTCAGCCGGCGGCGTTTCGACATCACATCGACCGACGCCCTGTTCCGCTATTCCGGCGGCGATGCCCGCAAGCTGCTCAACATCCTTGACCTTCTCGAGCAGTCCACTCCGGCCGGCGAGGCCATCACCATCAACGACGAAGTGGTGACCGAGCGGCTGCAACGCAATCCGCAAGCCTACGACAAAGGCGGCGAGATGCACTACGACATCATATCGGCCTTCATAAAATCGATACGCGGCTCCGATCCCGATGCCGCCGTATACTGGCTCGCACGCATGATAGCCGGCGGCGAGGATCCGGAATTCATCGCCCGTCGCCTCGTGATTGTGGCCGCCGAAGACATCGGACTCGCCAATCCCAACGCATTGCTGCTGGCCAACGCCACATTCGACGCCATACGTAAGATAGGTATGCCCGAAGGCCGTATTCCTTTGGCCGAATGCACCATCTATCTGGCAACGAGTGCCAAATCAAACTCAGCCTATATGGCCATAGATACAGCGCTAGGCATGGTGGCCAAGACAGGCAATCAGCCTGTGCCGCTGCATCTGCGCAACGCCCCCACCAGACTTATGAAAGACCTCGGATACAGCGACGGCTACAAATACGCCCACGACTATCCCGGCAATTTCGTGCGCCAGCAATTCCTGCCCGACACCCTCAAAGGTCTCACGCTGTGGAAACCGTGTGCCAACCCTGCCGAGGCGACAATGGCCGCCCGGCAAAAGGAGCGATGGGGATAATCGATCAGATAGAATCTATGATTTCGTCCTTGCGGTAATCGCGCGTGGCCCGTGTGCCGACCACACTGTCCCAGAGCATCGGCGACATGCCTGTGCCGGGACGCTTGGCGGTAAGATTGCTCTCGGTCAACACCTCTCCCGCAGTTATATCGCACGCAGCCACAATGCTCTTGCGGGCCACAGCGATATTCGGTCTTTCTGAATCTGTGACACGCTTCACGCCATCGCCCACAGCCTGTTCCACGGCTCGTACCGCACGCACCATATCACAGAGTCCGGCGACATCGAGCGACGCCTTGTGATCCGGCCCCGGCAGATTCCTGTCGAGCGTGAAATGCTTCTCGATTATCCCGGCACCGAGCGCCACAGCAGCCACCGGCACGGCGATACCCTCCGTATGGTCGCTGTACCCCACCCCGCGGCAACCCAAGCCGCGCAATGCGTCCATCGCCCGCAGATTCACATCGCCATATGGCGTGGGATACTGCGTGGTACAGTGCAACAGATATATGTCGCCGCGGCCTGTGCCTCCCGCTTCGAGAGCATCGACGGCCGCACACACCTCCTCCATGGTCGACATACCCGTCGACAATATCACTCTCCCCCCTTTCGAGGCTATCTTGCGCAGATATGGCAGATTGGTGATCTCGCCAGACGGAATCTTCCAGTAATCCATGCCAAGCCCCGCAAGGAAATCCACCGACTCAAGGTCGAAAGGAGTACTCATAAAACCGACTCCCGCATTGCGGCACTCCTCGGCCAGACGGTAGAAATCGGCATACGACAGCTCAAGAGAGCGGAGCATCGACAGCTGGCTGTCGTTCCCGCCGCAATTTCGTTTCTGATATTCGGCACGCGGAGCCGATGCCGATACAAGACTGTCGGCTTTGAAGGTCTGGAACTTCACATAATCGACGCCCGCACGAGCCGCCGCATGTATCATCTCCACGGCACGCCCGTACGAACCGTTGTGGTTCACGCCGGCCTCGGCTATTATAATCGTATGTCTCATCGCAACAGATTTGCCGGAACTCCCGCATACACACGCGGTTCGGTAATATCCTCAACCACTGCCGCACCAAGCCCCACCACAGCCCCGGCAGTTATCTTCACACCCGGCCGTATTGTGGCATTGGCCCCTATATAACAGTCGTCGCCTATCTCAACCCCGCCGCATATCACAGCCCCGGGGCCGATGAACACATTCGACCCTATCTTGCAGTCGTGTTCCACCACCGCGCCGGTATTGACAATGCTGCATACACCTATCTCCGTACCGGTATTGACCATCGCGCGGTGCATCAGTTGCGCACCCGGGCCTATCTTACAACCTGCCACTATGGCTGTCGGCGCGATGACCAATGGCATGTCGAAATCCTTGTATGCCTGTATGATGCCGCGACGTACGGCAAGCGAGCAGTCACGGCCTCCGACCAAAGTGACGGCCACCTCGTATTCCGCAGGATCAAGCAGAGCCACACACTCCCTGTCGGTACCGAGATAAGGCAGATCGAAACCGGCGCACGGGTGGATATCGGCATATCCCGCCACCTGCACATCATCATCAAGGACAGCGAGCAGCGAACGGGCATGACCGCCACCGCCCACCAATACAAGTTTTTTATTCATCGGTTATAGATATCAGCCTTATATTTCGCCAGATTTACCGGGTCGGAAAACCATTCGGCCGTGCGGCGCAATCCCTCGCGTATATCTACCTGCGGACGCCAGTCTGTAAGCGAGCATATCAGGCTGTTGTCGCCGCACAGCCGCCGCACCTCGCTTTTACCGGGACGCAGACGCGCCGGATCCACCTCGAAATCAACTTTACGCCCCATCACCCCAGCTATGGCATTAAATGTATCAGCCATTGATATTTCAGTGCCGGAAGCGATGTTTATCTCGCGTCCCTCGATACCGGAGGTTTCTGCAAGAGCGATGAATCCGCGGCACGTGTCATCTACATAATTGAAGTCGCGTGTAGGGCTGAGGTCACCCACCTTGATGGTGGTCTTGCCTCCGGCTATCTGCGATATTATAGTCGGGATTATGGCTCGCGCGCTCTGCCTCGGGCCATAGGTGTTGAACGGACGCGCCACCACCACCGGCAGGTCAAATGCATTATAGAAGCTCAGCGCAAGCGCATCAGCGCCGATCTTGGTGGCCGAGTAAGGCGACTGCGGCTGCCGCGGATGCGACTCCGGTATAGGCACCTGCCGCGCCGTGCCGTACACCTCGCTCGTGCTCGTGACAAGTATGCGGTCTACACCGGCATCGCGGGCGGCCTGACACATGTTGAGTGTTCCCTTCACATTGGTGTCGACATAGCTGTCGGGAGCGATATAGCTGTATGGTATGGCAATAAGAGCGGCAAGGTGGAACACCGTACCGGCTCCTTTCACAAACTCGCGGCAGAAATTAGGGTCGCGCACATCGCCGGTCACGATCTCGAGAAGATCCTCGTCCGCAGGACGAAGCTGCGCCACATCCTCAAGCCAACCCCAGTTGTTGAACGAATTATATTGTGCCAGAGCACGCACGCGGTATCCACGGTCGAGCAGATGGCCGGTAAGATGCGAGCCGATAAAACCGTCGGCGCCGGTCACTGCCACTATCTTGTTTTTGTCGATCATTTTCAATCCATTTTTTTCAGTTTATACACATGCATCATCCCGTCATGCTCCCACGAGAGCGTCATACGCGAACCGGTACGATCGCTCACTTGCATTATCATCACCTCTTTCTTGGTAAAACCTATCCAATATGGGGCATTATATTGGCTTTGATCCAACCCGGTATCATCATGCTGCTGGAAGCTCAACATCAGCGTGCCGTCATTTCGCCATATCCAATGCCCGTAAGTCTGATATGCGCTCATATAATTGTCATACTGCGATATCACCTCCACGATATTGTTCTGGAACGAGAAGGTTGTATTGTCTATATATTTGTCGTGGCACGGCTCCCCGTCGAGAGTATAGCTGTCGAGCCGCCACACGCCGTACATATCGCCGATGTCGCCGTTATTCTGGCAGGCAGTCGCAAGGAGTGTCAGCATCACGGCCAATATATCTAATAATGTATCTCTTTTCATTTTTTCTTTTTGAAATTGAACGAGCCGGAATAGCTCACGCCTATCATTGCGCCGAAATTATCACCGCGCAGCGATCCTTTGTCAAAAGCTAGCTTCACGTCGGCCTTGAGCCCGGGCAACAGTCTGCGGGCGTCCCAGCCTACCGAAAGCAGCATCGATGTGTCGGTAAGGCTGTAGGCCGACGGTCGACGACTCATGCCAAGCCCCTGCTGCCACGAATACTTCAATGTGTAGTCAAGCTCCGGGCCAAGACAACCCTTCACTGCGGCATGTAATCCGCGGGCGCGGTTGTTGAGGAATACAGGATTACCGTTCAAATTATATATCGGCGATACCAGAAAAGGCGTGGCAATAGCCATCCCGTAGTTCGCATATGCCGTATATGTGTCGTTGTTATAATAATTGTCCCCGCCGGTAGCCGACCCGGTGATGGTCGTGCCCGGAAAGTCGCCCGGAGCCCAGTGTATCGGGCCGCTCTGGTTACGGAAATCGAGATATTCTACAGCCGCTCCGGTGACCCACGCACGGCATCCGGCCTTTTCGTGGTAATAAAGTCCCCACAGGCCATCCCATCCGTTGCGCCTTCCTATACCCGAGCCGTCTTCCCACGGCCACTGGAATGCGAAACTTATCTCACGGCCGTCGCGCAAACGGTAGCGTGCCTTGAAATCCCATGTGCCGAGTGTATTGCCCTCATAGAAATCGTTACCGTTGCCCTCGATAGGCAAAAACATCTTCAGAGCATCCTTTATCTTGAACCCACGATGTTCCTCCCTTATCAGCTTTCCTTGGCTGTACCACGCGCTCGTACCGCCAAACTGGCCGCCCGTCTGCATGCCCAGAGTGACACTCAGCGGCATCGAAAGCTTGGTACGGAAGTAGCAGCGCTTATATGTATAGTAGGTATCTGTGGCGAGCACCCAGTTGAAATAGTTGTACTGCTGCCGCATAAACTCACTGTCCATAAACTTGCCGTACTCCACCACTCCGTCGATCTGCACCCAGCCGTTTGTAAACGGAATATCCTGAAAATCGATAAAGCCGAGACTCACACCCGGAATGCCGCGCGCATTGGAGCTACGGGTGAGATCGCCCGAACTGATGCTCTCGTCAAGCAATACCGAATGCACGTCCTTCTGTCCCACGCGCAGCAGCACACCACGATATTTCACCTCGCCATACAACTGCTGTATCCATACAGCAGAGGGGCGATTGCGTTCTTTGGTCACTTTATAGGTCGGCTCTTGAGGCCAAGGCCGCCACGGCATTACATCAAAAAATTCCACCTTATCATAATAATTCGCATGCGAGTAGCCTGTGAGTAACTCGGCACCGGCACCCCAGCTGAAACGTTTGCCGCGGTCGATAGCAACTTTGGCACCGATATCAAGCAAAGCCGAATTTTTACGGACAATCCGGCCTCCGTTGAGCGAACCGATAAAATATGGAGCAAAACTGCCCGTAGAGGCGTTCATCAATACTTCGCCGGTATATTCCAGCCTTTCACCGCCCCATAGCTGAATCGAGGCTCCGAGCAACAGAGCGGCTATAATAAGTCGTGATTTCATAAGCGCAAAAATACAAATAAAAAAACACACACATTGTTAATTCATGTTAATAAGCTCCCGGTAATTAAACCATCTCCACACCCGACAGTCAAAAATACAAACTTCAAGAAACACTTTTTTCAGAATTCCTTTTTGATTAGATAAACAGAACCCCCGACTCGTGAAGAATCGGGGCTTTTGTTTTTTGACAATCTCTCAGCCTGTAAACCGCAATGTTAAAAAATATTTGTTAAATAATTTTTTTCATAAAAATCTTAGCAATTAATATCCAAAATCCTTATCTTTGCCATCGAATTGAATACCTAACGAAATATAAACCATAATAAAGATATGAAGAGATCATACACCCTGTTGCTGCTTGCAGGTGCTGTGGGGCTGTCGGCCTTCGCCGAGAATAAATTCGATGCGATGGGCGCGATGGTTATGAATACCTACAAGATGTATCAGCAAAATCCCTCAGCAGATCCCGCACTTGGCGAGAATTTCCCCGTGAAGGCCGACTTATTGCGTGGCCGCGCCGACGGGTCGGTATCCGTATTGGTGAAACTTGCTCCGGATGCCACTGTTTCCGATCTTGAGGTTCGCGGATTCGACATTATATCGGAAATCGGCCGGATTGTAATCGCAGCCGGTACACTCGACGAAATCAACGCACTCAACGACTGCGATTTTGTCGAGGCGATGTCGTTCGGCGGCATGGCCGAGCCCAAACTCGACCTCGCACGTAAATACACCGGAGCCGACAAGGTTCACGAAGGTGCCGACCTCAATCAGGCATACGACGGCACCGGCGTCCTCGCCGGCATATTCGATACCGGTCTCGATCCCAACCACAGCAACTTCATGAGCCGCACCGAGGACTACTCGCGTGTGGATGTGGTATGGCACTTCAAGGACAACAGCGGCAAACCCCGCGAATATCTCGACGTGACACGCTTCGAGACCGACAGCGAGTATGAGACACACGGCACCCATGTGCTCGGCTGCATGGCCGGCGGTTTCAACCAGCCCGGCGGCAAGGTGGCTACGATGACCCGACACACCTCACGACCCTCGAGCCGCGCAACGGTCAACGCCACCACACCCAATCCATATTACGGAATGGCGCCCAACGCCTACATAGCCGTAGGCTGCGGCCCGCTATACAACAGCAGCATCATGGCAGGAGCAGAGAAAGTGCGCGACTACGCCAAGAGCGAAGGACTTCCCGCAGTACTCAACCTCTCGCTCGGCGGCAACATCGGCCAGCACGACGGCACAGACCTCATTTCCCAGGCTCTTAACGAAGTAGGCAAGGATATCATCATATGCATCGCTGCCGGCAACGAAGGAGACATAAACCTGTCTTTCGACAAGACACTCGGTTCAGATGAAACCGAATTCATCACATTCTTCGACTGCGACGCACAAGCATTCTCGGGATTTATTGATTTCTGGAGCGATTCGAGCACACCTTTCGAAATACATCCTCTTGTATTCGACGAAGTAGAGAACGAGATTCTCGACGAACTCGATTGGAAAGGCGGCGTCAACAACGAAATGGTCACACTCAGCACACAGAAAGGCACCTCATACCAGAATCTCGACTCATTCACACAATACTTTACCAACTCGACACTGCGCATGCAGTCTTCAACAAATACCGGCACCAACAACCGCTATAATGTGATAATGCAGGCCGACCTCACATGGAACCGCACTGCCAACCGCGACCACGACCGTCTGGTAGGCTTCCGTATCATAGGCAAACCCGGACAGCGCATCACAGGTACGACCAACGCACAGAGCAAGGGTAATGACGGCGCCCATGCGGTATTCACCAACTGCGACTGGGATGAATATCTCAACGGCTCGCCCGACTTCTCCATCAGCTCGATGGCCAACTTCGAAAACTGCGTGGTAGTGGGCGCATGGAACACCGCCGTGGTATGGCCCACCGTATCGGGAGGCGTATATTCATATTACGACAGCACCATGAAGCGCGACGAAGTGGCCGAGTACTCCTCCTACGGCATCGACGACAACGGCAACGCCCTGCCCCACGTATGCGCACCCGGCACCGCAATCGTATCGTCAATATCCACATACTACTATAATACATATGCCGGTGCATACGGCACCCAATACACCAACGGCGTGAGCGCAAGCCAGAACTTCGACGGACGCAACAACTATTGGGAAGCCATGCAGGGCACATCGATGGCATGTCCGGTAGTAGCCGGTGGTATCGCTCTGTGGCTTCAGGCCAACCCCGACCTTACCGTTGCCGACGTACGCCGCATAATCAAGGCCACCGCCGACCGCGATGATGCAGTCACCGGATTCGAACCCGCAATCAAGTGGGGTGCCGGCAAGTTCAACGTATACGAAGGACTCAAGGAAGTACTGAAAGGCTCTGGCGTCGACGACGTGCTTGTCGACAACAGGAACCCCATGCTCATCACCGCCACAGGCCCCTCGGCATGGGATATCACCGTACCCGGAGCGCAGAGCGTGAAAGCAGACCTCTACAACCTTCAAGGCGTGAAAGTGGCATCCGCATCCGCTCGGAGCCACAATCTGGTTCTCGAGGCCGAAGGTCTTGCCAAGGGCGTATACATCATCAACGTCAACGGCAAAGAATCACAGCGCGTACTTGTAAAATAAAGACATCCTCCTACCATGATACAGAAACCGCATGCCTTGCCGGCATGCGGTTTCTGTATCATATGTGAAAAAAAATTCGTAATTTTGCTGTATGAAGCAAAATCCGCAAGACATACTTATCGACCGCTACGACTATCCACTGCCACAGGAACGCATAGCCGCCCACCCTCTGTCGCAGCGCGACGCCTGCAAGCTGCTCGTCTACCGTCCCGGCGCAGATCCGGCCGAACACGTTTTCGCCGAGCTGCCGTCGCTGTTGCCCCCACACTCGACTCTCGTGTGCAACAACACCCGCGTCATCAACGCCCGCCTGCGTTTCCACAAAGATACGGGAGCCACGATAGAGATATTCTGTCTCGAGCCGGCCGCTCCCGCCGATTATGCCGAGAACTTCGCCCGCACTGCCTCGTGCGAGTGGACATGCCTCATAGGCAATTCAAAGCGTTGGAAAAGCGGTATCCTTACAGCCGAAATAGAAATCGACGGCACATCACGCACCCTGCACGCCGAGCGCATGCGCGCCGAAGGCAACTCGTGGGTGGTGCGATTCAGTTGGGATGGGGGCGCAAGCTTCGCCGAAGTGATAAGCGCCGCCGGCGAAATTCCCATCCCGCCGTATCTCAACCGCTCCACCGAAGCGAGCGACTCGACCGACTATCAGACCGTATACTCACACATCGACGGCTCCGTAGCCGCCCCTACTGCCGGACTGCATTTCACCCCCGCACTGCTCGAGAGACTCGACAGCAAAGGCTTCAGCCGCCTCGAAGTAACACTGCATGTCGGTGCCGGCACATTCCAGCCCGTAAAGAGCGACGCCATAGGAGCCCATCCCATGCACAGCGAATTTATCTCCGTGCCTGCGGCCACTATACGGCGCCTCGCGGCGATATGCGGACACAGTCCGGTGATAGCCGTCGGCACCACATCCGTCCGCACTCTCGAGAGTCTCTACCATATAGGCTGCATGATAAGCACAGGCCAATGGCAAGGTGAAGTGCCGCAATGGTATCCGTATGCCGACAGCCATCCGCGCCTCGACACAGGCAAGGCTCTCACAGCCATAGCCGACCGGCTCGCGGAAGAAGGCAGCGACACACTCGTGGCCGACACACGCATTATCATCGCTCCCGGCTATGACTACAAAGTGGTCGACGGCATGGTCACCAATTTTCATCAGCCCCGCTCCACCCTGCTCCTGCTCGTATCGGCATTTATCGGCGACAACAACTGGCGCGGAGTATACGACTATGCCCTTGCCCGCGACTTCCGCTTCCTCAGCTACGGCGACGCCTGCCTTTTTATAAGATAAAAACAACCTGCTTCTCCATGATACCCGAAACAGACCTGATATACATCCCGGCACCTATGCTGCACGATGGTTTCTCCACATTGCGCGAAGGCGTGGCGGCATTGCGATACCCCTACAATTATATCGAGAATATCGTAAGACAGAACGTAAGATATCGCGACTACGAGCGCCTGCACGGCGCACGCGCGGTTGTGAACCTGCTTATCGGAGAAGCTCCGCAGATCGGTGTGGACACAATTCAGGTAAACCGGGCCGTCGCATACCTGAAATCCAACCCCATAGCCGATTACGACATACAGTGCCTGCCTGTCGACAAAGCTTTCACGATATGCGGCCATATCTTTGCAGACTTCGCGGAATTGAGAAACTGCGTGGAGCTGACAGGAGGAGCCAGACCAGATCCAATTTATGGATACCATTCTACCCCATTGATGCACGACGACATCGATGGTCTGCATGTAGGAATGCTATGCGAGGCATATCCCCGGTTCGACGAGTTCGATGATTGCGACAACCGCACTTATCAGAATTACATGTTCAGCGACAAACCTATCACACAATCGATGCTCAAGGCATTCGCATCACTCCCGCAGTCGAGCAATTACTGCAAGATTACAGAAAAAATACCCGCCGACAGGCTTCCGCTGGTATATTACGTGGGCGACTACAATTTCATACAGATAGCTACGGCGAAAGAATTCACCGCTCGGGTGGAATGATGCGGAACCCGAGCTTGAGTATCAGCTTTATGGTCTCCCGCGACGTGGCACGGTCATATTCTTTCTCTTCCTCACTCAGTTCCTCATACGGCACGAGGCATTTGTGAGTCTTGAGCTTGTCGTCGCGCTCCGGGCCGTAGACCCATCCGTCATCGAGGCGCCCTTTGGCCCATACTTCGTGCACGTTGCGGGCTATGCTCTCGGCAAGCATATCCAGTTCACCGGGCAACCGCACATCAGTGGTGTCAATAGGACAGGGAGTATATTTCATAATTTACGCAGTTCTTTATCAATATATAGGAAAGCCGGGATTGAACGCATTATCATCACATCATATATCTGCACGCTGTCGAGGCGGTCGTTTGCCACGAGATCGGTGTGTATCATGCGAGATTTCAGGTTTTTCTTATCTTTACGTACCTCATCCCATCTTACCGAGGGAGAATAAGGTACGGGGCTGAATCCGAGCAACAGCTGCTCGAGCACCCAGCGGTTGTGCTCGGCATAGGCCAGAGCCTCAATCAGCCTGCGTCCGGCTTCTGTATCGTCGGGCAACAGAGCGTCGGCGGCCTTGATTCCGTATGCGCGGACGGTGTTGCTTATGGCATTTGCACAATACACGTTGCTCCACTTCATCAGTATCGAGCTCTTGCCGGGATCTCCTTTGTTTATCGAGCGCCATTTGTTCTCTATTATATTCGACAGATTTGCCGGACCGTACTTCGCGAGCATTTCGGGGAGCGTCTTTTTCTCGTACACAAGGTCGTAGGTATAGGCTATGATCTTGGGAACGGTGCGGTCGATACGCGGCAGATAGTCGCAGTCCTCGGCCATGCCGAACGAACGCAGACGCTCGAACTTGGCATCTTTCGAGCCTGTCATACCTTTCGATATCAGGTCTATCAGAGCGCCAGTCTCGTTCTGGAACACCAGTATCTCCTGAGCATCCTCGTATACCGAATCGTACAGGCACATTGCCGCCGATGTGGCCTCGCTTGTCACCGGCAGACAGATGGCCAGAGTGGTGCGGCTCGAACGGTCGAGCTTGTCTGTGCCGCCGTCGTGATGAAGCTTCCTGAAGTGCGCATGATTGTCGGCCGCGGCATCGCGTATGTACTGCTGTATCGAAGGAAGCGCCACATCGCCCTCTATGAATTCCCAGTCGATATCCATCATGTCGTCGCCGAGGAAGTGGCGGCCGTCAGGCTCGTATATTCCATAGAACGGCGAGCCGGCGTCGGGGTCGCGCAAAGGATCGATCCATGGAAAATACGGGTTGACAACATCCATATCGGCTTGCGAATCATACATCGACGGGCCATGAGACATCGGACCGGGGGTATTGTCGGCCTGAATGAAGCGCCATCTGGCAAGCTGGAACAATTCCTTGAACCGGCCCATGAAATACTGCATCTCGCGGCGGGCATTGCGGTCGATAAACGTGATGAGCGTGCGCGGACGGCGGGCGGCCGGATTGGCGTTGTTGGTATAATGCGCTATATGCGCCGCTTCTATCGCCAGAGCCATGCCCATCTTGGACATACCCACGATGACAAGATGCACCCGCTGGCCGGAACTGAAATCCAGACCCTTCATGCCGTCGAGCGGTATATATCTGCGGCTGTCGCACTCCATCGGTATCAGCACCTGTTGCGCCCATATCTCATAGATGTTGAACGGTATGAAGTTATAGCCCGATATCTCGCCGAGATTCAGGTCGGTGGCCTGGAAAGCGTTGAATGTCGCCTGATACTCAAACATCACATGCACCGGTATCATCGGTTCGGGAGCATCTGTCGCCTTATGCTCCTTGTCATCGGCCTGCTTGCGGGGAGCTTCGGCAGTGATTATCGACCAACACTTCATGTTGAGCGCGTCGTGGCTTGTACCGTCGTAGACGAATGTCTCTCCGAGTATGAAGATCTCCTTGGCTTGAGGCAGATTGAGCTGCTTCAGGTCGAGAACCGATGTGCGCTCGCCGGCATATATCACTATATGCTCCATCTCCTCGGGGGAGAACAGAGCGTCGATCTCCTTGCGCAGACGATCGGCCGGCCGTTTGGTCTGTATGAGTATAAAATCATATTTATGCCGGTCGAACAGCTGCCGCGCCAGACGCGGAGTCATGGTATGGCCGCCTATGATAACGGCAAAATTGTTGCTTTTTGCCACACTGCTGTAACGGGCCTCTCCCGTTACAAAACGCTCGCGGCGATTTGATATCCAGTTCACAAGCACCGTAAGCAGTACTCCGTTGAGCACAAACATGCCGAAAAGATTGAGAAGCACTACTGCCGCCCAGTCCCATCCGGAGTACTCACCGGGGCTTTCGCCGAAATACGGATTGGTGAGATCGACAAACGCATGGCCGAATATCCATTCTCCATTGGCAAGGCCAAACAATTTCAGCAGCCAGGCAACTCCCCAGAACAGAAAAAAGCCTGCAATAGTGAAACCGGCTGTCCATGCGAGCAGACTCCTGAAATCGCCCGACATAAGGCGGTCAAACCATAGGAATCCGAGTCTTGTCTTATTTCTGATTTTATTTATCATACCGTCTTATTTTATTTCCACTATTCTGATATCATTCGTACGCAGACGGGCATCGAGATACCTCGCCAGTTCCTGCCGTTTGGCCGCCGGCATCGGTTCGGAGAATGCCACGAGAGCCACATTCAGTGTATCAAGCCGGGCATTTTCGGTTCCGGCCATCACCGGATGCGCTATGGCGATGTCGCGCACCTGAGGGAATATCACCTTCAGCTCGGGGATAAGCGTTGCGGCTACCGAATCGGCTTCATGCGTACGACTTATCACGTTTTTGAGCGAATCGATCACCGCCTGCTTGTCGGATATCGCCGCCTGCGACATCTGATATATGTCGCGAAGGCTCGATCCGGCCATCGTGGCGGCATCCATCGCACCCATGCCGTTGCCCTGCACGATGTTGAGCGTGGTGCCTTCAAGTCCATAGAATCTGAGTTTCGATGACAGAGCCAGCACAAGCGAATCCTGCGGCAGCGGACGACCGATGAGAGTCACGGTAATGCTCGATCCGCCACGTTTCCAATCTGCACTTGTGGCAAGCACATGAGTATCCGGAAACACACACTCCTCGTCGACAAAACGCCCCGCATTGATCTCAAACCGCGACTGGCAGAACATATTGTACGTCAGATATATCGACGGGAGCAACGTCAGCAACGCCGCCACATATATCCAACGGCGCACACGGCGCGAGCGTGTGGGATCGTCGGTAGGGGCTGCCTTGTATTTCATCGCCTTCACACCGAGGAATGTAGCCACGCATATGAAGATCGAATTGATCAGAAAAAGATACAACGCACCAAAGAAATAATGCGGCTGCCAGGTAGCCAGCCCGTAGCCCACCGTACACAGCGGCGGCATGAGCGCGGTGGCTATGGCCACACCCGGTATGACATTGCCCTTCGACCGCGAGCCTATAGCCACAATGCCCGCCGCACCGCCGAAAAATCCTATCAGCACATCGTATATCGTGGGCGATGTGCGCGCCAACAGCTCGGAATGCCCCTGCTCCACAGGAGATATAAGGAAATACAATGCCGAGGTTATCACAGAGAAACCGGCAGCCATGGTGAGATTGCGGAACGAACGTTTCAGCAGATCAAAATCATGTATGCCCACAGCAAGCCCGAGCCCGATGATAGGCCCCATAAGCGGCGATATGAGCATGGCGCCGATTATCACCGCCGTGGAATTGGTGTTCAGTCCCAGCGAGGCGATGAATATGGCGATTATCAGAATGATCATGTTGGTGCCGCGGAACGACACGCCCTCGCGTATCGATTCCTCGGCCTCGGCCTGCGACACAAGATAAGGGGTCAATGTGAAATAATCGACAAGATACGCTCGCAGCCTGCTTATGAATGTATTCATATTCTTATGATATTTTTCATATGACAAAGATAGCGAATTCTTGCTGAAATTATCTGTAAAAAGAGAAAAAATAGCTAATTTTGCAATGTGAACAACTATGTGGAACGCATCACCCATTATCTGAAAGTGATCGACGCCCCGGATTACTGGCGCCGTTATCGTGATGCCGTCTACTTCGAGAGACTGTGCCGCCAATGCCCCAACTACGGACGCCGCTGGGCTTGTCCGCCCATTACCGGATGCTACCGCCCCGACCTGTCACAATATAGCAAGGCAGCCCTTATGATGATAAGAATCGACATAACACCCGGCACCCCGGGCGATGCCGATACTCTGCGCGGGATAATCGAACCTGTACGGGCCGTTTACGAGCGGGAACTGCTCCATGCCGAAAAAAATCTCGGCGGCACGGCATGCCTCTTCACCGGCATGTGCCCGCACTGCCCCGGCCTCGAATGTGCCCGTATCTCCGGAGAGCCATGCCGGCACCCAGAGCTGGTACGTCCATCCCTCGAAGCACTCGGGTTCAATCTCGAAGCCACAGCCATAGACATATTCGACACACCGATGCTATGGTGCGACAACGGTCTCGCCCCACGATATCTTACTCTCATAGGCGGCATATTCCACAACGGCGACACCGACAAGATACAGTTATAAAAATTAATATCTTTTTACACAATTTTAATTTGTCCGCTCATAAATTATAAGTACTTTTGCATCTAAAGTCAAAACAACTAAATACCTGAAATGAAAACCGATTTAAGCTCACAGATCAAGCTCGACCGTGTGGCACGCAAGCTCTATCATCCCGATAATGAGATCGAACTTGCCGCAATCACCCGCGAAGAGAAAATCAACACCTACATCTTCGAGACCGCCAACGACGGAGGCGAATATCTCGCCGGCCAGATCGCCCGATACATCAACCGTTTCACTGCCGAAAAAGGCAAATGCGTGCTCGCTCTCGGTGCCGGCACAAGCACACACAGCGCATATGCTGCCCTCATAAGGATGTATCAGGAAGGAAAAATCGACTTCTCCAACGTCATCGTATACAACATCAGCGAGTTCTTTCCACTCACCCCCGACGGTCCCTCGACAATGCGCCGACTCAACGAGGTGTTCCTCAAGCACATAAACATCAAGCCCGAGAACGTACACACCATCGACCCGTCCATCACAAAAGAGAACATGTATGAATACTGCCGCGCATACGAGGAATCCATCGAAGCCGAAGGCGGCATTCAGGTCGCCGTATGCGAGGTTGGCCCCAACGGTTCACTCGCCTTCAACGAACCCGGCAGCACACCCGGCTCAATGTGCCGTCTTGTACTGCTCACCAGCGAGAGCCGCCACTACATAGCCGGCGAATACAAATGCGACGAGGCTCCCACCACGGCCATCACACTCGGCATGGACAATATCCTGCACTCGCGCCGCGTACTCACATGCGCATGGGGCGAGAACCGCGCCGCCATCATCAAGGCCGCTGTCGAAGGCCCGTGCATCAATCAGGTGCCCGCATCGCTGCTACAGACACACCCCCATACCAAGCTCGCCATCGACCTGCCCGCAGCCGACGACCTCACCCGCATCAGCCAGCCCTGGCGTGTCACATCATGCGAGTGGAACGACAAACTCGTACGCCGCGCTATAGTATGGCTATGCCAGCTCACCGGCAAACCTATCCTCAAACTCACCGACAAAGACTACAACGACGCCGGTCTCGGCGAGCTCCTCGCTATCTACGGTTCGGCATACAACGTAAACATAATGGTGTTCAACTCCCTCCAGCACACCATCACCGGCTGGCCCGGCGGCAAACCCGATGCCGACGACACCTACCGTCCCGAACGCGCCAATCCGTATCCCAAACGCGTCATCGTATTCTCGCCCCACCCCGATGACGACGTGATATCGATGGGCGGTACCCTCCAGCGACTCGTCGACCAGCACCACGACGTACATGTTGCCTACGAGACATCGGGCAACATCGCCGTAGGCGACGAGGACATGATGCGCTACTTCCTGATGATGGACAAGATCGCCCCCATGTTCGGCTTCGATACCGAAGGATACGAGAACCTCAGCAAGGAAGTGCGCGAATTCGTAGCCCACAAGAAGTCGGGCGAGATGGACATCGCCGACATCCGCGAGATCAAGACGATGATCCGCCAGGCCGAAGCCACGATCGCATGCAAATACATCGGCGTCAAGAACGACCACATCCACTTCCTCCGCCTCCCGTTCTACGAGACCGGCACAATCAAGAAAGGCGACCTCGCCGAGCGCGACGTCAACATCGTCAAGAAACTTCTCGAGGACGTCAAGCCCCACCAGATATTCGTGGCCGGCGACCTCGCCGACCCACACGGCACACATAAGGTATGCACCGACGCCGTCCTCGCCGCCATCGACGAGCTCAAGGACGAGTCCTGGATGCAGGACTGCCGCATATGGATGTACCGCGGTGCATGGGCCGAATGGGAAATCGACCACATCGAGATGGCCGTGCCCATCAGCCCCGAGCAGCTCCGCTCAAAGCGCAACTCCATTCTCAAGCACCAGTCGCAGATGGAGAACGCCCCATTCCTCGGCGATGACGACCGTCTCTTCTGGCAGCGTGCCGAGGAGCGTAACCGCGCCACCGCGGCACTCTACGAGAGCCTCGGCCTCGCATCATACGAAGCCATGGAAGCCTTCGTGGAATATAAGCCCATCCGATAAATAATATTTTTTGAAAAAATTTCACCGGCCCGTGAACCAAAACTCACGGGCCGGTGTTGTATATACAGAATGTGATTAATGATTGGTTTATATCTAACGTGGCGGCGCCGTGAGGCAGTCGCCACGTTGGATTATATACGCAGGCCCAGACCGAGCATCAGGTTCTGCGGATCCTTGAAATTGCCGAGCCGGTACCCCACATTAAGGAAAATCCGGTCAGTCACAAAAGCCTTGAGAGCGAGCGTCTGATAGAACCGTTTATCGCCCTTAGGATTGATGATGTCGACGCCGAGGCCTGCGTTTACGGCAAATATCGGCATGGTAAGCTCGGCATGGACAGAAACGCCGGCACTGATCTGCCTGCCGAAAGGCGGACGCTCAAAACGTATACCCTCGTCATATGTCCCTTCCACCCAATAAGGCCCGAGGCCTGCGCTCTCGTCCCATTGGATATCAATCGCCGGGCCCACGGCCACATATCGGTTGAGGCTGCGCATGGCAGCCGCCTCGATGCCTGCGACAGCGAATTTGCCCGGGCACATCTGCGGCATATCGCTTACAGTGACGGCACGTTTGCGCCATGCGCCAAATACCGTCATGTCGTAGAACCATCGGCCGTGGTCGGCTTCTTCCACAAGAGCTGCGGGAACCGTAAGCCGGCCGCTCTGAGGATTGATGGCATACGCCACACCCAGCGACAGCCCCGCCGTATTGGCTCCGCCATTGGGCGACGAAGTATTTCCGTTGGAAAAATGTCTTGCATTCACACCGAGGGCGAGCTGCCAGCGTTCCGACACACGATAATGCAGCTTCACACCCAGTTCCATATGTGCGGTGACCGCCGTTGATGCCACCATATTATAATCCTCAAAGTCGCCCTGATGATGATGCTTCCATCCCATCGCGGCACCGAACTGCCACTCGTATCCGAGCCACAACCGGTCACCAAAGCGCACTATCGGCGCCCCCTGATACACATACAATGATACAGGGGTACCAAGCAAGGCATTATTGAAAAATGAATTCATTCCTATACCGATGCCTTGATACAGCCCACGGTAGAGCATCCCCGGCCGCGTGTCCGGATTGAAACTGAAGCCGGCGCGAATATCGCCCGACATACTTTTATCTATCCTTCTGCCGGCTCCATTGTCGCCACGCAGAAAGATGTTGGTACCGGGGACATATGCGCCCGCAGCCTCAACGCCGGCATGCCACACAGGTGTGCGGTCGAATCCGCCTGGTATAGTGTCGGCGGCAACGGGCAGAAAAGCCGATACGCATGCCGTCAGCAGAACGCACGCGCGTGCTATAAACTGTCTACTTTTCATCTTCGATATCCGTTATATAGCCTGTGGGCCAAGTTGTCTTACAGCTGAACCGTACATCATGACGCCGTCCCGAAGTCGGATTCCTGAATACAAATGTCCCGGTCTTTTCGGCACTCAAAATCGTTACTTTACATATGACGCGTATCGTCGACTTGGCCGGGACAGAGACCTCAACCTCCTCATCATAACGGTCAAAACCCAGCAGTACGGGCGAGCCGATATTCACTCCCATGACCGGCATAAGTTTCCACTCTCCATCTTTATACTTTGGCAGCGACATGTCTACCGTACGGTACTTTACCCACGACACCTCGGGTTCCACTACCGACGTCGGCTGTATATTGATATAAGGCATAAAGCTCATTACCTGTGGTATAGAGCCGTTGTTGGTGAAAGTCATGGTTCTTACCCTGATATCGGCTACCTCAGTTATCCACAGCCCCTCGTTGTAATCGATACTTTCCAGATCAAACGAAGCACCCGGCAGCATCCGGATGATGATAAACTTGGTGGCATAATCATACTCGAGCCGTATCGTGACATCGATCTCATGGCCGGTAGTGTTCTCCAAGCTCTCGAAATGAAGGCGGTTGCCGTCTACAGTAAGCTGATATGACGCCATGGCTGTCTCACAGACAATCTTGCCGAGTTCCGAGGCCGGGCTGTATTCCGGAATCTCCTCGCCGGCCTTATTATACCATGTATAATATCGCGCAGACTCAGATATGCGGTCGATACTGATATATTTCAGCCCTTTGAGCGGAATCGTGAACGATGCCTCACCGCCATCGCCCTCGATCACCGCCTCAGCTTCGTCGGGCAATGCAGGCCCGTCGATGAATATGTCGCTGTTGCACGAGCCCAGAGCAAACAACGATATTAAAAGAAGCAAAAAACAGATCGGTTTATAAATCATTGTATTAAAAAATTACGGCATCGCCGCACCCGCGTCATGAATACGACTTGCGGGCGGCATCGATGCGGAGGAGAATAAAAAGCAGCAGCGTGAAGCCCCACAGCGAGGAGCCTCCGTAGCTGAAAAACGGCAACGGTATGCCTATCACAGGGCACAGGCCTATCACCATGCCTATATTGATACAGAAATGGAATATCAGATACGAGGCCACACAATACGCATACACGCGTCCGAACGGTCGCGGCTGCCGCTCGGCTATGGCTATCACCTTAAGGATCAAAGCAAGATAAAGTCCCACGACAGCTATCGAGCCGAGGAATCCCTCCTCCTCGCCTATGGTGCAGAATATGAAGTCGGTATGCTGTTCGGGCACATATTTGAGCTTGGTCTGCGTGCCGTTGAGGAATCCCTTGCCCGTGAGTCCGCCCGAGCCTATCGCTATCTTCGACTGGTTGACATTGTAGCCGGCGCCACGCAGGTCTTCCTCAATACCGAGCACCACCAGTATGCGCATCTGCTGGTGCGGCTGCAATTTCTGGAAAGCGAAATTGACCGAAAACATGAATCCTATGCAGAACACCGCAGCACCCACCGGTATAAGCAACTTGTATATATGGTGTTTCAATGCCTCGATAACAAGGTAGACGCAGCCTACCCCGATAGTGCCGAGCATCCACGCGCGGCCCGGAATGGATATGGCGCACGGCCCGGCAAGTATCCATCCGGCGAGCATCATGGTGCCGAACCATAGAAACAGATTGCGCGGCAGCTCAAACCTGCGCTGGTATATGAACGACATGCCCGTCACAATGACCATAACAAGCACAAGTATCGCGAACTCGCCCTCGGGAATGCCGAGAAACATCACATCGGTAAACTTCACCGCCACCACAAACACCACCACGGCCATCAGAGCGCCGAACAGTATCAGCCCGCTCATGCCCTCGCGGTAAAGCACGAAGAAAAGCGACAGATACACCAGGGCCGAGCCCGTCTCGTTCTGAAGCAGGATAAGCACCACCGGAATAAGTATGATGGCAAGAGCCTTCACATAGTTGACCGCCTTGGCATTCAGCACAAAGTTATATCCGCTGAACAGTTTGGCAAGCGCCAGTGCCGTGGCGCATTTGGCAAATTCGGCGGGTTGCAGACTCATGGAGCCGACAGATAGCCACGAATGCGAACCCTTGATATCGGGAGCGATAAATGGCGTGATGAACAGCACCACAAGCATTATCATATACACCGGATAGGCATACGTTTCGTAAACCCTGTAATCGACAAGAAGCACGAAAAGTCCGAGCACAAGCGCCAGGCCTATCCACCGCACCTGCTTGCCCGAGAACTCGTCGAACGACAGCACCGACGCTTCGTCGAAATCGTAGCTTGCAGCATAGATGCTGACAACCCCTGCGATTACCATGAGCAGGTAGATAATCACCGTAGTCCAGTCGAGGTGGGCAAATACCGAAGGCTTATTTTCTCTGGGTCTTTGAAGCATAGAATACCGGGGTGTTCATCATTTGGTCTTCCATATATTTCCGTGAGGGAGATATGGAATCGGTAAGATATTTTTCCATGACGAGCGAACCGATGGGTACACCGAACACGGCGCCGAAGCCGCCGTTCTCCACATATACGGCCACGGCTATCTTCGGGTCGTCGTAGGGTGCGAATCCCATGAATGCCGAGTGATCCTTGCCGTGTGGATTCTGCGCGGTGCCGGTCTTGCCCGCCACATCGATACCGGGGATCGCCGCACGGCGGCAGGTACCGCCGGTCACAGCCATGCGCATGCCCTCGGCCACTTCATGATACCACTTCTCGTCGATAGTGGGACGGCGCCGCTCGAGCAATGCGTCGGGCAGCACGGTATCCTGGATTTCCTTCACCGCATGCGGGGTTATGAACCAGCCGCGGTTGGCGATGGTGGCGGCGAGGTTGGCTATCTGGAGGGGTGTGGCCAGAATCTCGCCCTGGCCGATGGATACCGATATGATGGTATTGGCGCTCCAGTGCCCCTCGCCGTAGTACTTGCTGTAAAATTTGGAGTTTGGCAGGAATCCGCGGTTCTCGTGCGGAAGATCCACTCCGAGCGGATAGCCGTATCCCATCGACACCAGATGGTTTTTCCATATCTCGAGGGCATTGGCCGGCGAGCCGTATTTGGAGCGGCGGTCGATCATATTCTTGAATCCCCAGCAGAAATATGCGTTGCATGATGTCTGCAACGCCGGTTTCAGCGGTAGCGGCGAGCCGTGGGCGTGGCAGCCCACACGCAGGCCGCCGTTGATATATCCGTGGAAGCACGGATATGTGGTGGATGTGGTGATTATTCCTTCCTGCAACAGTATCAGGCCCTGTGTCGGCTTGAAGGTAGACCCCGGAGGATAGCGGCCGCTGAGGGCGCGGTCGAAAAGCGGCAGGCCCTCCACCTGCTCGAGTTTCTTGTAGTTCTCGCCACGCGGACGTCCCACAAGCAGGCGCGGGTCGTATCCGGGCGACGATACAAGGCAAAGGATCTCGCCCGTCTTGGGCTCGATAGCCACGACGGCACCGCGCTTGCCGGTCATCAGCGACTCGGCATATTGCTGTAGGCGGATGTCGAGGCTGAGCTTGAGGTCGCGTCCCGATACGGGCGCCACGTCGTGCGCGCCATTATCATAGCGGCCCTGTATACGGCCGCGGGCATCGCGGATAAGTATCTCCACTCCTTTCACGCCACGCAGATACGGCTCATATGACCGCTCCACGCCCAGATCACCGGTATAGTCGCCCGGAGCGTAATAGCTGTCGTTGTCGATGTCGGTGGCCGATACCTCGCGCAGGTTGCCCAGCACATTGGCGGCTGTGGCGTAGTTATATTGCCTGAGGATGCGTTTCTGTATAAAAAAGCCTGGGAAACGGTATAGCTTCTCCTGCAGCCGCCCGTAATCCTGCGACGACAGCTGTGTGATGAGCCGCTGCGGAGTATAGGAGGAGTATCCGGGGTTGAGGCGCTTGTCGCGCATGTCTTCAAATCGCTTGCGTAGCTGGTCGGGGGTGATATGTATTGTCTCGCAGAAATCGGCGGTGTCGAACGGCTGTACGTCGCGCGGAATCAGCATCACGTCGTATGCCGGCTGATTGTATACGACAAGCTCGCCGTCGCGGTCGTACATCAGGCCGCGCGAGGGGAATACAGTCTTCTTGAGAAAGGCGTTCGAGTCGGCCGATCTCTTGTAGCGCTCGTCGTTGAGCTGAAGGTCGAAGAGCCTCACCGCATATATAATGGCTATTATCAGTATGAAGCCGCCTATTATATATTTACGCTTCTCGAATTTATAGTCTTTTCTCACGTCGCGAACCGGTAAGGCCTGCTATGGCATAAATTATGACAAAGGTAAACACGCTGCTGCATGCCACCCGCAGCAGATACAGCCGCAGATTGAATATCATGCATGCCTCGATGGTGAACACCATCACGCAGTATATCACAGACATGGTGAGGGCGTATTTCAGAAATGCGGCGGTGCCCATGTTGCGCGGCGAGGGGCACTGGTCGGCAAGGTCGATGTCGCCCGACACGTACAGGTGGAACACGGGCTTGCGCACAGCCACAAGCAATGTGGACGATAGCGCGTTGATGCCCGGAGTATCCGAGAGGATGTCGACTGCGAGACCGGTGACGAATCCCACGGTATATGCAGCCGTGTCGCCGAGTGTTACCGGCAGCACGATGAGCAGGTATATGAATACCATCGGCACCGCGACATTGAAGAGCACCAGATTGTTGAAAAAGACAGCCTGTGCGGCGACAAGTATCACAAACAGCAGTGCGAGTGTGATTGCGGTCTTGCTCATTTGGATGACGGGTCGGAATTGACGATATTGTTTGTCTCGACGCCCACAAGTTCGTCGCGATGGTTGTTTTTTACGATCTGTACATTGCTCAGGCGCGAGAAGTCGGCGAACAGCTTGACGCGCAGGGTGAAGAAATTCTCCTTGTGGTCGCGTTTGTCGGGCATGATGGTGCCGACAGGCAGGCCGGCGGGGAATACCGCCGAATATCCCGAAGTGACCACAGTGTCGCCCGGCTCGAACACGGTGTGTCTCGGCAGCTCCTCGAGAAGGGCTTCCGAGGGATCTATGCCGTCCCACACGAGCGATCCGAAGTGCAGACTCGATTTTATCTTGCAGGAAAGGCGGAAGTTGGGGTTGAGCAACGATATAACACGCGAATAATGCGGACCGACGGCGCTCACAGTGCCTACCACGCCCGAATGGTCGATGACGCCCATCTCGGGACGGATGCCGTCGAGAGAGCCCTTGTCTACGGTAAGATAGTTCTGCGCGTGGTGTATGGAATTGTTTATCACATTGGCCACGACAAACTCGAAGTGGGCGACACTGTCGGGCGTGGGCATTGTGTCGGTGAATCCGGCAAGCTTCATTCGGTTGATCTGCTCGCGGAGGTTCACCACTTCGGCCTCGAGCACGGCATTGCGGTGGTTCAGATCCTCGTTGGCCTCGCGGAGCGAGAAGAAAGAGGTGATGTTATGACCTACCTCATAGAGCGCGCCCGACACCGTTGAGGCTGATGTGAGCCAAAGGTGATGCCGGTACGGGTCGCTGCGAAACAGCAACATGCAGCTCAGTATCACATACACGAGCAGCACCAGCCATCTCAGATAACGGCGGAAAAACTCAAAGAACTCCTTCATGCTCCGTGCCGGAGGCTGTTAGCGGATGAGGAACGAGAATTTGTCGATGTTCTTCAGAGCCACACCTGTGCCTTTGGCCACCGACAGCAGGGGATCCTCTGCGATATGGAACTGGATGCCTATCTTGTCGGTGAAGCGCTTGTCGAGGCCGCGCAGCAGGGCGCCACCGCCGGCGAGGTATATGCCGTTGCGCACGAGGTCGGCGTAAAGCTCGGGAGGAGTCTGCTCGAGGGCGCTGAGCACGGCGGCCTCTATCTTGGAGATGGTTTTCTCGATGCAGTGGCTGATTTCCTGATAGCTTACGGGCACTTCCATAGGCAGGGCTGTCATCATGTTGGGGCCGTGCACGATATAGTCTTCGGGCGGATTTTCGAGCTCGGTGAGAGCCGAGCCTACATGAATCTTGATCTGCTCGGCGGTGCGCACGCCCACCTTCACGTTGTGCGCGCGGCGCATATGGTTCTGTATATCCTCGGTGAGGTCGTCGCCGGCCACCTGAATGCTCTTGTTGCTCACGATGCCGCCGAGCGATATCACGGCTATCTCGGTTGTGCCGCCGCCTATGTCGACGATCATGTTGCCTTCCGGAGCCTCTACGTCGAGTCCGATGCCGAGGGCTGCGGCCATAGGCTCGTATATCATGTATGAATCGCGGCCGCCGGCATGCTCGGAGGAGTCGCGCACAGCGCGGATCTCGACTTCGGTCGAGCCCGAGGGTATGCCTACCACCATGCGGAGCGAGGGCGAGAACCAGTTGCTCTTGCTCGATGCCTTCTTCACAAGGCCGCGGATCATGAGTTCAGCGGCGTTGAAGTCGGCGATGACACCCTTGCGCAGGGGGCGCACGGTGCGTATGCCTTGCGGATTCTTGCCTTCCATGAGGTGTGCTTCGGTACCTACGGCGATGAGCTTGTCGGTACGGTTGTCGAGGGCTACTATCGAGGGCTCGTTGATAACGATCTTGTCGTTATGGATTATTATCGTGTTGGCTGTACCAAGGTCGATTGCGATTTCCTTGGTGAGTGAGAACAGTCCCATTTCTTGATTATCGGGGTTAAGATGTAAGAGGGCGTTTAAAAACAAATGTTAACGTCAGGGCGGTTGCTCGCCGAACAGATTTTCGTTTGAGATGAGGGAGTTATGGGGTTCCATAACGACCGAAGATCAAACGGAAATATGCCGGCGAGCGGCCGTTCACGGGTATTGTATTTCATATTTTAAGCTAAACTGTTAACTGATGTATATTTCTTATGATTGGTTTCTTGAATCAATGTTACCTTTGCATCGCATATCTTGGCCGCTTTTTGCCTTGCTCCTCAGTCGTGTACATCAAGTACACTCCTTCGTCACAAGACAAAAATCGGCTCAATATATGCGACCCTGACGTTAACATTTGTTATTAAACGCCCTCTAAATTAGTGACGGAAATGACGGAATCCTGTCATGGTCATGGTCATGCCGTTTTGGCGGCAGTATTCCACTGAATCGGTGTCGCGGATAGAGCCGCCGGGCTGTATTACGGAGTCTATGCCGGCCTGATGCGCGATTTCCACGCAGTCGGCAAAGGGGAAGAACGCGTCGGATGCCATTGTGGCGCCGGTGAGGTCGAAGCCGAAGGCGCGTGCTTTCTCTATGGCGTGGCGCAAGGCGTCGACACGCGATGTCTGCCCTACTCCTGAACCGAGCAGCTGACCGTCTTTGGCTATCACGATGGCGTTGCTCTTGGAGTGCTTCACTATCTTGTTGGCAAACAGCATGTCGGCCACTTTGGCGTCGGTAAGCTCGCCCGACACAACCTTGAGGTCATCGGGAGTCTCCACCTTGCGGTCGCGCTGCTGCACGAGCACACCGTTGAGTATCGAGCGCACTGTGGTATCGGAAGATGACGCCTCGTTGCGGCGCAGGATGATGCGGTTTTTCTTCTGCGCGAGGATCTCGTATGCGTCCTCGTCATAGGCGGGAGCGATGATCACCTCAAAGAATATCTTGCCTATCTCGGCGGCAGCCGCGGCGTCCACCTTGGTGTTGGTGACTATTATGCCGCCGAAAGCCGACACCGGGTCGCCGGCGAGAGCGTCGGCCCATGCCTGTGCAAGAGTGCGACGTGTGGCAAGGCCGCAGGCATTGTTGTGCTTGAGCACGGCCACGGTGGGCTCGGCGCCGAATTCGTCGATAAGATTGACAGCCGAATCAATGTCAAGCAGATTGTTGTAGGAGATCTCCTTGCCGTGGAGCTGTGAGAACATCTCGTCGAACTTGCCGAAGAAATGTGCCTGTTGATGGGGATTCTCGCCATAGCGCAGCGACATCTCGCCGTCCACGGCCATGCGGAATGCGCCGGCAGGCTGCGCTGTGACTGATGCCATGTAGTCGAATATTGCCGAGTCATAGCCCGACGATACAGCAAATGCCTCGCGGGCAAGCAGCAGGCGCTCGTCGAGGGTAGTGGCGGCACCGTGCTCGTCGAGGAAACCGCGCAGCAGCGGATATTGGGCTTTGGAAGCCACAATGGCCACATCGGCAAAGTTCTTGGCGGCGGCGCGTATGAGCGATATGCCGCCTATGTCGATTTTCTCGATGATGTCTTCGTGCGAGGCGCCCGAAGCTACGGTCTGTTCAAAGGGATAAAGATCAACGATAACGAGATCTATCTCCGGAATTTCGAGCTCGGCCATGATATCGACGTCGCCCTGATTGTCGCGGCGGCCGAGAATGCCGCCGAAAACTTTGGGGTGGAGAGTCTTGACACGTCCGCCAAGTATCGAGGGATATCCGGTAAGATCCTCTACCGCGTCGCAGGCGTAGCCTTCGCCTTCGATAAACGAGCGGGTGCCGCCGGTCGAAAGGAATTTCACACCGTCTTTGGCGAGAAGTGCGAGGATGTCCGACAAACCGTCTTTGTGAAATACGGAAATAAGAGCTGTCTTAATCGCTTTTGTCTGAGCCATAACTTAATAGCGCTGTTTGTTATGAAGATTAAACCACGAAACAATCATTTCGCGACAGAAAAGTAACTATTGGTGTGCAAAGTTACAAAAATTTGGCGTGCAAACCTTGCGAAAGAGCGTTAAAATAATAATTTTTTATTTAGGCTTTTCGCGGTTGGTAATCGCACACGGATTTCACGGATTTTTGCCGCACACAGATTGCGCGGATTAGCACGGATTTTTTTGAGGGGTAATAGGGGCATTGGGGGATTTTAGGGTGGTGGGGCCTTTTTTCCTTTATATGCACGAACGGCTTCCTGCCGCGAGTCGACAATCTCGTGGCGGGAAGCCGTTGTGGTGGTGTGACGCGACCTTTCGTGTCACGTCGCGGACGAGGCTGATCAGGTGCTACTCAAAAGCCGT
>CAJTMY010000015.1 GCA_910577355.1 uncultured Muribaculaceae bacterium
TGTGGTTTTCCTTAAAAAAATTCACAAATCACAAAAGTTTAAATGAGTTCATTATGTACTCGCCTACAAAATTAATATTTTTTCGGAGAATTAAAAATATTTTCACCTAAAAGAAAAATTGGGCCGTGCGGCCCAATCAATCAATAAGTTTCGGTAATATCCTTAGTCGTCGTTTCTGAGGAGGGTCTTGGTGATAACCGGGGCATTCAAGCCGTCGGTGTAGACCTCGCCGGTGCCGCTGATAGTGATGTAGGCGGTGGAGGCAGTCCCTTTGAGGATGATGTCGCCGGTGCCGTGAGAGACGGCGGTGACCTGAGTGCCTTCGAAGTTGGTGAGGTTTATGTCGCCGGTACCGTGCGAGGAGAGGCGGCCGGTGGTGAACTGGGCACGCGGGATGTTGATGTCGCCCGTACCTTGGGTGACAAGGTTAAGCGAAGTGCTTGTACACTTGCCGATGTTGATGTCGCCGGTGCCGTAGGTGGTGGCCTTCAGCGAGGTGGCTGTGGCCTCGGTGATGTTGATGTCGCCGATGCCGAATGTCTGGAGGGTGAGTCCCGGCGCCGTGACGGTGCCGGCGCTGATGTCGCCGGCGTAGCTCGTCAGCGAGGATATCTCGTTAAGGTATACCTTGATCTTTACTTTCGGCATCGACTGGTTGTTGGGGATGTCGCCGGTGTCGGCGGTAAGGGTGCCGTTCTTGATGTAAAAGCGCATGTAAGGGATGGCTTTGTCGGCTTTGTAGCCTTCTACCACTACCTTCGGGGTGCCTTGTAGCACTTCCACATCCTGAATGAGATGGCTGGCGAATCTGCGTATGAGCTGCGCGTTGATGGGTGCCGACTCGAAGCGGTCGGTGGCCGTGCGGGACAGCTCCAGCTCCTGGAAGGAGCCATGGCGGGAGGTGCGGGCGCGGGGAACGCGAACTTCCGTTCGCGTCACGGCGGCTGACAATGGCGCTGCTATTACGGCGGCTGAAGATGGGGCTGCTATAACGGCGGCTGAAGATGGGGCTGCTATAACGGCGGTAAGGGAGAGGGTAGCTATGGCGGTCACGAGATATTTACCGGCTATCCCTGACTTATGGGGCCGCATTATCTTGGCTTTCATAATACATCGGATTTATGGATGTCGGGGAGATATTTGCCGGCAAGGTTTTTCTGCAGGAATGAGAGACCCCTGGATTTGCCCGGGGAGTAGGAATAAGGATTCTTGCTCGGCTCCAGACCTTTGTCCCAGTTGATCACGCATATCTCGCCGACGTTGGGGGCATCGTTGCTCCAGATTATCATCTGGGTGATCATCTCCTTGCCGTCGAGCATGGCGAATTTCTCGTATATGCGGTAGCTCTGCGAGCCTGTTTTTGTCTCCATCACCAGCTCTATCCCTTTGTTCTCCTTAAGATACCTGTCGAGGATGCCCTTTGCTTTCTCCACGGCCTTCTCCGAGAAGAGCTGGTAGGTCCACATGGAGGAGAACCCTCTTTCGAGACTCATGCCGTGCTCACCCGACTGGGAGCGCCAGCCGCGACGGTTATGGGCGAAACGCCCCGAGATATAGGTGCATTCCACTTCCGGATCCTCCGAAAGCTCCGCGAATACCTCCTTGGCCTGCACTCTTATATCCATGGTCAGCGCCGTGAATATCATGGCCATGAGCATGACAATCCTCCTGAGATTCATCTTTCCGATATTATTATGCATATTCATTTTATGACGGTTTTTCGGGGTTATAGTTTAATTTTTCGGAGTTAAAGTTTAGTGTGGTGGCTGTATTCGTTGCGGATGCTGTTCTCCTGGAGGTGCTGGCGGTCGATGCTCTCGTCGATGCGTGAGAATATGGAGCTGATGATGGAGTTGGCCTCACGCTCGTCGACCACCACCCGGTAGTTTTCCTCGGCGAGAAGTTCCTCTTCTTCCGACAGGCTGATGATATAATCCTCGGCAGAGGGATATGCCGGGGTTATGACAGAGTCGGTCTGTGCGTCGGCCTTTGACGGAACCGGAGTGGCATTGGCCGGGGTGTTGGGGGTAATGGCTTTCCCATGTCGGGGAACTTCGGCATGCGCTTCAAGTGGCCTGGCAGGGAGGATGGGCGCCGGGGTGGTGGAGTCGTCGGTCTCCACGGTGCTTGCTGTGGCCATGCCGGGAGCGGGGCGTGACGGAGCGATGCCGGCGTGGTCGTCGCGGAAGAGGAAGGTCACCGCCGAGAGGATAATCAGCATACAGGCAGCAGCCGATATCGCTATGGCGATACGGGGGAAGCGCAGCTTGCGCTGACGCGTCGCGGAATCCTCCCGGAATGCTGCTGACATGGCCGCTTCGAGACGTCGCTCCGCGTCGGGAGCCATGGGAACCTCTTCACCGGCTTCCTGCTGCATTGCGGCAAACAGCTCCCTGTCGGCACGCAGGTCGGCCGGCAGCTCGTCAATGCAGCGGAAAAGCTCGTCGATACGCCGCTCCAGGGTTCCATCGCCCTCACCGCTGTACCAGCTCTCGAGAAGCTCCCGGAGCTCGCCGATCAGTTTATGTCGTTCCTTATCGTTCATCTTTTATCTTTAATCGTTAATCACTAATCATTCGCCATCGCTCCCGTAGTTTTCTTCGTCCTCGTGAGAGGAGTTGGCGAACATTGGCTTCTGAGAGGCCGGTGGTAGCGGCAATCTCGTTGTTGTCGAGGCCTCCGAAGCTGCTGAGCCTAATGGCTGTGCGCTGTCCTTCGGGGAGAGAGTCTATGAGGCGCTCGATTGCCGCCCGGGTGTCGCGGTATTCGGCATCGGAGGCCGACGGGGAGGGAGTGTCGGAGAGAGAGTCGGCACTTTCTTCGGGGTGCTGCCGCCGGAACCATGAGATGCATGAGTTGCGGAAGGCTTTCAGGCAGTACAGGCGCAGTTCGTCGGGGTCGTCGGGGATTCCGTGGCGCAGACGCCAGAGTTTCAGCTGGGTGTCCTGCACGGCGTCGGCGGCGTCGTCGGGCGGCATACCCATGCGGAGTGCCATGCCGTACATCAGCCGATGTAGCGACATTACCCGTTGTCGAAACTCCTTTTCCGTCATTGCCTGCTCCCGATTTATTTATTGCCGCTTTGCTGGGCGGAGGGATTGTTCTGTTCAATCTTGGCAGCCGTGCGTTTCACGGAGGCTTTGAGGGCACCGAAACGGAAGGAGAGGCTCAGGGAGAAGTTCCATGCCTTCCAGCGGCTTGTCTGCTGCCATATCACGCTTTCCGACACCTGCCGCCAGCCGCTGCTCTTGGTCCACGGCAGGAAGTTGGAGGCCCCCACCTGCAGGGTCAGCGCGTCGTCCTTGAGGAAGGAACGGCCTGCCCCGATGCCGTACCAGTAACTTATACGGGTGCCTTCTGTCTGAATGTCGAACCATGGGGTGTTGAAGCCGCCATAGGCCGAGAGCCGCACCTTGCAGGGAAGAGTATAGGAGATGTTGGTGCTCAGGTTGGCGCTCCAGCCAGCTTTGGTGGCGCTTATCATCTCCGAGGAGGTATGGTAGAGGTTCCACGCACCGGTCGCGTAGGTCGACCAGTTGAAGGTGTTGGTGATGTTCCATGTGAAGTTGAGGTCGAGGCTGAGTCTGTGGCGGGTGCCTATGTTGTCGTAGGTCTTGTTGATGAGACCATCTTTCATGAAGATGATGTCGGTGATGCCGTTGGCCACATACTGCCATGACAGTTTGGCACCCCCGGTAAACTTGTGGTCATAATTGGTATAACCCAATGACAGGTCGTGGGATTTCTGGCTTTTGAGGTCGGGGTTGCCGTAGATTACCCATCCGGGGGTGGTATATTCGCGGAAGGGGTTCATGTACCATATGTCGGGGCGGTTTATGCGCATCTGGTAAGCGAGCCGCAGAGCGGATGCCGGGGAGAAGTTCCAGCTCAGGGCCAGGTTGGGCACGAGGTCATGGAGATGCGAGGAGAAATCGGGGAAGTCGCCTTTGGCGTAGCGGAGACCCATGCGGGTGAACTCGTAACGCAGTCCTGCCTTGGCGTTGAGTTTGCCGAAAGTGCCGGTATATGAGAGGTATAGGGCATAGATGTCCTTGAACTGGCGCAGGTTTACGGCTGAGGCGATGTCGGCAACCGCCGAGGCCTCGCTCTGGCCATGATATCCCATGCGGTTGTTCCCTTCGCGGTCGATGCTCCCCTTGAAGCCGGCTTCCAGCAGATGATGGCTGTTGAAGCGGTTGGTATAGTCGAGCTGCATGATATGCATGGTATACCATGAGTCGGAGTTCTGGCGCTCGAAGGGGTAGTCGGAGATGTCGCCGGCAGTTTCGAGGTTGTAAAAGAAGGAATGGCTTTTGTTGCCGCCGCAGTTGAAGAGGTATGATGCCACGATATTGTGGTCGTTTCGGCCGAAGGAATGTTGATAAGAGGCCTGGGTGCCGATGCCGTTCCATCGTCCTTTGTCGTCGGTATGCCGGTGGAGGTACCATAGCAGATTCCCGTCGGCGTCATACTGCGTGCGGTGGTCTTCCCAGGGGCCTCCCCACGTGTTGTAGCCATAGTTGGCCGATAGGGTGAAGAGGTTGAGGGTGTCGGGTTCCCACGACATGTTGATGTTGGCGCCCGTATAGTCCCAGCCGCCATAACCTTTGCGCTCGCGTATTGAGTGGTTGCCGGCCGAGGGACCTGTCAGGACTTCTTCGGTGGAGGTGCTTGTCTGGGAGCGGGGGAAGAGCTTGCCGTTGTTGTAGTTGACGGTGGCGTCGAGCATCACCTTGTTGATTTTCACTCGGCCGTTGAGGGAGCCGCCGGCCTGGTAGGCGTTGACCCATCCGTTGAGCTGTGTGGTGAAGCCGGAGAGGCTGGTGGTGCGGTCGGTGACTATGTTGAGGATGCCGCCGGAGCCTTCGGCGTCGTACTTGGCGCCAGGCTCGGAGATCACCTCTATTTTTTTGATGGTGGCGGCTGGCAGCGATTTGAGGATATTCTTTATGTCGCCGCCATTGAACATGGGGTCTTCGTGGCCATTCTTGAGGATGCGGAAGCTTGACTGGCCGTTTACGCGCACATTCTCTTCAGCGTCGACGGTGACGCCGGGCACCTTGCGCAGGATGTCGAGAATATTGGAGGAGCCGGCCTCAGGGTCTTCGGTAACGTTGTATGTCAGCTTGGCGCCGTCGCTCTGCACGAGCTTGCGGGTGGCTGTCACCACCAGGTCGTCGAGGTCGGTGTAGCCGGGCTGGAGAGATATGGAATCGGATGTGACGGATGTGGCTGATGTGACGGATGTGGTGTCCGGGACGGCTTCGGATGTGGCCGCCCCGGTGCCTGCATGAATATTAAGGTATGAATTGATTGTAATCATTATGGCTGCCGTCACCCGTAGGTGGCGTTGTCCCGATTTGTTATTGCTTCTTTTCTGATAACGCATGATGTGCTGTTTTATCATCGGAACGCACCATCCCCGCCATCTGTGACAGCCCCTCTCATCTTTTTTCGGAACGGCTCATTTTTGGGGAATCACAGAACTAACCGGAACTCTCGGTGCAATTCCGGTTCAGTTCTGTGATTCAAAAAAGTATAAGGACGTGATTCCCAATCCGGTTACGGGTTGGGAATTTGCGTATTTAGGGATTAATGACTAATTTTGTCGGGACACCGTGAGAACGAACTAATAACAGCAGCGTGAACTAATAACTACAGCATGAATAAATATCTTCTGTATCTGCTCAATGCAATCCTTGTATTGTCGGTGATGTCGTGCCGGGAAGAGAACTTCGGCCCCGACACGGATGACGATTACGAAGGGAAAGCCAGGGAACTTGTGCTTCACAAGGAGGCGCGGGGCTTCAATATCAGTGCGATAAAATGCGCGATTCTTGCCCCCGACGGCAATGTGATTTATCGTGAGGGCACTCATACCCGCAGCGGCGAGACGTCGAAAGTGAAATTCAACCGCGGTCTGGCCGACGGCGTGTACCGTCTACTCTATTTCGAGTTCGACCGCCCCAAGACCGCCGAGTACGAGACGCTCCCGGATAAATTCACCACCGCACAGTTCGGCCTCGGCAGCAAAATAGAGGTACGTGGCAGCAGCATATCCATCACCGACTCCTTCGATGAGGGTATAGGTCTGCCGGGCAGCGGCACCAAAGAGGACCCGTATATCATCTCCAGCTACAAGAATGTGATAAAGCTGATGCTCTACGTCAACAACGCGGAGACCAACGGCAATATCAAGGAAGATACATATTTCCTGCAGACCAACTCCATCAACATGGACCAGGCCTGTTTCGAGTGCGACATGCGCTACGGGTGGCTCCCTATCGGAAACGATACCAACACGCCCTTCCGCGGCGTATATCAGGGAGCTGAAATGTCATGGCTATGGATAGACAGGCCCAACTCGGCGGGCGTAGGACTCTTCGGCTACGTGCACAACGCCACCATCACAGGCGTAAAGCTCACCCATGCGGAAGTTAACGGCAACTTTGCCGTAGGCGCTCTCGTGGGGGCATGCATATCGGCCGGCGACTCACACGGCAGAAGCCGAATCGCCGACTGTTCGTCGTCGGGAGGAAAGATAACGGGCAGCGAGGGGGCTGTCAACGTCGGAGGTCTTGTGGGAGCCCTCGACATGTACAGCAGCACGCTCATAGCCCGGTGTGTCAACGACGGGGGCAGCGTGAAGGCTTCCTATAACGCCGGCGGCATCGTGGGCGGCGCCGGTATATATTCGCGTGCCGACATTCTCGGCTGCCGCAACAGCACGCCCGTCAGCGGCAAATATGCCGGCACCGGAGGTATCATTGGCACAGCAGATACCCTCTATATGGTGGCCGCCTACAACAGCGGCGATATCAGCGGCGCCACAGGATATGCCGCCGGCGACAAGAACAACAGCAGCTATGGCACCGGCGGCCTTGCCGGCGGCACAGGCATGGCATGGATATCTGCCGCCGCAAAATACGGCAAGGTCACGGGATATGACGGCGTGGGCGGCATATCAGGCTCTTCGAGAATCAAAGGGAGCGACACGGAATCGACAGTGCTCAACAACGTCTACTACCGCTGGACCTCCAACCAGGGCGACGTCAGCGGCCACGACTATGTGGGGGGCATCGGCGGCGAATGCCAGTTCGGCTCCTACGCCGCCTCCAACACCGGCAATGTGGAAGGCAACGACTTCGTGGGCGGCATCGTGGGCAATACCTCGATATGCGTGGCTCACAACGCCGTCAACGCCGGAGCTGTAAAGGGAGCCTCGCATGTGGCCGGCATCGTGGGCAAGGCCACGTGGGGCTCGCTGGCTTTCAGCCACAACATGGGTGACGTGGAAGGACGCGGCCATCATGTGGCCGGCGTGCTCGGCCTTGCCGGCAACAATACCATGGTACATTCCTGCGGCAACTTCGGTGCGGTAAGCAACAGCGGCGAGGGGCCGACGGCAGGCCTTATAGCCGAGATCGGCGACCCGCGCGAGTGGACGGGAGCACAGATAGCAGACTGCGTAATCGGAGCCATGGAGGCCGTGCTCGCCGTGGCAGGTCCCGTCCTCGGTATCGTCAAGCCTTTTGCCGAGGCTGCCCATGAAACTCTCATGACGGCCCTCGAAGTCACCGAGTTCACCACGCACTGGCTGGTGGCAGCCGTGGATGTCGGCATGTTCGGTTACGTGATGCACGAAATACTCAATCCTGAGATGGCCGAGGAGCTCAAACATGATATGGAGGGGGAAGTGACAGCGCATATCGACAGCATGACCCAACATATGGAGAAGCTCCGCGACAGCTCCAAGGGAATAGTGGGCAATTCATTCAGCAAGGAGCCGCTCGCCAATTATTTCGCAGGGGTCAAGAGCAACCTCCAGCAGTATGAGCTCGAAGGAAACGACGAGAAATTCAACGACGCGATGAATGAGGCGCGCCGAGCGTATGGAAGAGATGGAGAAACAGCATGAGAGCAGCGAGCTGGCGCATCAGATAGTGTCGGGGATATGTCTTGTGCTTGGCACGGTAGCGGCGATAGGGAGCTTCGTAGCCACGGGAGGGGCCGCGGCTGCCTTTGTGGTGACCGGCTCGGTGATTGCCGCCACAAGCTCCGCCAATGCCATATCAAAGGCCTGCATGGAGTTTGAGGAGAACGTGGTGCTCATCGACCAGTGCGTGAATGCCGGCAGCGTCAGAGGCTCGTCGGGCAGAATTGCCGGTCTGGTGGCCGTGCTCCAGGACAACAGCATAATGTCGGACTGCCTCAACACGGGCCAGGGATTCGGCGGTGGCGGACAGCAGCTGGTCGACAAGGCCAATCCCGCATCAATGGCCGTGAAGTGTCTCGCCATGGGTTACGGCTTCGGCGACACTCCCGTCGACATGAACCATACCGACAGGTCGGTGGTGTATACCGAAAACGAATATTTTGTGGCCGACAGGCTGCAGTGGGGCGTGGAGCTGATACCATTGTCGCGAAAGGAGATAGGTGATGCGGAGATAATGTCGAAGGGATTCCGCTATCTCGGCAAGTATGTCTCGAGTCCCGATTTCGAGATAGGAGAGGGGAAAAGATGGATCATGGGAGGCGGCAGCTCGCCATTCCCCGTGCCCAACAAGTCGATATACCTTAAATGAAAGAACCGAAGATGAAAAAATATATAAGGAAATCAATAGGGATTGCCGGGCTGGTGCTCACGGGGATGCTGTTTGGCTGCTCCGACGACGCGGTGCCTGAGCTTGAGAGCGAATTGCGTAATGAAGGCGACGTGACCATAAGCTGCTTCAGCCTCAACAAAAGGGCCGTGCGCCTTCCCGACTCCACAGTCGAAGGTATGGTTAGGCTTGTAAGCGCCGAGCCGGAAGTGAAGGCCGACAGCACGCAGGCCGTGGCCGACACCATATTCCTTCCCACGCGGATAACCGTGGACAAGAAAAAGATCCGGGTGGAGATGCAGATTCCGGAGAATGTGGAGCTCGACAGGGAATATCTGCTCACCATACACCGTGAACGGGGGAAGCGGCGGTATGTGGGCGGCGTCAGAGCCTCTTTCAAAGGGAATCTTCTCTGCGAGGTAGGCGAGGAGGCTCCCGAATACCGAGGACTCGAGGGCGAGGGCACCGAGGAGTCGCCTTATCTCATAGGTAGCGCCGACGACTTCCTGTCGTTTCTCAACAATCTGCGCCGCGACGAGATGTTCCACGGGTCGGAGATGTGTTTCCGGCAGACCGCCGACTTCACGGCACCGACGCAGAGCAGCATTCTCGACGGCCGCGGATATTACGGCTTCGACTTCGAAGGATGCTATGACGGCGACAACCATTCCATCGACAATCTATATTATATCGGCAACAAGGACAGCAGCAAGGATGCTGGCATAGGACTTTTCCCGGAGCTTTCGGGTAGCGCCGAGGTCAAGAATCTTCGTCTTACCAACGTCAACATCAACAGGGCTTTCAACAATGTCGGGGCGCTTTGCGGCGAAGTGATCACCCGGGAGTGCGTGAAAATCAGCAACGTGAAGGTATCGGGGACGATTATGGACTGCCACCAGCAGGTAGGCGGCCTGATAGGCACGGGGAGCGGGTCGCTGATAGTGGACGGCTGCGATTTGTCGGTCAATGTGGAGGGGGATTCCTACTGCGGCGGCGTCATAGGTAAATTTGACGGCAATAGCCTGATCGTCAACAATATAACCACTCAGAACCATCGGTTCTCGATACGTGCAACGGGCGATTATGCCGGCGGAGTCGTCGGATATCTTGAGTCCGATGATGAGCTTCGCCTGACCAATATAAAGCTGGAGCATACCGTGAGCTCCGAGGATGCCGATGTAAGGATAATAAGCGCCCGCAGTGAGGCCGGCGGTCTGGCGGGATATGCCTTCCTGAGCTTCATGCCTGAGGCTTTGTTCGGGAATGTCCAGATTCTATGCCCCGTATCTGTCGACGACAAGTATGCCGGCGGCATCATCGGCAATGGCGATATAAATGTGGGCATGCGTTTCTCGGGCTGCAAGGTCAAGTCGGTGGTCAAAGGCAAAAGCGGAGTCGGAGGATTCTTCGGCAAGCTAAACGGCTACAGCGACATGGGATGGGTATTCGAGGGCGGTGACGGCGCCAACTGCTTCGAGGCAGACCTGGGAGCCGCCGGTGTCACCGCCTCCGACCATGGCGGCGGTATTTTCGGCTATCTTTACCATTGCCACAAGATTATGGGTAATAAAGTCAAGGTGGCCGCCAATGTGGATGTGAGCGGCGAATGTGCCGGCGGTGTGGCCGGATATGTGGAATATTCCGACATCGATCCTTCCAGATTCATTATCAATACGTCGATGCGTGTCAAGGGCGACAGCAAGGTGGGCGGCTTTGCCGGCAAGAGTCTCTACGGCTCGATTGTGGATTCGAGGAATCCGGTGTTCGATGTGGAGGCTACTCCCAGGGCTTATATTCCTGCTAAGTCGCAATTTCCGTCGGTATTGAGCTGCATGGTTGAAGGTAGGGATTATGTCGGCGGCATAGTGGGCCATTCTGAATCCAAATTGCTCTGTCTGGCTTCCGGAGCCACCATTACGTCGCGCGGGTCGTATGCCGGCGGCGTGGCAGGATATGCCGGTATATATGACGGCTATCCCATACAGCGGTGCGTGTTCATGGGTAGTCTCGGCAGCAGCGGCACATACACGGGGGGTATTGCCGGATTCCTTACCAATTCGGTATCGGGAAAAAGAGCCGGCGGGTTCCTCAGAGACTGCGTCAATTACAGTGCTATCAATGGCGGCAGCCATACTGGCGGCATTGCCGGGATGGTCGACTATTCGTCGGGTGTGCGCATGGAGCTGCACAGGTCGGTGAATCTGGGGCGTGTCAGCGGCGGAGTGCCGTGCGGCGGCCTCATAGGGAAGTGCGACGGTACCGGCGGAGTAGGAATGGGTATGGTGGGCCTTGCCAATTATGGCGATGTCAACAGCACGGGCAATGACAGCGGCGCGGGTGTCGGCGGAATCATTGGCGACGCCGCAAGTACCCACATAGCCATCAATGGAGCCATGAACAAGGGCAACATCCATGCCGAAGGACATGTGCAGGGAGTTGCCGGCGTGGTCGGCGTACTGGGCCATGACCCCGGCGGTGCATCATTCTATCAGTCGCACAACGGCGAACTATACTGGTCGGCAAATTATGGCAAAATTTCCTGCTCCAACAGGGAGACATATATCGGCGGTGTATGCGGCTGGCTTGAGGAAGGATATTCCGGAGGTCACGACTCCTACATCCACGACTGCTACAATATCGGCGAGGTCACCACCGACCACAACAGCGACACGGGCGGCATTCTCGGGTATGTAGACCACTTCGGACGTATCGAGCGCTGCATAAACTTCGGGAAGGTAAGCTATGGCAATGCGATGATCGGTACCCAGAAGTCGGCATGCATATTCTATCATTCCAATCTGAATATGATCAACGGCACGGGGAAGGACTGGTGTGCCGACCGTAAGATCAATTCCTCCGACCAAGGCAACACCGGCAAATACAAGGGCATCTCATTCGACAATACCAACTGGAAGATGACAAGCGGGCGGCCCCACCTGGCTTCCAACCGTTTCGAAGACGTAACCCCACCGCAGTAACCGACAGCAACCACATTATAAACGGAGCCTTCCCGTTGGGGAAAGCTCCGTTTCCATTCTATTAATAATTAAGTTGTATTTGGATTAACTTAATTGCTTTGTTAATTGTAGTATCCAATTCTGGAATGTCATTGCGGATAGCTTCATATACTAAATCAGCATCGAGTTCAAAATATCCGTGAGCGATTCTATTCCGCATACCTATTATATCACGCCATGGTATATCGGGAAAATGGAGGCTGAGAAAATCGGGCATCAACCTGTTAATCCGATTTACACCTTCTCCTATTGCTGTTATAAGAGTGCAGTTGGCCGCTAATAACTGCATGCCGTTGGGAGATGAGTAATAATCATCGGCAGAACCAATAATCTTGTTCCATTCAATCAGATTTGAAATTGTATCATGAATGGAATGCAGGGTAAGGAGTGCCCTGCTTATTTTGCCGTGGTCAAAGGATTTTGATTCCATCGCGATCTATCTGATTTAAAAACTGAGGGGAGAGATGAGAGTGACGTCGTATTAGGTCAACAGAGGCTTGAAGTAAGTTTTCAAGATATCTGTGCAAAGCACTTAATGTAAATATCTTAGGAGGCATATCAACAAGAATATCCACATCGCTGTCGGGTCCGTTGTCGCCTCTTGCCATTGAACCAAACAGACATAACCCTGTCACTTCATATTTTTCCTGAATGAAGTGAAGGTTCTCTTGAATCTTACGAATGCATTCTTTGGAGTCGCACATAGATAAAGGGTTGCCGGTAAGAATAAGAAGGGATGCCGTATCACGACATCCCTTCTCTGAGGTGAAATTGCGGAGCGACCGAGATTCGAACTCGGGATACGCTTTTGGCGTATACACGCTTTCCAGACAACTTTCTCCAATCGTAAACGACTGGTTAATAATTAGTTGCTTAAAGCCCGTTCCTGCTTGCGCGTATGTTGCGCGCAAGATTTACGCTGCAAAGTTAATAATATTTTTTGATGTGGCAATAACTTTCGCGCCCTTTTTATCATTTTTTTTCTTGAGTGTAAGAGATTCCATTGGCTGTTAGTAGCTCTCGCAAACGCCATATTTCTTCTCGTAGGTCTATCTCCCTATCTCGGCAATCGTCGTATTTCTTTTGTAACTCATCAAGCCGGGAACATAAACGCGCGTTGTCATCGCGCAATCTTTGTATTTCTTCATCATCGCCCCCTCTCGCCTTGTCTGTGTCGCGGTCTATGCGCTCCAGGACTCCGAGTATCTGCCGCAAGGCTTCGGGGTCATTTATTCTAATCTCCGAAAACTTATTGTTGCTGCCTACCGATTCAAGATAGCGAGGATATTCTTCCTCATCAATTTCATATCTCGTAATGTCAACTCCGGGGAAGGCTTTGCGGAGGTCGGCAACTCGCTCGTCGGGAAAAGGATTGCGACCCTTTTCTACACTTGACAGAAAGCCCTGTGTTACGCCGAGAGCTGCGGCAAGCTCTTTCTGCGTTTTGCCGTTTTCTTTTCTCAATTCAAGTAGTCTGTATCGTGCCATTACAAGTTTTAGTAATTATTACGCAATATTTAATGCTAATATTACGTTATATCAATTAAATTAGCTACCTTTGCATTGTCGTGATCATTCACAACAACAAGCAATAAGATTATTTCTTGATGCAAAGGTAACTATTATTTCCTAATATAACAAATATATTGCGTAATATATTTGTTGCCCAATGGTTAAAAAATGTAAATACGATTATATGGAGCAAAAATCACTAAAGGAACTCTACCTTGAAGAAAAGGAGAAACCAAATCCGGCACAGGCTTTTATATCAAAAATAGCCGAAATAACTTGCCGCGAAGAATCAACCGTAAGGCAATGGCTGTCGGGTATTCAAACGCCTAATCAAAGAGCCAAAGAGCGCATCGCAGTTGCTTTCGGCTCAACTGTCGACGTGCTATTCCCGGAAACAGTTAAATAATAAGGTTCCCGTATATGAAAGCTACCGAACCCCAAATTATTGCAACTGCACGTTATTCCATAAGCCAAACCTGTGAGCTACTTGGAATACACCGCGATACCTTGCGGCTTTATACCGATAAGCAAAGAATTATCAAATGCGGCTATCGTACTATCGGAAACCGCAAAGTAAAGTTCTATCTCGGAAGCGAAATTTTACGCTTCTGGAAACGACAGGTGTAGCCATGATAGCGCAGAAAACGATAGACGCTGTTCTCGACGCGGTGCAGATATACGATGTCGTGAAAGATTTCGTGCAGTTGCGGCGCAGCGGCTCCGGCTGGACAGGGCTGTGCCCTTTCCACTCCGAGCGCACGGCATCTTTCCATGTCGACCCGCGACGCAACATATACAAATGCTTCAGTTGCGGCGAGGGTGGCGGAGCCGTGAGATTCCTTATGGAAAACAGGAATATGTCATACCCCGACGCTATACGCCATATAGCCGGGCTGTATAACATACCCGTCGAGGAAGCTCCCCACAACCTTACCGACGAGCAGCGCAAGCTCGCCCTTCAGCGTGAGGGCGACCTCGCGGCACTGGAAACGGTGCAGCAGTTTTTCGAGCAGTCGCTTGTGGCCGGCAACACCGCGGCCAAACGCGCCTGCTCTTACGCCTCGAAACGCTGGACGCTTGAATATTGCCGGGCAAACGGGATAGGTTATGCTCCTTATCCCAAAGAGTTTTTCGAGTTCGTCAAACAGAAAGGCGTCAGCCTCGAAGCACTTCTTGACACCGGCATGATCAGGAAGAGAGAGGACGGACACTTCTCTTTCATGTTCGCCAACCGTATCACCATACCCATACGCGACAGGTTCGGGCGCGTGATAGCATATACCGCCCGGAGCCTTGACGATAATACGGACTGCAAATATCTCAATTCCACGACCTCATGCGTCTACAAGAAAGGAAATACCGTTTTCGGCATCGAGATAGCAAGGAAAGCCGCGCGAAAGGCGGGGTTCCTGTATGTGGTGGAGGGCGCGCCCGATGTGCTGCGCCTCCAGTCTGTCGGCAGCGACAATGCAGTGGCCGCCCTCGGTACGGAGTGGACTGCCACGCAGTTCGAGGCCATTAAAGGTATTTCCGACACTCTTTGTTTTATACCCGACAGCGAGATACCCAAAGAGGGCGAGATTTATTCGCCGGGGACAAAGGCCGTGATGAAGAACGGACGCGAGGCCGTAGACCGCGGATTCCGCGTTGTGGTACGCGAGATTCCGCTTGACAACGGAGCAGAAAAGAACGACCCCGACAGCTATTGCACCACTCCGGCTATCCTTTCTTCGCTCGAAGAACAGGATTTTGTGCTGTGGTATGCCGAGAAAGCATTTCTCGCCCCCACGACGCAGTTAGGACGCACGGAGGTTATTAAGGACTTGTGCGCCATGCTCGCAGCCATAGAGGACGCGACACTCGCCTCTATGTATCTCGAACAGCTTATCAAGAAATATAAGGAACGCACCGCCTGGAAACTGGCCTTTAACTCGGCGCAGATGCGCAAGCGCAATGAATCGGGCAAGGACGGCGCGGAGAGCGAGAACGAGCGCGACCTGTTCAGCCGCTATGGGTTCTTTATTGCCAATAACTGCTACTGCACCTATGGCAAACAGAGCGAGGTCATACGACTTTCAAACTTCATTCTGCTGCCTATGTACGATATTCCCGACGAAGGCTCCATGACGAGGCTTTATAAAATCGTCAACGACCTTGGCCACGACGCCATTATACCTCTGGAGCCGGACGACCTCGTGAATCTCGCTCTGTTCAGAAAGAAGATAAACATTGCCGGGCGTTATGTGTGGCTCGGCAAAATCGACGACCTTATGCGCGTCGAGGAATACATCTTCAGAAAGAGCGAATCGGCCAAACGTATCCGCACCCTCGGCTGGCAGCCGGAGGGATTCTTCGCTTATGGCGACGGCATTTATACAGACCGTTTTATCCGCGTCGATGAAATAGGAATGGTGAGCCTCCGGGGTTACGGCATTTTCTATCTCCCGGCTTTCTCGGTGATGTACCGCGACAACCGGCTGCGCTTCGCTTTCGAGAAATCTTTCACCTATACCCACAAGGCCGACGTGTCGATGGCCGAGTATCTGAAACTGTTTGTCGACGTGTTCGGCGACAACGGCAAGGTGGCGATAGCTTTTATTTTCGCCACGCTTTTCCGCGACTTCATTTTTGAACAGTTCGAGTTTTTCCCGATTTTCAATATTTTCGGCAAGCCGCAATCGGGCAAATCACAGCTTGGCAAAGCCATGAAAGGCTTTTTTACAAGCTCGAACAAGCCGATAAATTACGAGGGCGAAACATACCCGGCCATTAACAAGGCTTTGGAACAGACAGCCAACTGCCTCGTGCATTTCGACGAATACAAGAACTCTATCGAGTGGCGAAAGGTGGAACTGCTGAAATCAATGTGGGACGGCGTAGGACGCGGCAAGATGAAAGACGGCGATGTGGAACGTGTCAACGTGAACTGCGGCGTTATCCTGTCGGGTCAGGAAATGCCGACTATCGACCCCGCCCTGTTCACGCGTATTCTGCACATAACTGTCAACAAGACCACATACACACTGGAGGAACGGCAACGCTTCGCCGAGCTTATGGAGCTGAACCGTCGCGGTGTGTGCCACCTTACTATGGAAGTAGTAAGACACCGCGACCGCTTCGTGGAGGATTTTCCCCATTTTTGCGCACTTACCCGTACAGAGGTAGTGAACCGTATCGCCCGGAGCGGCAAAACTGTGTCAGACCGTATGTATATGAACTGGGTTGTGGTGCTCGCCTCATTGAGAACGCTTGAAAAAATCCTCCCTGTGCCTTTCTCTTACGAGAATCTTCTTGATATCTGCGTCGATATGCTGGTTGAACAGCACTCGATCACAGAACGCTCCGACGAAGTGGCCTCTTTCTGGAACTTTGTTCATGTGCTTTATCAGGAAGGGCGGCTATACCAGGAGGGCGACTTTCGCATTAACCGCAATGTGTCGAGCCTGAGGCTTCACGGCACTTCCGCGACAAGAGAGTTTTCAGAGCCGAAGAATATACTCATAATACGCGACCGCCGTATTATTCAGCATTATCAGACCGATAAGGCGCGCTCGACAAAACAGCTTATACTCTCCGAAGACGATATGCGCAAGTATCTTGAACGCTCCGCGCCATGCCTCGGCATTGTCAAGCGCAAGTTCTATAAGATGAACCAGTACGGACAGCCTGTAAAGGAGTTTGGAGAGGGCGGCACCGCCGGACGGCAGCTTTACGATGTCGATACGGCACTGGCTTTCGATTACGACCAGGTGCAGCAGCTTTATCACCTCTATCTCACCGCCGACACCTCGGCCATGACGGAGGAAGAACAGCAAGAGCATGAAAATCAAATCAGTAAGCCTTCCACGGGCGGCTCCGGCCAATCAAGCCTTCCTTTTTGATTTTTTCAGCAAATCTTATGAAAACCGATAGTTACCACAGCCACCGCCGCCACTGCGCTATAAATCAACACTTTAATGTCTGCAACCTTTGACAACCGCACAGCCACCGCAAGCCACCGTTTGCCGGTTTTGCAACCGCCGACAACCGATTTACCTTATTTTTCTCTTTTTGAAAAGAAAGAAAAATATCTTAAATGCGTGGCTTCGTGGGGATTGCCTTTGCCTCTTCCGGGCGGTTGCGCGGTTCCGGCGGTTACACCTCTTTTCCCACTGAATTAACAATAAAAATATAAACCTAAAATACCCGGATATGAACGACTTCCTTATTTACCTCCCTCTTGAAGCATTTATGGCGCAGTGGTTCCGCCACAGGCACGGCGGCTCGCAGTACACCGTGCGCCTCGTGCGCGGCAGCGTGGAATCCAAACGTCTTAAAGCCCTCCTCGACGTGCCGCCGTCGGACTATGTGCTCCGGCCCGCGCCACAGGGCTGCGTGGCCGTGGCTATACCTTCCTTCCCGGCCAAAGACCCGCGCCAGTTCAACTATGTATCGCCGCAGGGCATTAACGCCCTCGTCGAAACTCTACGCGACCTGTTCGACCTCGAACTGCACGACTATTATGTGAAAACATACATCAAAGGCTCGCGCATTGACTATATGCTGGAGGCATGGATGGCGATGCACGGCATAGAGTTCAATGATACAAACTACAACTCGGTCAAAAAACGCCTCGACCGGGTTAGAAAGAAAATATATGTCAAGCGACACCGCGACAAAGGAAAAAACAGCGAAAACTGAATAAAAATCGTACCGAGTTCAGCGCGGTTTTATACTGTGCAAAATATAGGTAATAATCGTTATATCAACAATATCTGTAATAATTATGTCTGAAACGACCAAAATCTGCTCCGGCTGTAACCGCGAGTTACCGCTGGAGAGCTTCGGGAGAATGGCATCGGCTCCCGACGGCCTGAGTTACCGATGCAAGGAGTGTGTGAACGCCGCGAAACGCGAATACCACCACTCACGAAAGAAATTAAAGAGAGTGTTCACCAATCCCGACCTCGCCAACTTCACGCCCCGGCAGCTTATCGACGAGCTTAAAGCCCGTGGCTATTCCGGCGAGTTGAAGATTACACAGACGATTAAGGTATGAAATCGCCCCTCGTACCGAAACTGTCGCTTCCCGGCATACGGTTTGTCGGGGTTGTCGACTGCGAGAAATTACAGCCCAACCTGCGTGAAATGGCTATGGCCGGGCTTACCGTGGCCGCCCATACCGATGTGGAGGAAGTGCCGTTTGCAAACGCTACCGCCGAGGCGGTCAGCGAGTGCAGCCACGGCGCGCCCGTGGAAACGGCGACTTTGAAATTCCGCACATCGAAATTTCTGCGTATAGATATTCAGATGGGGTTTGTCATTACCGACGTAAGCGGCAGGTCTTGGCTGATCGGCGCAGCCGAGCCGCCATTTCCCAAAGTGTCGCTCACAAGGAAGACGGGGCTTCCCGGTGGCGACCCTGCCGTGTGGGAGATTGAGGTTAAGGCGGTGGGGCAACGCTCGCTTTTGCCATGCGTGTTCTGAATGGGCTGCCTTTCGCCGACCCACCGAGGGAGGCTTGCGTTTTCAGGACTTGAACACATGGCTGTTATCCTGATGTAGCCGTTGATAGGATAATGCGGTCATTGGCGGCATATCCGAAGACACTCATTGCCCTGCGTGGCCGTAGCTTGCGACGATATGCCGGGCTTCCTCGCACTGTGCGCCGCAGTTGCAGCCGTGGACGTCAGGCTCACGCTTCGCCCACTCATTATTATTCGGACGGTCTGCCTTGTGGCGGACTTTCCTTTTTATATATGGCACTGTTCCTTCCTCCTTTGGCTTTCGCTGTTTGGCTGTGGTAAGTTCTCTCCGTATGGAACATGAATCGTTGTCGGCAGGGCAAGCCTCGCGGAGTTGATGTTTTGCCGTAGTAGCAGGTGGAGATTTCAACGCCTCCGTTGCCGCCGTATGGCGTATGTGTGGTTGTCTGTATGGCCGTTGGCAGTGTCGTTGATGCCCCGGTGGGTTCGGGCTGTACGTTGTATGTGTCGCGGCTGTCGATACCCGACACTCCCGGCTGGCTGATTTTCTTTCATTGTGAACCGAGGGCATGATTGATTTCGCGCCCTTCCTTTTACTCCGCAAAGTTAATAGCTCCCTGCGGCGCGACAAGGCTAAACTGCATCTTTCTGAAAATCTTCCTCTTGCAGAGCGTATTTTCTTTCAGAGCCTTGTCTTGAAACACCGCCGGGAGCAACTTTGAGGGCAGCGTAAAAGAAAGAGCTTTTACACGAAATCATTCATTCAAACCCTCAATTCATACAGACATGAAAGAAATTCTTAACGCCAACCTCCCTCTCCGTCAGGTTATCATCGACCGCCTCGAAGAACTCGACTACACGCCCGAATCGCTGCGCGAGGCCATCACCGAACACGAGGCCGACTACCGCGACGAAAATCCGTCGCTCTACTGCGGAACATACGCCAAATACAACGGCGGCGACCTCTCCGGCCTGTGGGTTGACCTCTCCACCTTCGACAGCTACGAGGACTTCATCAACTTCTGCCGGGCTTACCACGCCGACGAAAACGACCCGGAGCTGATGTTCCAGGACTACGAGAACTTCCCCCGTGAGTGGTACTGCGAAAGCTGCATGGGGCAGGAAACATGGGATAAAATCGCCGAATATATCCGGCTGTCGGAAATCCACGACAAGGAGGCCGTGGACGCTTTCGTGGATTGGGGAGGCGGGAGCCTCGACCACTTCGAGGACTGCTACTGCGGCGAGTGGGAGGACGAGGAAGCCTTTGCCCGGCATATCGTTGACGAGTGCTACGACCTCGACCGCACGATGGGCAATCTCGCAAACTACTTCGACTATGCCGCCTATGGCCGCGAATTGTTCATGTACGACTACTACATGGATAACGGCTATGTGTTCCGCCATTGGTAAAGCGTAAGCCTCTCTCCCTCGGTGGGTCGGCGAAAGCCGGCCTTTTTTTGCTTGACAGACTGATATAAAAAGGCGAAGCCGCGCAGACAAAATGCGCGGCCTCTTTTCCCTTTTAGAGTGCTGGTACCGGGACTAAAACCGATAGCTGCACTTATGATGTTGCAAAGGTACTTATTTTTTCTGATATAACAATGGCTCAAACAGAAAAGTTGTGATTATTTTACATTTGAGGCATCTAATCCGCTTATGTTGGCGATTATTTCGGCCACTTTGGGGGATTGTGAGTAGTGTCGTATAAGTGCCTTGATTTCTTCCACCATTTCATTGTAACGGTTTATCGAAACCTGTTTGAGCATATAAAGGACTACTGCTATCGAGCCGTTAAGATTACGAAAATTCCTGGCGCCCCGTACTTCTGCCGGGCCTCTCCTGATATATTTGAAAGGCACAAAATCATATAGCACATTACCGTGGGCGCAATAGTTACGGAGTTCCCTTACTATTTCAAGGTAGTTTTCAACGACCTCTATATAGCGTATGCCGTAATGATTGGCTATTTCTATCTTCAGACGCCTATCCTTTATTGCTTTATAGAGATTTATAACACTACCGAATGTCATGTATTCTATCGTTTTCCATGCAGGGGCGTATGTATCCTCCTGATGGACGCGGTGATGTTGCCTGATTACGGAGTTCAGTTTGAAACTGGCCGTATAAACCGTACTGTCAAAAGTCGACGCAAACTGTTCTGCCACTACCGTATCATCGACAAACCACTGCGGGTTATCTGTATAATTATTGGAAAGCGTGTAGGTCAGGAAGTTGCGAAAGTTTATCTCTATTCGGTTTATATAAAACGCAAGTATGCTCCGTAATTTGTAATCGAAATAATATAGCTTCACCGCATCATCGAAGTTGGCTCCGGCAACAAACTCATGTGTTCGATTTTGTTTTGCCGGGTAAGTCTTCTCAAATGGAAACCAATAGAAACCAAGACGATAATAACCGACGTCTAACAAAACCTCTTTGGCTTTGTTCTCGTCGGCAATAGTCATGCCGCTGCTTCGTAGAAGCCTGACCTGCTTATCTAATGTCATTGCTTGATTTCCCATTATGCAAAGTTACGAAATTTCCATGAATTTCAGTGTCTTTTAGCCGCTTTATTTACTGCGGTACTTTTGTGGCAAACAACGATTAAGATATGCCACAGCCCAAATATAACCTGCATCTGAAAGGCTTTGTCGGAGGCTACGACTTCGACCGCGATTATGTAGACTACATACTCGCAAAAAACGCCGGGAAACCCGTTAACGTACTTATCGACAGCACAGGCGGCTCACTCGCCACCGCACTTTCTATTTCCTCCGCTTTCAAGCTGCACGGCGACGTGTCGGTGCATTTCGTCGGCATGAACGCCTCCGCAGCGACTATCGCCGCCCTCGGTGCAAAGCACGTCAGCATCGACACCGCCGCTTGGTACCTCGTGCATAAATGCTCCAACGAGTTTTTCAAATGGTCGAGCCTCAACGCCGACCAGATGGCCGACCTAATTTCTGCCCTCGAAAGGCAGAAAGCCGACCTTGACAAACTCGATGCCGGAGTTGCCGCCATGTACGCCGCCAAATGCCGAAAAGACCCCAAAGCACTCCTTGACCTTATGAAAGTAGGCGGCTGGCTATCGGCCAAAGAAGCCCTCGAATGGGGTTTTGTCGATGAAATAACCGACGAGCCGGAGGACACCGCCCCCAAACTCACCGATTCCACCGCCTCGGCGATGGCGGCTGCCGGTATGCCTATACCCAATGTGCCCGTCGCCGACAGAGAAAGCGGCCTCGGCAGGTTCTTCGCGGCCATTGCCGCTATGTTCAGGCCCTCCAACGCCGCCACGCCCGTAATCAATAACCAATCAAATACTCCCCAAATGTCTACTATCATCTTCCCGGCACTGTGCGCCGCCCTCGCCCTTGATTCACTGGAACTTTCGGGCGACAAGGCCACGGCAAGCCTCTCCGTGGAGCAGCTTGCAAAAATCGACAAGGCTCTGAACGGCAACGCCTCCGAAATCAAGGCCAAAGACACCGAAATCGCCACCCTCAAAGCCCGTGTTGCCGAACTCGAAAAGACACCGGCGGAAACCACCTCCGCCATCGTCAGCACTTCGCAGCAGCCCGAAAAGCCCGAATCCCCTATGGACGCTTTCAGCGCATCGGTCAGACGCGCCCGCGAGATCTACGACCAACTGCCGTAAGCTCTATGCCGCAAATCCTCCCTCTGTAACCAAAATTCAAGTACATTATGCCCGATTTACTTCACTCTATCCAAATCACCGACCCCGACTATGAAAGGGCGGCTATCCAGTGGAAGACCGACTTTCTTCTCATGCCGCTCTTTGCCTGTGAGGAAGCCCTGAAATATATGCAGGGTATGCCCGGCGTTACCGCGCCTACAAAGCTCCCCTCCGTCGAAGGCGCGGGGCAGTTCGCCCCTTACCGACGCGACCGCCGCAGCGCATCGGCCACCAAAGTAGGCTACCGTGAGATTACTTCCTACCTCGGCAACGTGCGCGAGGACTTCGAGCCGCTGGAAATCATTCAGACCCTTTTAGGACGCGGCACCGCCACTCTCGGCGACGCACAGATGCAGGCTCCCTCGGCGCGCCTCGTCATCGCCGCCGTCATGCGCTCGCTCGGACACCACCTGCACGAGGTTCTTTTCACCGCCAGGCGCAATCCCGACGGCGACACGACTGCCGACCTTTTCGACGGCTGGGGAACTATCCTCGACCGCGAAATGGAAGACGGCAACATTTCCGTTGCCAAAAACAACCTCATCGAGCTTACCGAGGCTGTCGACGGCACTAACGCCGTCGATGTCGCAAAAGAGGTGGAACGCTCATGCGACCCGCATCTGAGAAAGCAGCACAAGTTCCTGTTCTGCGACCCGGAGTTTGCCGACTTCTATAACGACGCATACCTTGTTACCCACAACTCCGTGCCTTATAACAAGAAATACGAGCAGCCCATTGTAGAGGGCAGCTTCAACAAGACCACCATCGTGCCCCTCGACTGCCTCGCAGGTACGGACAAGTATATCCTCACCCCCGGCTCCAATATGCTCTACGCCTACGACAACATGAGCGACCTTACCCGTATGGAGGTCAAACGCTGGGAACCGTGGGCTATGACTATCGCCGCCGCTATGTTCTTCGGCACACAGTTCCGAAGCATCGACCGCCGATTCCTCAAAGTTGTTAAACTCAAATCCGCATAGCGAGCGTTTATCGTTGAGCGTCTATCGTTCAACGATTCGCTCCCGATAAACGATAAACCATAAACTATAAACGCTATGACATCTTCTTGCCTCAACATTCAAAAGAGCCTCGCATGGTGTCAGGGAACGCCCGAATACGCCGGTGTGCGCCGTCGTATCTACTATCTCGCCAAAAGCGAGATAGTGGGCTGGCCGCTCCTTGAACGCGATGCCAACGGCATACGCGCGACGTCGGCCAGATACAAGGGCGACTTCACCCTCAAAGCCGACGCCAAATGGAAATTCATCGACATTCTCCCCGACAAATCGCAGCTTACCTCCGAGCCGCAGGGCGAGCTTCCCTCGCAGACACAGCTTAACAAGCTCGTCGCCGTACACCCCGGCGTGGGCGCGGAGGCATCCGCTGCCGCAGCTTATCTCAACAACTCGGACAATGTTTTTATCGTACAGGATATGAACGACAATTACCGCGTTGTCGGCTGCGACAAGTGGCTCACCAAAACGACGGTGAACCAGGACAACGGACAGGGGGCTTCCGGCACCACCTCGACAACTATTAACGTCGAAGCCTCCGACGAGGTGCCCGCGCCTTTCTACGACGGCGAGATTATCACCGAGGACGGGATAATCAACCCCAAAAAGGCCGCCTGATAGATGGCTTCCCCTTACGACGGCAGCGGCGCGGTTGACATGGGCGAGATTATCCGTGGGATAACGACACCCGAACTCGAAACGCCGTCTGCCGCCATTTTATCTTCCTCTCAATCCGGCAAGGATCTGTTTGCCGTAAAGAAACGGCAACAGTGGGCGCACGACGATGGCGCGCGGTGCGACTTTCAGAGCCGCCCCATGCTCGCATACCGTACCGGCCTTTTCTTCCTTGCCGTGTGGAAACGGAGCGTCTACGGCAAAACGCTTTCCGAAATCAAGGCCGACGATGCCATGATTACGAAAGTTGCCGGGGCCACCGCCGCGCTTCTCGCCGATGTTCTCGGCTATAACCTCGCCGCCGGAGGCTGGGCGGTGATTACCACCCCGAAACGGAGGCACCGTCAGCGCAACTTCGCCTCACTCGTTGCTGCCGACCTTGCCCGTCAACTCGCAATACCTTTTTATGAAGATGTCGCGCTCTGCCGCTCCAAACAGCGGGTGAACGCGACCTTTGAAATGAATGTATGCCCTGCGGAGCAGAACATTATAGTTTTCGATGATTTCGTTACCACCGGCCAGACGATGCTTGCAATGAAACGGCTCTTTCAGCCTACCGGCAAGAACCTCGTCTTTATCGCCGGGATTAACAACAAGGCATAGCCTTATTCTTCAAATATTGTTTTGGGCTTTGGATTGGATATTACAAACTGCCATTGATAATTATACGAATCCTCGAAATATAAAGTATCGCAGTTCGCTTTTTTCTTGACTACTATGGTATTGCGCTTTCGCCTTACAACATTCTCAACTTCGCCAATGTAGGGGGTAACGTAGACATTATAAATCTTGCCGTTTGATAATTCTATTTTATTGCCGGTTTTGCGCCAATAATCTATCGACACTACCGTATCGTTTAGGGCAGATTTATAACACTGGTAATATTTTTCTTCGCTTGCCTTATCTCCGTGATAATTAACCACGGCGAAAAGAATAAGCGTAATTGTCGCCACCCAATAAAACCAACTGTATTTTTTCAAGAATCCCCAAAAATCCAAATGAAGTTTTTGTTGGCTCATAGTTATCACACACGCGAAAGTTGCAAATCCATACATAAATAATGCTGCAAGCGCAAACCTGAATATTACGACTGTCATAAAGACAATCGCAATAGCTATTAGCAAGATTATGCTTTTCCGATGTGCGACCATATCTCAAAACTATATAAGCCGCTGGATTATTTCAAATCATCAGCAGTAAAAATAAATTCATATAAAATATCGCCCGTTTCGTTAAGATAGGAATAATGCAGAGTTATACCCTTTTCTTCAATTTCAATTAAATAATCCGGGTTAATATTAGCCCGCAAATTATTTATTAAATTCATTCGATTATGTTGGATTATTTCATCAGTGATATTCGATGAATCTATATTGCCTTCAATTCTATATACCCAGTTAGCTTCGTTATCTTTAATGAACCCGTTGATTAAATAGACGCCATTAACTACTTTCAAAGGAAACTTCATATTGGAAAATGTATACTGCAACATTTCCAAATATGGTTTAAGAGAAGAAAAGTCGCCGTTTTTAAGTTTGGAGTAGACTATGGGTATCGCAGATGCCGGAACCGTAACAAATTGAGTACTGTTTAACCCGTCTGCTGATGGAGAAGTAACTACTGTTCTGAATCCTGCTTCGGCTTCAATCATTGAGATAGAGAAAATCTCATCGTAACCGGTCAGAAGTTGGGCTATCCCGTTTTCAGTAGAAGCGTTTTTAATAACGCTCTCAACAAATTCAGGGTTAAGGGTATAATTTATGACAAGCATTTTCTCCTTTTTATCTACTCCAATGTTGGTAAGAACTATTCCCGGAGCTATATTATAAGGGAATACCATAGAGCTGTGTAGAGAATCCACCACCTGTGCAAAGCGGTCAATACTACTATTCTTAGCCGTAGTTGAGTGTGTAATGAAGATTACACAGACAAAAAGTAAAATGGATTTAAGATAATTACACATAGTAAAAAGGTGTTATACCATCAATAAACGCAAAGTTACGCATTTTCTGTCTTTTTACGGCTATCCGGGGCTATATAATTTTGTATCAGACAAAATCATAAGCCGTAATGAACCACCAATTTACCGAAAAACTCGGCGCGTGGCTCCGGGAGAATCCCGACAGCCGCGACTATGCCGACGGCTGCAAGATGTTCTTGCAGTTGACCGGGCGCGTCAATATGTATAAGAACCTCCTGGCCGTGCCCGATATGCCGCGCCTCGAAGCCGAACTGCAAAAGCACTACAACTTCCGCGTCGCAGACCTGACCCATGCGCAGGTTGTGGAAATGGACGCGAAAGCCGCCACTATCGCCTCCGACAACAATCTCCACACCGCTGCACCCTCCGACACGCCGCGCGGCAAACGCGCCGACCACGACGCCCTGCCGCCCGAAATACAGGCTCTATACGTCGAGAACCTTTCACTGCTCCGGCGTATGCGCGAGGTGCATCTGCGCCTACGCAACCTCTCGTCCGAAAACTCCGTATGCCCCGACAGCGAGCGTTATCCCTTCCTCAAAGAGCTTATCGACCTCGATAAGAAATACCGCTCCAACTGGCAGAAATACGACAGCTATAATCCCCAATGAAACGCACGGCTTCCATTTCCGAAATCCTCCGGCCTCTCAAAGATGCGCCTTTTCAGGCGTATCTCTCAAATGCCGTGCAGGTGGCCGACATACTGGAGTGGATTCTGGAACAGACCGGCACCGCCGAGGTGTGGCAGACCTCTTTCTCCATATCCGAAGAATTTCTGCGTCGCCTTTTCTTCCTCAAAAAGAAACGCCCCATATCGCGCTTCAATCTATTGCTCGACCACAAGGCCACCAACAAGACCGTCAAACTGTGGAGCTTCATAGTGCAGGTTGTCGACCGCACTTTCCTTGCCGACAACCATTCAAAAGTCCTGTTGGTACGCTCCGGGCGAGGCGACACCGTAGCCGTCGTTACCTCGCAGAACCTCACTCGCGGCAACCGTGCCGAGAGTGCCTTTATCTCGACCTCGCCGGAGATTTTCGCCAATCTCCATGCCTCGGTGCTCGACATCATCGAGAACCATTCCGTACCCCTCAACGACCTTTATAATCAACGCCTCGACACCGCCAATGAACTCCGATAACATCATTTTCTCCGAACAGCAGCTTTCCGACATCGAGAAATATGCGAGCATATACCTCAAAATTTCCGACATAGCCGTGATACTCGACATCGCCCCCGAAGTGCTGCGCAACGCCATTTCTCACCGCGACAGCGAAGTGTCGCGCCGCTATCATCGCGGCAAGGCCATTTCCAAAGTGAAACTGCGTCAACAGGAAATGATGCTTGCACAGGTTGGCTCGCCTCTCGCGCTCGTCAACACCGCAAACAACCTCCTTGACATGGAAGACGATGAGTAAGAAACAACCCGACACGCTCGAAGTATGCCGCCGTTCTCTCTTTGCCGCCAAAGAGGAACTGGACGCGCTATATACCGAGGCTATGGTGCTTCGGGTGCTGCGCATACGCGACCTTTACGCCTGGGTCATTGCCAACCCCGACGCAAAGGATCGCCAGTTTGTCGAGGAACATCTTTACCGCTACCGGCTCTCGAAGTTCACCGCTTACTCCGATCTTGCCATCATCAAGCAGCTTCTTCCGTCGCTGTCGGCGGCGAGCCGCGACTGGCACCGATGGCGCAGCAATGAAATGTTCCTCGAAACCTACTCTATGGCGAAGAAACGCAAGGACACCCGGACGATGGAACGCGCGGCCTCGGCATACGCCAAATACAATCGCGTCGACATCGAGGACGAGCAGACCGTACCGTGGGAGCAGCTTCTTCCGCAGCCTTTCACCGCCACCGACGACCCTTCCGTACTCGGCATTAAGCCCATACCAAATCTTCAGGAGAAGATTGACGCGCTACTGGAGAAATACCGCGCCGAAACGATAGATATTGATGATGTGGACTTCGAGGAAGTAGACCTCGAAGAAAATATATTGTTCCCGTCAGAGGGAGAGGCCAATAATGCCAATGATTATTCCTAATATCTGCGCGGCGAGTATATAGAATCTCTTTGTCTTGTACTGCGCTAACCATTCCTGATATTTCAATGGTGTAATCTTTGCCTCCTGGCGCATATGCCATTGTTTGATGCCAAAAAACATCAAAACGACCGTTGCCCCAAGAGCAATAATCAATCCGACATATATCAGAATCTCTTGCATACTATATGAACAATTCAGCCGCCAAAAAGATTTACTTCAACCGCCCCCAACGCCTCACGCAGCTTATCGGCGCGAACACTACCGTTATCGTCGCCGGACGGCGCACGGGCAAGACCGACAGCATCGCAGCCCCTTTCGTGTTGCGAAATATGCAGCGTATGCCAGGCTCTACCGGCGGCATCGTCGTGCCGACTTTCAAGCACGGCCTTACAAATACATTGCCCGGTCTGCTTGCCGCGTGGAAACGCTGGGGCTTCATCAACGGCGTTCATTATGTTGTCGGGCGCAGACCGCCGAAATCCTTTGCCAAGCCTATCACCGAGCCGCACGACTACGAACACGTCATATCGTTCTACAACGGCTCCATCGCCATTATTATATCGCAAGACCGCCCCGGCTCGTCTAACTCGCTCACCCTGTCGTGGCTGCTCGTCGACGAGGCTAAGTTTATCGACTATGACAAACTTAAAGACGAAACCCTCCCGGCCAACGGCGGCATCAAATCGCACTTCGGGCATCACTCCTTCAACCACAGCATTATGATACTGTCGGATATGCCGCAGACAAAGCGCGGCTCGTGGTTCCTACACTACCGCGAGAAGATGGACACCGACCTTATCGCCGCTATCGAGGCTACCGTCTACGAGATTTGGCGCATCAAATCTCGCATAAAATCCCTCCGCAACACCCAATCCGAAATACCCTCGTATCTGCGCAATCATCTGCGACGCCTCGACCGCGCCCTTAATCAGATGCGCTCCGTGGCCGTATATTATAAGGAATACTCCAGTATCGAGAACTTGCAGCTTCTCGGCGAGAACTACATAAAGCAGATGAAGCGCGACCTTACCCCTTTGACTTTCCAAACCTCCATACTCTGTCAGAGGATCGGAATAGCCAAAGACGGTTTTTATTCCTCCATGCGCGAGCGGCACAAGTATAACGCCTCCGACTTTGAAAGCCTTGACTTGGCTTTCAAAAGTTTATGTGATGATAAGGTTATGGAAGCCGATAACCTCATAGCCCATAACCTCATAACCTGCAAAGCGGACGCCGACGTGAACCCTCTCGCGCCTATTTGCATAGGCTTGGACTATAACGCCAACATCAACTGGATTGTGGCAGGGCAGCCCTCCGGCAAGCGGCTCAACATCATAAAATCCTTTTATGTGAAGTTTGAGCGCAAACTGCCCGAACTTGTCGCCGACTTCTGCGCCTACTACGCGACGCACCAAAACAAGACCGTCGTGTTCTACTACGACAGCACCGCTTTGGGTGGCAACTATGCCGTCAACGATCAGGATTTCCGATGGGTAATTATCCACGAGTTTGAGCGGCACGGCTGGCGCGTCGAAGATGTCTACCTCGGCAATCCGATGCGACACGATGAAAAATACCTGCTCATAAATCAGGGCTTCGCAGGTAAACAGCGGCTTATGCCGTTTTTCAACCGTCAGAACAACGACGATTTAATCCTTGCCATACAGTCTGCCGGGGTGAGCCGCGGACGCCTCGGATTCCGCAAGGACAAAGCCGGCGAAAAACTCGCCGAAACCGAGGAAGACCGCCTCGAACATCGCACCGACGGCACCGACGCTTTCGATACCCTCTACATCGGCTGTGAAAAGTTCCCCTACAACGACACCGGCATATCCGTGGCACTCGGCGGCATTGTCTGATTTTCCTATGTGGCAATACGTCTGTGGCACGGCGACCTTTTCCACCGCAAAGTTAAAGCGGCCCCGGCGCGTCAAGGGCAGGTGAATTGCCTCGAAAAAATTTGCCGTTGGAAATTTTTGTCGGTCAACCCTTGACCCCTGCGCCTTGCAGCCGCACTTTGTACGGCAGTGTAAAAGGCTCTTGCGAGCCACAAGTTTAACTTCTTACCACATACTGATATGGAAAATAAGACAACAAAAGCCGAGTACACCTTTCACTACTATGCCGACGGCATCGAGGTAACACAGCGCATCTACAACGCTATCGCCACCGCCAACATACTCCGCCCTAAGGCTACCGTGCCATGCCTAATATGCCACGAGAAGCGCCCGGCTCTTACCGGCAATCCCCACATCGAGAAAGCCATAAGCGAGGCTTTCGACCGCTACGACAAGGCACACGCCGCCGACCCTCCGACAGCCGACTAATCACGCCCACCGCGCCCCCGACCTCACCGCCGGGGGCGCATCATTATTTTTTTCGGCATAAACCGCTCGTTTTATCGGATATTATCATTAACTTTGCAACGGCAAGCCGCTGACGCAAGCCATTGCTTGCCACGACATTTTGAAAAATAAGAAGCGTTATGCTTATCTTGAACTTGAAAACCTGAGAAATTTTCATCTGTACTCAACGATAAGGCATGATGGCTTCCCTCGCATAGCGTGGGCTGCTGTCAACCACATCTGAGTACAAGGCTTTCTCAGGGCCATCAAGTTAAGACGTGGCATAGTTGGCTCACGTTTTCTTTTCAAGGATAATCGCCGAGAGCCACGGCGATATAATATCTCTAACTCTCAAATATGAAAATTTCATTTATCGCATTTTTTCCTCTGGTGGCAGGTATTATTGGAGGTTTGATTGGTGGTCGGATATATAGCAAGAATAAACACAGTAAGAAAGTTAACAACGAACAATAAACCACATAACTGCAATATTGATGAATAAGTTTTTATGTTCTCTCGTTGTGCTGATGCTTGCCGCAGTTCATCTGAATGCGGCTAATCAGTTGACACCGGCACAGAAAGCCTCCATCGTTACCAAGTTTGGCACAGAGGTAAAGTATAATTTCGCGCACATGGACAAATTGCCGTGCAACTGGGATAGCCTCTATATGGCACGTTTGCCCCAAATCGTAGACACTCCGACAGATGAGGCTTTTCTCGACAGCCTGAAACTCCTGTGCGCCACTCTTAAAGATGGACACACTGCCGTTTGGTGTAATACACCGGCTGTCAGGGATTGGACGCTTCCATTCTTCACAAAAAGGTTCGGCAACCGCGTTTTTGTTACAGATGTCATTACAGATAAAATGATAGCGGCAGGATTAAGACCCGGCACCGAAATACTCGAGATGAACGATATGCCTGTAATTGAATATGGCGAAAAAAACGTTATTCCATATTTCCCTTCCTCCACTCCCCAATGGTCGCAGTCTGCCGCTTTCTTTGGCGGCCAGTTGACAAATGGCCCTGCTGACAAATCGGTGAAAGTCAAGTTTAGAAACGCGCCCGACAGTATTTTCACCCTGAACGTGGAACGTGATATGAACTGGCAATATAATCCTTATAACAAACGGGTTATTTCACACAAAAAATTACCCGGTAATATCGGATATATTAAAATACCCTCTTTCCAGCAGGGGCTGTTCGATCACGAAAAATTTATTGAAGTGTTTGATTCGCTTGAAAATGTATCTTCTTTGGTGATAGATATCCGTGATAACGGAGGCGGCAACTCTACCTATGGCGATTTTATTCTTAGACTTATTTGCCCTGATACAATCCCGGCTCTCGAATGGTCATCACCAAAATATATTCCCGTAATGAAAGCATGGGGCAAAACCGTTGAACCGTATATTGAGAAAGGAAATCCGCTTATCCCTTTCTCAGCTCAACACGCAGAAATTCCCAAATTTGAAATTCCCGTAGTGCTTCTGGTAAACAGCAATACATTTTCCGCTTCTGAAGATTTTGCAGCTACGTTTAGAGCTGCTAAGCGAGGTAAAATTATAGGCACACCGACAGGAGGCAGTACCGGCCAACCGATTATGATAGACCTCGGTTATGGCTATATGGCAAGGATATGCGCCCGCGATGAATGGTTGCCCGACGGCACCGAGTTTATCGGTGTCGGGATTATTCCCGATGTCGTAGTTGAAGAATCAGAAAGCTTTTTTTCCGGCAAAGATAACGTGCTTGAAGAAGCATTGAAGCTATTGAAATAACGTGTAACAGCAACTCATACAATATGGAACACCCGGCAGTGATGTCGGGGTTTCTTATGATAAGCGGATATACTTTCAAATTCCGAGGTACAGCGGGCAGAAAATGATAAGTGCTATTATTAGACCAATAAGATATCGTGCGAATCGGTAATGAACTCTTTTTTTGAGCCATTCTGAATCAGCTATACCTACTCCAATGAAAGTCGCAATGATAGCTGTAAGGACAGTGAGAAATATTCCGTATGCCATAGTAAAAATGTTTTTGAGTTATAACGTTCTGGTAGCAATATGTGTTGACGCGGTTTTCACTTTTTGTTTATAATGGCGATGCGACACTGCCGCCGGGCTATTGCGGCGTGGCCGTTGAGCTTCAAATCTCAACCCATAAGGGCTGTTATCCCTATCGCATTTGACCGCTCCACTTCGGGGCGGTCTTTCTTTTTCAAGCGGCAGCGGCGGCAAGTGTCGGCGTTGTCGCGTGGATAAGGCTGTGCCGTTATTATCTGTTCCCTTTGGAGGCCGGTTTATGCAGGGGGTAAAGCGGTGTGTATCTCCGTGGCCCCTCATATTGGCTGTTGAATCAAGGAGTGAGGCTGATTCGGCGTTACGGGCTTCATCAAGGAATATGGCCGTTGCCGTCGGGCGATTCTTCCACAGGAAGCGCTAAAGCGTATCCTTAAACATAAACACATAGGTTTTCATACGGTCGGGAGGCAGTGCTTACCGCGCATTATATCACGTCATTTCCGTTCTTGCAGACCTGATTTTAACTGGTATTACTTGTAAACACGCACGGGTACGCATCTGATATTTCACTTTGCAAAGTTAGGTCGTACCGAGCTATCGCAAAACAGGCTCCGATTTCCGCTCAAATTTTTACAAATCTCCACACCCTTGCAGGGGTAGTATTTGCTACGCCCCGGCAGGGGTAAAATTTTGCTTGAAATTTTTGCGCTTGCGCTCTTTCTACTTCCCTCCTTATTGCGCGTAAAAATCAAACGCGCCCCGGCGCACAGTAATAACAATCAAAATCTTACGGCAATGACACATATAATGAATTTCGCAGCAAGCACCACCTCTCGCTCCAACCGCATGAAAGAATACCAGGTGGAAGTAATCACCTTCGACGGCGACAGCCAGACAGTATATGTGGAAGCCCGCAACGAAGAAGAAGCCTCTGACCGCGCAGCCGATATGGTAGGCAACGCCGACTACACGATGGTTTACGAGATTGCATAAAGCACTCCGACCTCCAAAGGGAGGCTCGCCACCACCGGCGAGCCTTTCCCCACGCTCCTTTTGCCGACACTCGCCGCCACGGTTTACCTATTGCCGCTCCGACACGCTCCTCGCCAACTATTGCACCTTTCCATACTCCGCCGGATTATGCCGGTGAAATCTCTCTCAACTCTCGACCCTTAACAATCGACTTTTCGACCCCGTGGGGAGAGAGGCGCGCCGAAGCCGACGCACGGCGGCAAGATGCTTATGCCCGTCGATGCCGCACGGTGGAAATAGGTTGCCGGGCAACTCTTTTCCCCGACAGACACGAGGCGAACAGCCCGGGGCGAGGCAGCGGCCATATCCTCAACGGACACCACGCCATAAAGACACATTAACATCGGTGTTATTGGCAACGGTCTGAACACTCCGCTTCGACACCGCCGGGCGACCGCGCCGTTGCGCTCCGGGCTGCCGTGGCCGGGAGGCTTGCCACTCATCGGAAACGCCCTTGCCGGGTGCTTGTTTATATCGGTCGGGGAGGCAGCGCGCTTGCGCAGTGGCGGAGGCAAGTTTTCTCCCTCCGGGTTTTAGACGGCTGTAACTTTCCTGATCCGTCAGGGCATAGTGATTTTTCCTGTCGCAAAGGTAGGGTTCACCGCACCGCCGCAAAACAGGCGATGATTTCTGCGCAAAATTTCAATAAAAATCTCGCTTCGCTACGTTGCAGCTTCATTTTTATCTACGGCCTACGGCTGAAATTTTACTGAAAATTTTTGCTTCGCCGCTTTCTGAACACTCCCTGATATTGCAACGTAAAAATTCAATAAGCCCTTCGGGGCAAGTAACAAACCCTCTAAAATTCAAAGAAATGAAAACTACAGCCACCACCACGACAGCAGCAACCGCCAACGCCACCTCGACCGCCAAGACAAAGAAGCGCACACGCAAGAGCGCAGCCAAGAAAGAGGCCACAGCCCCCGTCGCCCCCGAACAGAAGCCCGAAGCCGCTGCCGAGGCCACCGCTCAAAAGAGCAAGCTCCTGGTGTTCAAACGCTCGCGCAACAACGGATTTTACGTCTACCTTCTCGGCGTGATGCCCGACGAAAACATAGGCTGCAACTGCCGCACCCCTCAATCGGCCATGCGCTTCATGCTCTGGAAAAAGCGCGAACTCGGCGCATCAATATCCGAGCAGCATTTCAACGAGCTTAAGCAGCTTGCCGCAGCCGAGGGTTAACGCCCTCGGCTTTGCCCTCTCTCCCCACTCATTTTTATAATCCCTATTAATCGAAATGATATGGAAAAGAAGATTTACAAAGTATTCACCGATAAAGGCTCATGGCAAATCGAAGCCTGCGGCAGCATCGAAGCCTTCCGCCTCGCACTCTATTACTCGTGGCGCGACGGCGAGGTGTTCCGCTATATGGAATCTCCCTCCGAGCGGCTGGCTTTCCACCTATGCGCCGAAGACAAATGGGGATTGTATAAAATCGCAATCCCCTGACCGCGCCGTCCTCGGCTGTCTTTTGTCCGGCAGCCGGGGCGCAATACATTTGCGGCATGGCAACATCGATACTACTCAACTTCGGCGACCTCGCTTTTTCCTCCGCCGTCGAGCGCATAACCGTCAATACCTCCGCCGCCTCCGTGGATATATCGCTCTTTATCCTCTCCGGCACCGACGAAAACCCTGTTTTCTCCGAAACCTACTACCCATACGGCGGCATCGTTACCCTCCACGATTTCGCTTCCCTCATCGAAACCGAAATGTCGCTCCGTGAGCAGCCACTCGCTACATTCCGGCTAACGGCACGAGCCGCCGACGCCACTTCCGCCTCCCGTACTTTCTCTATCCTCTACTGCGACCGACACACCGACCTGCAGCCCGGAGCCATCATATCGCGGCAGTTCCTCACCTCGCGCCGCATCATCACCGCCACGCCCAATATTCCCGTGCCGCTATTTTACGTCGTGCCGCCTCTCAAATATGAAGACCAGGAACTGATTGCATACCACATCATCACTCGCCGATGCGACACCGGCCTTATCCGCGTCATATTCTCTCCCGACGGATATACCGGCTACGGCGACAAATACCGCCTCGCCATGCTCACCGTAAGCCGTGCCGCACTCTACGAGAAGACCGCCAAATACTACAACGCCACGCCTTATGAAATCCTCGGCGTAACCGTCGACATAGGCCGACGCTCCATTACCGTCTACTTCTCCGACACCACCCCCGACCTCCGGCTCTGGTTCACCAATATGTTCAACTGCCTCGAACTGGCCGAACTAACCGGTGACACCACCGCCAAAACCAAAGTGAAACGCTCCGAGGCCGTCTGCGCCGACACTCTCCGCCTCTACGACCAATCCGTTGAGCAGTCCTTCGACTTTCAGGCCGACAACCTTTCTTTCGACACCGCCCGATGGCTTACGCAGCTTTTCGCCTCGCGCGACGTGCGCATTGTCGACCGCCCGTATAACGACGATGATTTCTTTAACGAAACCTTCCCCCCGGTGCTTATCACCGACAGTACCAGTGAGGTTCAGGACGGCGACGATGAACTTAACAAAGTCAAGTTCACCTACCGCCGTACCTCCGTGCGACCCGACAGCAGCTTCCGATACTCCGACCGAATACATAACGACACCTACAAAAATCCTTTCAACTGATGGCACACGCAATCCATTACACAACGGCACTCACTATGCTCCACAGCGGCGACCCCGTAGATATTTCCTTTTGGAAACGAAACGGCGAAATCGTGCATCTGCACAACTGCATTGCACTCCCCAATAAAGCCGCCGCAAGATACTCCGGCACCCAAAACTTCAAGCTCCTGGCCTCCGGCCAGATCCGAAAAATCCGACACGTCTGTATTTTTCGCATTAACGGCCTCGAAGTTTTCCTCTGATTCTTCCCTCTGATTTTTTTCGATAGATTATGCAAGATACATTACTTTTCAACTCCGTAGAAACAATCTTTGAAGGACGCGCTGCCGTTGTTTTCACCGACCCCAAGCCCGTGTTCAAGGAGGACGGAGAGATTACGCCGACAACCCTCTCCGACACCCACGCATATATGCCCTGGGGTGCCAACAATCAAATGCCCTTCGACATTATCGACCTGATAGAATCGGACGAAACCCTCGCAACCTGTCAGATGTTCAATGCCGAGGTCTGCTACGGCTCCGGCCTCGTCTACGACACCGCCCAAGCCTCCGCGCCTGTCGCCGATGCCGTCGAGGATTTCACCCTCGACAACGACCTCCCTTCATATTTCCTCGGCGTGTGCCAGGACTTGAAGCACTTTGCCTTCGCCGTGTCGGTCATCATTCTCAACTCCGAGGCGACAAAGATTGTGCGCATTATCCGCAAGGAAGCCTGTTACTGCCGCTTCGCTCCGGCGGACACCAACGGGCGAATACCTCGCCTTTATTTCGCCAACTGGCGCAAGTTCGCCACCATCGACGACTGCGAGATTATCGAAATGCTCGATGCCGCCTCGCCTTTCGCCGACCTCCGCGACCGACTGAAACGCGGCGACACCTGCCGCAAATTCGCCATCGTCTGCCGCGTACCAACCCCCGACAGCACATATTACCCCATACCTTACTATGGCGCGCTGTTCCGGGGGAAGTGGTACAACATCAAGCGGCTTATCGGCCTCGCAAAAGAAGCGAAGCTCCGCAACTCCGCGCCGCTCAAATACCACATCGAAGTGTCGCAGAAATACTGGGATTCAATTTTCAAATCCGAGGGCATAACCGACCGCGCAAAGCAACAGGCGCGCATCATCGAGGAAAAACAGCGTATCCTCGACTTCCTCACCGGCGCCGAAAACTCCGGCAAGGTGTGGTTCTCCACCTTCTACGTCAACCCCAACGGCGACGAGCAGCACGACGTCGTAATCAACAAGATCGATTCCGACAAGGAGGGCGGCGACTGGGAGAGCGACATACAGGAGGCAGTCAATATGATATGCTTCACCCTGCGCGTTCACTCCAACCTCGTAGGCTCCGTGCCCGGCAAGGCGCAGACAAACAACTCCGGCTCCGACAAACGGGAGCTTTACACAATCGCCCAGGCCCTTCAGAAACCGTACCACGACCTACTTTTCGCCGTTCACCGCATCATAATCCGCTTCAACGGCTGGAAAGGCGTGAAGCCCCTTATCCCATTTATCCAATTAACCACGCTCGACGAAAACCGCGACGCCAAAACCGTTACTACCGATGGCAAGACTGATAAATAACGACACCGACCTGCGCCGCTTCGTGCCGCAGCAAGTATGCGCCGTTAAGGGCGAACAGACACTATACGACAAAATCGCCCATTGGCTCGACACCGCCGAGCAATGGCTTTTCGACACTTTCTGCCCCGAAGCCGTCATTGACGCGACACTCGCCGCCAATCATCACGCCCCATTACTCACTGCGCTTGCCGCCGTCGCCGCGCACCGCGCACTCGCCGACGCCATACCGTCGCTCGACCTCGTGCAGACCGTCAACGGCTTTGCCGTGGTGAGTAACCAAAACCTCGCCCCGGCATCGCGCGACAGGGTAGACCGCCTTATCGCCGCCCATCGCTCCCAGTGCGACACGGCCATCAACGCCCTCATACCCCTGCTTGCCGCCACTCCCGAATGGCGCGACACGCCCCCGTGCGACTTCTTCCGCGCCACGCTCTTTCTGCCGAAGCACATCATATCGCTTTCTCCGGCTCGCGCTCCACATTCTACACTGTGGGATAAATACATCGAACTGCGCCCCAAGATTATAAATGCCGAGGCGACACTTGCCGCCCGTTACATATCCCACGAACTCATGCAGCGGCTCCGTGATGAAACCCTCGGACTATCAACCCTCTCTCAACTCTCGACTATAAACTCTAAACTGTGCGAAGCCCTCCGCGGCCACGCCGCCGACATCGTTTGCGACCGACCGCCGCGCGATGAAAACCTCCGCGATATTGTTGAGTATATCCGCAAACGCCCCGACACCTTCCCCGAATGGCACCGCTCCGACACCGCCCGGCTGTTCTCGCCCCCGGTGTTCCGCAACGCCAAAGAAGCAAAGGGATATTGGTTCTGATCATACCGCCGCCGGTGATGCCGCGAGCCTGGCCGACACCGTTTGCCCGACACTATGCAATGCGGCATTACGGCACGGGGCACTGATTTTCCTGTGCAAAGTTAGCAAGCCGCGGTTTATGCAAGGGCAGGTGTGCGCTCCGCGTTCCCCCGATTTCATACTGAAATACGGTAATCACCCTTGCACCGCCAACCGCTTGACGCTTGCACCCGAATGCACATAAAATCCAACGTGCCCCGGCACATAAACCCTTAAAACATTGCATTATGATTACATCGGACAAACGCATCGCACAGGACAGCTTCGCCAACCTCACCGACTATTCGGCAGTATGCCCCGAAGGGCTTAAACGCTTCTTCGTCTACGTTCACTTCACCGACTTCTCGACCTGCCTGTTGTCTAACATCTTCGCCGCCACACGCACCGCCGCGCTGCAAATCGCACTCGACCGCTTCGCCGACTGCTCCGAATATCTCGCAAGCATCAACCTCCACGGCGACGACTGAACACGACAGCCGCCGCCTCCGGCCTCACCGAGCAATCGGTGGGGCTTTTCTTGCTTATCTGCCCGATTTTAAGTAATTTTGCCATCATCAAATCCTCAACAGCCACAATGAACTTCCTACACTATTTATATATTAAAGCCGATAACTGCGATACAAAAATGGCAGGGTGGCCTCGTGTTGGAATCTCATTTCCTTTATTCCTGGCAATTATCCCTTATTTATTTCACTACACCATAAAATCAGGAATTGCAGGGTGGTGGAATTGGGTTGCCGGAGGTGCGACATTTCTTATAATATATCTTTTCGTTTTGTGGTTATTCCCTCCAAAACTCGTAAAGAAGAACTATAATAAATGGCTGAAAGAATATAATGATAAAACTTCATTGTGGTTTTATCTGTATTTTCTTGTGTTCCCATTCGTATTCATTGCAATTAGTCCTTGCTATTAGAGTTTACCTCTGGACTAATTAAATCTCCGTCTTTTCGTCATAATGGGCGACACCATACTTTCGCGGTATGGAATCGCCCGTTTTACATATTGACCTCGCCGTGCCGCTGGGCTGGCACGAGCTTTCCGACGCGCAACTCCGTTACGCTTTCGAGCTGATAGCCCGTAATTATACCTCCGACGAGATTAAGACACTGTGCCTGTGCCGGTGGGCGGGTCTGTCGGTCAGACACCGACACAACGCCGACTATATCTGCCGCCTCCGCAAACGGACTTTCCGGCTAACCGCCCTCCAAATCGCCGAGTGCCTACCGGCTCTTGACTGGCTCGACACCATACCGCCGCAGCCGGCCTGTATCTCGCGCATCGGGCGTTACCGCCCGTTTGCCCCCGACTTCTCCGAAGTGGCCTTTGAGAAATTCATCATCTGCGACAACCTCTATCAAGGTTATCTCGCAACCCGGCGTGATGATCTGCTCGACCAACTCGCAAGCATACTCTATAACCATAACCTCTCACCCCATAACCTTTCACCTGCTCACAGAGTGAGCATATTCTATTGGTTTGCCTCCGTCAAAGACCTTTTCGCACGGCTCTATCCCAACTTCTTTCAGACAGCCTCGCAGCCCGACAACCTGCTTGGAGGCAGCCGTCTGCCCTCCGGCGCACAAATCCAACAGGCCGTAAACGCCATGATTCGCGCCCTCACCAAAGGAGATATTACCAAAGAGCGCGAAATTCTCGCCCTCGACACCCACCGCGCCCTTACCGAACTGGACGCGCAAGCAAAAGAATACAAAGAGTTTAACGCCAAATTCCCGAAGAAATGAACCCCTCGACACCCGACCCTGAACTCTCGACCTTCTCATGGAACGCTGCCGCCTTCTTCGGGCGATTGACCGACCGCAACCGCCTCGCTCGGCGCGAAAACTTCGTTTTCTGCCGTGTCAGCGGACTGGAGGGCTTCGAGGAAGCCTTGCATAATCTCCAATCCGCACCGGCCATCGTTGCCGTCAGCGACACCTCCGAGGGCTATATGGATATGAACAACACCCCACGGACACGCCGCATAAAGACCGTATTCCTCGCCATGCGCCACGCCCTCGACGATATGGAAGCTCGGCAGGGGTGCTTCGACACCCTCCGCGAGCTTTTCCGGCAATTCATGTCGGTACTGCTACAAGAGAAAACCCGCCTCGAACAGAACCGCATCTACCTTGACCCGCAAATCAACTTCACCGAGATAGAGCGATACTTCTTCTCCGGCGCGGCCTGCGCCTACTTCCACATCGCCATCGACACCTTCACCGATTTACGATACAACCCCGACCTATGGCTGCCTTGACCCCCGAAGAAGAACGCCGCCGCTACGTTACCGCCTTCAATTCCACGATGATAAAGATATGGCGCGAGCGCATCGCCCTGCTGAAAGTAATCGACACCGGCGCGTTGTACCGCTCCACGCTTGCCGTCGGCATGACCGCAGACGGCAAAGTAACCTCCGTGACCCTCTCGCAACGCTTCAACACCTACGGCATATTCCAGGACTACGGCACAGGCCGCGAGGTGCCACGAGGCAACCCCGGCGATATAGGCAGAGATAAAATCCGACAACGCCGCAAATGGTTCTCCACCAAATACTACGCCTCCGTGATGAATCTGAAAGAGTTCTTTGCCGACAACCTCGGCCGCGACTTCTGCGGCATCGTCGCCAACGCCCTCAACGACCGCTCATTCCGAGCCTCGCTAATCCGCTGAACATCTGTCTTAATTATTTTTGTGGAGCTGATTATATTTACTAATAAGGCCATTTTGAATAAGAAATCCCATTCCAAATGTTAGCAATAAATCAAACACTATAATAGTTATATTTTCCGCATTACCATTTAGCAAATAAACTGATATACTGTATGGTATAAAGTTAATGGGGTTTTCCACCCGATATAATAAATATAACAATATCGGGAATAATGCGATATTTATTGCTGCTATTATTTTTTCTGAAATGGAATAATTTTTAGTGCTTTTATAGAAATACAACAGTAACAGCAGCATAAATATTACACGCCCACTTATATAAGGAATATGCAAAAACTCCGAGATACTGTCAACGCCGGACTCCGGCACATTTGGTATGCAAAGGAACAAAATTACGTAAACCAAGAGCATTATTTTAGGAATATATTTGATGTAATTTTTGGAGTAATTCATATTCATAATATTGGAGGTAGCTTTTTATGTTCCGATTCCACGCCGACACCATCAACGACCGCTCATTTCGCGCCTCGCTCATGGAATAAAGCAGTCTTATACGCTGCCTCTTTATTTTTCAGCGACTTAATCCATTTCATCAATCAATTCCCATTCATCTTTATCTTCGTTATATGAATACTCGAATACAGCATCATATTCGGATGAACTGATTTCCCACCATTGACGTTTTCCTTTCTTTTGTGCCACGGCAGTTTGGTTGAAAAAACGTATCTCTATATGATTCTCAAAAAGGTCTATGTCGATTTTGGTATATCCTATGCTATGATTTTTATTTTTGCGCACCTGCTTATATAATTCATTGCCGTAACTAACATCATAAACATATTTTGTGTTGCTCGGCAGATTATATATTACCTCACTTGGCAGTCCTATGGAGCTAATCAAAAAATTCGTAGTATCACGCATACAAACACCATTTCTAACTTGGCGTTTACATTTTTCTTGCCATAAATTGATACTATGTAGAATAATTTTTGCCAAATTATTTGTTATTGGCTCTGCCCCCGATTTAGTATAAACTGTATTGTATTTTAGCTCACTATTCTGTTGCGCCCTCATAAAGAGCGGCAGCATTAAACATACTGCCAGGATTCCAAGTAGATATTTTCGACTGCGTACCATACGCAAAGTTACACATTTTCGGCGACATACGGCGCATATCGCCGAAATTTTGTGTCTTTTCTTCGGCGACACCGTCGCCGTAGTTTTGCGGTAAAGATTACCGCAATGATAGACGTAACGACCTTAACCCAACTCATAACCCAGTTCAGGAACACGACGGCCTCAAACTCCGTGTCGCCCGAAACCGTCGGCTCTATTCTCCAAAAGATTGTCGACATACTCGCCACCGCTGGAACACAGGCCAACCTCGACATCATCATCAAGTGGCACGAGGCCCTGAAAACGGCGCGTCCGGCTCTCACCGCGCTTTCGCAGGGCAACGCCGACCGCAACCACATCTACCTTGCCGCACGGAGCGTCAACCTATACACCGGCGCACAGGCCGATCTCACACTGATTCAGATACAACAAGCCACAACAGAGCGAGCCGGAGCCATGCGCGCCCAACAGGTCGTTGACCTAAACGCCGCGCGGCGCGACGTGGCCGACATCAAGAAACAGATACAGACCATAAACTCCCTGCTCGGCGTCGGCACCGCCGACAACCTCTATAAAGCCTCGCAAATCTCCTGTCAGGTAATCAACGGCGAGCTGCACCTACTCGGCGCGCAGACACTCACCGCCGCCGGATATGTGCCGTATCTCTTTCGGCGTGTGCGCAAGCGCAACCCCTACAAGAACAAGTTCGCCACCGCCGAGCAACGCGCCGCGCGGCCATACTGCCCGGCCAAGAAAGGCTGGGGGCTGTACGGCTCAATTTACGCCGTAAAACTCGACGGCTCTAAAATCCTCTTTTCCACAAACCCGCACAGCTTCCTGTCAGTCAAGGCAGAGGGATGGTCTGCCGACGCCTCGACACTCGTAACGCGGCATACCGACCGACACGGCAACATACGCTTCGGCCTCGGTCGTAGCTCCGTGTCGTTGACCGACCCCAAGAATCCTAAAAAGCAGCGTATGATACGCTTCGTTTTCGGAATCGGCCTCGCCAAGCCAATCTATCCCGGCACCGCCGCCATCACCCCTGCCAACCTCGCAAGCTCACTCGCCACCTTCACCATCATATACGACCCCGGAACACTGCGATGGACGTTCTCGACCTGACTGCTTCGCAAGTTCATAGTAGAAAGTTCATAGTTCATTGAATCACACCGCCCCCACCTCTCTATGAACAATGAACAATGAACCCTCCACTGCGGCAAAGCCGCAAAAAAGAAAGCCCTCACGGGCGAGCCGCAAGGGTATGCTATCTTTTATACGAGCCGAGATAGCCCTTGTGGTACAAGACCACCCGGAAATGCTATCTATGGAACTCCGGCGTGTTAGCCCTTATGGGAAATGCTATCCGCCATACGCAGAGGTATCCAGTTCATCTTTAGCGCGGCTTTACATTGTTAAGAGGTGTCCGGGTCATTTTTAGTATGGTTTCACTTACAGACGCAAAGATAATCATAATTCACCACATACACAAATAATTACGCCACAAATTATGAACCTCCGCAAACACAAGCCCACCATACAGCTACTCGCCGCCATTGCCCTTATCGCCCTCGGCTGCGGGCTGCTCGTGGCAGGGTTTATTCTGCCGCCGCCGGGCGAGATACACAACTCCGTGCTGATAGCCTTCGGCGAAATCCTCACCTTCGCCGGGGCACTGTTCGGCATCGACTATCATTACAAATACGCACGGCCAAAAGACCGCGACGAAGACATAACCCCATAACCTCATAACCTTATAACCCTCATAACCTTATGCGAAGCATAACCGAAATCATCGTGCATTGCACGGCCACCCCGGAGGGAAAGCCCTTCACCGTGCAGCAAATCCGACAGTGGCACACCGCGCCGAAACCAAAAGGCAACGGCTGGCGCGACATAGGCTATCACTACATCGTATATCTCGACGGCTCCGTACATAATGGCCGCCCCGTCGAACAGGTCGGCGCACATTGCTCCGGCCACAACGCCCACTCCATAGGCGTGTGCTATGTTGGCGGCTGCGACGCCCACAGGCGGTTACCCGACGGACAGCCCGAACCAAAAGACACGCGCACACCAATACAGAAAACAGCCCTGCGCCAACTCCTGAAGAAACTGAAAGAGCGATACCCCGGTGCACGGATATACGGACACCGTGATTTTGCCCCCAAAGCGTGCCCCTCCTTCGACGCAACCGCCGAATATTCAGATTTATAAATATGAATATCGCCAAAGTTTGCGCTTGTACGTCAGCGGCCGCAGGGCAAAGCTCTGCGATCGCTGGTGCAAGCTATCAAGCAAACCTTTGGCAATATAAAGACATATCCGACCTATGAAAGCCATCTCGACCCTCAACTCTCGGTTCTCGACATTTGCCGCATACATACTGATTTTCACCGCGCTTTGCGGCTGCAAATCGAAAAAGGATATTGTCGCCAACAACACCGCCGACACCGACAGCGTGGCCGCCTCCCTCGCCTCCGGCTACTTCCTCCGCATCGACACCGCCATGCGCCGCATCAGCTTCGACTTCGACACGCTGGATATAACAATAGAGCGACACGCCGCCGACGCAGCACTATCGGCAGCGTCGCCCGAAGAAACCGTCAGAATCCGCGCCGTCGGCGGTAAGATTGCCGACCGCCGCAGACAGACACGCAACGCCATAGCCGGATATAACCGACTTGACACCGTGGCCTACCGCCACGCCTCCGCCACATCGAGAGCCGAACACACAACCACCACCTCCGTAGCCGAGCCGCCCGACACCACCCGGATAATACTCACCCTCGCCGCCCTCATTCTGATTGTGTCGGGCATCGCCCTCTACCTCCGCCGCCGCAAACGCCACACCGAGATATAAGTTTTTTCATAAGCAGATTGTGATTGACAGAACCGCCCGGCTTGCGAAAGTCGGGCGGCTCGTTTATTCTTGCATCGGATTTTCATCATTTCTCACTTGGTCTATCATCGACCGCTCAAACCTATCCAACGGGAATTTACCCGTTTCGTATTCATAAGCAATACGCTTGGTATACGTTAAATCAGAATTATGCTCCCAAACACAAAGTCCTACAATATACAGTTTATCCTCTCTAATCTGTATAGCAATATTCCACCCGACCTTATAACCTTGACCTCTAACATAGGCAAGCTCGAAATCGCAAGGTTGGTTAAATGTTCCATCATTTTCATCTTCAGATGGGATAAAGAATCTTTCGCAAGGAACAATAATCCCGTCGTCTATTATCGGCTCATTTGAAATTACATTATCATAAATAAAAGTGTCTTCTCCTTTTTTCATCAACAACACCCTATCGCTGTATAAATCCCATTTCTTCCCATTGTTATAGTCTGGCGATAAGATAGCGAGGTGATATATATTGACAACTTTCGCATCGCCTATCTCCATATAACAGCTATCAATGATATTATAAGTATCTGATATTTTACAGCCATTATAATCGTTATAACCCAACACTTCAACTGCCGAACAATTTAACGTGTTGCCGACAAGATTTGCGTGATGTTCAAACCTTGATGTTGTTTCTTGTGCAACAACAGATGTGACTAACATCATAATACCTGCGGCTATTGCGATTGCTTTATACATAAACTAATACTGTATGATTGTATGATGCAAATTTAGCAATTTTTTCGTATTCTCTGATATGTCATATGTGTATTTCAGACAGTTGCCCGTGAGGGTAGCCGTTTGCATTATCCCCAATCCCACCCATAGCGTTGTGAGGCGGCGGCTTACAGGCACAGGCCGCTTTGACTTAATCGCTCCGGCGCGTGGCGGCTCACTTGGCAGCGGCTCCGAGTTCCGCGCTGCGCTTGTTGCCCTCTGCCGTCGGGTGTCGGCCCCGGCACACTCTCAAATTGTTCCGCTCCGACACCTCCGCATACTGCTCCGGCGTCTGTCGCTCCACAAACGCCACGTTGCGCCACGGCTTCACTCCGGCTTTTAAGAGAGTGCCTTGAACACAGTTCAGACCGACACCCGGCGGCGGTGTTCAAACACTCCGAGCCTTGCCGCGCTCACTGTCGCCGCGCCACCTCCGCTCACACCCTCGCGCCCACGCCCTGATCCGCCACCGCACAACGCCCGGCAGAGGAACATCGGCCACCCTCGCGGACAACCGCCACGACACGCCGACATAACGGTATGCCGACACAACGACTTGGCTTGCCGACACCTCCGGGCGCACCGTGGCCGACAGCCCCCTTTCGCCGTTCTGACTGCACTCCGCCGCGTTGCCGGGCATGGCTTGGCAGTGCGGACGTGGTGGCACCCCAATGGCACAAACGCCCTACGGTCATTAGAGCCAACTCCCTGCGGTCGGGGGTGCCTCTCACTGCATTGCAAAGCCGCCCCGCACCGCCGCTGCATTACGGCAGACCGTCTGCCGGGGGCGTGCACCCACGACACACGCCCTGCGGCATCGGCAACCACACATTGACATAACGGCATACCGACACAAGCCCCGCCCCACGCCCCAAACGCGGCGCGTCGGCGCACAGCTACGCTACGGCTGCCGTGGCGGTCGCTGATGAAAGGCCGAGCGGTCATTCCGCATCAATCGAAAACCTTTAACCGGCCAACAACCCACTGTTTCACAGAGGCTTTTATGGCCGAGATTTTCGGTTGGGCTGCATTGCTCCGCCTTTCATCACCGCCCCGTTGCCCCGGCCACCTCCACTACGCGCATCGCCTCCACCGCCACGCTTGCCGCGACATCACCCCGACGTGCTTCCGGGATATGGAAATGATGCAGCCGAGAGTGGATTGGCCGCGATAAACAAGGAATGTGGCACAGCAACTCATACCACGGCAACACCGCTCCCTGCGCTCACGGTGTATGCCGTGCCTCCCGTGCTACGTTCCACCCTGATTTTTATGCCAATCCACAACACGGCTTCATCATCGGGGCATCACCGCCCGTCGGCTGATGTAAGGATAGGAATTTGCCGCGACCTCAAAACGACCTGCGCCCGTTTTGATTATCGCGTCAACGACATCACCGCGCTTTCGCCTACGCAGGGCGCGGCGGTGGGTGCGGTTACATATTCCGCCCGAAAATCCCGAAACAACCCGAAAAAAGCGACAGGCCGTGGGGGGATAGTGCGAAGCACCCTCGGTGGAAAATATTCCCCCGAACCCCCTTTGCGCCTGATAAAACGCTGTTTTTCAGGCTTACAACGTTTTTAACCTCCTAAAAATCCGTGGACTTTTGTAGAACCGCCGAAGCGGTACGGTTAAAACGTTGTGTTACACCTCTTTGCCGCCGCGATATTCCGGGACCCGATTTCATACCCGAAACATCGCGGCGGCGAGGTGCTTTATGCGCGCAAACTGCGGGGCCACCGGCTGCACCGCCCACAATTTGCGCGCGACGCCCCTAAAATCCGTCTTTTAGGGGCAGAGAGGCTGCGGTTACATTTGCGCAATAAACTATTGAATTATGGCTAATTACAATACTTCCGCAACGGTAACGCTATCTGTCAACGGCAAGCAGGCCCAGCAAATGCTGAAACGCTTGCAATCCGAGGCCGCAAAACTGGAGAAGAAACTGGCGAAAGCCGCGACCGCCGGAGATAAGGCCACGATGTCGAAACTGCAAAAGGAACTGAAACAGACCAACGGCCTTATTCAGAAATTGCAGTCCTCGGCCAAGACCGCCGAACAGGTGCTTGCCCGAATGGACAGGGCGACACCCAGGGAGCTTAACAAGGCTCTGCGCACCCTGCAATCACAGCTTAACGGCATACAGCGCGGCACTGCCGCGTGGGATATGCAGATTGCCAAAATCAAACTGCTTAAAGCTGAAATCGCTAAGGTCAACGCGCAGATGGCTGTCGGGCAGACACGGTGGCAGAGGTTCAACAACTGGCTGAACAACTGCCAGACGGCCATAATGGGAGTGGTAGCCGCCATTACGGGGCTGGTGATGGCCGGACGTAAAGCCGTCAACACTTACGCCGAAATGGAGGAAACACTTGCCAACACGCAGAAATACACCCGTATGACCGCCGCCGAAGTGCTCGAACTCAACGAGCTTTTCAAAGGCATGGATACACGACTGGCGCGCGAGCAGCTTAATCTTCTCGCACAGGAGGGCGGACGCCTCGGCTACAATACGGTGCAGTCCGTCAAGGAGTATGTCGAAGCCGCCTCTATTATAAATGTCGCGCTCGTTGACCTCGGCGAAGGTGCCACGCAGACCATCGCCAAGCTGTCTAACATCTTCGGCATGGAGCAGATGTACGGTGTGCGCGACGCGATGCTGAAAGTTGGCTCGACCGTCAACCACCTTTCGCAGAACTGCACCGCGGCCAAGCCTTTCATCGTGGAGTTTGCGCAGCGTATGGCCGGCATAGGCTCGACGGCGAAAATGACGATACCCGAAATCATGGCATTTGCCGCCACGCTCGACGCGCACGGTCAAAAGGTGGAAATGTCGGCCACGGCATTGCAGCGCACCATTATGGAGCTTTTCAAGAAGCCGGGAGAAATGGCGAAAAAGGTAGGGCTGGAAACAAATACTTTCATCGAAACCCTCAACAGGTCTACCACGGAGGGCGTGATGATGTTCCTCGAAGCTCTCGGCAGACTGGGCGAAGACCAGGCTCTTGCCGTACTCTCGCCGCTGTTCCAGGATCTCGGCCTCGACGGTGCCCGCGTGTCCTCGGTGCTGTCAAACCTTTCTTCGCACCTCGACTTCCTTAAATGGCAGTTGGGCGAGGCTAATCAGGCTTTCCGCGAAGGCACCTCGGCCTCTAACGAATACGCCATTTTCAACAATACGGCACAGGCGGCAATCGACAAGGCCCGTAAAAGGGTTACGGAGCTTGCCGTGGAACTCGGCGAGAAGCTGTACCCGGTCATGCGGCACATCTACACTTCTTCTTCCGTGTTCCTCCGTGTGCTGAACCAAATCGTTACTTTCATCATAAAGTACCGCACGGCCATACTTGGTATCATCACAGTTTTTGCCGCCTATTATTCGTGGCTCGGACTGGTGAAGACAGCCCATGCAGCATATAATATCGTTGTCAAGGCCGCGACCGCGCTTCACAACGCATGGCGTATAGCTGTCGTTTTGGGGCGCATAGCGGTGATAGCCTTTACGCAGGGCATAGGCGCGGCCACCCACGCCTTCCGGCTCCTTACCGCCGCTATGTCGGCCAATCCTTTTGGCCTCATTCTCGCGGCGGTTACGGCTCTTGTGCTCGTTATAAAGGCTTTGTGCGACCGCACTTCCGAATATACGAAGAAGCTCCGCGAGGCTGTCAACACCGCCGCCAATTTCTCAAAGGAACTCTCAAAGGAACAGCGGCAGCTTGACGAACTTTTCGGCAAACTCGAAGCCTGTAAGCGAGGAACCAAAGAATACAAGGAGGTCAAGGACACTATCATATCCCAGTATGGGAAGTATCTGCGTGGCCTAATCAACGAGCGCAACGAGATTACAGACCTTACAGCCGCTTACAAAAGGCTTGCGGCTGCGGCGCGCATCGCCGCTAAGGAACGTGCCATACAGGGCGCGAAAGATGCCGCACAGGAAACTTTCGACGATGCTTTCAGCGGCCTTGCGAAGAAGTTGCAGGAGCAGCTTGTCGCCTACGGCAAGTCTTACAAGGACGCCGTGCGCATAACTAACCGCGTCGTCATTGACTTGCAGACCACCGGCACTATCGGTCAGGATATTGTCGGTGAGTTGCAGGGAATCAAAGGCAGCTTACAGGACAAATGGGGCTGGACGGCGCACCCCGTAAATGTCGTTAACGATATGATAGGCACCCACGGCGAATATACAACCGCGATGGGGGAAATAAATCAGATTGAGCGTGAAACCAATCCTCTCGCCGGATATTCGGCCACGGAACTTCGCCGACTCATAACCGACTTCGAGGGCCACGCCGAGCGTGGAGAGGGCGGCGCCATAATCATAGGCATCAACGAGCCGAACCCAACAACGAGGCGTATCGCCGCAAACGAGGTGAGCGAATTTCTCGATGAAGCCCGTGCCCGGCTGTCGGTGCTTGAAACACCTTCCAACGACCCTGTGGCGGGCAACCCGGACTTTACTCTCGATGATTTTACTCCCTATGAATCGGAAAAAGACCGCAAGGCGCGCGAGGCCGAGGAACGGCGCGCGGCAATAAAGGCGCGAAAGGAGTTCAAGGACAAACTCAACGATGCGAAAGGCGAATGGGAGGCCGGTGCCGCACAGAATGTCAGCGATTATTCGGCGGGGCTGAAATCGTGGACGCAGTTCCTTCTCTACAAGCACAACCTCGAAATCAAATACTACGACGACCGCCTCCGTATCTTCGAGGACTACAATCTTCAGGAGGACGAGGACTATCAGGAACTGCTGAAAAAGAAAGCGGAGATTCAGGCCGAGTGGCTGAAAAAGAACGCCGCCATGTCGGTGGAGGAAAGCCACCGCAAGAAGACAGCCGAGGAGGTACAGGCGCAGATGGACGCCGCCACTCCCGGCAATGCCCTCTATGGGAACGAGGAGGCATTGCAGCAACGCCTTTTCGAGATTAAGGTTAAGTACCTTAAGGAAATGCGCGACGCCTATACCAAAGACAGCGAGGAATACCACAACTATGTCGTGCAGATTGAACAGGCCGAGGACGCCGAGAGGCTGCGCCGTCAGAAACTTTTGGCGCAGCGTGTGGCCGAGTGGCGCAAACAGTACGAATATCAGGAAGCCGGGAAACGCCTCGAACTCGAAACGCAGGTGCTCGGCGAGGCTTATGCCGCAGGGCTTATCTCTTACGAAGACTATCTCCGGGCGCAAAGCGACCTGAAAAAGAAATATGCCGACGAGTATATGCCCGACTCCGCCAGGCCCGCGCAGGGATCGGCGGCGCGGACAGCCCTTGCGAAGAAGCGTGAACTCGACATTGTGGCTTCGCTCGAAGCCCAGGGGGTGATTACCCACGAACAGGCCGAGGCCGCCAAAGACCGCATCAACCGTGCTTACGAGAAAAAGGCAATCGAGGGCGTGAGGCGGTTAGGCTCCGAACATACCAATCAGCTTCTCGACATCTACGAGGCATGGAAGAACTTTTTTGACAGCACCGAGGAAGACGGAGGCAACTGGGCGACACGCCTTGCCGCGCTCGCCCAATCGGTCTTTGCCGTGATGACTGCCGGTATGCAGCAGTATTCTGAGTTTGTCAGAGCTTCCTCCGACCTCGAAGTGGCAAAGGCCGAAAAAAAGTACGACCGCGAAATAGAGCTTGCAGAGGGCAATTCCTATCGCGTCAAGAAAGCCGAGAAGCAGAAAGAAAAGGAAATTGCCAAAATCAAGAAGGAGGCCAACCGCAAAATGTTCGTGATGCAGGTTATTCAGGCAGTGGCGCAGACAGCCACAAATGCCCTGAACGCCTATGGCTCCGCTGCCGCCGTGCCAGTTATCGGCTATATCCTTGCGCCGATAGCGGCGGCGATGGCCGTTGCCGCAGGTGCCATACAGATAGCCACCATCAAGAAGCAGCAACAGGCATCGGAGGCGCAGGGCTACAAATCCGGCGGCTTTACCCCGGAGGGCAAGCCCGACCAAGTGGCCGGTGTGGTTCATGCCGGAGAATGGGTAGCCTCGCAGAAACTCGTGAAATCGCCGCAGACAAGGCCGCTCATCGAAGCCCTCGACTATGCACAGCGCACAAACACTGTCGGATCGCTGACCGCAGCCGACGTGTCGCGCTCAATAACAGCCCCTATGGTGCTTGCCGCGCAACCCCAGGCCATGCCCGTTGTCAATGTCAACGTGCCGCCGCAGGCCGCACCTGCGGCTGATGAACGGCTCTATGCGACGCTCGACCGCCTCGATGAACGGCTCAACGAGCCTTTCGTTACCGTCAATACCGTTACAGGCGACCACGGCATACAGCGCGCACAGGACGAATACGACCGCCTGATGCGAAACCGTCTGCCTAAATCAAGGAAATAATCAATAATCTTTCTTTATGGAAATTAGAATAAACGGGCGCGATGCAGTCCTCAAATCCGGCACATCTTTTGAATATGTGGCCGAAAATCGAATGTTCAGCGGTTCGGACGGCTATACTTTGAGCATAACCTTTCCGCTGAAAGACTGCCCGGAGAATACGGCCATTTTCGGCAACATCAACCGTGCGGACGTTATCGCCCGTAAGGTAATTTTCGAGTGCGAAATACGGCACGGCAAGTTTTTCAAATTCGGCTCCATCACTGTCAACGAAATCAACGCTTCCGAGGTAAAATGCCAGTTCCTTGAAGGCCGCAGCGAGCAGAACTTCTCGCAGACCTTCGACGACATCTATATAAATGAACTCGACCTCGGCCAATGGCCTTCGGGCAAGCCCGACCCGGTAAAGGCGTGGCAGCCCTCTTATTATCCCGATGCTGTGGCTCTGCCGTGGGTAAACGATTATTCGGGCAATATTCAGAACCTTGCCGAATACACCGTGGACGATGCCACACAGAACAGGGGGCATTACTCCTGGCACTCCGACACATGGGGGCTGTCGTGGCAGCCTTACCTCATATTCATCGTGCGTAAGATTTGCGAGGCCGTAGGCTATGCCGTAGACCTGTCGCAATGGGAGCAATCCGAAGAACACCGCTGGCTGCTTGTCTGCAACTGCCTCCCGGCGGCATGGTACACGCCGCAGTACGCCCGTGCTTTGCCGCACTGGACTGTCGCGGAGTTTTTCGAGAAACTGGAAATCTTTTTAGGCGCGGAGTTTGAGATAAACCACCGCGCCCGTACCGTGGCTTTCGCCTTCACGCACGACCTGATGGCCGCGTCGGGTGCCGTCGAACTGCGCGACGTGCTTTCCGAACACTCCACCGAAGTATCGGTTGAAGATGCCCGGTGCGAGTATGCCGAGGCTAAAAACCTCGTCTATAAGGAGTGCGACCATGCCGTATGGAAATATTACTCGTGCGACTGGTTTATAAAGGCATGGAAAGACCGCGCCGTCATATATGATACCATGCGCGAACTTTTGGCCGCTAACAAAGGCTGGCGAACTTGGGACGGGCAGCATCATCGAAGCAGTCAGATAGACCGCTTGCTGTATGCCAAAGATGCCGACGCATACTTTGTTATCCGTGCCGTCAGCCGTACCCCTTATTTTGACAAGTACAGATTACGGTTCACATATAAATGTGTGTTGCAGCCTGTGAATCTTTTCGGCGGGCGCATTGTGGACGAGAGCGAAGACGCCGACCAGATCGAAATCGAATTTGTTCCGGCGCGGATAGACTACACCGAAGAAAAGTACGGACGTTGCCTGTTCCTCTCTTTCTCCGGCTACGACGAGGACAACGGCACCGGGGAGGACGAAAGCACATATCCGTTTATGCAGACCCACACCATACAGAGCCTTGAAGCAGGGGAGAAAGAGAAGAAAGCCGAATACTACGACCGTATCTATGTCGGCTTTTGGGACGGAGCACAGAACACTCGCGGCAAACTGCCTTATCCGCAAGTGGAGGATATTGAAATTATGGAAGACTGGAGCAACTTTCAGTATCTCCATTTCAATATGCGCCTCAACAATCGGCAGCTCAACAGCCGCCGTATAGTACACCGTATCGACACAGGCAAGAAAACAACCTTTAAGTTCCTTGCCGATTCCATACCAAACGTAAGGAGCGTTTTCATCATACACGGCAAGAAATACGTCTGCGAAAAAATAACCGCGACCTTCACCGAACAGGGAATGTCGCAGTTACTCAAAGGCGTTTTCTACCCAATCACCGAGTAATTTATGCAGCTTCGGCCTCAGCCGCCTTACGAGGCCGACCGCGCCGTTTTGCCGGGGCTTCAACAGGTTTGCGCCAATCTTTGCCGTAAAGTACCCAGTCAAGCACTTTTCTGTTGGCATCATCTACCTTGCTCATATCATATTCAATGTAGATGTCGGTTACTGTATTTCCTCCGTGGCCTAACGCTGCGGCTATTGTATCTTTGGGAATATCGAGGCTGGCAGCTATCGTAGCCCACGAATGGCGCGCCCAGTAGGTTGTCAGTTCAGAAAGACCGAGTTTTTCTTTTACGGCTTTCAGACCTTTACACAGATTGTTGTAAAAGTGGCGGTAGTTGACGCAGCCATCGAGGTAGTTAAGCAGGTGCTTCTCGCCGCTGTATTTCTCAATGAGCGCAAGTGCTTCCGGCTCTACCTTGATGGAATAAGGCCGATGTGTCTTGGCTCTTATATAGTTGACGCGCCCGGACACTATTTCTTCGAGGTTGCAGAGGTCAACCACATTTATGCCTACCAACATAAATGTAAGGGCGAAGAAATCGCGGTACTTTTCTTCCCATTCCTCCAACCCCTGCGCCGAGAATATGGCGCGGAGTGTTGTTGTGTCGAAGTTGCGCTTTCGTGTTGCCTCACTCTTTATTTTGAAGCGGCGAAAGGCATAGGTATTCGTTACCTCGTTGTCAATAGCGTAATTAACTACGGTGCGAATGTTACGCATATGTATCGCTATCGAGTTTGTCTTGCAAGTCTTTGCCAGGAAATCGTTGAAACTTTCGAGCCACGAAATCTTGATGTCCTCGAACTTCACTTTGGCAAGGCCGGCTTCTCCGAGCCACGCCACAAGGCGGCTGCGTGTTGCCTCATAGATTGCCTTTGTGCGCCCTTGCTTGCGCCCGGTGAAGCGGTCGAACCATTTTATAAATGTGTTCGGATCTTCTTCGGGCTTTTCGGCCTTTTCCACTTTGGGGGCAATCTTGGCAAGTATGTAATCTTTTACATCTTTTGCCCTCATTCCACTGATTATCTCATCATCGAGCAATGAAATAAGCACCTTTTCCACCTCGACCTTGCGGCCTCCGATGAAAGCGTTTAGTTGAAGCTGATTTGGGTGGTCGATTACTTTCTCCGTAACTGAATCCCACTGGTGCGGCATTACATATACGTTCAGTGAGATAAGCGATGTCTGCCTTTCATGGCAGATTGAGATTTTGAGCGGAGCAGCCTTTCCGTCTTTGGCGGCTCGCTTGTCAAGAATAACTTTTACGGTTGTCATAACATTAAACTCACCTCCGAACCACTTTAATAGCTTTTCTTACCTCAAATATTTGCGTGCATGTTGCGTGCAGACCTCGGCATTTTTCGGCTTTTCTCAGCTATTTTCGGCAGTCTTTCGGTTTTTTTTAATGTCGTTTCCGGGGGAGAAAAAGGAAAGAACACGTTGAATCAACGCTTCAATTCGTTGTCTTTCAACGTGTTCCTTGCGGAGTGAGGGGGATTCGAACCCCCGATACGCTTTTGGCGTATACACGCTT
>CAJTMY010000016.1 GCA_910577355.1 uncultured Muribaculaceae bacterium
ACAGGGGTCAATTTAAATAATTTTATGGGGGTCAGTTTGTTGGGAATATCCACATTATGCCACGGAGACAGGTATGGCGGTGGTGGCGGTGATGCGGGTGGCGATGCTGTCGAGCTCTTCGCGGGGTACGCGGCGCAGCAGGGTCTCGGGGGTGGGGCGGTCGAGGGAGTAGAGCATGATGCTGCGTGGCTTTATGGCTTTGTAGGCTTCGATGAGGGCGTCGATCTCGGCGTCGGTGGAGTTGTCGATGCTGTGGCCGTCGTGGCTGCCGCGGGTGATCATGGTCTGTATGATGGCCTTCGGGCCGAAATCGGAGAGCTGCCTTATGACGCGGGCGGCGTTGAATGCGGGCGATGTGGGGCGGTCGAGTGTGCGGATGGTGCTGTCGATGGTCGAGTCGAGCTTGAGTATGGCGTTGTCGACGCGGCGCAGGGCGTCGACTACTTCAGGGCGGTGGAGCATGGTGGAGTTGGTGAGCACACTTACTTTTACCTCGGGATAGTATCGGTCGCGCAGGCGCAGTGTGTCGTCGATTATTCCTGCGAAGTCGGGGTTGAGGGTAGGCTCTCCGTTGCCCGAGAATGTGATTACGTCGAGTTTGTGATCTTCGGCGCGGAGCTCTTGCAGGCGTTTTTCGAGCAACTGTGCCACTTCGGCGCGGTGGGGCAGGCCTGTGGTGCCGGGGCCTTGGGCGTTGTAACCGGCCTCGCAGTAAAGGCAGTCGAAGGAGCATATCTTGCCGTCGCGGGGCGAGAGGTTGATGCCGAGCGACGAACCGAGTCGCCGCGAGTGTATCGGGCCGAATACCGTATCGGAGAACATTACCGTTTGCATGGGTAAGAGTCTATGTTTTGCGTGTGAAGATTCTTGTAATCAGTGAGGTGACCGCAGCCATGGCGAGCACTATGGCCATTACGGCCACAATGTCGCCGGCTTCGACGCGTACGGGGTAGTATGTGACGGAGAGCTTTGTGGGGTCGCCGCTGAGTTTTATAAACCGGCCGTATTGCTGGGCGAGGCTTAGGATGAGGCCGAGAAGGCAGCCAGCCACACCGCCGGCGATGGTGATGGCGGCGCCCATCCACATGAATATGGCGCGGATGCGTCGCCGCGAGGCGCCCAGAAATCGGAGTGTGGCCATGTTGTCGCGTTTTTCTATGACGAGAAGCGACATGGTGGATATGATATTGAACGCTGCGATGACGAGGATGAATATGAGCATGGCAAATGTCACCCACTTCTCTACCGATATCATGCGGAAGGCTTCGACATGCTGCTGTGCCTGAGTGGCTACGGTGTATTCCGGCCCTACAGCCCGTCGTATGTCGTCGGCAAGTGCCTGCGGCGATGTGCCGGGGGCGGCGTGCAGCTCTATGGCTGTGGCCTCGCGGGTGTATTGCAGCAGGGTGCGTGCGGCGTCGAGGGGGATGTATATGTGGTCGGCATCGAAATCGGTCTGATTCACGGCGAGAACCGATTCGGCCACGAGCGGCTGCGAGAAGAACGCGCCTGCCGGATTGGCCGGATTGATGCGTCCGACACGACGGGGTACATACAGTTCGGCAAACGGTGTGACGGGCCTGAGTGCCAGATGCATGGCCACACCCACTGCGATCTGCGCCGGGCGATGCATGGTGTCGGCGGCGTGCGGAGTGATGACTGCCTGTACGGCGTCGCCGATATCGACAACACGGCTGTAATTGTCGGGAATGCCCTTGAACACTACGGCTGCCTGCCCTTCACGCGACACGAGCAGGCCGCGCTCACTCAGCGTAGGTGCGGCGGTCTCCACCCCCGGGATATCAGTAAGGGCGGCTGCGAGCGATTCGCCGTCGGCGATCACCTTGCCCTTGGTCGCAGTGACCATGATGTCGGGGTCGATGACCGAGAACTGCTGCCGGGCGAGGTCGGTAAAGCCGTTGAACACCGACAATACCACCACTATCGCCGCCGTGGCGACAGCGACACCGGCCACCGAGATGGCCGATATTACATTGACCGCGCCGTGCGATTTCTTCGAGACGAGGTACCTGAATGCGATGCGTAGCGATAACAACCGGGCTGGGGAAATTTTCTGGTGCTTATTCTTGGCCGAGGAGGTGGTCGATGTTCTCGAGATAGTCGAGTGAGTCGTCGAGGTAGAATTGGAGCTCGGGGGTCTTGCGGAGCTGGAAGCGCACTTTCTGCGCGAGTTCGTAGCGGATTGTCTTGGCCGACTGTTTTATCGATTCCATCACTTCCTGAGCTTTCTCCGACGGAAATACCGAGAGGTAGGCCTTGGCTATCGAGAGGTCGGGGGATACACGCACGGTGCTTACCGACACTATGGTGCCGTGGGTCTTGGCTGTCTGGAGACGGAATATCTCGCTGAGTTCCTTCTGCAGGAGCCGGCATATCTTGGCTTGTCGTGTTGTTTCCATATTGTTATGAATATAGTTCTGTTAGTTTTTCGGCGAGTATACGCACTCCTTCCGAGGCGCCGGCGCGGATCACATGTACAAAGTCAGGCACATCGGCCGGATTGGGGTCGATGTAATATACGGGCACGCCTTGGCGCACGTAGTGTAGCAGGGCTGCTGCCGGGTATACGGCGAGCGAGGTGCCTATGATGACGAATATATCGGCCTTTGCGGCGAGTTCGGTCGCGGGCTCGAAATTGGGCACGGCTTCCTGAAAGAATACTATGTGCGGGCGCACCAGGTATCCGTCGATCTTCGTATCAGGTGTGGTGTCGAGTGCGCCGGGGTGCAGTTTGAACACCTTTGATTCGTCGTTTATGGCGCGTACTTTCATCAGCTCGCCGTGCAGGTGGAGCACGTTCCTGGAGCCGGCGCGCTCGTGAAGGTCGTCGACGTTCTGGGTTATGACGTATACATCGAAGTATTTCTCAAGATCGACGAGGCCTTTGTGGCCTTCGTTGGGCTGAGCCCTGAGCAGATCGTGCCGGCGCCGGTTGTAGAATTCGTGCACAAGAGCCGGATTGGCGCGGAATCCGTCGGCGCTGGCCACCTGCATCACGGGATACTGTTCCCACAGGCCGCCTGCGTCTCGGAATGTCGATATGCCGCTCTCGGCGCTCATGCCGGCTCCTGTCGATATTACAAGCTTTTTCATATCATATATAACGTTGCAGCCCGGTATTGGTTTTCAATCCTCGTCGCCGAAAGTGACGCGGAATGCTCCGGGTTCTTCCGGTTCGGCCGGCTTTGACGGTGCGGGGGCGACAGAGGCCGAAGCTGCGGCCGCCATGCGCTTGTCTCGGGTGAATGTAGGCGACTTTTCGAAGCGCTCGATGGCTGCGTCATCGTCGAGCTGGTCGTCGGGCAGCAGGATATAGTTCTGAGTCTCCTTGCTGCGGGTGTAATTCTCGATTTTCTCGCTGCCGTAGAGTTCGCTTATGCGTGTGGTGTCGATGGTGACGGGCTCTGTGGAGACAGGGGCTGCTGATGCGCTTATCTTCTTGCCGGTGGCCTCGTCGACTGTGACGTCGAATCCCGATGCGAGGATGGTGAACTTCACCTTGTCGCCGAGGGATTCATCGTAGGTGATACCCCATATCACGTCCACTTCGTCTTCCACCTTGTTGATGAAGTCGTTGAATTCCTTTGCCTCGGAGGCCTTGAACTTGACGTTGGCCGTGCGCGAGTAGTAGAGGTTGAAGAGAATGCGCTTGGACGAGAGAACGTCGGTATGGCGTAGCAGCGGCGAGTGCAGGGCGTCCTGGATAGCCTTGGTGACACGGTGCTCGCCTTCGCCGTAGCCTACGGCTATGATGGCGGTGCCGCCGTCGCGCAGGGTGGTGTCGACGTCGTTGAAGTCGAGGTTGATGTAGCCTTTCTTGGTCATGATCTCGGCGATGGAGCTGGCGGCGGTGGCCAGGATATCGTCGGCCTTGGCGAATGCGGTCTCGAATTCAAAATCCGGATATATCTCCACGAGGCGCTCGTTATTGACGATCATCATGGCATCTACGTATTTGCTCATCTCATCGGCACCCTGAATGGCCTTCTGTATCTTTTTCATACCCTCGAACACGAAAGGGATCGTTACTATGCCTATTGTGAGCAGGCCGCGCTCCTTGGCGATGCGTGCCACCACGGGAGCCGCGCCGGTGCCGGTGCCGCCGCCCATGCCGGCGGTGACAAATACCATGTCGGTCTCATCGGTGAACAACGCTTCGATCTCAGCTGCCGATTCCTCAGCAGCCTCACGTGCTCGCTCGGGCTTGTTGCCGGCGCCGCGGCCACGGGTTATATTGGGGCCTATCAGTACTTTCTCGGGTACAGCCGAGCTTTGCAGGGCCTGGCGGTCGGTGTTGACCACCACAAACGACACATGCTCCACATCCTGTCGGAACATGTGGTCGACGGCATTGTTGCCGCCTCCTCCCACGCCTATAACTATTATATTGTTGGGCGTGGCATTTGGAGAGGGGGTATTGTATTTATCGAGATATTGGGAATCTTCGGGAGCCATATTGTGTAGTGGTGTAAGTCGTTATTCATCAATGTTGTCGACCTTGGGCGCGAACCAGTTCTTTATGCGTTCGAGCAAGGCTACGCGCGTCTTTTCAGGATCGCCGTCGGTCTCGGGCAGCTCATCGTTAATCTCATCGTCGTAGGAATCGTTGACATTGTCGGGTTGTTCGATCGTCTCCTCGTCGTCGCGCAGCAGATCGGGGTCGTCGAGGTCGATGTCGCGCCGGCGTCCGGGCGCTGCGGTGCGGCCTATGGCGTCTGCCGTGCGTGGGCGAGCTTCTTCGCGGCGTTCTTCCGTAGGCTCGGGCTTGGCCGGCATGTCGAGGCAGTCGATGTCGGAGTGTGCCGCGGCATATTTCACAAGGGCGATGATGTCGAAGTTGTCGGCGGCCTTGATACGTGCGTCGGCCGACAGGATGGATGCGTCGACCGCGGCGCGGCGCACTTTCATACGGGTCTGTGCCTCGAGCATTTCGGCGAATCCGGCCAGACGTGCGCCGCCGCCGCTGAGCACTATGCCTGCGGCGAGGTCGGCGGCCTTGAAGCCGGCCTGTGCGATGCTGTTGTTGATGTTGGCGACGATCTCGCCTGCGCGGGCCGACACGTAGTTGATTATCTCGCGTGTCTCGTCGTCGGGCGCCTGTATATTGACGCGCTCAACTACGGCTTTGCCCTTGGTTATCTTGATATTTTCGGCGGTATCGGCGGTGATGCTTAGTCCGGCGCACAGGTCGCGGGTTATGTTTGCCGAGCCCATGGGCAGTGTGGCGGCCATAAGCAGGGCTCCCTCGCGGAATATCGCGATAGTGGTGGTTTCGGCGCCGAAATCTATATATACGCAGCCTACCTGACGGTCGGAGTCGCTCAGGGCCATCTCGGTCTGTGCCAGCAGACGTGTAACGTAGTCGCGGGGTATGTCGTTGCCTTGTGATTCGATCTTTACACGGTCGAGGGCACGGCGGTTTTCCGGCGAGGCGGTGAGGAATGTGAATTCACCGTGCACCACGTTGCCGAATGCGCCGATGATCTTTTTCACTTCGGCGCCGTCGACCGAGAAGCGGCGGGGAGCTATGGCCAGCACCTCGCGGTCGGTGGCGAGGTTGTAGCGTGCCTCCTTGTGCAGGCGCTGCAATGTCTGGTCGGTGATCTCCGCTTCGCCGCCGAGACGTACTGTAGCCTCGGCAAAGGTAGAAGCGAGCGACCGGCCGCCGTTGGCGACGAATATGGCCGAGATGCGTCCCGGAGCCACTTTGGGCGAGTTCTCAAGGCGCTGTATTATCTCGTTGACGCGCAGGCTCACTTCGCGCGCGTTCTGCACGCGGCCGTAGCGGACGGTCTCGCCCGAGTCGAGTTCCTCGGCAGCGAGGACGGTGATGGCCGCGGTGTCGTCGACTGAGGCTACGATCCCCTTTATGCGGGACGAACCGATTTCAATGGCGGCGATATATTTCATCGTTTTTGGTTTTGTGTCTTATATGGGTTGATTGTTGTCGTCTTGGTTGGATTCGTGGAGCGGGGTGAGCATTGTGTCGGTGTCGTCGATATCGTTGTAATCCTCGTTCTCCACAGGCATTGATGTTGCCGGAAGAGTCTTGTCGCGGCGGGTCGCCACAATCTGTCCGCGCCATTTGACAGCCAGGGTGTCATAGGTTTCCCAACCGCGTACTGGCATTACCTTGCGGTAGAACCGGCGCAATCGGTCAAATTTGTTGTCGACCAAAGATGTGTCGCCGAAATTTATTACGTGGCCGCGTATTGTGGGTATTATAAGAATGTTGCCGTCGGCTTCCTGTTTTACGGTCGATACCAGGGCGTCGAGAACCGGATTGGCTGCGATATGGCTGAGCAGCGGCAGCAGACGTGCGGGGGGATATCTGTCGCAGAATCTGCCTACCACAACCGGTACGTCGACGTGATATCGTGGATCGGCTGAGATGCGCTTGCCCTCGGCGTTGATGTAATATGACCCCGACTCGTCGAATACACGTGCCACGGGCAGCATGGGCACCACGTCTATTGCCAGGGTACCGTTGTTGAGGAGAGCCACGTTGACATGCTCGATGCGGTCGGAAGCCCGAAGCTTCGACTCGAGCATATTGAGGTCGACATCCTTGTGCCTGCGTGTTGTGATCCACTGCATTATGTCGTCGCATTCGTGCGATACCTCGGCTTGCGTGACGAAGCGGGTGTTGAGCGAGTCGGCAACGGAAATGCGGCAGCCGGCAAATGTGTCCTCAGATGCCATTGTAGCTGTAACAGGCAGTGCGAAGCACAGATACGCCACAAGCAGCAGCGCGAGTATGCAGGCGAGTATGGGATATCGGTCAATCATTAGGGTATGAAATGGTTGAGGAGGGATCGATGAGCATGCACAACCCGGGCACCATGAAACTGAGGTCGCCGGCGCCGAGTGTCAACAGGATGTCAAAGTTACGATTTTTCATCGTAACTACAAAATCTTCCTTGCATATCATCGTTTTGTCGGCTGTGGTGATACGGTCGAAGATTATCTGAGATGTGACACCGGGGATGGGCTCCTCGCGCGCCGGATATATGTCGGCGAGCACCACGGCGTCGGCCTGCGACAGTGCGCGGGCGAATTCCGGGGCGAAATCTCGGGTGCGTGAATACAGATGGGGCTGGAAGGCCACGGTGAGATGTCGGCCGGGATACAGCGCACGTACCGAGGCTATCGAGCTTGCCACTTCGTCGGGATGGTGGGCGTAGTCGTCGATCACCACTTTGCCGTTCGGCCCGGACTGCCGCAAGTGGCATTGGAAGCGCCGTTCCACGCCCGGATACGAGGCCACGGCCTTGCGCGCGGCTTCCATATCGAGATCGCCGGTGAGAGTGCAGGCGGCAAGGGCGGCTACGGCGTTGTCGATGTTGATGTCGACCGGCACGCCGAGACTGATGTCGCGCAGCACGCCGCCGGGATATACAAAGTCGAAGGTTATGCGGCCGTCGCCACGGCGTATGTTTTCGGCATGGAAGTCGCCCTCGTGACGGCTGTAAGTATATGTCTTGACACTTTCGGGCGGCCGGGGTGTGAATTTAAGACCGGTGTGGATGAGCAGGCTGCCGTCCGGGCGGATCAGTTCTGTAAAATGCGAGAATGACTCGAGATATGCCTCTTCGTTGCCGTATATGTCGAGATGGTCGGGGTCGGTAGCGGTGACTACGGCTATGTAGGGGCGCAGCTGATGGAAAGAGCGGTCGTACTCGTCGGCCTCGACCACCGAGTATGGCGATGTGGCCGAGAGAATGAGATTGCTGTTGTATCCCAGCAGTATGCCGCCAAGAAATGCGTTGCAGCCTATGCCGGTGGAATGAAGAATATGCGCCGCCATGGATGATGTGGTGGTCTTGCCGTGTGTGCCTGAGAAACACAGCGCTTTGGTGCCTTCGGTAATGTGTCCGAGTGCTTTGGCGCGCTTCACGAGGTTGAAGTCTCCTTCGCGGAAGAAAGTCATCACCTCGCTGTCGTGCGGCACGGCCGGTGTGTATACCACCAGTGTGGACGGGTCGGGTATGCGGAATTCGGCAGGAACGGCTGCGTCGACAGAGTCGTCGTATGATATGGCGACTCCTTCGCGCTCGAGTTCGCGGGTGAGCGGTGTGGATGTGCGGTCGTATCCGGCTACGGCCATGCCGCGCGACATATAGTATCGTTCGAGCGCGGCCATACCTATGCCGCCTGCGCCTATGAAATAAACACGTCTGAGGTTCATTGTCTGTGTCGGTTAACTATGCGTTCGGCCACGTCGGCTATGCGCTCGTCGCTTTGCGGGAGCGCCATTTTGGAGATGTTGCCGATAAGGAGTTCGCGTTCGGTTTTGTTGTTGATAAGCCTGTTGATTTCTCCGGGCAGTTCGGCTTCTGCCTTGTCATCTAGAATCATGACGGCCGCGTCGCGCGATGCTAAGGCGAGGGCGTTCTTGCGCTGATGATCCTCGGCCACATTGGGTGAGGGAACGAGTATTACGGGCTTGGCGAGTACCTGCAGCTCTGATATGGTGCCGGCGCCGGCGCGGCTCACCACGAGGTCGGCGGCGCGGTAGGCCGTGGCCATGTCGGATATAAACGGGGTGGCCTTTACATCGTCGCGGCCTTTGGTGGCTTCGCGGCCTATATCCTCGCCGCTGCGTCCTGTCTGCCACAGTATCTGCGTGTTGCCGTCGAGTAGGATGTCGAGGCCGCCGGCCATCGCGCGGTTGATGGTGCGCGCGCCGAGGCTGCCGCCCACCACGAGCACCAGAGGCCGGCCGGGGTCGAAACCGAGGGCTTTCTTCGCTTCGTCCTGCGACAGTTCGCACCCGGTGAGCGCGGCACGCACAGGATTGCCGGTGAGTATTATACGGTCGGCGGGGAAGAAGCGTTCCATCTCCTCGTAGGCGGTGCATATGGCTTCGGCCTTGGGGCCGAGCAGCTTGTTGGTGACGCCGGCATAGGAGTTCTGCTCTTGCAACAGGGTGGGAATCCCGGCTTTCTGTGCGGCTTTAAGGGTGGGTCCGGAAGCGTATCCACCCACGCCTATGGCTATCTCAGGCTTGAAATCCCTGACGATACGGCGTGCCATGCGGATGCTTTTCCATAATTTGAACAGCACGGAAATATTGCGCCACAGGCGCTTGCGGTCGAAGCCCGCCACCGGCAGACCGATTATCTCGTAGCCTGCGGCGGGCACACGTTCCATCTCCATGCGGCCTTGTGCGCCTACAAAAAGTATCTTGGCATCGGGATTGCGTCTCTTGATGGCCGATGCTATCGACAGCGCGGGGAATATATGCCCGCCAGTGCCGCCTCCGCTTATGAGTACCCGTTGTATCATGATGTAAGTCTTTTACGTGTTAAACCAATGAGGGATTGTCGTTTGCGACTGCCTCGGGGAGCGTTGACAGTTCGTGTAATGACGCTTCCTCGCCATCGCTCTTGCGGGCTGCGCCGCGCGAGGCCGAGAGCATGATGCCCAGGGCTATCGAGGTGGCGATGATGGATGTGCCGCCCTTGCTTATGAGCGGCAGCGGCTGCCCGGATACCGGAAATACCCCTACCACTATGCATATATGGAACAGCGCCTGAAGGCATATCACCAAAGCGCAGCCTATCACGAGCAGCGTGGGCAGCGTGCTCTTGAACTGCATCGCCAATCTGCCTGCCCGACCGAGCAGAAACAGGTAGAATGCCAACACGAATATTGCCACTACCGCGCCGAGTTCCTCCACCACTATGGCGTATATGTAATCGGAGAAGGCAAGGGGAAGGCGCGAGTTCTCGCGCGAATTGCCGATGCCCACGCCTGTGAGGCCTCCGCGGGCCTGAGCTATGTAGCTCAGCTGCTCCTGCTTGTTCTCGTCGGTGATGGGGTCGCCGCTTTTGTTGAGCCGCAGGTGGCGCTCAATGCGTGCCGACCATGTGTGGAAGCGGTTGTCCTTGTCGGCGGTCGACTTCACTTCCTCCTGGTTTATCTCGGCGAGAGCTATGTCCTCGGGCGTGGGGCCTTTGTCCTCGTGTGCCAAGGCCTTGAACAGCATGGCGCCGCAGCCGATGGCCAGATACACGAGCATCACGTAGCCGAGCTTGCGCCAGCTCACACCGCCTACGAGCATCATGCACACGGATATGCTCATCAGCAGCAGTGTATTGGTAAGACCTTGATTGAACAGCAGCCCCGAACTTATAAGCACGAGCACTGCCGAGGCTATGATGCCGGCGTCGGACACGTCGTGTTTGCCTTCCGGAGTCTTGATCTGCGACCGGCTCAGTATCCAGGCTATGCCCAACGCCACCGACAATTTGAGGAACTCGGCGGGGAGCACGAGCATGCCGGCGATGCGCACGGCACGACGCACACCGTTGATGTTGATGCCGCCCACGAGCACCCACACCATAAGCAGCAGCGATGCGAACACAAAGAACGGTATCGCATAATATATGCGGGTGAAGTGCACGCGCTGTATCAGAAGCATCATCACGAGTCCGATGGCAAGAAACATGCCGTGGCGCAGGATGGGACCGTAGATGTTGTCGATCTGCACCTCCTGGCTCGAGGCGCTGAAAAGCTCGATCACCGACACGATGAGCAGGGCTATGTACGAGCCCCATATATACATGTCGGTGCGCGAGTGTGATGCTGTGGCCGCCGTGGCAGCGGGCATGCCATCGGGCGATAATGTAGAAGAGAGTTCCATATCGGTTGATTATCGGAGTGTGTTTACCATATTCTTGAACTGTGTGCCGCGGTCTTCGTAGCTTTTGAATAGGTCGAAGCTCGCACAGCAGGGCGACAGCAGCACAGTATCACCCTCGTCCGCAAGCGAGCGGCAGGCATCGACGGCTTCGTCGAGCGAATGCGTGTCTACCACGGGGCATTGCGTATTGGCGCTGAAGTAGTCGACGATCTTGGCGTTGTCCTTGCCCATGGCTACGATGGCTTTTACTTTTTCGCGTACGAGCGGCAGTATCTCCGAGTAGTCGTTGCCTTTGTCCTTGCCGCCGAGAATGAGCACGGTGGGGCGTTTCATGGCTTCGAGGGCATACCAGCAGGAGTTTACGTTGGTGGCCTTGGAGTCGTTTATCCATTCCACGCTGTCGAGTGTGCGCACGAATTCGAGGCGGTGCTCCACGCCGGCAAAGTCGCCGAGTGCCGAGCGGATATCCTCGCGCTTGATGTGCAGCAGGCAGGCGCTGATGCCGGCAGCCATAGAGTTGTATATATTGTGGAGGCCGTGGAGGGCCAGATCGGCGCGGGGCATCGAAAAATCCTCGACCGGGGTGTTGATTATGAAGTTGTCCTCGGCGTCGATATATGCAGCGGTGTCCTCCTCCTTGTGCTCGGTGAAGGGATACATCCGCGCTTCGGTGGTGATCTGTCGCAGCTGGGCGGTCACCACGGGGTCGTCGTGCCAGTATATGAAGGCGTCTTCGGGCGTGAGGTTCTGCAGGATACGGAATTTTGCGTTAACATAGTTCTGCATCTTGTAGTCGTACCGGTCGAGGTGATCGGGGGTGATGTTGAGCAGCACGGCGATATTGGCCTTGAATGAGTACATGTTGTCGAGCTGGAACGAGCTCAGCTCTATCACATATATCGGGTGCGGCTCGCGAGCCACCTGAAGCGCCAGGCTGCGGCCTATGTTGCCGGCCAGTCCGGCATCGATGCCCGCGCGGCGCAGTATGTGGTATATGAGCGATGTGGTGGTGGTCTTGCCGTTGCTGCCTGTGATGCACACCATCTTGGCGTCGGTGTACCGACCTGCAAATTCTATCTCGCTGATTATCGGGATATTTTTCTCTTTTATCGCTTTGATCACCGGCGCCGAGTCGGGTATGCCGGGGCTTTTCACCACTTCGTCGGCGGCGAGTATGCGTGGCATGTCGTGCGAGCCTTGTTCGTATGGAATACCTTCCTTGTCGAGAGTGGCGGCGTAGCGTGGGGCGATGCTGCCCGAATCGGACAGAAATACATCCATGCCTTTGTCTTTTGCGAGGATGGCGGCTCCCACGCCGCTCTCGCCTCCGCCGAGTACTATGAGGCGGCGTTTTATATCATTGTCGTTCATCGTTTAACGGATTTTCAGTGTAACGAAAGTCACCACGGCGAGGATAAGGCCTATGATCCAGAAGCGAGTGGTGATCTTGGCCTCGGGTATAGCCTGCAGCGGGCGCTGTATCAGGGCGTCGATGCCGGCGTTGCCGGGTTTCTGGAAGTGGTGGTGCAGCGGCGCCATCTTGAATATGCGGCGGCCTCCGGTTTTCTTGAAGTACATCACCTGCAGGGCTACCGACAGGTCTTCGATATAGAACAGTGCGCAGAGGATGGGCAGCAGCAGCTCTTTGTGGATAAGGATGGCGAATACGGCGATAATGCCGCCGAGGGTGAGCGAGCCCGTGTCGCCCATGAATACCTGTGCCGGATAGGCGTTGTACCACAGGAAGCCCACCAGAGCGCCCACGAAGGCGGCCATGTACACCACCAGCTCGGCGCTGTCGGGCACATACATTATATTAAGGTATGCCGAGTATATGATGTTGCCGCCCAGATATGCCATGATGGCGAGTGCCGAGCCCGCGATGGCCGACAGGCCGGCTGTCATGCCGTCGAGGCCGTCGTTGAGGTTGGCGCCGTTGGATGTGGCGGTGACGAGGAATACCACGATGATGAAGAAAACCGCCCATCCGCCTATCTCGCCGGCGTTGTCGCCCATCCACGAGGTCACCCAGGAGTAGTTGAAGTTGTTGTTTTTCACGAACGGCAGGGTTGTCTCGGGGCTTTTGGTCACTTCGGTGTCGTATATCACATGTTCGACAGACCCGGTGGTCTCGTCGATCACCTCGCGGTTCTGCACGGTCACCATGTCGGGGTTGAAGTACATGGTGCCGGCGAGAATAAGGGCTATGCCCACCTGGCCGATAATCTTGTATATGCCGCGGATACCGTCCTTGTTGTGTTTCTGTATCTTCTTGTAGTCGTCGAGAAATCCCAGGGTGCCGAGCCATACCGTAGCCACGAGCATCAGTATCATATATGAGTTGGTGAGCTTGCCCACAAGCAGGCAAGGCACCAGTATCGACAGTATTATGATTATGCCGCCCATGGTGGGAGTGCCGGTTTTTTTGGTCTGCCCTTCCAGATCGAGGTTGCGCACTATCTCGCCCACCTGCATGAGTTGCAGGCGCTCGATGATGCGCTTGCCCACGAATATGGCCATGAGCAGGGCTATGACAAATGCCGCGCCCGAGCGGAAGGTGATGTAGGTCATGAGCCGGGCGCCAGGAAAATCGATTTGCTGTAAGTAGGTGAACAGGTGGTAAAGCATTGCGGTGTGTGTTTGTGTCAGATACGGAATCCGAGAGCCTGCAGCTGCTCGCGGTCGTCGAAGTGGATGGTCTTGTCGCCGATTATCTGGTATGTCTCGTGGCCTTTGCCGGCTACAAGGATCACGTCGCCGCCCTTGGCGAATTCTGCCGCGAGGCGTATGGCCTCGGCGCGGTCGGCGACGCTGAATGTGCGGCGGCGTGCCTCGTCGTCGAGTCCGGCGAGCATCTCGTCGATGATGGTGCGGGGATCCTCGCTGCGGGGGTTGTCGGCGGTGAGAATCACGCGGTCGCTGCGGCGTGCGGCTTCGGCGGCCATGATAGGGCGCTTGCCGCGGTCGCGGTCGCCGCCGCAGCCGCACACGGTGATTATCTGCTGCCCCGGGCGGCGTATCTCGGCTACTGTATCGAGCACGTTTACGAGGGCGTCGGGCGTGTGGGCGTAGTCGACGATGCCAACGGCACCGTCGGGGCGGCGCATTGTCTGGAAGCGGCCGGCCACGGGCACCAGTCGGCTCAGTGCCGTGAGGGCTTCGGTCTCGGGCATGCCGAGCAGGCGCGATGCGGCATATACGGCGGTAAGGTTGGCTGCGTTGAAGCGGCCGCTGAACAGCAGTTCCACCTCGCGGCCGTCGAGGGCGAGGGTCATGCCGTCGAGTCGGTCTTCTACAAGCCGGCCGCGAAAGTCGGCTGCCGAGCGCAGCGAGTATGTGTATCGCCTGGCGCGTGTGTTCTGGAGCATCACCTCGCCGTTGCGGTCGTCAAGGTCGGTGAGGGCGAATGCCTCGGGCTTAAGACCGTCGAAGAAACTTTTCTTGGCCGCCAGATAGTTGGCGAATGTGCCGTGGTAGTCGAGGTGGTCGCGGGTGAGGTTGGTGAATATGGCGCCGTCGAAGTCGAGCCCGGCTATGCGGTGCTGTGCGGCGGCATGGCTGCTCACTTCCATGGCTGCGAAAGTGCAGCCGGCTTCGACCATGCGGGCGAGCAGGCCGTTGAGCTCGAGCGGGTCGGGCGTGGTGTGTGTGGCGGGCACGTCGGCGGTGTCGATCTTGTTGACCACGGTCGACAGCAGTCCGGCGCGGTGTCCGGCCAGACGGGCCATCTCGTACAGCAGTGTCGCGATGGTGGTCTTGCCGTTGGTGCCGGTCACGCCCACGAGTGTGAGGTGTCGCGAGGGGTGGCCGTGCCATGCCGATGCCATGTGCCCGAGTGCGTCGGCCGAGTCGGCCACGCGTATCCATGATATGCCGGCGGGGGCATCGGCGGGTATCTCCTCGCACACTATGGCGGCGGCGCCGGCGGCTATGGCGGAGGGTATGAAGCGGTGGCCGTCGGTATGGACGCCGCGCACGGCCACAAACATGCCGCCGGGCGCCACGGCGCGCGAGTCGGCGGTGATGCCGGAGAGATGGCCGGTTGCCGGGCCTTTCATCTCGATCGGGGTTATGGCTCCGAGGAGGGTCTCGATGGTATGATTGTCGTTCATCGTTAGTTCTGGCTTAATGTAGCATATACTTTTGTGCCGGGAGCTACGGGGGTGCCGGCGGCCGGGCTGATTGCGGTGACATATCCAGTGCCGGAGAAGTGCACGGTGAGTCCGGCCTCCTCAAGCATCACGAGCGCCTCGCGTATACCGAGGCCGGTGACGTCGGGCACCGTCGACGGCTTGTTCGCGTCCTTGGATCCGGTGCGGATCACCGACACGCGCGGCAGCTGCAGGTCGTCGTGCAGGGTTTTGGCCCGCCCCGGCTTGTGGGTGCCGTATATGGTGGCCGATGTGGATGCCACGGGGTTCTCTGCGTAGTCGGATGTGTTGCCGAGCATGCCGCGCGAGTACATTTTCATAGCCACGTTCTTAAGTACGGTGCCGCTCGTGTAGGCCGGTCCGTATGGGCCTTGCGGGTCGCTTATCACCACTATGCAGGTGTATTTGGGCTTGTCGTAGGGGAAGAAGCCGCAGAATGCCACGCGGTTGTGCTTGCCCTCGCGGTATCCGCCCTTGAAGGGTATGGATGTGAGGATGAGTTTGCCGTCTTTGTCGCGGGGACGCTCGAGGGCAATGCCGGCGGTGCCGGTCTTGCCGGCTATCTCCACTATGTCGTTGCGCAGGGGCTTGGCGGTACCGCCCTCGCCCCACACCACGTCGTGCATCATCTGCCGCAGTATGGCGGCATTGCGGCGCGAGCATATGCTGTCGCGCACGTAGCTCACGTCGATGGTGGAGTCGCGGCCGTCGGGCAGGCGTACGGCGCTCACCAGGCGTGGCCGCACGAATTTGCCATCGTTGGCTATGGCGTTGTACACTGCGCAGGTATACAGCGGCGGCACCTGTGTGGCGTATCCGAATATCATGCGCGATAGCGACACGCGGCCGCCGGCCTTGGGGTCGAGGGTGGGGTAGTATGGCGGTCGCTCGCGGGCCATGCCGGTGTTGAAGCGGTCGAAGAATCCCAGTTCGCGCAGTCGCTCGCGCAGTCCGTTGAGGTTGCCGTCGTAGTGGGGGGCGATGAGCTTGGTCATGCCGATGTTGGACGAGTATTCCATAAACCGGCTCACGGGCAGGTAGGCCGGCGAGTGGGTGTCGCGTATGGGCTTGCCGCCGGCGTAGGCATACGAGTGGCCTATGGGATACACCTGGTTGAGGTTCACGTAGCCGTCCTCAAGAGCCGTGAGCATCGATATCACTTTTATCACCGAGCCGGGTTCGTAGGCCTGCACTATGTGGTTCATGGCCTCGATGTAGCGGCCGGGGTGCACGGTGTCGCGGTCGAGGTTGGATATGGCCTTGATGTCGCCGGTGGCCACTTCCATTATCATGGCGCTGCCCCATTCGCCCTTGCAGGCGAGCAGCATCTCGCCCAGCTCGTGTTCGAGCAGATCCTGTATGGTTACGTCGATGGTGGTGCGTATGGTGGTGCCGTTGCGCGGGGGCTTCTCGGTCCAGTACGAGGTGCCGCGGGTGAACATCACCTTCTTGGCCACGCCGCTCTCGCCGTAGAGCATGGTGTCGAGTGCCTGCTCCAGGCCGGATATGCCGCGCACCTCGGGATTGGTCTTTGTCTCGCCCACGCGGCCTATGCTCAGGCGGGCCATGTCGCCGTAGGGATAGCGGCGCAGCAGCACGCGCTCGGTGGTGAAGCCGGTGCGGTTGGGGTTCGGGTGGCGGCGGAAGTAGGGGAATTTCTTGACGCGCTGCATCTCGTCGAAGGGGATGTGCTTGAGCAGCAGATAGCTGCGCGAGCGATCTTTCTTGGCTATCTTCATCGGGGCGTGCAGGTGCTTGTACCATTCGTCGCGGTCGCGCTGCGGATAATAGCGGGCCAGGGTGTCGGCCAGCGAGTCGATGCTCTCGAGATATTTGAGCTCGTTGATGCGCGAGGCGTGGAAGTCGATGCGCACGTTGTAGTAGTTGAGGTTGGTGGCCAGTATCGATCCGTCGGCGGCCAGTATCTCGCCGCGCAGGGGCTTGATGAGTATGGAGTCGGAGAGGGTGCGGTCGCCCTTGGCGTTCCACTCGTCGGCGTGTATCACGGTGGTGTTGAGCAGAAACAGCACACATAGCCCCGACACAAACAGTATCACTATGGATATCAGGATGTATCGGCTGTAGATATGCAGGCGCCGGGTAACGGCTTTTCTGCCCTTGGGCTTTTTCTTGAAGATGCGCGGGAGTTTCATATGGACGGCAAGGATGAGAGAATCAGTCGTTGAGGGAGATGGTATATGGAGGACGTTCCTGTATGTTGAGGCCGAGGTGCATGGTGTCGACCATCTGCTGCATCGACGACTCGCATGTGGCCGACATGTATGCCGAGCGTTCGCGCTGGGTCTCGGCGCGGGTTATCTCGAGGCGTGTGCGCAGATGTGCCACGGTTTCCATGGCCGTGGTGCAGTCGAACCGCACCGATATGTAGCCCATGGCGAAGAATATGCCGATGACGAATACCGGCAGGTTTCGGATAAAGAATCTGGCCGACACGCCTTCCACCATGTCGGAGGCTTTCATGCTTTTGAGATTTATCTTTTTCATAGCGGGGAGAGTTGTGCGTCTACTTGATTGTCGGTTGCTGCCGTATGGCTATGCGCAGTTTGGCGCTGCGGCTGCGGGGATTGGCCTCGATCTCGGCGGCATCGGGCACCACGGGTTTTGATGAGAGCAGCTTGAACGGGGTGTCGCTGCGGCCGTAGATGTCGGTCTCTATGCGCCCCTCGAAGTTGCCGGCGCGCATGAAATTTTTCACCAGCCGGTCCTCGAGCGAATGATAGGTTATGACGGCGAGGCGTCCGCCGGGGCGCAACGCCCCGGCTGTCTGATGCAGGAAGCTGCGCAGGGCGTCGAGCTCGCCGTTCACCTCGATGCGCAGGGCCTGGAACACGCATGCCAGGTCTTTTTTCTCGCGGCGCGGGTCGATCAGTGGCGATATGGCGGCGAGGAGTTCGTTGACCGTGGATATGGGCGCCTTGGCGCGGGCCTTGACTATGACGCGGGCCATGGGGCGTGCCTTGGATACCTCGCCGTATAGGTGAAGGATGTCGGCAAGTCGCTCCTCGCTGTATTCGTTCACCACCTCGCAGGCCGACAGGCCGGCGTGGCGGTTCATGCGCATGTCGAGCCGGGCATCGCTGCGAAACGAGAACCCGCGCTCCGCATCGTCGAAGTGGTGGAACGATACGCCCAGGTCGGCCAATATGCCGTCGACTTCGGGAGCGTCGTAAAACCGCAGAAAATTGCGTAGAAACCGGAAGTTGCCGTATATCATCGTAAATCGGGGATCGTCGGGGGCTCCGGCAAGGGCGTCCTCGTCCTGATCGAACGACAGCAGCCGCCCGTCCGGGCCGAGCAGCCCGAGGATGGCGCGCGAATGGCCGCCGCCGCCGAATGTGGCGTCGACATACGTGCCGCCGGGCTTTATATCGAGTGCGGCGAGGGTCTGCGGCAACAAGGCCGGGATATGATAAACTTCCTGAATCATAATGTGTTGATGCCTGCGGGTACACAGCAGCCCCGAAAGCGGACGTAAAATTACTTAAAAACACAGCGGTTTACAAATGAAAATTGTAAAAAGTTGTGAGAAATAGCCAAAAAGTTATTGACATTGTGTGGAGCGGCGTTCGCCCCGCCAAAAATTTGCAAATGCAAATATCCTGCCCACACGGATTCCCACGGATTTTTTTCTGGCGTCTGCGCTGATGCTCCCGCAGTCGGCGGCAGGCGGGCTTCGCACGCCCCATCCGTGACGCACCCGCGTCAAAGCCAATAAAAAATCTGAGGGAATCCGTGTAATCCGTGTGTACATCAGCCGACGGAAAATAAAAAAAATCTGTGGAAATCTGCGGAATCTGTGTGGGGTATAATGTGAAAAATCGAAAAACTCTTGCAAATGTGTAAAATAAGCATTAATTTTGCCATTCCTGTTTGGGGCTTCCTTCCGAGCGCTTTATGGGTCGCCGCCGGTTGCGGTGATAAATAGACATGTCATTATCAATCAGGTATCGCGCAACGTTGTATCATGATGAAAAAGTATCTGCTGTATATTCTCTCTGCCATTACAGTGGCAATTATGCCGTCGTGTACCGACGAGCTTCCCCTTCCCGAAAATTATATCGGCGACGGCGATGCCGTGGTGTCGGTAGACATTGAATATGAACCCAGTGCCGAAGCACTCGGCCACGGCTCCCGCTCGTCGGGCACCGCCCTCAACGACATCAACACCCTCTCGGTGGTCATCTACAAGCAGGATGGCTCGCTGCACAAGATCTACAATACTGCCGAGCTGTCGCTGAAGCATTCAATAAACATCGACAAGCCTGTTGATTATCCCACCGATAAACCCGCCGCAGAGGACACCACCGCCCGTGTCACGTTCAAGTTCCCCGAGCCGCTGAAATTCGGCCGCTATTATATGTATGCCGTGGTAAACCTCGGCAAGGACGTCACCACCGAAATGGCCGAGGATCAGGAAACATTGCGCTCACAGACTGTGACATGGCAGTTTGGCGACGTTAAGAAGAACGCCCAGATGTTCGGCTACTTCACCAACACCGACAACAAGACCTCGATGGGCTTCGATGCCCCTGTGCTTGTCGTGAACCGCGCCACCACCGAGATCCACTCATGGGTGAAGCGTCTCGCCTCCAAGGTCACCATCGCCTACGACGGCAAAGGGCTGCATGAGAATGTTTTTGTATACATACACAAGGCCACGATCAAACAAGTGCCGCTTTATTGCACTCTCGGTAAGGGTAATAGTCCGCACAGCGCCGACTCCATATCAAAGGATGACGTTGACAATGCCCAGCACATTATGTATTATGCAGAGAAGGGTGAATCGACCACCGATCCGGGCGCTTCGGATGCCGATTTTCAAAAATGGATGATGGTGGCAAAAGGTACCGATGTACTCGGTTCCGACCATTCCAAGAAGGCAGAGGCTCTTTTCTTCTACGAAAATCTACAAGGCGATTATAAGGATCACAAAAACAAGGAGTGGTTCAATAAGGTGCAGAATCCCGACAGTGTGGGTACAAACCTCAAACCCGGCGATCCCGACTACAAGGATAACGTGCCGTATGGTACATATATAGAGGTGGATGGGTATTATGTATCCAATAATCCTGATAACATCTCCTCAGGCCCTATCAAATACCGCTTCATGCTCGGGCAGAACACCACATACAACTACGACGCCATACGCAATCATCATTACAAGCTCACTCTCTGCTTCAACGGTTGGGCAAACCAGCCTGATTGGCATATAGTGTATGAAGAGGAATCTCCCGAGATATTTGTTCCGGAGGTATATGTGCCTTATCTGTATAATCACTCGGTTGTCTATCCTATTAAATTCAAAGGGCGTATCAAGAGCCTTAAGGCTCGTATTATACAGAACGATTGGGGGCCTTCGGATGACACGGGGGAGGGAGGAGTACCTCCGGCTACGATCGGCGCGGCAGACTATGATACCAAAGTACTCGGCTTTGCGTGGAATAGAGTTGTATGGCAGAACGGCACTGTGTATAATCAGCCATGTCCGGATATAAACAAAACCAATGATGAAAAGGTAAAAGATCCAAACACCAACAAGGAAATTCCAGGCCCTAATGCTCCTGTCAATTACTTCGCATCCAACTTCTTATATGGTAGGCATTTTTGGGGCAATTACCAACTTGATGAAGATGGTAATAATACATCCGAACCATATTGTGTCACTCCGGTATGGGTGGGTTTTCTGCGTCTGCAGCAGCCTGAAAATCTTGAAGGTGAAGATTTGCCTGCTACTATTTTTGCAAATGGCGGTTCGTATTCCAATGCTGTTACCATTAAAGGTATGAAGAATTATTACGAGGGTACAGGCGGTGCTACTATTGATGGTGTCGGTTATTACAATAATACCAACTTAGGATACCGTGAATTTGCCGAGAAAGACCTGACTGCAGGCTCTCATGGCTCGGGGCGTAACGCGTATACGGTCGAGCAGTTTGAAATAGACGGTGAACTGACAACTACACTCAAAATGCAACTTTGGACACAACCAAAGACTATGGGATGGATCTCCGGATTTTCCGGTAACAATCCTTATGAGTCGTATGAACGTAGGGCTGTGATACGCTTTGAGGGTGTGTTTGATGTCACTGTCGACGGCCATACTGAAGAGCGTACAGTGCGAAAAGATGTAAGAGTTATACAATCGCCGCGTCTTGTAAATCCCAAGGGTGTGTGGCGCAGTTATAATACTGCCAATAGCACATTCCATGTTAAACTGATGCATCGAGGTCAGGCCGCTTCATCTACTTTTGCGCCTTTGCAGTCTATCGGTACATGGTCGGCAACGGTAAAGACCGGAGATAAGTCATTCATAACTCTGTCTCCCGGCCCACATTCTACCGGTTCCGGTCTGCATATAGACGGTAATACAGGTTCTGAAATAGACTTTACAATTAATTTTACTGGAAATATCGACAAGGATGCTACCAAATGTGCCATTGTCGAAGTTCTCTACAACGGCAATACGTGTGTGCACAATATATTTGTGCGACAGGGCTATAATAAAGCGATTCCTATCGCTTCATATACTGATGATAAGGGCACGGTTCATAATCCGTCTTGGAGTTCCTATAATGTATTCTCATTTGATAAAGACATTCCTTTCGGTACTCAGACCGGCACCGTCGGAGCCACAATGACTGTTAATCCACTTGCTTTCGGTACATTGTTCAAGAAAGGCAATTATTCGGAAGGCATTTTGATAAGCAGCATGACCGATTTTGGACCTTTTGAAGGCACATATGGAAAGACGATGCCACTTGCCCATGGCCAATCAAAAGCATGGGGCGATATTTATGGTGTGGCTCGAGCTACAAATAAGACATCCGCAGGTGGTGTGACATCCAGTTCAACTACTACTTCTGAAGTTGGTGGAAAGAAATATGATACAAAAACATGGCATTGGGCAAATTTTAAGGCGACAGTTGTAGGCGAGACACGTATATACCGCATGCCTACTTACGATGATTTTATGTCGTTGAATAATGGTCAATATGGTGTCGGAGTTCTGTATGGTGACGGCGCTGCTGAAACTGCAACTACAACAACTGATGCCTTCGGCTTTTTCGATACGAGCAATACGATCACAAGTAATGCTAAAGGTATGCGCGGCTTCTTCTGTTATAATCCGACTACCGGAAATCAGATATTCTTTCCTATCGGTTCTACGGGTCTAGGTCGCCGTACTATGCAAGGATTACCAAACGACCATACATGGGTTGACTGGCAAGGTGAATTACGTTATAGTGGGGTAAATGGATATCTGGATCAGGATTATGGGCCGGCCAATCAATTTCGACCTATACCTTTTAATATGAAGAATGCACCCGGATCGATTTATTGGCTTTATATGGAGCGACAAACTATAAATCAATGGAATTGTTTTCCGGGTTGGGATATGAATTATTTCGATCTTAACTTCAATGCCTACGATTACGCGGCATCGATAGGTCCGTATGGTGATGCTCTCCCCATTAAGCCTATATATGTAAGAACAGAATCAGCAACTCCCATCCCCGCCATGATCCCCGGCCGATAACCCATCCCGGACGGCAAAGCGTCCGCCCCCGCACACAGACTTCCACAGATTTCCATGGATTTTTGATTTTCCCTGTCCCCCCCCGCGCAAAACCAAACATCCGTGGAAATCCGTGTAATCCGTGTGAGGACAGCCGCCCGGATGGGGCGTGCGCAGCCCGCCGATTTCTGCGTAACCGAGCCCGCCGAGACCTCAAGGCGAGGCGTGCTCGGACAGCGAGTCCCCCTCACTAAAGGCGCCCGCAGGCCGCCGATTTGCACCGCATTGCCAAACTGCCGTAGATTTAATCGGCGGGCTACGCACGCCATGCCGGGGGATGTGTCCTGTCCGCGTACACCTCCGCAAGCTCCGGCGGACGCGGTTACGCAGAAATCGGCGGGCTACGCACGCCTCGTCCTACGGGTCGACTCACGATCCGCATACCCCAACCAAAACAATCCATGGAAATCCGAGCAATCCGTGTGGGGTTTGCTGAAAATCCAACAAGAATGATTAATTTTGCCCTCGGAGTATAAATTTGGTAATATGAAGCCGATAACAATTTTGGATAAGGATTATCTCGCATGGATAAAGACTCTATGCGAGCGTTACCGCACGAGCCAGATCAAGGCGGCAGTAAAAGTTAACCAAGAGATGCTGCAGTACTATTGGCTTCTTGGCAAGGAAATTTCAGAGCGAGGCGATGAAAACAGATACGGCTCGGCTTTTTATGCGACACTCAGTCGTGATTTGAAGAAGCTACTACCCGATGCGACCGGATTGTCGGAAAGAAGCATAAGATACGCCCAAGGCTTCTACGAACTGTATTCCGGCTATATACAAAATTTGCAACAGTCTGTTGCAAATTTGCATTTGTCTGAAATTGAGGTAGATGTAGTTGTAAGTACAAATCTGCAACAAGTTGCTGCAGATTTGATGGATAGAATTTACCAGATACCCTGAGGACATCATACACTTCTGATCGATAGATTTACAAACAATCCTGATAAAGCGGTATTCTATGTCGGAGAGGTAGTTAAAAACGGCTGGAGCAGGGATGTGCTGCGCAATTTCATAAACACTGATTTATACGAACGGCAGGGCAAAGCCTTGACCAATTTCAAACGTACAATCCCGGATGCTGCAAGCGATTTGGCTCAGGAACTGATCAAAGACCCTTACGACTTCGCCTTCACCGGTATAACGAAGAGATACAATGAGAAAATTCTCAAAGATGCGTTGCTGAACAATATCACACAGTTTCTTATCGAGCTTGGCACGGGCTTCGCTTATGTCGGCCGCGAATATCGGTTACAGATCGGTAAGACGGAAAAGTTCATCGATCTGTTGTTCTACAACCTTAATTTGTCGGCCTATGTTGTTGTGGAGGTCAAAATCGGCAAATTTGACTTTGCCGATGCCGGGCAGCTTGGCGGATATGTTGTCGCCTGCAATCATATACTGAGAAAGGAGGGGCGGGATAATCCTACTATCGGGCTTTTGATATGTAAGGAGAAGGACAACGTCGTGGCGCAGTATGCCCTTGAGGCGAGCAGCCTGCCGATCGGTATATCGGAGTATGACCTTGCACGGCTCTATCCCGAAAAGGTGGAGGGGACAATACCGACAATCGAAGAGTTGGAGAAAGGTATATTATCGGAGGCCGAAAGCCCGCAAAGCGAGGCTCCGTCGGAGCCGGGCGAACAGTAGGCCGCAGCAAGCGCGCCATAGGTGCGCTTGCTGTGGTAAACGGAGAATAATCAAAGTATAGAGCCGTGTAGCGGCGACACTGCAACATGGAGAGTCGCCGCTACGCGGCTCAATATCAAATTGGCACATGAAGATACAGGGGGCATCGCGCACCCTACGGGTCGCTTGCCCCTGCCTGCTGTTTGCCCGGCACCTACGCCTCTCCCTCCATCCCGGACGGGGCGTGCGCAGCCCGCCGATTTGCACCGTATTGCCAAGCCGCCGAAGATTTAATCGGCGGGCTACGCACGCCGCCATCCGGCAGTAGATGTCGGTACGGATCAACCAAAAAACCATCTGTGGAAATCAGTGTGGGGTATCGCGCGGGCGGTTTGAAATTTTTTTCGTATCTTTGCGTGCCGTATTATCGGCTGCAAGATTATGTCTGAAAAAACTGATACTCAAGATAAGCCCGTGAAGCGCACGGTACTCGACGCCGAGGATGTGGTGGAGATGGTGCCGAAGCTCAAAGGGCACGAGAAGCTGGTGGAACGCGTGCTGCACTGGCTCGACGTGGACAAGGTGAATGATGTGCATTCGCGCGGATTTGACAATCCGGGGCCGCCGTTTGTGAAATTTCTGCTCGATGATTTCAATATCAAGCTGCGCATCGACAACGAGCAGGTGCTCGACAACCTGCCCGAAGGTGCGTTTGTCACCGTGTCGAACCATCCTTTCGGCGCTCTCGACGGCATTGCCCTGATACATCTGATAGCGCAGCGCCGCCCCGAATACAAGGTGATGGTGAACATGATACTCAACCGCATCACCGCCATGCGCCCCAACTTCATCGCCGTAGACCAGAGCCAGAGCGACGACCCGGCCAAGAAGGCCGTGTCGGTGAAGGGTATCCGGCAGGCCATAGCGCAGGTGCGCTCGGGACAGCCCATCGGCTTCTTCCCCGCCGGAGCCATGTCGAAGGTCAACCGCCGCTGGCAGCTTGTCGACCGCGAGTGGCAGCCCAATATCCTTAGACTTATCGAGCAGTTCAAGGTGCCGGTGATACCGATATTCTTCCACGGATCCAACTCGTTTCTGTTCAACCTGCTGGGGATCACCTTCTGGCAGCTGCGCACGCTGCGGCTGCCGTCGGAAGTATGGCGCAAGTGCAACACCACCATGCACATATCGGTGGGTGAGCCCATCAGCGTGGAGGAGCAGCTGCGCCATCAGGGCTCGCTCGAGGAGTTCGGCGAGTTCCTTAAATCGAAAACCTACGCGTTGCGTTCGCTGAAATGAACCGTGATATGACATCGCCATCCCTGCCGTCGCGGCAGTCGGCCGAGGTACTGCAGGCCAAGCAGCGCTTCGGCATAGTGGGCAACGCGCCTGCACTCGTGGCCGCCGTAGAGCGCACGCTGCGCGTGGCTCCCATCGATCTGTCGGTTCTCATCACCGGCGAGAGCGGCACCGGCAAGGAGTTTTTTCCGAAGATAATACATACATTCTCGGCGCGCAAGCATGCCAAATATATAGCCGTGAACTGCGGTGCCATACCCGAGGGGACGATCGACTCGGAGCTGTTCGGCCACGAGAAGGGAGCTTTCACCGGTGCGGTGGCCTCGCGCAAGGGCTATTTCGAGGAGGCCGACGGCGGCACGATATTTCTCGATGAGGTGGCCGAACTGCCACTCACCACGCAGGCCCGGCTGCTGCGTGTGCTCGAGAGCGGCGAATTTATCAAGGTGGGTTCGTCGACGGTGCAGAAGACCAATATCCGCGTGGTGGCCGCCACAAACGTGGATATGCTGCGCGCGGTGGAGGAAGGCCGCTTCCGCGAGGATCTGTATTACCGCCTTTCGACGGTGCAGATCGCCATACCGCCGCTGCGCGACCGCGGCGGCGACATCGGGCTGCTGGCGCGCAAGTTTGCCGCCGACTTCGCCGAGCGATGGCGACTGCCGGCCATTACTTTCACCGAGGAGGCCCGCGCGGCCATGGTGCGATACAGCTGGCCCGGCAACGTGCGCCAGCTCAAGAACATAGTGGAGCAGATAGCCTTGTTTGAGGCCGGCAAGGACGTGGGCACGGAGGCCTTGCGGGGCTACCTGCCCGAGAATGCCACCGTGTCGGCGCCGGCACTTATCGATCACGGCCCGAGCTATGCCAAGGAGCGCGAGATGCTTATGGGCATGATACTGAGCATGCAGAGCCGTATCGACCGCCTGGAGGCGCGCCGCGACGAGGCTCCCCGCGACATGCCGCAGAATGGTGCGCCGGCAGTGTCGCGCAGCAATATGATGGCCGACAAGCTGAGTGTGATGTCCTCGAGGCAGGCACACCTCGACAGCGCGGCTCCCGGCTACGACGATTATGATTACGACTACGACGAGCCCGGCAGCGAGTTTGTGAGCTATTCGGAGGATGATGACGACGCCTTTGATGCCTCTCCTGCGCCGGCCTCGACTCCCCTGAGCCTGCAGGACCGTGAGCGGGAGGCCATACGCGAGGCTCTCGCCCGCAACAACGGCCATCGCAAGGCAGCCGCCGACGAACTGAAAATATCGCAGCGCACACTGTATCGTAAAATCAAGGAATATGGTCTCGAATAGAATCTCATCACGCCTCGTATCTCTGCAGGTGGCCATTTGCATGATGATCGCAATGGTTCTGGCCGGATGCGTGCCGTCGTACAAGTTCAACGGCTCGGCGCTCGACTATTCTGTGTACAAGACGGTGAACGTGTCGGAATTCCCCATCCGCGCCGCACTGGTGTATCCGCCGCTGCAGCAGACATTCGAGAACGAGCTGCTCGACTATATATCGCGCAACACACGTCTGCGCACCACCGACGGGCCTTCCGACCTCCAGATCGAGGGCGAGATAACGGGTTACACCCTCACGCCGCAGGCCGTCACCGAGAATGCTCTGGCATCGCAGACACGCCTCACAATCACTGTGCGTGTGAAATATATAGATAACAAGGACGACAAGAACAACATCGACCAGTCGTTCTCGGCCTACCGCGACTTCGACGCATCGCTGCTGATAACCGATGTGCAGGATGGCCTGTGCCAGGAAATCTCGAAAGAACTTGTGGAACTGATATTCAACTCAACCCTCGGCAACTGGTGATGACGCTCAACGACCTGATAAGCAAGGCGGCGCACACTCCCGATGCGCTCACCGACGATGACTTCGCCGAGCTGCACAGAGTCGCACGCGACGTCCCTGCCTCGGCTCTTGCCCCTGCCATATTGCTGAAACTTGCTCCGGGCCGCCTCGGCGAGGCCGAGCTCAGGGAGTTCCGTACCCGAGTGGCGCTCAGCGGCGGCATGGCAGCGCGGCTCATAGCTTATATCGACCCGGCGGGTGCCGGTTTTGCCGACTTCTATCCCGAGGCGTCCGCCGAGTGCCGTCCGAGCACCGAGAGCGCCATCGACATTTTTCTCGAGACCTATGGTCATCAGTCGCCCGAGGAGGACGCTCTGCTCGAACGCATGATTTTCAATCCAGTGCCCGACTATGCCGAGTGTCTGTCACGCGAGGAGACTCTTGGAGCCGCCGTGGATCGACAGGACGAACTCATCGACGCTTTCCTGTCGGCCAACCCGGTGCGTGAGCCGGCCTCCGCTCCGGCGGCCGAGCCTCTGGCTGCGCCTCGGCTCCATGCAAGCCCGCCCCCGCCGCCACATGCCCCCGACGTGCCGCAGGGCCCGCTTCTGAGCGAGAGTCTGGCCAAAATTTTCATAAAACAGGGCAGATATGAGCGCGCTTATGAAATTATAACCAATTTAAGCTTGAATTATCCGGAAAAAAGTGTTTACTTTGCAGACCAATTACGTTTCCTTGAGAAACTGATGATAAACCAGCGTTTCGCCAAAGGAGAAAAGTGATTGTAAACCAAGCATAATACATATATAAAATAAAGCAATATGTACGTAGTATTTATCGTATTGACTGTGATTGTGTCGATTCTTCTCATCGGCATAGTGCTCATCCAGAAGTCGAAGGGCGGCGGCCTGTCGTCGCAGTTCGGCAACGCATCGTCGGTGATGGGTGTGCGCCAGACCAACAGCTTCCTTGAGAAGACCACATGGACACTTGCCGCGCTTATCGGCATACTGTCGGTATGCTCGGCATACACCCTTCCCAAGGTGAGCGACGGAGCTACCATCCGCACCGAGGCCGCAGCTCCCGCGCCTTCGATGCCCGCCGGCGGTGAATTCGGTACTCCCGCGCCTGCCGCAGCTCCCGCTGCCACTCCTGCAGCCGAAGTTCCCGCACCTGCCGAGGCTCCGGGCAACTGATACAAGGATACAGTCGCACCACACACCATATCTTAACCCGGACGCCCGCCGAGGCTGTCGGGTTTTTGGTGTATGAATACGTCACAACATGGACAAGAAACTTGAAATAATGGCTCCCGTAGGGAGCTACGACTCGTTGGCCGCCGCCATCGATGCAGGTGCCGGCTCGGTATACTTCGGCGTGGAGGGACTGAACATGCGCTCGCGGTCGAGCGCCAACTTCACACTCGACGACCTGCGCCGCATCGCCTCGATATGCGACGATGCAGGCGTGAAATCGTATCTCACTGTCAACACAATAATGTATGACGGCGATCTGCCCAGGATGCGCGGAATAATCGACGCCGTGGCCGCCTCGGGCATATCGGCCATAATAGCGAGCGATATCGCCGCCATACTCTATGCTCGCAGCATTGGTGTGGAGGTGCATATCAGCACACAGTGCAACATATCCAACATCGAGGCCGTGCGATTCTACGCGCAATATGCCGATGTGGTGGTGCTGGCCCGCGAGCTGAGCCTCGATCAGGTGGCCGCCATACACCGCGCCATTGTCGACGAGGATATACGCGGCCCCCGCGGCGAACTCGTGCGCATCGAGATGTTCTGCCACGGCGCCCTCTGCATGGCCGTGTCGGGCAAATGCTACCTGAGTCTGCATCAGATGAACAGCAGCGCCAACCGCGGCGCCTGCACGCAGATATGCCGCCGCGGATACGAGGTGACCGACCTCGAGACAGGTGAGCAGCTTGCCGTGGAGAACAAATATATAATGTCGCCCAAGGATCTCAAAACCATCCATTTCATCGACCGTATGGTCGACGCCGGTGTGGAGGTGTTCAAGATCGAAGGCCGCGCCCGCGGCCCTGAGTATGTGGCCACTGCTGTACGCTGTTACAGCGAGGCCTTGGCGGCGATAGCCGACGGCAGCTACGGCGCCGGCAAGGTGGCTGCATGGGACGAGGATCTCGCCAAGATATTCAACCGCGGTTTCTGGGACGGCTATTACCTGGGGCAGCGCCTCGGCGAGTGGTCGGGCAAATACGGTTCGTCGGCCACGCGCGTCAAGCACTATGTGGCCAAGGGCGTCAAATACTATTCGCGTCTTGGTGTCGGCGAATTCTTCATGGAGGCCGGCGAACTGCATGTAGGCGACGAGATAGTGATAACCGGCCCCACCACCGGAGCCATGATGATAACCGTCGACGATATCCGGGTCGACTGCCGCAGTGTGGACAAAGCCGTGAAGGGCGACGCCTTCTCCATTCCTGTCCCCGCCAAGATACGCCCCTCCGACCGCCTGTATCGTTGGGACAAGACCGGTCTATAGATTCTTATCATACTTACTCATAAATCTATTTTATCATGAAAAAAATTATCGCAACCATCTGTGCCGCCTGTGCCGCCATGCTCGGCATAGCCCAGACTCCCGCGCCCACTACGGTGAAGCATCCCGAGTGGAGCCGCAATGCTGTGATCTACGAGGTCAACACCCGCCAGTTTACGCCCGAGGGCACGTTCAAGGCCATGCAGGCTCATCTGCCCCGCCTCAAGGAGCTCGGTGTAGACATCCTGTGGATGATGCCCATCCATCCCATATCGCAGGACGGCCGCAAAGGCGGCCTCGGCTCGTACTATGCCGTGGCCGACTACAAGGGCACAAATCCCGAGTTCGGCTCTATAGACGACTTCCGCGACCTTGTGAAGGAAGCGCACAAGCTCGGAATGAAAGTGATAATCGACTGGGTGCCCAACCACAGCGGTCGCGACAATGCATGGGTGAAGAACCATCCCGAGTGGTATGCCCGCGACGACAAGGGCGAGATGTTCGGCCCCTTCGACTGGACCGACGTATATAAATTCGACTACTCCAAGCCCGCCATGCGTGCGGCCATGACCGATGCCATGGCCTACTGGCTCCGCGAGGCCGATATCGACGGATTCCGCTGCGACGTGGCCGGCCAGGTTCCCGTCGACTACTGGAATGAGTGCCGCGCCGCCCTCGACAAGGTGAAGCCCGGTATATTCATGCTCGCCGAGGCCACCGAGCCCGAGCTTATGGAACATGCCTTCGACATGGACTACAACTGGCCCATGAAAGATCTGTTCAGCGCCATAGCCGCCACTTCCGGCCAATACACATTCAAGGGTGCCGACGGCAACGTGCGCACCTTCCCCGAGGCTCACGCCACCGATATCCTCGCGCAGCTCGACAAGGAGGCAGCCACATACCCCTCCGACTCTTATCTCATGAACATGATCACCAACCACGACCTCAACTCGTGGGAGGGTACCGAATTCGAGCGCCTCGGCAACCTGCAGGCAGCCTTCGCGGCTCTCACTTACACCCTGCCGGGCATGCCTCTCATCTACACCGGACAGGAAGTCGGACTCGACCGCGCTTTCGAGTTCTTCGTCAAGGACGAGCAGCCGGCATGGAATGCCAAGCCCGAGGTGACGGAATTCTACAAGACCCTCAACACCCTGCGCCATACCCGCCCCGAGCTGGCTGCCGGCAGCAAGGGCGCTGCCGTGGAGAAGATAGCCACCGCCTCGCCTGATGTGATAGCCTACCGCCGTGGCGGCGTGCTCACGATAGCCAATCTCGGCTCGAAGGAAGAGAAAATATTCAAGAAAGCTCCGAAACTCAACGGCGCCAAAGAACTCTTTACCGGCGCCACCGTGCTGCCCAAGACCCTTCCCGCAGGCGGCTTCCTGATCTTCGTCGACTGAAAAACAAGATATAATCCATCATCTACCGGCCGGGCGCGCATGGCACGTCCGGCTTCTTTTGTAAAATTTTCTTTAACATTTTTTAGCTGCTGAAATTGCATCAATAACAGGGATAATGTCTAATTTTGCAACGCTCATGGAGCATATTGTCATTGCGGCATTTGAACCGATGGCATGGCGCTGAGAGTTGTGGAGGGTCTCCCGCAAAGGAGTTTGACAATGAAATAGCCTAATCGACAGCAATTTATCAGCAATATAAGCCATGGCATGAACAGGTGGCCGCAACCTTCGGTCAGATAGTCATTGGATATCCTTTCGGGGATTGAAGATCAACAAGATGTAGAACTAAAACAAGTGACAACCGGAAAGAAAAAACCTGCACTGCATATCATCGACATCGAGACGTTCCCTGCGACGGACGTCCCCTGAGGCTTGTATATGTGCTGCATATCCGAGAGTGAGCTTGAACTGCATTGTTGATCTGATACCCCGGTACTGATACCGCGCACAGCTCTTATAGATCCTTTACAACATCGTTTTTCCTTAACACACCATATAACGGCGGATATTATAAGAAGCGGCAATTTTGATATATTATAATCAACATGCGGCGAATTGTGGAAATCGGATGATTTTTCCGAAATGTTTCTTTTGATTATGCGGAAAATCACTATCTTTGCAAAGTGATCCACGCCGATAAGCCGATGATTCCGGCTCGTCGGGTCGGGATCACGGGACATGTTTGATTGAAAAGCGTATACACCACGCTTGTTCCGGGCTCTTCAGAACTTCGCACCTTCTTGAGACGGTTGCCGGGAACAGCGGGCGGCTGTAGATGCCATTGTCGCGACGTATCCCGTCTTTGCGCCCCCTTTGTCCGGGGTGCAAAGGTCGGCTTTAATCTCGGCGTGGACTCTGCGTTCCGTAGCCCGTTCTATCGGCAACCGTAGGCAGTGCGAAGGCCTTGAAGACCATAGAACAGGATTGTGGACGTGTTGAGTTCCACGCTTTTCTGTTGCCAATAATTAGAAAAGAGGCTCACGGGGACTCAGAGCCGCAGAAAAGTTATGGCCAAAAAATCAGCTATCTCGGGCGAATACATCATCACTCAGGAAGATAACGGTTCGATACGTGTATGTCAGATTTTCGACAATGTGATCGGTTCGCTGCGCGCGGCCGCCGCCGCAGTAAAATTTGCATACGACAAAAACTGGAACACTCAGCAGTTCGGCAATAAACTTGTGAAGGAATTCGGCGACGGCGTCACCGCCAACATCGACGAATATACCATCGTGCGCCGCGGCAACGGCAGTATAGAGTCGTATCGTGTCCACGGAAACACCATAAAGGTGCTTCGTGAGATCGGCGAAAACGCCGGATATCCGTATCAGGACGGATGGAATACCCGCCAATACGGATCAAGACTCATCGACCATGTGAACGGCGACATGGATCCCGCGGATGATGAACCGGTGGAGGACGGCCTTGTCATCGATCCCGCGATGACCGTACAGCAGCTTTCAGATGCGTTCAAGGCGCTGTTTGGCGGACATCTCCGTATCAAGAAAGGTAACAGACGCTGCGATGCATTCCGTAGCTCGACCGACGGTGTGGAGCATGAGGTGCTCGACGCAACACTCTCGGAAATCGGATGCACTGCCGGCGGAGTATTCAGCGGTGACCTCACCGTGGGAGAGTTTGTCAAAAAAGCGAAGGAGGAATGTGGTCTCAGCGTGGTAGTGGCTACCAACGACGACTGGGTGGCCGCTCTCGACGGCTTCACGCTCGACTTCGTCGGACAGATCCCCAACAACACCACAAAGCAGAAGATGCAGGAAATCCTGGACCGGTAAAACCATGGGATACGCAGATACCAATGATCCCGCGGCACGTATCGCCGCCATGGAGGAGCGTATCACCAAACTTGAAAAAGCACTAAAAATCAAATAATCATGGCAGTAAAGACCACCGCGGCGGGCAAGATGGACAAACGCACCAAGGAGTACAAGGAACTCCGGGAGCGCCTCGCAAAAGCCCGTGCCGCCAAATCGAAAAGCACCACCAAGACAACACAGTCGACGCTCAAGAAAACAAAGAGCGGAAAGGTGGACAAACGCACCAAAGAGGGCAAGGCAATATGCGAACGCATGGCAAAGGCCCGCAAAGCCCAGAATTCACTCGTCAACCGCTTGAAAAGACTATTCCGATGAAGACAAAACCAAATACACTTGCCTCGCTGCTGGCCACATGCATATGGGCCGACGGCGAATACGACGAAGGCGAACGCACCACTGCCGAGGAGATCGCCGATGCTTTTGAAATCCCTGCCAAGGACTTTCACAAATATATGACCGCCGCAATGGTGGAAGTACAGAATCTCACTCCCGAGGCTGCGACCTCCTATGCCGTGAAACATGCCGCGAACGTCGATGCCGAGGACGCCGGCGAGGTATTTCAGGCACTGATGCAGATGGTGCTTTGCGACGGCGTGCTCACAGCTGGCGAGGTATACAACCTGCTGGCCATGGCCGAGGCTCTCGATATAGACCGCGAGTCGGCAGTTCTGATGTTATGCGACATGGTGAAGACCGAGCCCGAGCTCGAAGTGTCCTTTGAAGTCGACGAAGAGGAATAACCGATATGGATGCCATTCGCGAGTGGATCGACATTGTGCAGGCCGATATATGCCGGATATTCGACAGATTCACCCTGTGGTCTATAATATCGATACCCTTTAAACTCACATTTATGTGCATAAAGTGGGGTATGCTCGCATTGCTCGTGCCCCTCAAGGCTCTCGTCTACAACCAACCCTAATCACTTCATGACAATATGACAAATAAAGTACGTGTATACGGCAAGGCACAAAACCGCACCGCCCTGGGGATAATGCACGCCTACATGGTGATGTATCCTCAGGCTACTCTTGCCGACCTGCGCAAGGCCTTCCCCGACGAACTCGCTCCCGACAACGGCACGAAAAAAATCTTCGTGCAGGCTGATGAGAAAAGCGACAACAACTGGAACGGCTATTTCGTGGCAGAAGATGAGTTGCTCACCACAGGCGACGGCACCAAGGTGGCCGTCAACAAGATGTGGACAAAGCCATCATTTGAACGCCTGATCAGCCACGTATCCCAGTACGGAGTTGAGATCGCACAGTTTGAAGCTTCGGAAGGCGCCGGCAAGAAAGGCGGATTCCGCCTCGAATACCTCAACGGATATGTGCCGCCCGTAGTGGAGCAAAAAAAGAAGGGTCTGCCCATGTGGCTTTGGATTGTCCTCGCCCTGCTCGCAGCAGGTATTGTTGTGGCGTTGTTGCTGCCACGCGAGGAGAAGGTTGTCGAGGTAGAGAAGGTCGTGGAGAAGGAAGTTGTGGTGCGCGACACAGTATACGTACAGCAGATCGAGGATATCGAATCGGCCTTCAACGCCGCACAGTTTGCCGTAAACTCGGCCGAGCTCAGCGATGATGCCAAGCTTGCCCTCCACGACCTCGCCAAGGTACTGAAGCAGAATCCTGACCTCAAGCTACGTATCGAAGGTCATACCTCGAGCGAGGGAGACTCCGTGCGCAATCAACAACTGTCGGAGCAGCGCGCTCAGGCTGCCGTAAGCTTCCTTGTCGACAAAGAAGGCATCGACGTATCGCGCCTCACAGCCGTCGGCATGGGTTCCACAATGCCCGTCGACCCCGAGAACCCCGAGGCCAACCGCCGTACACAATTTGAGATACTAAGTTAAGTAAGCTTTTAATATGTCATTAATCAGCAAAATTATAGATTACTACAAATGGCTGTTCGGCAAGCTGTCCGAGAACAAGATGGCGTTGCCGGGTAGCAAAGCGACGAGCTTGCTTTCGGGTATTGAAAGCCGCCTTGAAAAAGCGACCGCCTCACCGACCTCGAAACCGGCCCCGGCACCGGCGTCCGTTCCCGAGCCAGCTCCTCAACCGGCTCCAACTGAGGCCGCCAAGACAATATCCGCCGATAAGATCTGTGCGAAAAACGGTGTCACAATCCGCACGGAAGGTAGCGTCGATACCGCTCCCGGTAATTTTACCGCCTGGAACATGGTTCCCAAGTACATATATGTTACTGAAAACGGCTCGACAAAGCGATATAAATTCTGTGGCCCCGGCAAGAGCACGTCTCTTATCAAGAAAGCTGCAGCGAGTGTGGGATTTGCCGTGAAAAGCAGTTGGGGCAAGGATATGCTGTCCAAGGAGTTGATAAGGGCGTACAATCCCGATATGCGTCAACCCGAGCGTGGCAAGAGCTGTGATTTCTTCAACGTCGCCGTTATAGGAGGCTTGCTTATAGTGCATCGATATACCAACGATGGTATCGGCTTTGCCGACAGTATCAAGCAGGCCGGATATGCATATCTTGCCGATTGAACACAGGCCAGATCTCAAAATAAATTTTAGATTATTAAAAAATAGCGTGGATAATATGCGAAATGACTTCGATGACATCGACGATGACGATGATATTGATAATATAGTGCAAAAACTGCGTCGCGAGCCGGGATTTGCCGACATCACAGCCGATGATATCGACCGTGTCGTCGAGGCAGTGGACGACGGGAATTATATGACGCTTGTCCGTTTTGTGGTATTACCGATTCTCAGAGCGGTCTTGCCTCGGATTTTAGGTGCGTTTGCAGTGCTGATTGTGCTGTTCTTCCTGAAGTGGTGGCTGGGATTGATTTGTGTAATTCCGTTCATCCTCTTTGCGGCATGGTGCATTTTGGCAAAGCTCAACAATATCGCCAAGATTCTGGACATTGACGTTGTAGGCGATATCAAGGAAATGATCGCCGATATATTCTGAATTCAACTAACTTAAAAATTTTTATTATGGCAGAACTTCGTATTGACAGCCGCATGAAGGTTAAGACCCTCAAGGCTAACTTCAAGAAAGCATTCGGCGCCACACTGCGCGTCTACACCACCGCGACCTGCAAGGCCAAGGCCGATGACGAGGCTACACTCGGCTCGCTTATGACAGCCGGTGCAAAGGGTGGGGAGCAGACTTTCGGCTCAAACCTCCGCGTAGGCAACTTCGAGAAGAAAATCACCGAGATGTACGGTATCGGCGTGCAGGTTGCCAACCCTGCCGACACCAAGCTCAGCGACAACGACATCACTCTCGCCGCAGCAGGCAAGGAATAAACGCCGACAGGCGACAGGCACCTGTGAATAAGGTTGCCTGTCGCCTTACATATCCATCGACATCATGAGCAAAGCATCAGTACGGGCATCGATCGAGGCCAAGAAAGCCCGCATCGCAGTATTGCGCACCTATATAGCGACCGAGCGCAGCCGAAAGAGCACCGACAACTCCAACTATGCCGCCCGCATCAAGAATGCGTCAACTCCGTCGTCCAAGGCGAGCCTCCGCACTCAGAAAGCGTCGGCAGCCGCCCATCACGACAGCACCATCCGCGGCTACCAGTCGCAGATAGCCTCGCTGCAGCGCGATATCGTATCGCTGCGTGAGCGTCTCAAATATGAAAAATAAACTTTTGTAGGCCTATGTTCAATAAATTGAAGAGCGTAGCGGCGTCGGCTGTTTCGACCGTCAGCGACGCCGCAACCGCTTCGGAGCGAAAAATCGCGGAATTTGCCGAAGCGGCACCGGATACCATACACAAGTATGCCGACCGATTCTCTGAATCCGATCTTTGGAACAAAATGAAGACAGCAGCCACAACAGCCGGCCAAAAGCTCATGCTTATGGTGTTGGCGCTGTTCTACTCGTTGGAGACCGCTGCCGCCAAAGATAAGATTATGATCGCAGGAGCTTTAGGATATTTCATACTCCCTGTTGATCTTGTCCCCGACATAATGCCCGGCGGATATGCCGATGACCTCGGTGCGTTGTCGGCAGTGTACAAGGTAGTGAGAGAGAACATTACCGACGACACTATGAATAGGGCGCAGAATAAGGTAGACGAGATATTCGGCAAAAACACACCCGTAGTTGCTGATACAGGTATCTGACATGAAGCAACGGCTACTTGGTTTCCGCAGGCAGCTCGGCCGTGTGTTTGACGACGATCTCGGTACCGCACAGTGGTATAACATCGCCGACTGGGTCATCGTGTTCATGATAATTCTCAGCTCGGTTGAGATCTTTATGGCTACATTCGAGTGGCCCGGGCCGGTTGCCCGGATTCTTGACTTTGTCAATGATATCACGCTGTGGTTTTTTGTGGCGGAGGTGAGCCTGCGCATATGGGCCGCGCCCGAGCAGAGCCGGCGTTACCGGGGCTTTACTGGGCGTATAAAGTATTGCTGCACATTCTACGGCTTTATCGACTTCATATCCACATATCCGTTTATCATACAATTCTTTGTACCGCTGCCGCTCACGGCTCTGAAGATTCTGCGTACGGCACGTATCATAAGAGTGCTGCGTATCACGAGATATGCAAAGTCGTTCAATCTGCTTTCGGATACGATAAAGGAGAAGCGCAACGAACTCATCGTGTCGATGCAGTTTCTGGTGGTGATAACGTTTATCTTGAGCCTGATGCTGTTTGTATTCGAGCATGATGCACAGCCCGACGTGTACGACGACGGGGTACGCCCCGTGGTGTGGGCCTTCGCGCAATACATAGGCGATCCCGGGCAGATGGGCGATACGCCGCCAGTTACATTGCCCGGCAAGATTATAGCCTGCATCGTGGGGCTGCTCGGCATAGCCATATTTGCAGTTCCGGCAGGCATACTCGGCGCCGGCTTTACCGAAGCCATCGAGAACGAGCGCAAGAAAGTCGAGGTGGAGAACGACGCCCGGCGTCTGCGCGGGGTGTTCGAACGCAAGCTCGACCGTCCCACCGGATTTCAGGCAGTGCCACCGTTCCGCACATTGTGCGACATCAAGTCATCGCTCAATATCAAAGATGACAACATTGTCGACGCCATATATCACGGCCCGGGATTCCGCATGGTGAACCTTGCCTCGACCATTCCTGCCGACAGAATGCCTGCCGACCGCCTCGCCGTAGAGCATTACCCGCAGAACCGGCCTTATGGCTACTGTGTGGATCGCGGCTCGGCTGTGACCGTTATCTCGCCGTCGAGTATGATTGACGCGGGCGTGGGATGGTTTGCATACTATGTGGCTTTGATCGGCGGATTCAACTATATAAGCCGCGAGACGGGCGAACGCACTCCTTATCGTTCTTTCTATGCCTACAAAGACGAGAATATCGAGGGTCTTGCCGATTACAACGCCGACCTGCTGCGGCTCATGGATCGATCCGGGGAGTGGGGCGTGGCGATACTGGCGGCCAGCGGGGCGCTTGAACCCGAGTACGACACGCAGGTACACCTCGGCATCGGCGGCTCAAAAGGAGATACGCACATGGCCGGTGACGGCCTGTTTGTGCACGACGAAGTTGCTTACCGTACATTTTACAGCGACCTCGCGAATACGCTTGCCGATGAATTCGGCATGGCTGTCGATCATCAGAAATATCACAGCACCGCTGCCGCCACGCACTTTGCCCGTCGGCTGCCTTTGCGCGGCGATGCAAACATTGTGGTGATGCGCATCGAGTGGCACCGTATACTGTGGAATCCTCGCCGGCTGCTCCTCGCCAAAGCCATTGCCCGCGTTGTTGCCCGCGATCTTGCACACGCCGGGATACCCGACCAGCCGGTGTTGAAGACCAAACAGATAGGATTTGACGGATACGACGCATGATATTTTAGTCAAAATTGCTTAAATGTTGGAGCGGACGCTTCTTTTTGGAGAGCCTGTTTGTTATAACCGTACAGAAAAAACTGATTGTTGTACGATTATAATATTCTCTCTGTTATGTTTACAAGGCGTTTCATTTCTGCCGTTCTGGCATTTTCAGCATATTTGATTTCAATGGCGCAGACCATCGAGCTTATACGCTATGGAGATATGGAGCAATGGGTCACTCGCAATATCAAGGAAAGCAGGATTATCGGGGGTAAGACCAAGCAGGTATATGCCATCGGCCCCAATGCGGTGATTGACGGCGATACGCCATACAGGGGCAGCGGCAACTCGCCGTGGGCCACATCCAATGTCATGGCAAAGGTATCTGGCGTGACCAAGACATCCAATGCCGTATTTCCCGATGCACGCCCCGGTGGCGGTCGCTGTGCCAGGCTCACGGCGCATATGGAATCGTGCAAGGCGCTCGGTATAATCAATATAAATGTGATGGTGGCCGGCAGCATGTTTCTGGGCAGGATGATCGAGCCTATAAAGAGCACATCTGACCCTTATTCCAAGATGGAGATGGGCGTGCCGTTCACAAAACGGCCCAAGGCTCTTGTATACGATTATGAACTTTCCATCCCCGATACAAACGAGCGTATATATTCGTCGGGATTCTCAAGACAGCGTACAATGCCCGGCCATGACAACGCCGAGGTGATAATATATCTGCAACGGCGCTGGGAGGATGCCGACGGCAATCTGTATGCCAGACGTGTCGGCACGGGGCGTGAGTTACTCTCTAAAAGCACCTCGGGATGGCAGAACAAGCATCGGCTCGTCGTCGACTACGGCGACATCACAGGCCGACCTGGCTACCGTTCGTATCTCGGGCTCATCCCCGAGGCAAAGAGTTATTATGCCCGCAACTCCAAAGGCAAGATGGTGCCGGTGAAGGAAGTGGGCTGGGACGACGCCGAGGCTACGCCGACGCATATCATCGTGATGTTCTCGGCCGGATCGGGCGAGCCGTACGTAGGGACGCCCGGGCTTACATTCCGTGTCGACAATGTGGGTTTGGAGTATTGATGTAAAATGCCTAACTTTGTCACCGGTATGAAAAAGATATTGCTTGCAGCGCTTGCATGCGCTGCCGCCCTGCCGGGGTTGGCGCAGACGGCGCATTTTCCTGTCACCGAGTATAAGTTCGGCGCCTTCAACGAGGACGCCGGGGCTGTGGAATGCAGCTTCGCCCTTGTGAACACCGGCGACAAGCCGCTAACCATTCTGTCGGCCCGCGCCACCTGCGGCTGCACCACACCCCGATTTCCGCACAAGGCCATCGCCCCCGGCGATACCGCATACATCACCGTGAGCTACGACCCGCAGGAACGTCCCGGACGCTTCTCAAAGCAGATATATGTGGAGACCGACGGTGAGCCCCGCAAGACAAAGCTCGATATATCGGGGACAGTGATCGGTTCGGGCACTACTGTGGCACGCCGCTATCCGGTGGATTTCGGCCCGCTCAAACTGGCACATCCCGGCATGATGCTCGGCGAGGTGGTGAAAGGTCGGTTCAAGACCGTATATTTCGAGGGGTACAACCGGTCGGCCGACTCGCTTGCCGTAAAGGCAGTGAAGCAGCCGGCATACCTCGAGGTCATCGCTACCCCTCCCGTGGCGCCTCCCGGCGAGCAGGTCTCGTTTGTGGCATATGTGAACTCCGACAAGTGCCCGCTCTACGGCCTTGTGGAGGATTCGGTCACAATATCGGCCGGCGACCGGATATTCACCCTGCCGACAACAGTGATAGTGAAGGAAGATTTCTCCAAAATGAGCCCCGACAAGATGGCCAAGGCTCCCATCGCCACACCATCGACTCAGACGGTGGAATATGGGCGTGTCGACCGCAGGGGCGCTCCGGTCACGGCATCGTTCACACTCGCCAACTCGGGCAAGGACAATCTGATTGTACGCCGCATATATTCGGGCGATCCGGGAGTGACTGCCACTATCGACAAGACCACTATAAAGAAAGGGCAGTCGGCCACGGTGCTGGTCACCGTCGACCCGTCGGTGCAGACCGGCGGCCTGCTCAATTCGCGTCTGTCGGTGATCACCAACGACCCTTTGCATGCCGTGCAGACCATCCGCCTCGTAGGCGAATGGACAGAATGAAATAGATTCTTTATTTGCAGGTGAGAAGGGCTGTGGCCATGGCGGCGATTCCTTCCTTGCGGCCGGTGAAGCCGAGATGCTCGGTAGTGGTGGCCTTCACCGACACGCAATCGAGGGGCAGATTAAGGTCGTCGGACACATTGCGGCGCATCTGTAGTATATATGGCAACATTTTAGGCGCTTGCGCTATGATCGTAACATCGACATTGACAGGCTCGAAGCCGCCGGCACGCACTATATCGAGGGCCCCGCGCAGCAGCGCCCGCGAGTCCGCGCCCTTCCACTGCGGGTCGGTATCGGGAAAGTGCGCTCCGATGTCGCCCAAAGCGGCAGCACCGAGTATCGCGTCGGTGAGGGCATGGAGCGCGACATCGGCGTCGCTGTGTCCGAGCAGTCCAAGAGGGTAGGGTATTTCCACTCCACAGATTATACACTTGCGGCCTTCGACAAGGCGGTGCACGTCAAATCCGTTGCCGATACGTATAGGGGGGATATTCATGATGTAAAGTGTATTTTGATGCTGCAAATTTAAGTATTATATCGCAAAAATGTCTATCTTTGTAGACAAACTATTGGAAATGGAAGAAAAGAAATTATTTCTCTTCGATGCCTACGCATTGATATACAGGGCTTACTATGCGCTCGTGCGCTCGCCGCGAGTAACCTCGCGAGGATTCAACACTTCGGCCATATTCGGCTTCTGCAATACGCTCGACGAAGTGTTGCGCAAGGAGAATCCGGGCTATGCGGCGGTGTGCTTCGACCCTGCCGGCGGACATACCTTCCGCCACGACGCATATCCCGGATACAAGGCGCAGCGCGACAAGCAGCCCGAGGACATCACACTTTCCATTCCATATATCAAACGCATACTCGATGCCTACCGTATCCCTGTGATAGAAGTCCCCGGCTATGAGGCCGATGACGTGATAGGCACGCTGAGCCGCCGGGCCGAACCGGAAGGCTTCACTACATATATGATGACGCCCGACAAGGATTACGGCCAGCTTGTCACGCCCAATGTGCTGATGTACCGCCCTTCGCTCGGAGGGCGCGGATTCGAGGTGCGCGGCCCCGGCGAGGTGTGTGAGCGATATGGCATCGACAGCCCGGCACAGGTGATTGACCTGCTCGCTCTCGAAGGCGATGCGAGCGACAATATCCCCGGTTGCCCCGGCGTGGGCGAGAAGACAGCCGCCAGGCTTATCAGGGAATGGGGCTCGGTGGAGAATCTGCTGGCAAATACCGACAGCCTCAAGGGAGCCGTGAAAGCCAAAATCGAGGCGAATGCCGATCAGATCAGATTTTCAAGATTTCTTGTGACCATCAAGACCGATGTGCCGCTCGACATCCGGCCCGATGATCTTGTCCGCCGCGAGCCCGACGTGGATGCTTTGTTGAGAATATTCGATGAGCTTGAATTCAAGACTCTTGCCGCACGTCTGTCGCCGAGACAGCCCGCCCCGCAGCCCAAAGCAGTGCCGGCATCGCTTTTTGATGATGTCGAGCCGACATCCGAGGCCGCCGTTCCCGATGCGTCTGCGCGCTCGGAATCGCCTGTGGCTGTGGATCTGCCGGCATGCAGGGTGCTTATGGAGCCTGCCGGTATCGCGACATGGCTGGAACGGGCCTTGGAGGCCGAGGCGGTCGGCATAAGCCTCGAGGCGCCCGGCGAAGAAGCGATGACTGCCCGGCTTAGGGGTGTGGCCGTAGCTGTGGCCGACGATGCGGTATATATCCCGATGCCCGACTTCGACAGCGACCGCGCCGCAATCATGCATTTGCTTCAGCCGCTGATGTCGTCGAACGTCACGCTCGTGAGCCACGATGTGAAGCGCGACATGTTGTTGTTGCGTCGCGAAGGGGTGATGTGGACAGCGCCTTATTTCGACACGTCGGTGGCGCATTATCTGCTGTCGCCCGAGATGAAGCACGATTTGCCCACGGTGGCTCTCGCTTTCCTCGCCCATAAGACCGTCGACTACGAGCTCACCGCCACCGAGCGCAAGAAGCTGCGGGTGCTGCCGGTCGACGAGGCTGCAGTCGCAGCCGGCGAGCGCGCCTCGCTTGCCTTGGTATTGCGGCCGCTGCTTGTCGACTCCCTTGAAAAGGAGGAGCTTCTGCAGCTGTATACAGAAGTAGAGGGGCCGTTTGTGCAAGTGCTCGCAGGCATGGAATGGGAAGGCGTGCGCATCGATGTGAACGAGCTTGGCGCTATGTCGCGCAGGCTGTCGGGTCGCCTCGCCGAGCTTGAACGGCAGGTATATGAAATAGCCGGTATGAAATTCAATATCGGTTCGCCCGCCCAGGTGGGAGAGGTGCTGTTCGGGCGCATGAATATCGATCCGTCGGCCAAAAAGACCAAGCGCGGCGCATGGAGCACTACCGAGGAAATCCTCGAGAAATATGCCCGCACACATCCGATAGTACGGCTCATACTCGATATCCGCGGTCTCCGCAAGCTGTTGGCCACATACATAGATGCACTGCCGCAGCTGATCAATCCGCGCACAGGCAAGATACACACCACGTTCAACCAGACAGTGACCGCCACAGGCCGCATATCGTCGACAAATCCCAACCTGCAGAACATCCCCGTCCGCACCGACGACGGCCGCGAGATACGGCGTGCCTTCATCGCCGATCCCGGCTGCCTGATACTGTCGGCCGACTATTCGCAGATAGAGTTGCGGCTCATAGCCGATATCAGCGGCGACCCCGACATGATAGGGGCGTTCAATACCGGCGAGGACATCCACCGCGCCACAGCCGCCAAGATATATCATGTGCCCCTCGCCGAGGTGACCGACGATATGCGTCGCCATGCCAAGACGGCCAATTTCGGCATTATCTACGGCATATCGGCGTTCGGCCTGTCGGAGCGCCTCGGCATACCCAGAGGCGAGGCCAAGGCGCTTATAGATACCTATTTTGCGGGTTATCCACGCGTGAAGGCATATATGGACGAGAGCATCGAGAAAGCGCGGGAAAAAGGATATGTCACCACGGTTATGGGCCGCAAGCGATTCTTGCCCGAAATCGGCTCGCGCAACGCCGCGCTGCGCAGCTATGCCGAGCGCAATGCCATCAACGCGCCGCTGCAGGGCTCGGCTGCCGATATAATAAAGGTGGCCATGATAGCCATTGATAAGGAAATCAACCGCCTCGGGTTGCGCTCGCGCATGATAATGCAGGTACACGACGAGTTGATATTCAATGTTGTGCCCGATGAATTGCCTGTGCTTCAGGAACTCGTGGCGCGCAATATGGAGCATGCATACACAGGCAACGTGCGCCTTGAAGTGTCGAGCGGTTCCGGTCTCAACTGGCTTGAGGCCCACTGATATGGCGCTGAAATGACTGTGGGTCGGATTAATTTCTGAAATATGAGGGCGTGTCAAAATTCGCAAAATCAGTAGGGACGCGATTAATCGCGTCCCTACTTCAAGTCAAATTATGACACACCTCCATAAATTATGGCAGGCTTTTAAACCTTTTTTCACATTAATTGTCTTATATTTATAAGAATTGAAAATAAAATGGCAGATCAAGATAAGACAATTAATAATACACCCGTCTCTACCGGAGAAAAACCTGTGGCCGAGACTTTCGCACCCCGGGAAGCTTCGCGATTTGTGTGGCTTGCCATTGTTTCCATAATATTCACAATAGCGGCATGGATAGCCGGCAGTTACAGCGCCACGGCTGCCATTGTCACCAGTGCGGCGGCGATAATCACCGGTGCGTTGGCGCTTAAATCACACAGACATGGAGTGCGCAATACCGCCATAACATCTATAATCGCGGCTGCCGTGCTGCTTGTGGTGATCAGCGCCTTCTGTATAGTGATATATGTAGGGTTGGGATCTCTTTAAAAAATCTCGGATACAACCGGCAGCGATTTCAGATTGTTGAGCGGCGTGTGGTGCATGCCGTAATATTCCATTATCCCGTCGAGCATGCGGCGGCGTACCGCACGCGATATGCCTATGCGTTCCGATGCGGCAAAACTCATGCGGTGCAGCAGCACGACAGCCTTTGAGTCAGACGCATCGAGCCATCGGCCATGCGTCGGTGCGGATACACGATAACGACCTTCGGTCATATCGAATAACCGTCCCGGAGCCCATTCGCCTGTGTCGGGTGCTATGCCTAAGAATAACCCCAGTTTATAAAGAAACAGCACCGGAAAGTTGGCCACTCCCACGGCACGGCGCATGGCATCAAGGCGAATTACGGAGTCGAATATGAAATCGGTAAGCATGACATCGGGCGGTGACTCGCGCAGTATGTGTTCAAGCGCCTCGGATATGAACATCGACACCAAGGCCTTGGCCGGGTCGTAGCATAGGTCGGACAGCACATGGAGCGGCTTTACGTCGCGGATGGTAAGCAATTCGCGGCCCGGACGTATGTCCGATTCCCCTTCAAACAGGCACAGCGGCTGCATCAGGGCACGGCGTCGCTGTGCCTCTCGGCTGTTGCCGGACGGTATGATGAACGACACTCTGCCACGCTCGCGGCTCCATGCCGTTGTTATCGACCGCCGGTCATCGTATTTGATGGTGCGGAGTGCCACACATCTGAGTGATTCGTACATATATTTGGCATTTGAAAAGGTAAAATTAGAAAAAAAACGTAAAAAAAACACTTTTTCAGTCTGATTTTTTTGCCACTCCAAAAAATCTGCTTAAATTTGCACTCGCTTAACGCATGATGGCCCATTCGTCTATCGGTTAGGACGCAAGATTTTCATTCTTGAAAGAGCAGTTCGATTCTGCTATGGGCTACAATTATCAAACCAAACAGATTATAGCACAGACAAATGGCAAATCATAAGTCATCACTCAAACGCATCCGCCAGACAGAGGCCCGTCGCCTGCGCAACCGCTATTACGCCAAGACAGCTCGTAACGCCGTTCGCGCTCTCCGTCGCCTCACCGACAAGGCCGAGGCCGAGGCAAAGCTGCGCACCGTAAGCGCCATGCTCGACCGTCTCGCCTCCAAAAAGGCTATCAGCAAAAACAAAGCCGCCAACCTCAAGAGCAAGCTTGCCAAGCACATCGCAAAGCTCGCTGCCTAAGGCTGCGGATCTTTGACGCGGCCCATTCGTCTATCGGTTAGGACGCAAGATTTTCATTCTTGAAAGAGCAGTTCGATTCTGCTATGGGCTACGAAAATCCCCGGGATCCCGGGGATTTTTTGTGTCGATTGTCGAGCCATTGTCCGCACACGGATTTCACGGATTCACACTGTAAAATATTGTGTGAGGCTGTAAACTGAAAAATGTGCAGACCCGGTCATGGGACTGCACATTTCACAGGAGAGGGGAGAACGAAGTTCATATGCGCCTGCATGTGTGCAGGTGTCTGATAGTTAGTTCTTTTTATTATCTTTGTTGCCGAAGTCGTGGCGTGCTTCCACTCGCTGCATCTTCTTGCCGTCGCGGCGGAGGCTCTTCTTGTTGAATCCGTCGGCGTGATGACGGGGCGCCGGCATTTCCACCACCATGTTTTCAAGGAAAATCACATATTGGTCGGGTGTGAGGATATTCTTGACGCCGTTGATATAGTCGCGGCGCGACTGGCGGCGGTCGGTGCGCTGCTTGTCGGCGCGGTCGCCCTTGGCAGGCTTGAGTGCGTCGAGTGCGGTCTTCTGCTGATCGGAGAGTGTGATGCCTGCAAACGGGTCGGAGCGCCGGCAGTCATCTTTACGGTCGCATCTGGTTTTGTTGCAATCGGGCTTTGTGCATTCCTGCCTGGCGCATTGTGCGGTCTGAGGAGTCTGTGCAATGGCGGGTATGCCGCAGAGAGCGGCTATGGCTATGGCCATTGTAATGATATTCTTTTTCATTGTCTTGAGTGCTTTGTTTTCTTTATTACCTTATCTAAACTTTAAACCTATTGTCGCTATTAAGACAAAAAGAGCGGTACAAGGTTTAAAAACCGCCCAGACTTTAACCGCGCTTAACAAAATGCCTGCAAAATGTTAACGCGACCGCCCATGCCCGGATGGCACTACCACACACAGATTCCACAGATTCCCACGGATTGTTTTTGTTGGTGTGCGCCGGCGATATGCCGGATGGCAGGCGGGTGTGACCTCCAAAAAAATCCGTGGAAATCTGTGGAATTCGTGTGAGAGTGTACGGTCAGTTCTGATACAGATAGCGTTTTATCGAATGCTTAGGGGTCTTTTCAAATTCCACCGGCATTATTTTCACGCCCGATAGCTGGCTGTATGCGGGTAGCTCGGAGTTCAGCTCTCTGATGCTCTTCTCCATCAGTGGTTCGAGCTGCGAGGGGTCGATGCCGGCTTTCTGCGAGTTCTCGAAGTCGGGATATATCAGGGCGACGAGTTTTCCGTTCTTCTCCACTACAAGCGATTCCATCACATACGGCAGATTGTTGATCTTTATCTCGATTTCTTCGGGATATATATTCTGTCCCGACGGGCCGAGAATCATGCTCTTGTCGCGGCCGCGGATATAAAGATATCTGTCGGCGTCCATCTGGCATATGTCGCCGGTGCTCATCCAGCCGTCGCGGAATGCAGCCTCGGTGGCCTCGGGGTTCTTGTAGTATCCTTTCATCACATTGTCGCCGCGCACCCACAGCACGCCCGGGGTGGCCGACGGGTCGGACGAGTCGATGCGGGCTTCCATGCGGTTGACTATTCGGCCGCACGAGCCGGGGCGCTGCCTGTCCCATACCTCGTATGATATGAGGGGGGCGCATTCGGTCATGCCGTAGCCGATGGTGAACGGGAATTTTATCTTGCGCAGAAATGCCTCGACGTCGGCGCTGAGCGGCGCGCCGCCGATGACGAGCTGCTGCATGTTGCCTCCGAACGTATCCACCAGCTTCTCGCGTATCTTGCCCAGCAGATGTCCGTCGACCACCGGCAGGTGGAGCAGCAGCTTCATCACGGGCTTGTCGAGCATGGGGAACACGCGGGTCTTGATTATTTTCTCTATAACGAGCGGCACGGTGATTATCAGCTTGGGTTTCACGGTGGCGAAGGCTTCCATGATGATGCGCGGCGACGGGGTGCGCGTGAGGAAGTATATATGGCAGCCCTTGCAGAACGGAAACAGCATCTCGATGCTGAGGCCGAACATATGTGCCAGCGGCAGCATGCATATCATGCCGTCGCCTGGCTTGAGATATTCGATATTGTCGATGGAGAAGCGGATGTTGCTCCACAGGTTGCGGTAGCTCAGCATCACACCCTTGGAGAATCCGGTCGAGCCGGAGGTGTAGTTGATCAGAGCCGTATCTGCGTCGGATTCCGGTTCACGGTATATCACATTGTCGGGCGTGAAGCGCTCGGGGTATCGCTCTCCGAAAAGCAGATTGAGTTTGTGCCGTGCCTCGGTGAGACGTTTCGATCGCGAGAAGAGCAGCGAGTAGTCTTGTATGCGCATCACACCGTCGATGCCTTCTATGGCCTCGGGGTCGAGGTTTTCAAATATGGTTTTGTCGGTAAAAAGCAGTTTCGCATCGGAGTGGTTCACCAGATGGTGTATGTTGTCGGGCTTGAACTCATGAAGTATGGGCACGGTGACAGTGCCATATGTGAGCGATGCCAGAAAAGCGATGGCCCATTGGGCGCAGTTTTTGCCGCATATGGCTATCTTGTCGCCGGGCTTTAGGCCGGCTTTTTCAAATATTATATGTAGTTTTGCTATCTTCCGGGCTACATCTCTATACTGGAAACAGGCTCCGTTGAAATCGCTCAGAGCGGTGTGTTCCCAATTCCGGCGTACAGAATTCTGCACGAGAGAGACGATCGAATCCGGAGTGAATTTATCGGTTTGTGTTGTCATATTAGTCGGTTTGGATTGCAAATATAGTGAATTATTAAAGAAAAAAGCAAATTAATCTAAAAAAACAACAGTTTCGGTTTGCTGATGGTTCGTCGGGACTGAAAAGATATGGTGCCCGCCGGAAATAGCTGTCATTTTGTGGCACTGCATACCCTGATGAAAGTATATTTAAATAAAAATACATTTTCTTTTGGTTATTTGCTTTATAATATTTAAATTTGCCGACATAATATTAAAACACATGTTGCTTATGAAGAAAATTTACACATTCGCTATTGTCTCATTGCTTGTGTCAGGCATGGCCGCAGCGGCCGGGCCGGTCGAGAAGTCGTTAAAGAAAGCCGCAGCTTTGCCGGCACCGGTATCATTGCCGGCCACCGATGTCACCGACGAAGGCTTTACCGCAAACTGGAAGACATATCCCGGCGCAGAGTCTTATACCGTGCTCGTGTATGAGCCCGAGGTGGTATCGGCGGCCGGAGAATACAGTATCATCGAGGAGAATTTCAACCTTGTGAACAAGGGCAGCACCGTGGAGCCTTATTTCCCCGACGAGGCCTATATATCGATAAGCGACCTCGGCTGGACATATACCCCCGACTGGACCGGTTTCTATCCCGTTTTTTCGCGCGGTATGGTAAGCGGCATCATATATTCTCCGTATCTCGACCTCGTGCACGACGGCGGCAAGTTTACCGTGACATTCGGCGTCACCGGCTACAGCGGCGCCACTGTCAAACTCACATCGTCCGGCGCCACCGAGGAAACAAAGGAGTTTGTCCTCGTCACCTCCGGCTACAACGAACTTACAGCCACGTTCACCAACGGCACGCACGACACATATCTCACATTTGTCGACTTCGGTATACTCGATGACCCCGATAATCTGTACAGCAACTGCTACGACTATCTCGACGACATCAAGGTGACTCAGCACCTCGAGGCCGGCGAGACCGCACTGCGCATCGTCGACTGCAAGGAGTCGTTCACCACATCGCAGGAATTCGCTACCCTGCCTTTCCGCTACGGGGCCACAAAATTGGCATACGATGTGCAGGCCAATATCGTTACGTTCAACGATCCCGACGACCCCTACGACTACGACGTGGAGTGGACTCCATATTCCGACCTGCAGTATGTCACACTCGGCACACAGGGCGTGACCGATGTAAAGGCCGATAACGCAACGTCCGCCGAGTATTATACCCTTCAGGGAGTATACGTAGGCAGCGAAGCCCCTGCCCCCGGCCTGTATGTGGTGCGCCGCGGCGACAAGACAAGCAAAGAAATCGTTAAATAAAATCTATTCCGATTATGAAAAAACTTCTACTTGCATTGGCTGCCATGGCAGCCCTGGGCATGTCGGCTCAGACATCCGACACCGGCACATACTCGGTATGTGTGGGCGAATTCGACAATCCCGGCTCCGAAGAGATAAGTGTCGGCGCAGGCTCCTGGTGGGAGAAAGCCCCGGTGCAGTTCTATACAAAGTATTCGGGCACACAGGTCATCTACGAGGCCGACTATCTTACAGGCATCAAGACCGGCGACTTCATCACCGAGGTTGTGTTCAAATACGGCGACGACGGCTCGTTTATCGACATCGAGGCCGATCTCGACTGCCTCATCGAGAATACCGCCGTGAACGAGTTTGACAAGAAGCCCGACACCGACACCTATCTGTGGGTCGACATGGATCCCACCACATCGCACTCCAAGCTCGAATATCAGGTGGATCTCTACTATATGGAAGATACCGAACTTCACTTTGTGCTCGACAAGCCCCTGCGCTACGATGGCGGCAACCTGCTCGTCACCACATTCTCCGACGTGACCAACGGCAACGAGGCCATGGCGATGGTGACCTATGCCATGCGCACCGACAAGTACACCACCATGGCGATGGGTTCGGACAAGGAATCATTCCTCGACTGCTACGACACCGGCCAGATGTACGACTATCAGGGCCCAAACAAATACTTGCCCGTGGTGAAATTTGAATGCACCGCTGCTGCCGGCATCACATCGGTAGACGCCGACACAGCCGCCCCCGCGCAGTACTTCAACCTGCAGGGCGTGGCAGTGGATAATCCCACATCGGGTCTCTACATCCGCCGCAGCGGCGACAAAGCCACCAAGGTAATCGTAAAATAATCACTACGATACGTGGCTGAAACTAAAAAATAACTGCGATAAAGTAGGGACGCACACGGTCCGTGCGTCCGCCCTCGGGAGCATTGTATACCGCCCGCCATCCGGCAGCGACCGGACGCACGAGCCGTACGCCCCTACCGCCAATCGCTAAAAACCAATCAATATGAAAAAAATAATAACAATCCTCCTCCTGGCCCTCGCCGTCATCCTACCCCCCCCTATGGTGGCGGAGACGTTCTCGCCTGGAAATAAATGGGATAATCAGACGTGGGATGACGCAGAAAATGGAATACCTGTAGATTTTACAAATTCTGCATCAGCTTCACAAATAATTTTCACCTATGAAGATTTAAAAGCTCTGGCACCTACAACAATGGCCAATGGATCGGCCATAAAGAATGAAATATCTGGCATCCAATTCAAAATTTATACTGATTATTTATATGGTATGGACGGTTCTGCAGATATCAGTATATATTTGGAAAATATCGAAGATATTGACTTTCCACAAGTCAATAAGAAATATCAGTGGTTCGACTACACCGAAGGATGTAAAGGCGAGATCCAACTTTCAGGTTCAGATATTTTAGATACCCATACAGATAGTGGAGAATTAGAATATCTTATCAATATCCCTTTAGAACAAAAAGTTATTTATTCTGGAAAATCTTTGTTAATTACTATTATTTGTGAAAATAATAGTATTTCAGATTATGTGTCTGAGCCTTGGATAATAGGCACAAATACATATTCTTCAACATATGGAAAATGTGGATTCAGCTCGACCTCAGCAAACCTTAATGGTTCAATTAGTGGAACCCCAACCCATCAGTTACCTATTTTGTGTTTTGATTACGCACAAATCATCGAGCAGGCTGAGGGTACTCCTGTGACGCTGCAAAATGTTGTGCCGGTTGTCGAGAACCTTACTGCCGATCCCGCATTGAATCAGGGCCCGTCGGTCAACGAGATCGCAATTCACTTTGATGTGAACGATCCTACCAACTGCGGCGAATATGAAATCGCTGTAAACGACAAATCTGTCGGCTCTATCCATTCCACCTCGGGCACGCTCAACTTCTTTGCCATGCCCACCTCTGATGTTAAGCTTTCGGTGATACCGAAAGGCGAAGGTGTTGTCGCTACCGATATGACAGTTTCGTTGGCCGACTTCGAGGCTCTATTCGCCAATCCGACTGTATCGACAGAAAAGACTGCGCTTTACGGTGCATACAATGTGGAATATGATAAGAGTATTTCACTCGAAGGTGCTGCACAGTTCAAGATCGAGACAGCGCTCAAGGCCGCATGGCTAAATGCTTCCATGCAGCCAATGTTCTCGGATAATGATTATCCTGCAAATATAGAACGGCTTCTGCCTCCAAATGCAACTAACTACAAATATTTGGAACTTACAGAAGGACTGGCTTCATTTCATGTTAAAAACGCCATGACGCTCAGCGCCGAGAACGGCATAATCAAGGACTTCAACAAGACAACACGCATCACTGTCGCTTTCGGAGTAGATTATCCTGTTGCAACCAAGGCTGCGCCCGTATTGGTGGAAGGTCGCGATGATTATGCGTGGACAGGTGAATATGCTCTTGCAGCGGGTGCCGATGTGGCCTTTGCAAAGGTAAGTCGCAGATACAATGACGGTAGTGGTGAGGATGAATTCAGCGCACGCCTCAATGCTGCTGACGAGAATATCCTTGTTCTTGACATCACATATCCCAAAGTATTCAAGAGTGAGATCAACCGCGCAGACAAGACTATAACATTCTTCGCGCCTGCCGGCCATACAATATGGTATGCTTTCGAGCCTGATGCCGCCGTTGCCACTTTTGCAGCCGACGATAATCTCGAATGGAAGCAGGCCGAGACCAACCCTTATACCGTATCGTTTGCAGAATTTGGTGCAGGTACCGTACATGCCAAGGCTGTGAGTGAATCCAACGAGGAATCCGAGACACATACATATTATATGGATGCTGCCGGCGATGTCTCGGGTATCGAATCGGTTGAGGTGGACGGTGATGCGGCTGTCGAGTACTTCAATCTGCAGGGTGTGCGAGTGGACGAGCCGGCTGCCGGGCTCTATATCCGCCGCCAGGGCGCCAAAGCCACCAAGGTATACGTGAAATAACCTGTTTATTCCATAATCTCTCTGCCGTCCCGATGCGCAAGTGTCGGGACGGCTTGTATATATGACCTCACAATGATTCCGCAGATTCACACGGATTTTGCGTGGTGAGGCCGCCGGACGGCGAGGCGTGCGTAGCCCGCCGATTTACTCGTAGCCGAGCCCGCCGAGCCTTCAAAGCGAGGCGTGCTCGGACAGGCGTTCCCCCTCGTTATGGCGCCCGTAGGCCGCCGATTTAATTAACGACGATTCCTGCGCAGCAGCTCAAATCGGCGGGCTACGCACGCCTCTCCGTCCACCCACACAGATTCCACAGATTTTTCAGGAGGATCGCGTCAAAAAACAAATCTGTGTGAATCTGTGTAATTTGTGTGTGGGAGGAATCCGTGTGAGGCAGTGCGCCCGGATTGCGAGGCGTATATAGAGGCGCCGTAGGTGCCGGGCGAACAGTAGGCAGGGGCAAGCGCCCCGTAGGGATGCGCCGCCCCTGTATATCTGGTATGAAAAAAAGAGCCGCGTAGCGGTGACCCTCCGGTCTGGGAGTCGCAACTACGTCGCTCCATGTAAATTGGCGTTGTGCAATACCACAGCGGCGCTACGCTTGCAGTGGCCTACTATTCGCCCGCCCCCTACGGGGTCTCTCCATGGCGGCAGGCGGACGCACGAGCCGTACGTCCCTACGGGGTCTCTCCATGGCGGCAGGCGGACGCGCGAGCCGTGCGTCCCTACGGGGTCTCTCCATGGCGGCAGGCGGACGCACGAGCCGTGCGTCCATACTTTTCAAGAATCCGTGGAAATCCGAGGAATCCGTGTGGCCGGTAATCAGTATTCGCGGGCGATGATGTAGTCGAATATCTGCATCAGCGGCTCGGCGGCGTCGGGGCGGGGCAGGGTTGCGGCTACGGCGGCAGCTTCTCGGCGCAGCGCATCCATGCGGGCGCGGGCATAGTCGATACCGCCATTGTCGCGCGCATAGGCCTGCAGAGTGGCTATCTGGGTGTCGGTGAGCTGCTCGAGGGCGGCAAGGGCGTTCATGGCCTCGTGGTCGGGTGCCGACGCATCGAGCAGCACATGCAGCAGCGGCAGGGTTATCTTGCCTTCGCGGAGGTCGTTGCCGGTGGGCTTGCCCACCTTGTCGGCCTCGTAGTAGTCGAAGATGTCGTCGCGTATCTGGAAGCATAGTCCCAACAGCTCGGCGATGCGCGAGAGCTTGGCGGTGCTGTTGTCATCGGCTCCGACGGCGTAGCAGCCCATCTGCGCGCAGGCCACAAAGAGCGATGCCGTCTTGAAATTAATGATCTTGAAATAGGCTTCCTCGGTGAGGGTGTGCTCGCGGGCATTGTATATCTGGTCGATCTCGCCGAGCGACAGCAGCTTGCCCAATCGGCCTATCACCTCGATGATGCGCATGTCGCCGGTGTCGATGGCGCGCTGCAGCGAGGTGGAGACGAAGAAGTCGCCTACGAGCACGGCTATATGATTGTCCCACACGGCATTGATGGTGGGCTCGTTGCGGCGCAGCTTCGATTCGTCCACAACGTCGTCGTGAATCAGCGACGCGTTGTGCAGCAGCTCCACGGCTGCCGCTGCATCGAGCACGCGCCGGTTGATGTCGCCGAACATGCGCGCGCACAGCATCACTATGATGGGGCGTATCTGCTTGCCTTTGCTTGTCAGGTACGACTCGATTACCGTATCCATCAACGGATTGTCGGCGCGCAACTGAGTGCGGATAAGGTCGTTGAGGCGCACTAAGTCGGGGGCGATAATTGCTTTGATGGAGTCGAGTGAGGTCATTATTTTGCAAAATTTGGTGCAAAATTACGAAAATACTTCCATATCCCCAACCCGCATGTCAAAAAGTTTCAGCGGGTGAGGGTTCGTAGGTTCAACTGGCAAGTGCAAAAATAGCGATTTGTTTGAAGAATTCGGTCT